>NZ_QNVJ01000038.1 GCF_003350345.1 Alkalilacustris brevis
GCCCCACCGGGGCGACGGTCCCCCTCCATCCCGGCAGGCGCTTCAGACGCCTCACATCTTGTACGTAGATAGTTTCTTGAGTGCCGCGCCGGTGGCGCCGTTAGGCATGAGCGCCTACCCAGGCAGGCGCTGCCCTCGGGCCTCTTCTCAAGACGTGTTATGCAGAGGTCTTATCGGCCATGTTTGACGCGCGCGGATCGGCAGGTCGCATCCGCGGCGCGCCGGTGCGCAGGCAGCAAGCGGGCCGGCATCCGCGTGCGGATCAGGCCGCCGCTTCCAGCAGCCCCTTGTCGCGTGCGGCGGCCCAGGTTTCATCGAGCGCCTTGCGCGCGCGCTCGATCAGCAGGTCGATATCGGCGGGCGTGATCACCAGGGGCGGCGCGATCACCATGCGGTCGCCGACATGGCGCATCACCAGGTTGTTGGCAAAGCAGCGCTCGCGGCAGATATGCCCGACGGTGCCCGCGGGCGCCGCGAAGGGGGCGCGGCGGGCCTTGTCGGGGCTCAGCGCCAGGCTTGCCATCAGGCCAAGGCTGCGGGCCTCGCCCACCAGCGGGTGATCGGCAAGGCTGGCCCAGGCTGCCGCCAGATGCGGCGCGGCGACATCGCGCACATGCTCAATGATGCGTTCCTCGTCCATGATGCGCAGGTTCTCCAGCGCCACGGCTGCGGAGACCGGATGCCCCGAATAGGTGTAGCCGTGGTAGAATTCGTCACGCCCCAACACCTCGGCCACGCCGTCGCTGACGATCGAGCCGCCGATGGGCGCGTAACCCGAGGAAAGCCCCTTGGCGATGGTCATGATGTCGGGGCGGATGCCCAGCGTCTGGCTGCCGAACCAGTTGCCGGTGCGACCGAAGCCGGTGATCACCTCGTCGGCGATCAGCAGGATGTCATGGGCGTCGCAGATGCGCTGGATCTCGGGCCAGTAGCTTTCGGGCGGGATGATCACGCCGCCGGCGCCCTGCACCGGTTCGGCGATGAAGGCGGCGATGCGGTCCTCGCCCAGCTCGGCGATCTTTTCCTCAAGCTGGCGGGCGCGGGCGCGGCCGAAATCCTCGGGGGTCATGTCGCTGCCTTCGGCATACCAGTGGGGCTGGTCGATATGCACGATATCGGCAATCGGCAGCCCGCCCTGGGAATGCATCGCCGCCATGCCGCCAAGACTGGCCCCGCCCATGGTCGAGCCGTGATAGGCATTCTTGCGGCTGATGATGACGCGTTTCTCGGGCTTGCCGAGCGCGGCCCAGTACTGCCGCACCATGCGGATATTGGTGTCGTTGGCCTCGGATCCGGAGCCGGCGAAGAACACATGGTTCAGATCCCCCGGCGCCAGTTCGGCGATGCGCGCGGCCAGCGCGATGGCCGGCACATGGGTGGTCTGGAAGAAGGTGTTGTAATAGGGCAGCTCGCGCATCTGGCGGGCAGCGGCCTCGGCCAGTTCCTCGCGGCCATAGCCGATATTGACGCACCACAGCCCCGCCATGCCGTCGAGGATCTCGTTGCCCTCCGAGTCGGTCAGGCGCACGCCGCTGGCGCGGGTGATGACCCGCGCGCCCTTGGCGGCCAGTTCGGCGGCGGCGGTGAAGGGGTGCATGTGATGCGCGGCGTCGAGCGCCTGAAGCGCGGCGGTGGGCATGTGGTTGGTGATGCGTGTCATGCGGGCGTTCCTTGTGGTCTGTGCTGCCGCTGGTCTGTGCCGTCGGGCAAGGGCCTTACCTTGCGGGCGGGTCCGCCTGCTGCTTTCGGCCGGGACAGCGGCGGGGCTGGAGGGGGCGGGAGAACAGGCGTTGCAATGCCTTTGCCGCCCAGAATACTGGGGCGGCGGGCCGCGTCAAGGTGATTTGATCAAATCTGGCCGCGGGCAATCGCCGCCGCCACCCGCTCGGACCCCTGCCGGATATCATCGGTGATCGCTTGCACCAGTGCGCCGGTATCGCCCAGCCGCATCGCTGCCAGCGCGGCGCGGTGCCCGTCGGGCAGGCTGAGCACCGCATCGCCATCGCAGACCACCCGCAGCGAGGGGCCGACGCGCAGCCACAGCATCCGCGCCAGCGACAGCAGCACATCGGCGCTGGCGGCCTCGTAGAGGGTGAAGTGAAACCGGTGATTGGCCGCGAGGTAATGCTGCACCGCGCCCCGGGTGATGGCGGCGTCCACCTCGGCGTCGATCTGCTCGAGCCGGGCGATCAGCGCGGGCGTGACAGCGGGCGCGGCGCGTTCGACAAGCTGCGGCTCGATGGCGAGGCGCGCGAAGGTCACCTCGTCCAGCCGGGCCAGATCGAGGCGCGGCACCGACACCCGGCGATTTCCCTGCGGGGTGAGCGCGCCTTCGGCCGTCAACCGGCGAATCGCCTCGCGCACGGGGGTCATGCCCGCGCCCAGCCGTTCGACCAGGCCCTGGATGGTCACGGCCTGGCCCGGCGCCAGTTCGCCAAACAGGATCATCTCGCGCACCGTCGCATAGGTCTGCTCGTGGCTGGGTATCTTGCGAGTCATCGGCACCTGTTCCGGCAAATCGGGCATTTGTGGTATCCTTCCGGGTGCGGGCGCACCGGGGGGCATCGGGGGGGTGCGAGTTTGTGTCAGAACGGCGCGCGTGTCCACCGTGGTGACCCCGCGGGCATCCGGCATGACGCCGCATGGCCGCGTGATGCGCGCACGCTAACATTATTTAGCAATAGTCATGGAAGGATCAGGCAGATGAGACGTTTCTCCACAATCATTGCCGCGGCGGCGCTGGCGTTTTCGCAGGCGGGCGCGGCCTTCGGCGGCATCGTCAACGAAACCTTCGAATACACTGTCGGCGATGCGGTCTTTGAAGGGGTCGTGTCGCGCAACAGCGCGCTGGAGGCGGCGCGCGGCACGGTCCTTCTGGTGCATGACTGGGACGGCATCGACGAATACGAGATCCGGCGCGCCGAGATGCTTGCCGCCGAGGGGTATGTCGGCGTTGTGCTCGATCTTTTCGGGCGTGATGCCGAACTGGCGGGGGTCGAGGATTACCAGCGCGCAACCGGCCAGCTTTACGGCGACCGGGCGCTGTTTCAGGCCCGGCTCTCGGCCGGGATCGCGGCGGCAGCGGCATTGCCCTCGATGCCGGGGCGCATGGTGCTGGCCGGGTATTGCTTTGGCGGTGCAGCCGCACTGGAGGCTGCGCGGGCCGATATGGGGCTTGCGGGATATGTCAGCTTCCACGGCGGGCTGGGCACGCCCGAGGGGCAGGGCTATGACGGGCTGGACGCGCCGGTCCTGCTGCTGCACGGCACGGCTGACCCGGTGTCGGGCATGGCCGACCTGGCCGCGCTGCTCGACGGGCTGGAAGCCGCCGGCGTGCCGCATCGCGCCGAGGTCTATGGCGGGGCGCGCCATGCCTTCACCGTCTGGGGGGCGCGTGATTACGACCTGGAGGCCGATCGCCGCTCGTGGCGCGCCTTTCTCGGGTTCCTCGACGACGCACTGTAGGCGGCGGCCGCGTCTGACATGATCGCGATGCGGCGGGGGCACCCTCCCGCCGCGCGGGGATGTTTTTCGGTTCTCAAAGCCGGTGCGGCGTGATTAACTCGGCGCATCGAACCCAGGGAGTAGATGATGAGAAAGGTCACGATGACCGTGAACGGAAAATCCGTTTCCGCCGAGGCGGAGGGGCGGACCCTCCTGGTCGAGTTCCTGCGTGAGGGGCTGGGCCTGACCGGAACGCATGTGGGCTGCGATACCAGCCAGTGCGGCGCCTGCGTGGTGCATGTGGATGGCCGGGCGGTGAAATCCTGCTCGATCTTCGCGCTGGAGGCCGAGGGCGCCGAGGTGCGCACGATCGAGGGCATGGCCAATGAGGATGGCTCGCTCTCACCGATCCAGAAGGCGTTTCAGGACCATCACGGCCTGCAATGCGGGTTCTGCACCCCGGGCATGGTGATGTCGGCGGCGGCGCTGCTGGCGGAGACTCCCAAACCCACCGAGGCCGAGGTGCGCCATCACCTGGAAGGCAACCTGTGCCGCTGCACGGGTTACCACAACATCGTCAAGGCGATCATGGCCGCGAGTGGCCAGGAAATGCAGGTCGCGGCCGAATAGGCGCGAGGCCCGCGCTGTCCAGGCCGCAGGACGCCCGGCAGCGGGCGGCGCCCTGCGGGGGCAGGGTGAGGCGACCCGTGGCCGGCGCCGGAACATGGATATTTTTGCCAAGAAGATGGGGCAACGCGCATCATCTTCAGACGGGAGAGACAGGAATGTATGCCTTCGAACTGGAACGCCCCGAAACGGTGGCTGCCGCGGTCGAGCTGCTGAAGGGTGACGACGAGGCGATGCCTCTTGGCGGTGGGCAGACGCTGATCCCGACGCTCAAGGCGCGGCTGGCGCAGCCTTCGGTGCTGGTGAGCCTGGGCGCCATCGGCGAGCTCAGGGGGGTCCGGCTGGACGAGGCCGGGCATTTGTGCATTGGCGCGGGCGAAACCCATGCCGGGGTCGCCCGGCAGGCGGCGGCGCATTACCCGGCGCTGGCCGCGCTGGCCGGGCAGATCGGGGATCCGGCGGTGCGCAACCGCGGCACCCTCGGCGGCAGCCTGGCCAATAACGACCCCTCGGCCTGTTACCCGGCGGCGGTGCTGGGCTCGGGCGCGGTGGTGGTGACGAACACGCGCGAGATCGCCGCGGATGAGTTCTTCCAGGGGATGTTCACCACCGATCTGGAGGAAGGCGAGATCATCACCGAAGTGCGCTTTCCGATCCCGCAGGCGGCGAGCTACCGGAAGTTTGCGCAGCCGGCCTCGCGCTTTGCGCTGACGGGGGTGTTCGTGGCGCGGTTTGCCGACGCGGTGCGCGTGGCGGTGACGGGGGCCTCGGAAGACGGGGTGTTCCGCTGGGAAGAAGCCGAAGCGGCGCTGGCGCGCGATTTCTCGCCCGAGGCGCTTGCGGGGGTGTCGGTGCCGGCCGATGGCATGATCGGCGACCTTCACGGCACGCCCGAATATCGCGCGCATCTGGTGGGCGTGATGGCCGCGCGGGCCGTTGCCGCGGCGCGCTGACCTGTCGATGTCGGTGCCGAACACCGCGCCGCGATGCTTCGCCGCCTGCGGGCGGGGCGCGAACCCCGGTTTAGCTATGGTCCTGCCACGGCCTCGGAATGACCATATTTCACTGTATGATGGAGGCTCGCGCGGCTTGCCCGTCTTTACCGTTCACGGCCGCGTTTTCGCAGATCGCCAGTTACGGATGCCATGGCCGGAGAGTTGAGAAAGACGCGAGAGGTCGCGCCGGAGAGAACGCCGGACGCGGCGCTTTTCGAAGCGCTGTTCGCGGGTCATCCCGACCCCATGGCGTTGCTTGACGGGCAGGGGCGGGTGCTTCGGCTCAACGGGGCTTTTGCCGGGTTGGTGGGCGCGGAAGAGGCCGAGGCGGCCATCGGTCAGGCGCTGCCCTGCGCGCTGAGGCTGCCGGAGGACGAGCCCTCGCATCGCGCGCTCTCGGCCGCGCTGGGCAAGCTGGATGACGCGGGCGACGCCGGGCAGCAGGTAACGATCCGGCATCCCGCCGACAGCGGCGAGTCGGCCCCGCGCTGGATTGCATGGCAACTGGGGCAGGGGCCGGACGGGGCGGGGAGCTATGCACTGGGGCGCGAGGTTTCCGGCCCGGCGCACGAGCACTGGATGCTTGAGCGGCTGGCGCAGGTGGCCGAACGCACCGCGAACCTGGTGATCGTGACCGATCCGGAGCGGCGCATCGAGTGGGTCAACGGCGCCTTTACCCGGCGCACCGGCTACACGCTTGAGGAAGCGCGCGGCCAGAACCCCGGTGCGCTGCTGCACGAGGAGGTGGCCGACCCCGCGGTTCTGGGCGATCTCAAGCGCCGGCTGGATGCGGGAGAGCCGGTGCGCTGCGAATTGCGCAGCCGCGCCAGGGATGGCACGGAATTCTGGTGCGATCTGGACATCCAGCCACTGACCGATGACGCCGGGCGCATCGTGGCCTTTCTGTCGGTCCAGACCGAGATCACCGAGCGCCGCAAGCGCGAGATGCAGACAGCCGCCGATCGCAACCGCCTGCAAGCCACGCTCGAGGCCTTGCCCGACCTTCTGATCGAGGTCGATGCCGAGGGGCGGTATGTGGATTTTCATTCCGGGCGCGTCACCGCCGAGCCGATCCCGCCGGAGAACTTCCTCGGGCGCACGCTGGAGGAGGTGCTGCCGCCGGAAGTGGCCGCGCAGCGCCGCGAGATCATGAAGGAAGTCGATGCCGGAAAGCGCCCGCGCGGGCGGCAGTATCGCCTGAAGGACGGCAGCCAGGAGGTCTGGCGCGAGCTTTCGGCCGCGCGCCGCGCGCCGGACCGCCCCGGCGATCCGCATGGCTACCTGTTCCTGATCCGTGATGTGACTGACCGTGTCCTGGCCCAGAAGGAGCTGCGCGAGCGCGAGGCGCTTCTGCAGGGGCTGTTCGCGCTTTCGCCGCTGGGCATCGCGCTGAGCGATCTCGAGACGGGGCGCTTTCTGGATGTCAACGAGGCGCTGCTGGCGGCCACCGGCTACAGCCGCGAGGAATTCCTGCGCCTGGAATACGATGACCTGATCCCGCCCGACCTGGACAAGGATCATCGCGCGGCGATGGATGCCCTGCGCGAAACCGGCCGGCACGCCCCGGCCGAAAGCGAGCATCTGCGCAAGGATGGCAGCCGCTATCCGGTGCGCCGGCTGGGGCTGGTCGCGACCAGCAGCAGCGGCCGCCCGCTGGTCTGGAGCATCGTCGAGGATATCAGCGAACGCCGCAGTATGGAGGAATCGCTGAGCCAGTCGGCCCGCGCCGAGCAGGATGCCCGCGCGCGGCTGCTGGCGGCGGTGGGCAGCCTGCCCGATGCTTTCGTCTATTTCGACGCCGATGACCGGCTGGTGCTGTGCAACGAACGCTATATCCAGCTTTACCCGGAAATCGGCGACCTGATCGCGCCCGGTGTCACTTTCGAGGAGATCGTGCGCGCCAATCTCGAAAAAGGGGTCTACAGGATCGCCCCCGGTGAGGAGGGCGCCTGGCTGGAGCGATCGCTGGACGCGCATCGTGGTGAAGGTGTGTCTCTGGAGGTGCCGCTGGCCAATGGCCGCTGGCTGCGCATGATCGAGATGCCCACTGGCGATGGCGGGCGCATCGGGGTGCGGCAGGACATTACCGAGTTGAAGCACGCCGAGCAGCGCCTGGCCGATATCATTCATGGCGCACAGGCCGGCACCTGGGAATGGCACCTCGACAGCGGCAAGAACATCATCAACGCCCGCTGGGCCGAGATGCTGGGCTACACTCTTGAAGAGTTGGGCGCGCAGAGCATCGGAGTCTGGGAGGGGCTGACACATCCCGATGACATGGAACATGTCCAGCAACGTGTTGCCGGTGTTCTGACGCGCGAACAGCTGCAGTTCGAATACGAGTTGCGGATGCGCCACAAGCAGGGCCACTGGGTCTGGGTGCTGTCGCGCGGGCGGGTGGTCAGCTGGTCGGGCGACGGACGACCGCAGGTGATGGCCGGCGTGCATCTGGACATCACCGCGCAGAAAGAGGCCGAGCAGCGGCTGGAAGACATCATCTCGGGCGCGCAGGTAGGGTTATGGCAGCATGACCTGTGCAGCGGGTTGAACCATGTCGATGAGCGCTGGGCGCAGATGATCGGCTATGACCTGGAGAACATCACGCCGCTTGACGCCAAGGGGTTCATGCAGCTTGTTCATCCCGACGACCGGCCGAAATTTACCGAAAGTTCGGGGCAGCAGAACCGGGACGGCAGCGGCCATATCTCGCGCGAGTTCCGAATGCGCCACCGTGATGGCGGCTGGATCTGGGTCATGTCGCGCGGGCGCGTCACCAGCCGAGATGCCCAGGGCGACCCGCTGGTCTTTTCCGGGGTGCATATCGACATCACCGACCGCAAGGAACTCGAAGCGGCGCTGATGGCCGAGCACGCCTATGTCGCGCGGCTGATCGAGACCAGCGTTTCCGGGGTGCTGGCGCGTGATGCCGAAGGGCAGATCATCTTTGCCAATGCCGAGGCCGAGCGCCTGCTGGGCCTGATCCCGCCCGGCCGGGGCGAGGAGCATTTCGGGCGGGTGCCTTACCGTGTCACCACGCTCGACGGGGTGGAGGTGCCTGAGGAAAAGTTGCCCTTCGCGCTGGTTCAGGCCCGCGGGGTGCCGCTGCGCGATGCGCGTTTCGCGCTGGAATGCGAAGGCCAGCCCAGGCGGTATCTTTCGATCAATGCCGCGCCGGTCCGGGCCGAGGGCTTGCGCGCGCAAGTGGTGCAGTCGGTGACGGATATCACCGCCCAGGTCGAGGCCGAGGCGGCCCTGCGCCACGCCGCCGACAAGGCCGAGGCGGCGAACCAGGCAAAATCGGGGTTTCTGGCCAATATCAGCCACGAGATCCGCACGCCGCTCAACGGTGTTCTGGGCATGGCCGAGTTGCTGGACGAGACCCTGACCGACGAAAAGCAGCGCGGGATGCTCGATGCGATCCGCGAATCCGGGCAGATCCTGCTGCATACGCTGAACGATGTGCTGGACATGTCCAAGATTGAGGCCGGCAAGCTGGAGTTGGAAGAGATCGGGTTCCGGCCCGCCGACCTGCTGGCCAAGGTCGAGGCGGTGCACGGGATGCTCGCCCGCGAAAAGGGGGTACAACTGCTGGTCATTTCCAAGCCCGGCGCCGGGCAACCCCGGTGGGGCGACCCGCACCGGATCATGCAGGTGCTCAACAACCTGGTGGGCAACGCCCTCAAGTTCACCGAGCGGGGCGAGATCCGCGTGCGGATTGGCGGTGATGCCGGGGCGCCGCTGCATATCGAGGTGCAGGATACCGGCATCGGCATGAGCGCCGAGCAGAGCGCGCGCATTTTCCAGGCGTTCGAGCAGGCCGATGGCAGTGTTTCGCGGCGCTTCGGCGGCTCGGGACTGGGCATGGCGATCGTGCAGCGGCTGGTGGGGATGATGGGCGGCGAGATTTCGCTGCAAAGCGCGCCGGGGCAGGGCACGCGTATCAGCATTACACTGCCCTTGCCGCTGGCCACGGGCATTGACGAAACGGTCGATGCCGCGGCCCCGGAAGCAGCGGCGCAGGCCCGGCAGGGGCTGCAAGGGGTGCGGGTGCTGGCCGCGGATGACAACGCGACCAACCGGCGCATCCTCGAGGCGATGCTTGGCCGGCTGGGGGCCGAGGTGACGATGGTCGCCGATGGCCGCGCCGCCTGCGAGGTCTGGGCGCCGGGCCGCTTCGACGTGCTGTTGCTGGATATATCCATGCCCGAAATGGACGGGATCGCCGCGCTCGGGGAAATCGGCGCGCGCGCGGCGGCGGCCGGTGCGGAACCACCGCCGGCGATCGCGATCACCGCCCATGCGCTGGCCCATCAGATTGCCGAGTTTCGCGCCGCCGGTTTCATGGCGCATGTCGCCAAGCCCTTCCGCCGCGACGGGCTGGCCGAGGCGGTGCAGACCGTTCTGCAGGGGCGCGCAGGCTGACACTACACAGGATCGAGAGGCTTGCTGCCAAGGCGGGCAGCGCCGTGCTAGACTTCTGCCTGACGATGTGGCGAGTCACCCTGCCGCCCGCTGGCGGCCAGGCGAACCGATGAGGGCGACATGACCCGAAGCAGCTATCTGGGCGATTTGCTTGCAACCCTGTTCGAGCGCCGCGCGGGGCTGTGGCGCGCGCAGGGCGGCACACCGATATCCGAGCTGTGCCAGGCGCTCCTGTCCGGGCGGGGCGAGGTTTCAGGGATGCGGCTGGCCCGCGAGGTGCTGGCGCAATACCGGCTGCTGGACGAGAAGGGGCGGCGCGATTTTTTCGTCATGCTGGCCCGCGACATGGATCTCGACCCGGAGGCGGTGCGCGAGGCCGCGGCTGCCTATGCGGACACGCGCGACCGTGCCGGCCTGGCCCGGCTGGTGCAGGCGGCCGAGCCGGCCCGACAGGAATTGCTGCGCAGGCTCAACCAGTCCCCCGGCGCCACCGCCGAGCTGGTGCGGATGCGCGCCGATCTGCTGCGGCTGATGCGCGACGATCCGGTGCTGGCGCGGGCCGATCTCGATTTCGCGCATTTGTTCGGCTCGTGGTTCAACCGCGGCTTTCTGGTGTTGCGGCGGATCAGCTGGGAAAGCCCGGCCAAGATCCTGGAGAAGATCATCGAATACGAGGCCGTCCACGCCATCGACGATTGGGACGACCTGCGCGGCCGGCTCGAGCCACCGGATCGGCGTTGCTTTGCCTTCTTCCACCCTGCGATGCCGGATGAGCCGCTGATCTTTGTCGAGGTCGCGCTGGTGCAGGGCGTGTCCGGCTCGGTGCAGGCGCTGCTGGCCGAGGGGCGCGAGGTGCTCGACCCCGCGCGGGCCGACACGGCGGTGTTCTATTCGATCTCGAACTGCCAGCCGGGGCTGCGCGGCGTCTCGTTTGGCAACTCGCTGATCAAGCAGGTGGTCGAGGTGCTGCGCGGCGAGTTGCCGCATCTGGGCAACTTCCTCACGCTGTCGCCGATTCCGGGGCTGGCGGCGTGGCTGCGCGAGCGCGCCGGGGAAGAGGGCGACCGGACGGCCGCCGCCCTGCTGGCCGCTGCCGAGCGCGCGCGCGACACGCTTCAGGCGGCGCCGAAACGCAAGCCTGCGAAGGCGAAAGAGGCCCTGCCTGCGCCGCCGCCGGCCGGGGCCCTGCCCGAAGCCGCGCATGACCCGCTGCGTGCGCTGGCGGCAAAATACCTGCTGGAGGCCCGGCGCGAGGACGGTCAGCCGCGCGACCCGGTGGCGCGGTTTCACCTGGGCAACGGCGCGCAGGTCTACGAGATCCACGCCGGGGCAGACCTGTCGGCCAAGGGGCTGGCGCAATCCTGCGGGGCAATGGTGAATTACCATTACGACCCGCGCACGCTCGAGACCAACCACGAGGCCTATGTCAGCGATCAGCGGGTCGCGGCCACGCGCGGGGTGCGGGCGCTGCTCAAGGCGAAAGCCGAGTGGAAAGGCCCGGTGCTGCCCGCGGTCGAGGACAAGCGCGCCTCGTGATCCGGCCCTGCGGGGTGCCTGAAACAGGCGCCTGAAACTCCAGGAGTGCGGCGCCTGTGGCCGGCTGCGGGATGTGGATATTTTTACCAAGAAGAAGGGACACGGGGGCCGCGAGACGAGCCGGGGAGTGCGCCGGCATGCGTGTCTCGGCACGACATGATCCTGCGCGCCTGTGTCGGCATCAGAGCCGCTGCATGTGGCACTGCGGCCCGAGCCGGGCGGCATCCTCGGCACGGCAGAGTTCGGTGCCTTCGGTCATCACCGTGGCGGCGGCGGCGGCGGTGCCGGCGCGCAGGGCGTCTTCCGGCCCCTCGTCGCGGGCCAGCGCAAGGGTGAAGGCCGCCGTGAAACTGTCGCCTGCGCCCACCGGGCTTTTCACGGGCACTTCGGGCGGGCGGCAATGCAGAAGCAGCCCGGCACCGGCCAGCACGTTGCCATCGGCGCCGCGGGCCAGAACCACCATGCGGGCGATCCTCCGATCGACCAGCGTGCGGGCAAAGGCGGCACTGTCGGCGGGCTGCTCAAGGCCCCCCCCGGCGGCATCCTCGGCCGCGGCCTGGTCAAGCCGCAGCACCGCCAGCGCCGGGCGTGCCGGGCGGGTGAGAGCCGCCCTGAGCGCGGCGCCCGAGATGTCGGCGATCATCCGCGCCCGTTCTCCCAGCCTTGCGGCCAGGTGATGGGGGAAATCGTCGGGCACGCCGGGCGGCTGGCTGCCGCTGAGCACGACAAATCCGCCGGGGCGCGCCGCCTGGTCGATCCGGTCGAGCACGCTGACGGCGCGGCCCTCGGGCCAGGGCTCTCCCGGCAGGACGAAGCGATATTGCCGGCCATCCGAGAGGTCAGTCACCGAAAGGCTGTGGCGGGTTTCCTCGGGCGTGTCGAAGGGCAGGAGCGGCACGCCTTCGGCCTCCAGCAGCGCGGCGATCCGCGCGCCCATCGCGCCGCCCAGCACTGCGAGTGCCTCGGCCCGGCCGCCCAGCCGGACGATCGCGCGCGCCACGTTGATCCCGCCGCCGCCGGGGTCGTGGCGCGGGCCGTCGAGCCGCAGCTTGGGGCCGGGGCTGACACGCGCGGTGAACGCCGAAATGTCGAGCGCGGGGTTCAGCGTGACCGTCAGGATCGGGGTTTGCGGCATCTCGGGGTCCGGCTGCGGGAAAAGCGGGGCAGGTGGCCGGCAGCCTGCCACCAAGGCGCGGGCGCCGCAATGGCAGACGCGCCCGTGCATTTGCGCACAGCCCCCTTGCGGGCCTGCGCAATGGTGCCGCGCGGCCCCGTGGCCTAGCTGTGCCTTGTGAGGAAAAGGAGCTTCCCGATGAGTGTGAAACTCGCAATTGTCTACTACTCGACCTATGGCACAAACCATCAGATGGCCGAGATCGCGGCCGAAGCCGCGCGTGAGGCGGGCGCCGAAGTCCGGCTGCTGCGCGTGCCGGAAACCGCTCCGAAAGCGGTTGTCGAAGGCCAGGACGCCTGGAAGGCCCAGGCCGAAAAGACTTCCGACATCCCCGAGGCCACGCCGGCCGATATGGAATGGGCCAATGCCTATCTCTTTTCGGCGCCGACCCGGTTCGGCACCGTGGCAAGCCAGATGCGCGCCTTCATCGACACGCTGGGCGGGCAATGGTTCGAGGGCAAGCTGGCCGACAAGGCCGTTAGCGCCATGACCTCGGCGCAAAACCCGCATGGCGGGCAGGAATCCACGCTGCTGGGGCTTTACACCAGTTTCATGCACTGGGGCTCGGTCATCGTGGCGCCGGGCTATACCGATCAGGCGATCTTTGAATCGGGCGGCAACCCCTATGGCTACAGCCATGACGCGGGGGCCGAGTTCACCGAGGCGCAGAAAAAGGCCATCGCCCATCAGGCGCGGCGTCTGGTCGAATTTGCCGGGCGGATCGGTGACGCGACACAGGCGCGTTCAGAAGCCGCCTGAGGGCATTGCCCTGAATGGAAAAATGCAAGGCCCCGGAGCGTTCCGGGGCCTTTGCCTTGCTTGCCTGGAGGCTGCGGGGCACAGCCGCTGCTACCGCGGTCGGGTTCGGAACCTTGCCCGGAGGCGGGCCCGGGCGGGCGCGCGAAACTTTCGCAGCCGGTTTGCTGCAATTTCCGGGCCGTCAGGATACCATGCCTTACGTGAAATCGCTTTCAACCCACGCCCCGGCATCCTCGTCCCATTGCCAGCCGTCGCCCTCGGGGCGCGGCACGGGGGCAGCCCACGCGCTGCCGTCCCACTCCCAGGAGGGATAGGGCTGCACCGGACGCGGCGCGGTAAAGCTTGCCTCTGCCGTCATCTCAGCGCCGCCGCTTGTCCTGCACCACGACGCAACCTCGATCTGCTGATCCGGCTGCCAGCGCACCCGCCCCGTTGCGATCACGTCCTGATCGGTTTTTGAAAAGCGCACGCCGGGCGGGGGCAGGGCCATGTCGAACACCTGCGCGCCATCCGCCGTGATCGTCAGGCGCATCTCCACGCCGCGCAGGTTGATGATCTGGCCGTGGCGGTCCAGCATCGCCCGCAGGTCCGCGCCCCACGGGTGAACAGCGCTGGTGTCGATGCTCAACTGCCCGGTGGCCGTATCGAAGATCATGTCCATCACGCCACCTCATTCAGATATTCGGCCTCGGTGATGCGGTAGCGAAGGATCACGATGCCGTCTGCGCCTGCGGCCCCGCTGCCGCCATTATTGCCGTTCCCACCCGAGCCAGGGTTGCCGTAGCCGGGGGCTACTGCGCCGTTTACGCTAGACCCCGTGCCGCGACCGCCGGGGGCGTAGATCGTGGACGCGCCGGAAATAGCAGAGGGCAGCCCCAGCCCGCCGTCGCCGCCGATGTTATCGGGAAACTTGGCATCACCGCCGGGGCCACCTGCCCCGCCGCCACCGCCGCCGCTTTGATTGACCGTGCCATCGCCGCCGTCATGGCCTTGACCGGGAATACCTGAGCCGCCTTCGAAGTTTTCTTGCTCTTGGTTCCCGCCGCCGCCCGAGGCACCGTCTTTATCAACTGGGTCTGTTATCTGTGAACCCGGCGCGCGACCGCCGCCTTCCGAGATGATATTGGAAACAGATGAGTGCTCGCCGGGGTCAGACTGCCCGGTAGTGCTGGTCGCTCCTGCGCCTCCGATCCCAACCTCAACAGATTGCGCACCCACAGGCAGGAAGAGCGGCCCGGCCTCGCTGTTATCAGCCTCGCCCGCGACCCACTTACGGAAGCCCCCTGCGCCGCCGCCAGCAGCGCCCCGCGACCCTGCCCTGCCGCCGCCAGCGCCTGCGCCCACAACCAGAAACTCAAACCGCCCGCCGCGCAAAATGTTGATTGGCGCGGATGCGAGATAGGTGTGGACGCGGTAGAAGTGCGACCCATCCTGAATGACGGTCTCGGTGCCGCCCTCGGCGGAAGGGCGACGGAAACGTCTGCGCAGCGCAACGGATCGAAACGAAAGCCCCGTCCCCTGCATCAGCCTACCACCAGCGCGTGAATCCCGGTTGCGGTCGTGCCGGATTCCAGCACCCGACGCACAGCCACGGGCAGCAGGGTCTGATCCTCCAGCATCACCTCGCGCGTCTCGCCGCGCCGGGTGACGACGCGCAAGCTGCCGCCGGTCTCGATGAACAGCGCCATCGCCATTTCGGGCAGGTCGGCCGCATCGTCGGGGGCAACGGGCAACAAGTCGGTCGCCGGCCCCAGGGCCGATGGGGTTCGGTTGGCAAGCGGATCGAGCATCTTGGCCTCCTTGATCTGGGTTTGCCGAATGCAGCACATGCGGCAGGCCCGGGACGATCCCGGATCAAGACGAAGATTTCCCTGCACCATCGCGCGGCGCGCTTACCTTCCGGCAAGAAATGGGAAAATTCCGCGCCAGCGCTCGCAGCACATCACGATCTTTCAGACGGCCGGAGACCGGGGCGCTGCCAGTGCCTTCTGCGGCTGTCATCTGCCCGCTTCATGTCGGCGCAGAAGGCCCGCTGCCGGAAGGCCTTTCTGTTCGCCGGAGCGGTCATCCGGGATCCGCCCGCTTGTGGATGGGGCCGGCTCATCGCTGGAAGGACGCAGTTTCCAGAGCCTGGATGCGCCGGGATTCGGCCGCTGCCCGAGCCGCGTTTGCGCCTGCGCGAAGGCTCGCATCCGGGAAGGCGGATTGAGCGGATCGTGGTCACAACGCCTGCATTTCCATGCCTTTTCAGGCGGTTCGGCCGGATCAGGGCGCGAGAGGCAAGTCGCGGAATTTCCTCTTGTATTCCCTATGCTTGCGCGGCTATACCCGTCGACGGAGACGTGGCCGAGCGGTCGAAGGCGCTCCCCTGCTAAGGGAGTAGGCCCGAAAGGGTCTCGTGGGTTCGAATCCCATCGTCTCCGCCACTTAAATCATGCAAGATATTGATTTAAAAAAGTAAAAAGTAGAGGGCATGGGCGCCTTGCCCCCGCTTTGTCCCCCAATTGATCTTGTCTCAGAGCGGGTCTGCTCCCAAGAAAGTTAGCCTTTAGGGTCTCTTTAGCCAGAACGAGCAGTAAGTTAGCCTTTAGGTTTTAGGATTTGGGTAAAGCTAAGTTGCCCTCACCGCAGTGCTTGCTTCTGTGCCAAACCAGCCTCAGTTCCCCACGCGGCAGATCTTCGGTTGCCTGTGGCGAGCGGGCCCGTCAGGGCGCCGCCAAGGCACAGGCTTGACTATCACCATCTCATTGCGTCATCCGCCGGATACTAGGCGTACACCGAGGCCCGCTTGCCGTTTCGAAGGTTGAGCAGATACTCCTCATATTCATCAAGGATGACTTGCTGATCAACGCTTGCGTCCGCGGCGAGCAGCCTGATCTCCTCCAGCGCAGAGGGGATCGTCGTCCACTTGGCTTTCTCTTGCATCAGGTGTTCGCGAAACATTTCGCCGATCGTGAGGCGGTCGCCTTTCGACAGCACTTCAGGCCACTCGGACCCGATAAGCCACTGTGCCATGTGGCGTGCGCGGGGGTCGGTAAGGTCGGCGACCAACTCGCATTTCTCAGGGGGGGATGCCTTGTGAAACAGGCGCAGAACGGGTTTGTCGGCGCTCGCTGGGAAGAACCCTCCGGAGTAGAGTTGCTCGGCAGGGTGTGTTGGTTCCCCAAACTCTGACTTGCGAAGCCCAGCCGCTGCCCTGAGGCGTTCTGGGAACGCCGGGTCGCTCCAAAGCTTGACGATACCACGAGGGTCACAGGCCACCTTCAGGCCAACTGCCACCGGGTCGCTTATCCGCAGCAGGATCGGCATGGCATTGATCTTCACCCGAACGATCGCACTCACGCCATCGAGAATTCTGAAGCCCTCTCGGAGCGAGCCGATGTCGGCCGCCAGCAACCGTTCGATATCCGAGTGGAGGTTGATGCAGAGCCACTCATTCGGATTGGCCTTGTCGGCGCAAATCGGCAGCAGTGTCATAACCCGTGGTCCGTCTTGAGTGTGATCCCATCCGATAGAGATCAAGGGTTTACGGGCATGCATCAACGAGAGCACTTTGGCCTTGCTCCTCATTGCGGCACAGTCTTTCCAGACCTCCGGCGCGTTATTGAACAGTACTTTCGCCAGATGTATGGTGGCGTGGACATCGCCCAGGGCGTCATGAGCGTCATGTTCTGCAAAGCCGTTTGCTGCGGCTAACCGTTCAAGTTTGAACGATCGCTTGCCTGCCTCACTGACCGGCACGTGAATGGCGCCTGGCGCACATGCCGCGACCGCCTTGGCCGCAGTCAATATGTCCATGCGCTCGTTTCCATTCCACTGCGTCACATATGGCTCTTGGAGGGTGCCATAGAAACTGTGGCGAAGGATTTCCTCATCGTACCTTATCCCATTGTAGCTGCAGACGATTGCCGGTGAATTGATCGAGATATGATCGTGGATCTGACGGATCAGGTCGTAGTGCGACAGGGCTCTCTGCTGAATCGCCCCAATTGACTGGCGGTTGACCAGCAAGGCCTTCGGGCTTGGGATAACATATCTCGGAAGCCGTCCCCGAAGGTTGAACTCCTCGACCAGGTTCGCATCCTCGTCATAGACGCAGGCGGCGTACTGGATCGGCCTATCATAGGCGGCTACAAGACCAGTGCATTCGGT
This sequence comes from Alkalilacustris brevis, assembly GCF_003350345.1. Classification (GTDB taxonomy): domain Bacteria; phylum Pseudomonadota; class Alphaproteobacteria; order Rhodobacterales; family Rhodobacteraceae; genus Alkalilacustris; species Alkalilacustris brevis. Next base: position 17,110 of record NZ_QNVJ01000038.1, read on the forward strand.
GTCGTAGACGTAGATGCGAGTTGTCATTTCTGAATGTTTCCTTTTTCAGCGCAAAGACCTGGGCGTCATGGGGACGGGAGTGCGGTATGCTTTGGAAATTTTGCTCCCTCCATCCGGCAATGGAGGGCCTGGTGCTGTGTGTTTGCCGGCAAGGAGCGTCAGACAGTTTGGAAAGCAGTCTTATCCGCCCAGAAAAAACTGTAGATCAAATGACAAATATTCCGGTGATGAAGCCCACCGCACCAGGCTGCATGACGAGGTCGGAATGTCCATATCGGTGCCGAGTGTACAAAGTGTAGGTTTCATCTATTAATACCTTGAATCTGGTACTGCCCTCTTCATCCTTTTTTCCTGGTTCGTTTTTTTCGGACATAATGATTGGAAACTACACTTCCTACATCGTCACGGCCTCACAAAGGGGAAGGGTTGAAATCGACAGAAAGATCCCTCAGCGACGCAACTTCGTCGCTGAGGGCATTGGCATGCTTGGTGGTGTTCGTAGGAGCGCTTTAGCTCAGACCCAGTCCATCATAGAAATGGCCTTTGGCACGCCGGGTTCGGGACCAGCCACGTGCTGCCATTTCCCTGTTGAGGCCTCGAATCGACCAGGCCTGAACGCCCTGATTTTCACACCAGTCTTGGAAACGTTTGTAGAGATCACCTGAGCTGGTGATGGCATTCTGGTCGAGGACCGTTTCCTCCTGTAGGAAGTTTTTCAGCAGATCCTCCTCGTCAAGGTAGGCGTCCGACGCGGCCTTGATCCTGTCCGGCACGGCGAGTCCGTGGTCTTGCCAGAGCAACGCACCTTCGATGGCCCATCTCAGAATGGCAGGAGCCTCGGCCATCAACTTCTCCACAAGGTTAGGATCTCGCTCCTCTTCAGGAATTTGCACGGTGAACGGCACAAGCACCAAGCGCGCCCTGATCGCCGGATCGACGCCTGACAGGCTTGGCTTGTCGTTCCCGGCAATCATGAGCGTGAACTGAGGATCAAAGGTGAAGAAGTCACAGCGCATGAATCTGGCGGGTATGCCGTCCCCACCAGTAAGGTCCTTCAGTCTCGCTTCATTCCAAATGGTGTTTCTCGGAATTTCCGATCCAATCACCAGACGTGCGCCCTGAAGACCGGCCAATTCCGTCGGGTGCTGTTGATACGTGGATTTCAGGAACAAGTTGGCAGGTGCGTTACAAGAATAATCGCCCAAGATCTTGTTCAAGGTATTCAGGAAAACCCCCTTGCCGTTTCGTCCGCCACCGTAAAGGAAGAGCATCTTGTGCTCGGTAGTGAGACCGGTGAGGGCATAGCCTGCCGCGCGCTGCATGAACGCGATCGTTTCCGTATCACTGGCGAAGGCGCGGTCCAGGAATTTGAGCCAAAGTGTCGGCGGCGTTCCTGGTTCCGCCGGACCGCACACCGTCAGTTTCGTGATCAGATCCTCCTGTTCTGCCGCGCGAAGCTGCCCCGTTCGAAGGTCCACCGTACCGTCAGGAGTGTCCGTCGTCGAATGATTTGGGATAGTCGGCGTGATTTTGGTCTGGAGGGCTCCGGCTC
>NZ_QNVJ01000089.1 GCF_003350345.1 Alkalilacustris brevis
CGGCCCGCTCCTCGAACGACTCGATGTCCGGCACCGGGGTCATGACGGCAACCGGAGGCTGTCAACGATGGCGCGCTTCTGCTCGTCCGAGATACCTGCCGAGTAGATCGAGTAGGTCAGCCGGTTCTCCGACCGGGACGACTGGTGGCCCACCAGCGACGCGGTGAAGTGCTCAGGAACACCGGCCCGTTCACACTGGGTGATGAACCACTTGCGGGTCGAATGGAACACCAGCCCGGGCCGGTCGACTCCAACCTGCCGCCGTAAAGTCGCGAAGCGTTTCGTCACCAGCGAGACCTTCAGGTCGGGAAACAGCGGCCCTTCCGCCGGGAACTCACCCATCTGGTCCTGAAGCACCGCGTGAAGCGGCACCACCCGTTCCGAGGCCTCGGTCTTCAGCCCCCGCAGCCGGTTGGGGCGAACCAGCGCGAAGACCCCGAGGTTGCCCTTGGTGACAAGATCGTCACCGAGCAGACCCACGGCCTCACCCGCCCGCATCCCCGTGAGGAGGCAGAAGACGATCACCCGGTGAAGCGAATGGTCACGATCGGCGATCAGCCGTCGCACCTCGTCGTCGGTCGGAACGGCATAGGGCGCAGGACGGACCCGCTGGTCGAACTTGACGGTCGCGAAGGGGTTGGTCGCGAGGTGTCCCTCCCTGACCGCCCAGCTGAGGAACTGCGACACCTGCGAGATTACCCGGCGCTGTGTTCTGGCGGTGATCACCGACCGTTGACGCGCCGAGAACGCCAGCAGCGCTTCCAGGTCGAGCTTCCGGGTCCGATGCGACTTGCCGATCGTTGGCGACAACTGCCCCACCTGCTCCGTAAAGCGCAGGGCGTCGGCCCGGGACAGGGAGACAACCGGCTTAGCTCCATAGGCTGAAGCGAACAGACCGACCGAGTAGCGCACGCTCTTGAAACCGCCGGGTTGGAGTTCCCTGGCCCGTTTCCTCAGGTATTCGGTCGCCAGTTCGTCCACCTTGCGACGCGAGGCAGTACGACTACGATCCGGCTGGAAGGCGACGGCAGGCAGCGCACCCCGCTCCCCGTCCAGTGCCGCCCGGAGCGTGTCAGCGGCGTGACGCCAGACGTCCTCAGGGGCCGCCGGGTCGGGTTGGTCTGCGACCAGTTCCAGCGAGGCTTTCCCCGTGGTGCGGGTGGTCGCGACGATCTGGTCGTAGCGGGCATTGACTTCAGCGGCGCGGGTCCGGGCAACGCGGGGGTCGCTGGTCTTGAGGGACTGCTTCAGTGCCTGCGTGCCCAGGATGAACCGGACGTCCGCCGGGTAGTTGCGCCGGAACATCCAGGTCTGGTCCTTGAGATAGGCATACTTGATTCTGATGGACATGACTCCTCCTTCCCCGGAAGAGGCCCGGGGTGGTCGTGTTGAAATTGTGGGGGATCAGGAGCGGAGCGCGACGATCAGGTCGAACTCTGGCTCCCCGTAGTGGCCCGCGAACGGACCCGTGAGGGCGATGCCGGTGACGCGGTCTTCCTCGACCGTAAGCACCTCGAAATCGTGTTCGGGCACGTCATCGAAGGCGGCGATCCGGATGATCGAACCGGGTTTCAGTTGTTCGTGGTCCATGGCTTCAGGCCTTGACCAGAACAGCGTCGAGGATGAAGAAGCCGAAGATCAGCCCGAAGGGCACCGGCACCAGCGACGGTGCGAACGGCACCAGCGCGAAGAGCGACAGCGCCCCGGCGGTGTAGATGGCGGCCCCGGCAAGGCTCTGAGGAATCGCCAGACGGCGGCGCCAGCGCACCCGCAGGACGTGGCCGAGGACGGTGCGAACCGACAGCCCCGTGGCCGCCCAGACGGTGAAGGTGGTCAGCATTTCAATCTCCTGTATCTAGGTTTCTTTATTTAGATACAGGGGTTTGCGCGGTTTTCGAGAATGGAAACTGTGTCGCGTTGCGCCAACTTATGTTGATCTGCGCCGGGCGCGCCAACGGGAGATCTGGACACTTGAGCTGAAAAATGCCCTGATCACACGTGTGGGCCGAAGTGTTGCTATGCGGATGCTCACCAGAAGCACCGTTGAGAAAACCGGCGACGGATCCGGCACAGGGTTCCTTGCAGTGCCGTCTGTCGGTCTCCGACGGCGCCAAGTGATGGTTCGATTACGTCGGGATGCGCGCGCTCATATCCCAACCGTTCGAAATCAGCGGCGTAGTGTTCCACGATGCGTTCAAGATCCGCAGGGCCAACCAGCTGACGCGCCGATCTTGCTGCAGGCGTTTCAGCCGCGTTGCAGTGTGGCACCTTTGCCCGAAATGACCTGCTTGCGGTGACCGTATTCAGCCATTCGACAACCTTGGTCATCCCGTCCTCTATCCGAAACAGGGCCGTATCGGAGCCTGGAAGGAACTCCACTTGGCAACGCAGGTGATTGTCTCGCGCGCCAGGGTTGTGTTGGGCGAGGTCAAGCGCCTCTTGCAGCCAGTCGCCGAAAGGCGGGGACGGGTCGAGCTCGCGCAGCTTGGAATCGTAATGATACTCGCTCACAATACGCGAAACAGGGTGTCGTATGACAGCGAAAGTTGCATCGAAGAACCGCGCGGGAAACAGCCGATCGAGCTGTTCGCGTGTGAGGTGCTGAGGCGATACCACCGTGGCACGACCCTCGGAGGGTCGTATCAGGTGACGTTCATCGGCAAAGGCCAGCGGCCCGAACCTGCGGCTCAGGTATCGGGTAAGGGATGCGCCTCCGCATTTGGGCACATGGGCGAAATAGATCAGCTGTCGGGCGGACTTGATGATGGGCATGTGAGGCGATCCATGCTAGTTTTCCGACCATGATATGAGAAGGCAGATTTCAAGGGAACCCCATGCACTTGCCACGGTTTTTCGCTCCGCGGCCGAAAGCGCACCCGCGCAAACCAGAGGCCTTGAGGATCACGGCCGTGATTGCCCTGCGTGACGATGCCGCCTATGGCCATGCCTATTTCCAAAACATGGCCGAACAGGGGGTCGAGGCGATCGTGATCGAGAACGACGCCACGCCCGAGACGCGCGCCATCATCGATACCTGGGCAAGCCATGGCGTGGTGCGCGAGGTGCTCAATCATCCCTATGAGGGGCACATGGACTGGTCGGGTCTTCTGGCGCACAAGCAGGAGGTTGTGAACACCCGCGACAGTGACTGGTTCATCTTGTGGGATTCGGACGAATTGCGCGAGCCGCCCGAAGGGTACGCGACGCTGCGCGAGGCATTCTTCGCAGCCGGCGCTGATGGTTTCGACACGATCAATTTCGACGAGTTCGTATTTGTTCCGACCTCTGCCGGGGAAGACTATGTCGGGCGGGACTTTCGAGCCGAAATGCGAAACTATTACTTCTTTCAGCCGCGAAAATGGCAGCGGCTGAACGCATTTCGCAAGCTCGACCGACCGATCGACCTGATGGCGGGAGCCGGGCACCAGGTACGGTTTCGGGGGCAGCGGATATGGCCGCATGACTGCGTGCTGCGGCACTATCTGTTCCTGAGCGATGCCCATGGCCGGGCGAAATACGGCCGCCGCACGGTTTCCGAGGCCGACCACAAACGGGGATGGATGCTGGAACGTGCGCGCACGACAGTCGAGAGCTTCCGCTTGCCCGACCCCGCACTCACCCATGTCAAGGCCGGGGGCTGGGACAGGTCAAGGCCGCTCAAGCGTCACCCCTGTTTTGTCTACGAAGACGCGCCGTAGAGGCGCCAATAGTAGGCGACTGTCTCATCCAGCAGGCTTTCAAGTTCACGCGAAGGGCTCCAGCCAAGCTGGTTACGCTCGGCGCTGATGTCCATGATGCGTCGGTCGCAATCTTCATAACCGGGGCCGTAAAAATCCATGGAAGACACGATCTCGATGGGATGGCGGGCAAAGCGGGTTTCGCCCGACACGCGCACAAAGGTCTGCCGCACGGCCTCGGCCAGTTCGCGCATGCTGACCTCGTTGCGGGGATTGCCGATATTGTAGATATGATTGAGCGAGCGCTGTGGCTGATCGAGGATGGCCATCAGCGCATCGATCGCATCATGAACCGAGGTAATCGTCCTGCGCGCATGGCCGCCATCGACCAGTTGTATCGGGATCCCGCGCAGCACGGCCGAAATGAACATCGGCAACACCCGCGGAACGCCTTCGGATTCTATGCCGGGCAGGTAATCCATCCGCGGACCGAAGAAATTGAACGGGCGAATTATCGCAAATTGCAATCCGGATTCGTGATGGTGGGCATAGACGAGGCGTTCCAGCATCTGCTTGGCGCAAGCATAGGACCACCGCTGGTTCCTCACTGGCCCCATGATCAGCGGTGAGTTCTCGGCATTCATCATGTAAAGCGCGGGGTCGACATCGTCATATCCCCCGAGATAGCTGGCGATTGTCTTGCCATAGACCTCGGAGGTCGAGAAATGCACCAGCTTGCGGCCCAGTCGCGCGGCAAGCTCTATGACCGGATAGGCCTCGAACAGATTGACATGAATCGTCCGCAGCGCCTCGGTATTGTAGCGCGAGGGGTGGCAGATGGCCGAGAGATTGAATACCCAATCACAATCGGCCACGTCCTGCTCCAGCCGCGCAAGGCTTTCGGGGCCGCCAAGGCGCTCCTGGCGGAAGGAGAGAGCGGGATGGTCGAGCAGGTGGCTGATCCGCTTGCAGTCGGGATCCCAGCCGATGATGGAAACACCTTCCCGGGCCAGCAGCCGATCAAGCAGATGCGAGCCAATGAAACCGCCGCAGCCTGTTACCAGTATTTTCATGTTCGTATCTGCCTGTGTTGTTCAGGCGATACCTAGCGCAGTTCACGATCTGCACAATTTACCGACATTCAGAAAAAATCATACACCTGAAAAAGATTGCACCCCTGCAACACTTCCGCTTCGAGCGGGTCATCCCCCCTGCCAGAAGTTTCGCCACCGCTTTCTCAGCGAGCGGGGCTTGGGCAGCTTGTTGTGGGCCCGGAAATGGGCTTTGAACAATTGGTAGAAGGCTTCTTCCCGGTCGTCCATCTGCTGCAGAAAAGCATTCATCTGCTGGCGTGCGGGGTCATGATCATAGCCGCTGCCCTTGTCATGGCACACAGTAACCGACAGGTCCCGCAAGACATCGAATCCGCGTGATGCCGCGTAGCAGTTTGCAAGGGTATCGATGCCCCAACCAAGATTGTTGGCTTCATAATCGAGTTCGTGCATCCGCCAGACAACATCGCGCGATAGCGCCCATGCGATAGCGTCCGTGTGTGTGACGTGATGCAGCGCCGTGTTTGGAACCGGCGCGATCAGTGTGTTTCGTTCCGTCCAAAAACAACTGTCGATATTCGGCGCCCATACCCCCAACCGAGGTCGCGTATCGGCTGCCCGTTTCAATGCACCTACTAGATCATGCCAAGAGCCGTGCGAGGCATCGGCCTGAATCTGCAGCAGGAAATCCTCGTCCCCATGGGCCATCAGGACTTCTTTGAACTTGGGTCCGAAGAAGGAATGGTCATCGATGCCAATCCAGTTGCCCGGCCCGTCTTCCCGTTGCCCTGATTGATTACTGTAGACAACGCTCAGCCTTTGCACACACCCATCCAACTCCCGGGCAATTGCATGCGCCTTTCCGTGATGGCCGTGCCAACTGATGATCGCTGCGTGAACGGACTTGGCCATGTATTCGGGCTGAAGAGAGATAGATTCAAGGCGTTGGCCAACATAACGTGGTTTTGCGTTTACTTGTCAAGCAAGCCGCTGAAGAACATTTCACCGCGTCGCTGGTGGGCCACCAGTCGTCACGGTCGGAGAACCGGCTGACCTACTCGATCTACTCGGCAGGTATCTCGGACGAGCAGAAGCGTGCCATCGTCGACAGCCTCCGGTTGCCGTCATGACCCCGGTGCCGGACATCGAGTCGTTCGAGGAGCGGGCCG
>NZ_QNVJ01000042.1 GCF_003350345.1 Alkalilacustris brevis
TCGCCCCGTTCGGATGGTGGGACAGGAACAGTTTCCTCGCCGAGAACTGCCCGGTTTCCTTTTCAGAAGCCTGCTATTGCCCGATGCGCGCCATGTCGAACGGCGTGGTCTGGTAGATCGCGTTGATCCAGTTGCCGTAAAGCAGATGCGCATGGCTGCGCCAGCGGTTAGACGGCGGGCGCGTGGGGTCATCGTCGGGATAGTAGTTGCACGGCACCTCGATCGGCTTGCCGGCGGCGACGTCGCGGTCATATTCTTCCTTCAGCGTGCCGCTGTCATATTCAAAATGGTTGAAGATATAGAGCGCGCGATGCGCCGTATCCTCGACCAGGCAGGGGCCGACCTCTTCGCTGGCGATCAGGGTGCGCAGTTCCGGCACGGCGTCGATCTCGCTCTGGCGCATCTCGGTCCAGCGGCTGACGGGCACGAGGACATCGTCGGAAAACCCGCGCAGATAGGGCGAGGCCGGCGCCAGGTTGCGGTGCCGGTAGCAGCCGAAGGCCTTTTTCGGCAGGATGTGCTTTTCCACCGCGTGGAAATGCCGGATCATCGCCATGCCCCCCCAGCAGACACCGAAGGTGGAATGCACGTTGGTCTGGGTCCAGTCCATCACCTCGCGCAACTCCTCCCAATAGGTCACCTCCTCGAAGGGCAGATGTTCGATCGGGGCGCCGGTGATGATGAGCCCATCGTATTTTTCCTCCTTCACCTCCTGAAAGGGGCGGTAGAAGGCCTCCATATGTTCGGCGGCGGTGTTCTTCGTCTGGTGCTCGGTCATGCGGATCAGGCGAAAATCGATCTGCAGGGGCGTGGCGCCGATCAGCCGGGCGAACTGCGTTTCGGTCTGGATCTTCTTGGGCATCAGGTTCAGCAGCCCGATGCGCAGCGGCCGGATATCCTGCCGCGAGGCCTGCGCCTGGGACATCACCATGACGCCCTCGCGCGCAAGGACATCATAGGCGGGCAGTTCGGCAGGCAGTGTGATCGGCATGGGTCTGGAACTCTTGCGTAGGATCAATCGCTTCTAGAGCGGCGCGGCGCGCGGTTCAACCGGCTGATGAAGGGCGCAAGGTGCGGGGGGCGGTGCCATGCGCGACCCGGTCGCCCGGTGCCGGCCGGTGGGGCCGCCTTCGGCGAGGATATTTGGGCCAAGAAGAAGCAGGGCCGGGCGCAGAAGATCGCCTGTTCGGCACTGGTCTGCCCATATCAGGCGGCGCGGGCGCGCCGGGCCTCGATCGCGGTGCCGACCAGGTCGAGGAAATCGGCCTCGTCGCGAATGGCGGCGAAATCGGCGACTTGCACCGTCACGCCCCAGCGCCGGGCCATGGCCGCATAGCGCGGCGCGCGATGGGCCAGCGCGCGCGCATAGGCCCAGCGGACGAAGGCGTCGGGGTCGATCTGCGCCTCGGCCAGGCCGGTTTCGCGTTGATAGTCGGCCCAGGCCGCGTGAAGGAAGCCGGGCTGGTAATACATGGGCTTGGGCGCGCGGTCGAAACGGCGCACCAGTTCGGCGGTATGGGCCTCGCTGCCTTCGATCCAGACCGGCAGCAGGTGCTGCGAGAGCACCGACATCACCGGATCGTCGGGGGTGTCGGGATCGACCACCTCGCAAATCGAGCCGGACGTGTCACAGACGAAATGGCCGTAGCCATAGATATCCTCGGCGCGGTCGATGAAATGCGGGGTGTCGAGCATGGCGGCGATCTCGGCCGCGCGGTGCTGCTGCTGGCGCTTCATGTACTCGTCAAAGGGCAGCCCGCCCTGCTCCGGCTTGCCGGGTTTGCCCAGATAGGTGGACAGCGGTGCGAGATTGTCGAAGGTGATGTTCGAGGCGATATAGACCGAGTCGGTCAGCAGTAATTCGCGCAGCAGCGGCACGCGCATGGCCTCGCGCTTGAAATTGTCGGCAATGTGCTCGCCCATGTAGCGGGTGCCGATGCGATAATCGACCGAGTAGTGAAACCAGCCGCCCGCCTCGCGCAGCGTCGTGGCGACATGCGTCTTGCCCAGCCCCGACATGGCGAACAGCATCACCCGCCGTTTGCCGGCCGCGCGCCATTCCTTGGCCGAATTGTAGATCACGCGCCTCACTCCCGATTGTTGCGCCGGCGTGGGTAACGGTGCCACGCCCGGCGGTCAACGGCAATGCGCCTGGCAAGGGCTCAGCCCTTGTCGCGGCGGCGGGGGCGGGTGATATTGAGCAGGTTGGCCACCAGGATCACCGCCCCGCCCACAAAGGCCGAGAGCAGCAGCGGTTCGGCATAAAGCAGCATCCCCACCAGGGCGAGCACTGGCAGGCGCAAGAACTCCATCGGCGCCACGATCGTGGCCGGCGCATGGCCAAGCGCCGTGGTAAGCGAGAAATGCGCCGTGATGCCGGAGATTCCGACGATCACCAGCCAGGGCGTCAGCGCCAGAGACGGCCAGGTGAACCCCGCCCCAAGGCTGAGGATCAGCCCCATGAAGAACTGGCTGAGCGTCATCCAGAAGAGCACGCACAACACCGTGTCATGGGCCATGATCTTTTTCGTCCAGATGGTGTTGAGCGCGAAGCCGAAGGCCGCGACGAAGGCCGCCGCATGGCCGATACTGAGCGGCTCGACCCCCGGGCGCGCGACGATCAGCACCCCGACAAACCCCAGCGCAACCGCCAGAATTCGCCGCCGTGTCAGCCTTTCGCCCAGGAAAAACGGTGCGAGCAGGGCCACCCAGATCGGGTTTGAGAACTCGATCGCCACAAGTTGGCTGAGCGGGATCAGGGTGAGCGCATAGAACCAGCCGTTCTGGCCGAGGAAGTGGAACAGGTTGCGGATCACGTGCATACCGGGCACGCGGGTGCGGACCTGTGCGAAACCGGGGGAAGAGCGCCACAGGATGACGGCGACGATCACCCAGCCCACCAGCGAACGCCATGTCATCAGCTCGAACGTGTTCAGCTCGACCTGGATCGCCCGGCCGGCCACGGCCATCATCGCGAAAGAGGCAATCGCCCCGATCATCCAGAAGAACGCGCGCCAGGGCCGCGCGTCGGGCGGGATATGCGGAATCGCGGTCGGCATGCGCGTCAGCGCCCCGCCGGCATGGCCCCGCGGGGCCGGCGCCGTGGCGCGGGACGCAGTTCACGCAGGATATCTGATGAGTGCGACAAAATCATGATACCAAAGACAAAATCAAAATGACGACACCCCGCGGATGGCCGCGGGATCATTCCCATTCGATCGTGCCCGGCGGCTTGGAGGTGATGTCATAGGTGACGCGGTTGATCCCCTGCACCTCGCCGACGATGCGGGTGGCGGTTTCGCCAAGAAACTCGTGGGTGAAGGGGTAGTAATCGGCGGTCATGCCGTCGACGCTCGTCACGGCGCGCAGGGCGCAGGCATATTCATAGGTGCGCCCGTCGCCCATGACACCAACACTGCGCACCGGCAGGAGCGCGACGAAAGCCTGCCAGATGTCATCATAAAGGCCATGGCGGCGGATCTGGTCGATGAAGATCGCATCGGCCTTGCGCAGGATTTCAAGCTTGTCGTGGCTGATCGCGCCGGGGCAGCGGATCGCCAGCCCCGGCCCCGGGAACGGATGCCGGCCGATGAAATGGGCGGGCAGTCCCAGCTCGCGCCCGAGCGCGCGCACCTCGTCCTTGAACAGTTCGCGCAATGGCTCGACCAGCTTGAGGCCCATCTTCTCGGGAAGACCGCCGACATTGTGGTGGCTCTTGATCGTGACCGAGGGTCCGCCGGAAAAGCTGACCGATTCGATTACATCGGGGTAAAGCGTGCCCTGGGCGAGGAACTTGGCATCGCCCACCGATTTGGCGTGCCTTTCGAATACCTCGATGAACAATCGCCCGATGGTCTTGCGTTTGATTTCAGGGTCGGACACGCCGTCGAGCGCGCCGAGGAACAACTCGGATTCATCGGCATGGATCAGCGGGATGTTGTAATGGTCGCGGAACATCGACACGACCTCGTCGGCCTCGCCCTGGCGCAGAAGCCCGTGATCAACGAAGACGCAGGTGAGTTGCTCGCCTATCGCCTCGTGGATCAGCATGGCGGCGACCGAGCTGTCCACCCCGCCGGAAAGCCCGCAGATCACCTTGCCATTGCCGACCTGGGCGCGAATCTTTTCCACCGCCTCGGCGCGGTAGGCGCCCATCGTCCAGTCGCCGGTGAAACCGGCAAGCCTGATGAAGTTTTCCAGCAGGATACGCCCGTTGGGGGTGTGGTGCACCTCGGGGTGGAATTGAACGGCGTAGAACTGCCGCGCCGGGTCGCCCACCATCGCCAGGGGCGCACCGGGCGAGGTGCCATAGACCTCGAAACCGGGGGCAAGCGCGGTCACACGGTCGCCATGGCTCATCCAGACTTCCTCGCGCCCGGTGGCGAACAGCCCGGTGAAGATCCGGTCGCCCTCATGCGCGGCGGTCGGGGTGACGAAGGCACGGCCGAACTCGCGGTGGTGGCCGGATTCGACGCGCCCGCCAAGCTGCTCCATCATCACCTGCTGGCCGTAGCAGATACCCAGCACCGGCACGCCCATCTCGAACAGCTTTTGCGGCGCGCGCGGGCTGCCCTGTGCGGTCACGCTGGCCGGCCCGCCCGAAAGGATCACCGCACGCGGGGCGAAACGGTCGAGAAAGGCGTCATCGACCGTGTTGAACGGATGGATTTCGCAATAGACGTTCAGCTCGCGCAGACGGCGCGCGATAAGCTGCGTCACCTGGCTGCCGAAATCGACGATAAGGAGGCGTTCGTGCTTGCTCATGCCTTCTGTTAGGGCGCACGCGCCGAGGGCGCAAGAGGGCTGCGCACAAGGCCCGGGCCATGTCGGGGTGGTCATGCCGGGGCGCCACCGGCTGCCGGTCGGCCCCGCCTGCGCCCGCGCGCCCGCTGACGCTGGCCCACAGGGGAATCGCATTTGAGCGACCTCTGCATGACACAGCCCGCAAAAAGGCCCGAGGGCAG
>NZ_QNVJ01000069.1 GCF_003350345.1 Alkalilacustris brevis
GGGGGACCGTCGCCCCGGTGGGGCGGCGTAAGCCCCCGGAATGGCAGGCGCTGCCCGGCGTTGTCTGCCTGGGCAGGCCGTTGGGTGAGATGCTGTCTCATGCAGAGGCCTTCGCAAGGATATCCGGCCCGTAATTATGCCCTGCGGCACGGCGCCCCGACCCGCCCGGCCTGAATGCTTGCGGGGCAGGGCGGGTTGGAATATATGGTCGGCAGATATGGCGCGGGCCTTTCCGCCGCGCGCCCGGAGAGCTTTCATGGCAAGACGCACCAAGGTTTACGAGGGCAAGGCGAAAGTCCTTTACGAGGGGCCTGAGCCGGGGACGCTCGTGCAGTATTTCAAGGATGACGCCACCGCCTTCAACGCCGAGAAGAAGGCGGTGATCGAGGGCAAGGGCGCGCTCAACAACCGGTTGAGCGAGTTCTTCATGACCGGGCTGAACGGCATCGGTGTGCCCACCCATTTCATCCGCCGGCTGAACATGCGCGAGCAGCTGATCCGTGCGGTCGAGATGATCCCGCTCGAGGTGGTTGTGCGCAATGTCGCGGCCGGGTCGCTGTCCAAGCGGCTGGGGATCGAGGAAGGCACCGCGTTGCCGCGCCCGATCGTGGAATTCTACTTCAAGGATGACAGCCTGGGCGATCCGCTGGTGACCGAAGAGCATGTCATCGCCTTCGGCTGGGCCAGCCAGCAGGACCTGGACGACATGGTGGCGCTGGCGCTGAGGGTCAATGATTTCCTGTCGGGTGTGATGATGGGCGTGGGCATCCGGCTGATCGACTTCAAGATCGAGATCGGCCGCGTCTGGGAGGGCGACTTCCAGCGTCTGATCGTCGCCGACGAGATCAGTCCCGACAGCTGCCGCCTTTGGGATATCAAGACCGGCCAGAAATTCGACAAGGATGTCTTCCGCCGCGACCTGGGCAGCCTGGCCGATGCCTATACCGAGGTCGCGCGGCGGCTGGGCGTGCTGCCCCGCAATATTGCGGCCGTGGCCAAGCCCACCCTGATCAACTGAAAGGCCCCGCGAATGAGTGCAGAACAGGCTTTCAAGGCCCGTGTTCACGTGATGCTTAAGGATGGCGTGCTTGACCCGCAGGGCGAGGCGGTGCGCCACGCGCTGGGCGGGCTGGGCTTCGAGGGGGTCGAGGCGGTGCGCCAGGGCAAGGTGATCGAGCTTGACCTGACCGCCGCCGACGCCGCCACGGCCGAAGCCCGCGTTCGCGAGATGTGCGAAAAGCTGCTCGCCAACACCGTGATCGAGAAATACAGCATCGAGATTGTCTGAACCGGCGCGGCCCTTGTCGCCGCCGTTATGTCTCAAGAGGGTTTGCGCATGAAGGCCGCCGTCATCACCTTCCCCGGCTCGAACTGCGACCGTGACCTTGCCGTCGCCTTCGAGGGGGCCGGGGCGCAGGTTGTCCGGGTCTGGCACAAGGACACCGAACTGCCCGCGGGGGTGGATATCGTCGGCCTGCCCGGCGGCTTCTCGTTTGGCGACTACCTGCGCTGCGGGGCGATCGCGGCGCGCGCGCCGATCTTTTCGGCGGTGGCAGGGTTTGCCGCGCGGGGCGGCCATGTGCTGGGAATCTGCAACGGCTTTCAAGTGCTGTGCGAATCCGGGCTGTTGCCGGGCACCCTGATGCGCAATGCCTCGCTGCGCTTTGTCTGCCGCAATGTGGCGCTGCGGGTGGAAACCGCCGACAGCGCCTTCACCGCGGGCTGGAAGGCCGGGCAGGGCGTGACCTTTCCCGTCGCGCACCATGATGGCAACTACGCGGCCACGCCCGAAGTGCTGGAACGCCTGCGCGCCGAGGATCGCGTGGCCTTCCGCTATCTCGACAATCCCAATGGCTCGATGGATGACATCGCCGGCATCCTTTCGCAGAACCGCCGCGTGCTGGGCATGATGCCGCATCCCGAACGCGCGGTGGATGCCGCGCAGGGCGGGCGCGATGGCTCGGTGATGTTCCGCGCATTGGTTGACGCGATGGTGAACGCCTGAGCGCCCCCGCTTGAGGCCCCGCCCCGCCGGGCGTAGACTTGGGCGATGAAAACCGCAGCCCGATCCAGCGCACCTGCCGCCGACGAGCCGCCCCGCCGCGGCTTGCCGCTTCTGGTGCGCGGGGCGGTCGTGCTGCTGATCGCGGTGGCGGCCGCGGTGGTCTGGGTGGCGAATATCTGGCTGACCGACCGCTTTACGGAATCGGTGCGCAACCGTGCCGAACTGCGGCTTGTGCTCTATTCGGGCAATGTGCAGAGCGAGCTTCAGCGCAACTCGGTGGTGCCGCTGCTGCTTGCGCGCGACCCGGACCTGATCAACGCCCTGCTGCAAGGGGCGTTCATGGCGACGTCGCAACGGCTGATTTCGCTGCAGGGCGAGATTGGCGCGGCCTCTCTGCAACTGCTCGACAGCGACGGCCGCACCGTGGCGGCGACCGATCGCACACAGATCGGCGCAACCCATGGAAATGATGCCTATTTCGTCGAGGCCAGGCGCAGCCGCGATACTGTTTTCAGTGTCAGCGAACGCAGCGCGGGCGGCTTCGAGTTTGCGTTTTCCCGCGCGGTCTATTCGGGGGGGCGGTTTCTCGGGGTCGTGGTGGTCGAAGTCGACCTGATGAAATTTGAACGCAGCTGGGCCGGATTCGCCGATGCCATCGCCGTGACCAACAGCGAAGGCCGGATCATTCTGGCGACCGAGCCGCGCTGGCGCGGGCACAATCTGGACGAGGCGCTCGCGGTGCAGGATGCGCCCACGGCGATCCAGCGGGCGTTACGCGTCACCGCCGACTGGGCGCAGCATTCGCCCGATGCCTGGCTGCGCGGCGAGGCGGTGCTGCAATCCGAGGCGCGCATCCCGTTTCGCGGCTGGCGGCTGGTGTCGTTCACGGCGTATGATTCGGTGCGCGAGCGTGTGAACGGGGTTCTGGCGCTTGTCATCATGGGCTTTGCCATGCTGCTGGCGCTGACCTTCTACCTGCTGTCGCGGCGCGCGCGTTTCCAGACGGCGCTATTCAAGCGGGAATCGGCCGAGTTGCGGATGCTGAACGCGCGCCTTCAGCGCGAGATTGCCGAACGCGAGAAGGTCCAGAAGGATCTCGCCGTGGCCGAACAGACGCTTGTGCAATCGTCCAAACTGGCCGTTCTGGGCGAGATGTCGGCCGCCGTCAGCCATGAGCTCAACCAGCCGCTGGCGGCCATGCGCACCTATCTGGCCGGGGCCAAGCTGCTCTTGCAGCGACGCCGCCCGGAAGAGGCGCTGTCCTCGTTCCAGCGCATCGACGACCTGATCGGACGCATGAGTGCGATCACCCAGCAACTGAAAAGCTACGCGCGCAAGAGCGGCCAGGACCTTGTGCCTGTCGATTTGCGCGATTGCGTTGCCGGCGCGCTGGCGATGATGGAGCCGCAATTGCGCGCGCGCCGCGTGACCATCAACCGCACCATCCCGCGCAGCCCGGTCATGGTGAAGGGCGACAGGCTGCGGCTCGAGCAGGTGATCGTCAACCTGCTGCGCAATGCGCTCGATGCGACGCACGGGGTCGAACATGCCGAAATCGGCATCCTGCTCAGCCAGGGCGATACCGCCACCTTGATGGTGCGCGACAACGGGCACGGGATCGAGGAACTCGATAGCCTGTTCGAGCCTTTCTATACCACCAAGAAGCCGGGCGACGGGGTCGGGCTGGGGCTGGCGATCTCGTCGGGGATCGTGAGCGACCTGGGCGGGCGGCTGATGGCACATAACGCGCCCGGCGGGGGGGCTGTATTCGAGGTGCAACTCCCCATATTGAGCGGGGCATCCGATGTTGAGGCAGCAGAATAAGAAGGAACACGATGGCACGGTCAATGAAGGTTGCGATCATCGACGATGAACAGGACATGCGCCAGTCGATCAGCCAGTGGCTGGCCCTCTCCGGCTTTGAGACGGAATGCTACGCCAGCGCCGAAGAGGCGCTGAAATCGGTCAGCGCCGATTTTCCCGGTGTGGTGATCAGCGACATCAAAATGCCCGGCATGGGCGGCATGACCCTGCTGCGCCGGCTTCTGAGCATGGATTCCAGTCTGCCGGTCATCATGATCACCGGCCATGGCGACGTGCCCATGGCAGTCGAGGCGATGCGGCTGGGCGCCTATGACTTCCTGGAAAAGCCGTTTGATCCCGACCGCATGACCGAACTGGCCAAACGCGCCGGGCAGGCGCGGCGGATCACGCTGGACAATCGCGCGCTGCGCACCGAACTGGGCGATGGCAGCGGCGTGATGAAGCGTCTGGTGGGCGATTCCGAGATCATGCAGCGGCTGCGTGAGGATATTCTCGATCTGGGCCAGGCCGACGGCCATGTGCTGATCGACGGCGAAACCGGCACCGGCAAGACACTGGTTGCCCATGCGCTGCACGCGGTGGGGCCGCGGGCGGGCCGGCGCTTCGTTCAGATCTCCTGCGCCGCCTATGACGAGGCGCGGCTGACCGCGCTTCTTTTCGGCCCGGTCGGAGAGGGGGCGGGCCTGCCGCTGGTGGAAGAGGCCCGCGGCGGCACGCTCTGCCTGGAGGATATCGAGGCGCTGCCGCCCGGCGCGCAGGCGCGGCTTCTGACCTTCATCAACGAACAGGGCAGTCCGGCCGAAACCCGGATCATCGCCATATGCAACGCCCATGCGGCCGACCGCATGCTGGAGGACCTGCTGCGGCCCGACCTGTATTTCCGGCTGGCCGCGCTCAAGGTCACGCTGCCGCCGCTGCGCAACCGCGGCGAGGATATTCTGGCGCTCTTTACCGCCTATGGGGAACAGTTTGCCGAGGAATACGGCTGCGACGCGCCGGTGATCTCGGCGCAGGAGGCCGCGCAGCTGCTGCAGGCGCCGTGGCCGGGCAATGTGCGTCAACTCATCAATATCGCTGAGCGCGCCGTGTTGCAGAACCGCCGTGGCTCGGGCTCGATCGCGTCGCTCCTGATGGCCGATAACGAAGCCTCCGAGCCGGCAGTCACCACCGAGGGCAAGCCGCTCAAGGATTATGTCGAGGCATTCGAGAAAATGCTGATCGACAATACCATGCGCCGGCACAAGGGCTCGATCGTGGCGGTGATGGAAGAGCTGTGCCTGCCGCGCCGGACACTGAACGAGAAGATGGCGAAATACGGGCTGCAGCGCGCCGACTATCTCTGATCGGATGCGGGCAAGACGCCCTGCCGGAAAATGGTGACGCGCTCGTGTCATTTTCGGCATTGTAATCGGTTGTGCTTCGCCCTTATCCTCGCTCAGCGGAGTTGTGCGTCCTGCTGGGCGCGTGTCCCGCTAGGTTTCGCCGTTTCCGACTGATCGCCGGGCATTCCCCGGCCTTTCGAAGAAATCGGCAGTTTGGCCTCAGGGCCGAGGAATTTGCCGCCGTGCGTGACATGCCGGTCGGCCTGGAACGGACGCCCCCCTGGGCGTCGGAGAAGCAACGCGATGTTCGGTAACGACCGCATCATGCAGAGAAGACGAGGGCGGCCCGAAGGCCGGGCCCCGCACTGCCGCAGTTCGTTCATCGCCACAACCAGACACCCCGCGCCATCGTGCTGCCCGCCGGGAACATCCCGACATGGACCGCGATCGCGCCGGTGCATCGAGAGAACATGGCAAACAAGATGCTTATTGACGCCACGCACGCGGAAGAGACCCGCGTTGTCGTGGTGGATGGAAACAAGGTCGAGGAATTCGATTTCGAGGCGGCAAACCGCCGCCAGCTAGCCGGAAACATCTATCTTGCGAAGGTGACGCGGGTCGAACCGTCGCTTCAGGCGGCCTTTGTGGATTATGGCGGCAATCGCCACGGTTTCCTGGCGTTTTCCGAAATCCACCCGGATTACTACCAGATCCCCAGCGCCGACCGCGAGGCGCTGCTGGCCGAGGAACGCGCCTATGCCGCCGCGCAGGCCGAGGGCGAGCAGAACGGCGGCGGCCGCAAGGGGGGCGGGCGGCGCCGGGCCGCAAAGGCCGAGGCGGCGCGGGACGAAAGCCCGCAGGTGGCATCCGATGTCATCCCCGGAATGGATGTGGTGGAGTTCGAACCCGAGAGCGACGACGCCGCTGCCACGGCGCTGCCGGTCGCGGACACTGCCGAAACGGATACGTCGGCACCAGTTGACCAGGCGGATGCGTCCACCGATGCAGACGAGGCCGCGCAGGCCGACGACAGCACCTCCTCCCAAGGTGACGATCAGCGCCCCTATGCTGCCGTGGACCACGCCGCCGAGATCGACGACCAGATCGAATCGATCGCCGACGAGGATGTCACCGAGGAAATCCGCATCTCGCAGCGCGTGCGGCAGAAGCGCTACAAGATCCAGGAGGTGATCAAGGTCCGGCAGATCCTGCTCGTGCAGGTCGTCAAGGAAGAACGCGGTAACAAGGGCGCGGCGCTGACCACCTATCTCAGCCTTGCCGGGCGCTATTGCGTGCTGATGCCCAACACCGCGCGCGGCGGCGGAATAAGCCGCAAGATCACCAATGCGGCCGACCGCAAGAAGCTCAAGGAGATCGCCGGCTCGATCACCGTGCCCGAAGGGGCGGGGCTGATCATCCGCACCGCTGGCGCCAAGCGCACCAAGGCCGAGATCAAGCGCGATTACGAGTACCTGCAGCGCCTGTGGGAGCAAATCCGCGAGCTGACGCTGAAATCCATCGCGCCGGCGCCGATATACGAGGAAGGCAACCTGATCAAGCGCTCGATCCGCGATCTCTACTCGCGCGAGATCGACGAGGTGCTGGTCGAGGGCGAGGCCGGCTATCGCGTGGCCAAGGACTTCATGAAGATGATCATGCCGTCCCACGCGAAGAACGTGAAGCAATATACTGATCCGCTTCCGCTTTTTGCCCGCTTCCAGGTGGAAAGCTATCTTGCGGGGATGTTCAATCCGACGGTTCAGCTCAAGTCGGGCGGCTATATCGTCATCGGCATCACCGAGGCGCTGGTGGCCATCGACGTGAACTCGGGCCGCTCCACCAAGGAAGGCTCGATCGAGGACACGGCGCTCAAGACCAATCTCGAGGCCGCCGAGGAAATCGCGCGTCAGCTGCGGCTGCGCGACCTTGCCGGGCTGATCGTGATCGATTTCATCGACATGGAGGAGCGCAAGAACAACGCCGCCGTCGAGAAGCGTCTGAAGGACAAGCTGAAAACCGACCGCGCGCGTATCCAGGTGGGCCGTATCTCGGGCTTTGGCCTGCTGGAAATGAGCCGCCAGCGCCTGCGTCCCGGTATGCTGGAGGCGACCACCCAGCCTTGCCCGCATTGCCACGGCACCGGGCTGATCCGTTCCGATGACAGCCTGGCGCTGGCCATCCTGCGCCAGCTTGAGGAGGAAGGCACGCGCGCCCGCTCGCGCGAGGTGCTGCTCAAGGCGCCGGTGGGAATCGTCAACTTCCTGGTCAACCAGAAGCGCGAGCATATCCAGCAGATCGAGGCCCGATACGGCATGGCCGTGCGGCTCGAGGCTGATGCGCTGATGGTCAGCCCCGATTTCACGCTGGAGAAGTTCAAGACAGCCTCGCGCCCGGTTGTGCAGACCGCGCCGGTGATCTCGGTCGATACGTCCAGCATGATCGAGGAGGAGCCTGAAGAAAGCGTTGAAGAAACGCAGCAGGTTGAGGAAGTCGCCACCACGGCCACCGATGCGCCCGACGAGGGCCGCCGCAAACGCCGCCGCCGCCGCAGACGGCGTGGCGGGGGCAATGGTGGCAATGGCGACGCAGCCACGCAAGCCGAATCCCGGCCCGCGGGCGACGAGGCCGCCAGCGCCGAAGGCCAAGAGCAGCCCGCCGGGGCGGGCGCCGACGCGCCAGCCGTAGAGGCCGAAGCAACGCCCGCGGGTGGCACGGAAGAAGAGGCCAGGCCCAAGCGGAGCCGCACGCGTTCGCGCCGCAAATCCGCGCCGAAGGAAGAGGCCGCCGCGGCAGAGCCCGCGCCCGCGCCAGCCGAGGGCGCAGAGGCCGATACCGGGGCGCCGGCAGCCGGGGGGGCGGCGGACACCGCCGAAGCACCCGCAGCCGATGCCTCCGCCGCTGCGCAAGAGGAGGCCCCCAAGCCGAAACGCACGCGCAGCCGTCGCAAACCCGCGGCGGCGGCAGAGGCACAGCCGGATGCCGCCGAGGCACCCGCTGCCGAGGCACCCGCCGAAGAGGAGGCGCCCAAGCCCAAACGCACGCGCAGCCGCAGCCGCAAGAAGCCGACAGCCGACGCCGCCGCGCCGGCTGCGGAGGGCGAAGCTGCTGCTGCCGCGCCGGAAGCTGCACAGCCGGCCCCTGAGCCGCCGGCGGAGCCAGCGGCTGCTCAGCCCGCCCCCGCACCCGTGGCGGCGGCAGAAGCACCGGCTGCACCGGCCTCCGAGGCACCCGAGCCCGCGGAAGATGCCGCGCCTGAGGAGAAACCCGCCCCGCGCCGCCGCGGCTGGTGGGCCCTGCGCCGCTGAGGCCACGGCTTTCGCGATACTTCAAGCCGCCGGGTCCTTCAGGCCCGGCGGTTTGCGTTTGACCGGCCGCGCGCGCCCTTGTGACTTCTGGTCGCAAGACAGGGCGTTACCCATGCGCTAGGAGGGACAGGAAGGCAGGAGACCACGATGCTGGGAATCGACATCTTTGACGCAGCCCTGCTGCCCGCGCTGATGATCGCGGTCATGGCGGGGGGCTTGTCGTTTCTCAGCCCCTGCGTGCTGCCCATCGTGCCGCCATACCTGGCGTATATGGGCGGGATCTCGATGAACGATCTCACCGCCGAAGGCCGCACGCGGCACCGGGCAGTGCTGCCGGCGCTGTTTTTCGTGCTGGGGCTGTCGACGGTGTTCCTGTTTCTCGGGTTCACCGCCTCGACCATGGGCAGCCTGTTCCTGCGCAATCAGGATGTGCTGGCCACCGGTGCGGGGGTGGTGATCTACGTCTTCGGGCTGCATTTCGTCGGGCTGAACCGGGGGCTGCAGGTGTTTGCCGTCGTGCTGGCGGCGCTGGCGGCGATCCTCGCGGTCGATGCGCTGATCGATCCGGACGCGGCGATGCTTGCGGGGCTGTGGGGCGGGCTTTGGGCCTACCGGATCGAGCTGGGGCTGCTGGCCGCAGCCTCGGGGCTGGCCTGGGCGCTGCCTTACAATCGCTTTCCGCTGCTCGACCGCGAGGCGCGGTTCGATGCCGGCGACCGGGGCGGTTCGGCTTTCGGCGCCTATCTGCTGGGGTTGGCCTTCGCCTTTGGCTGGACGCCCTGCATCGGGCCGATCCTGGGGGCGATCCTGTCGATGGCGGCCACCGAGGCAGATGTGACGCGCGGCACTGCGCTGCTGGGGGCCTATGCGGTGGGGCTGGGCGTGCCTTTCCTGCTGGCGGCGATCTTTGTCGAACGCTCCATGACCGTGATGACCCGGATCAAGCGCCACATGGCCCTGATCGAACGACTGATGGGCGCGCTTTTGCTGCTGGTCGGGGTGGCGCTGGTGACGGGGGCTTTCACCGCCTTTTCCTGGTGGTTGCTGGAGATGTTTCCGGCCCTCGGCCTGATCGGCTGACCGCCGCCGCACGGATTGAGCGCGCTTTATCGGTGCGGCTGCGCCGCACCGATGCCTCCGGCGGGGATATTTTTCTCACAGTGAAGGGGCAGGGCGCGCGCGGGCCGGGGCTGCGGTGAAGGGCAGCCCCGGCGGAGTTCTTGAGAGCGATTTCAGAAAAAGTTGATAGACTTTCTCGGTTCGAAATTGCGACAAAACAGAAGGTTGAAGCGTTTCGACGATTCTACGAATGGCCGAAACGCTTTGGCGTCAGACGCCGCCCCAGATGGCCTCGGCGGTCTTGACCACCAGTTCCAGCTTGCGGCGCTGGTCGTCATGGGCGACGGCATTGCCTTCCTCGGTGGAGGCGAAGCCGCATTGCGGCGCGATGCCGAGCTGGTCGAGATCGGCGTATTTCGCGGCCTCGTCGAACTTCGCGCGCAACTGGTCGAGAGTTTCCATCTCGCCGGTCTTGGTGGTGATGAAGCCCGGCAGCACGCGCTGCTTGCCCTTGGCCAGCAGGCGCAGCGGCTCGAGCCCGCCGGCGCGGTCGGTGTCGTATTCCATGAAGAAGATGTCCACGCCGGTCTTGTTGAAGACCGCATCGGCGGCGAGGTCATAGGCGCCTTCGGCGGCATGGGTGGAGCGGAAATTGCCGCGGCACATGTGCATCCCGATCACCATGTCGGCGGGGCGGTCCTTGATGGCCTCGTTCATCATCCAGGCGTAGCGGTCGATCAGCCAGTCGGGATCCTGCCCGAGGGCGGCCTTGGCGGCGCGGTGCTTGGGGTCGCACAGATAGGCGAAGAAGATGTCGTCCATCTGCAGGTAGCGGCAGCCGGCCTCGTAGAATTTCTGCACGGCGCGCTTGTAGGTGGCGGCGATATCGGCGGTGAAGGCCTCGACATCGTGGTATTGCTTGGGCGCGATGTCGTCCTGCGCCACGCGGAAATGCACACAGGAGGGGCCGGGGATCGAGATTTTCGGGCAGACCTTGGTGTTGGCCGCGACGAAACGGAAATGATCCAGCATCGGGTGGTCGTCGGGGAAGCCCAGCTTGCCTTTGACCGTCGGGAAGAGGGGGCGCAGCTTGACGCCGGCGAATTGCACGCCTTCCTCGGGGTCGCGTTCTTCCATCTCGAACCCGTCGAGCATGCCCATGAAGTCATAGTGCCAGAAGGAGCGGCGGTATTCGCCGTCGGTGACGGCCTTGAGGCCGATCTCTTCCTGCAGGCGGATGACGTCCTTGATGGCTTCGTCCTCGACCTTGCGCAGTTCCTCGGCGTTCATGCTGCGGTCCTGCAGCGCAGCCTTTCGGGCATCGACCACGGATTGCGGGCGCAGCAGGCTGCCCACGTGATCGGCGCGGAATGGTGGGGTCGGCTGTGTCATTGCATGGTCTCCTTGGTGTCATGATCTTGTTGCGGATGCAGGCGCGCCGGGGTTGCCCGTGCCCGGCCCGAATCCTTGCAGGGGGCGGCATTGCCTTTCTATCCGCTGAGCAGCCTGGGCAGCCAGAGCACGATGCCGGGGAAGGCGAGCAGGATCAGCACGCGGACGATCTCGGCCCCGAAGAAGGGCATGACGCCCTTGAAGGTCTCGATCATCGGCGTGTCCTTGGCCATGGCCGAGATGACGAAGACATTCATCCCCACCGGCGGCGTGATCAGCCCCAGTTCCACGACGATCAGCGCGAGTATCCCGAACCAGATGCGCAGCTCGTTGGTGGACATGCCGAAGCCCGAGCCCTCGGCGCCCTGCATCATGCCGCCATTCAATGCCACCAGCACCGGCCAGAAAAACGGGATCACCAGCAGGATCATCGACAGGCTGTCCATCAGCATCCCCAGCAGGATCAGCCCCAGAAGCAGCAGGATCAGCACCATGAACGGCTCGAACCCCATGTCGAGGATCCAGTTGGCGGTGAACTGCGGCAGGCGCACCCGGCTGAGATAGATCTTCATCAGCTCGGCGCCCAGCAGGATCAGGTAGATCATCCCCGAGGTGCTGGCGGTCTCGATCAGCGAATCGCGCAGGTCGCGCAGGCCGATCCGGCGGTGCTGGAACAGGCTGAAGAACCAGACCAGGAACACCCCGATCGCGGCAGCAGGCGTGGGACTGTAGAACCCCATGTAGATCCCGCCCAGCACGAGCGCGAAGATCAGCAGCACCGGTATCACGCCGATGGTGGCGTCGCGGAATTCGGCCCAGTCCTTGGCGCCGCCGGCAGGCCCGGCCGAGGGCACCACCATCACATAAGCCGCGATGGTCAGCAGAAAGAAGACCACCGCCAGGATGCCTGGGATGAAGGCGGCCATGAACATCGTGACGATGTTGGCCTCGGTCAGCACGGCATAGATGATCAGCACCACCGAGGGCGGTATCAGGATGCCCAGCACCCCGCCGGCCGCCAGCGAGCCGGTCGCCAGCGCGCCGGAATAGTGGTAGCGCCGCAATTCGGGCAGTGCGACCTTGCCCATGGTCGAGGCGGTGGCGAGGCTTGAGCCCGAAACCGCGCCAAAGCCCGCGCAGGCCGCGATCGCAGCCATCGCCGTGCCGCCGCGCAGCCATCCGAACCAGGCGTTGGTGGCGCGAAACAGCGCCTGGCTGTAACCGGCCTTGCCCGCAAGCACCCCCATCAGGATGAACATCGGGATGACCGACAGCCCGTAATTGGAAAACACCCCGTAAGGCAGGTTCTTGAGCTGCGCGAGCAGCACATTGGTGCCATTGGGCACCGCCACCACCATCCCGCCGGCGCCGACGATGATCATCGCATAGGCAATCGGCATCCTCAGCACGATCAGCAGCAGCAGCACGCCGAAGCCGAGAAAGCCCAGAGTGATCGGATCGCCCATGGGTTATGGTTCCTTCCTGCCGGCAGCCCGGCCGACATATTCGTAAAGGCTGACCAGCGAGGCCAGCGCCAGCAGCGCCAGCGAAACCAGCGCCGCGGCATAGGCCGGCCAGACCGGCACGTTGAGAATGGTGGTCGACAGCCCGTAGCGGCGCTGGTCCATCATCCCTTCCGACATGCGCCACAGCAGCAAGATCGCAAAGCCCGTCGCCACCACCGCGGCGACCGCCTTGAACGCCGCCACCGCACGCGGCGAGGCCTTCGCCGTGAAGATGTCGGCCGAGACATTGGCATCGACAAGCTGGCAATAGGGCAGAAAACAGAAGGCGGCCACTGCCGCGAGCAGCGAGGTCAGTTCAACCCCGCCTGAAAAACGCCCCGTCACGGGGCGGGTGATCGCGCTGACGACCTCGAGCACGTTCACCCCGACAATGACCAGCAGCGTCACGCCGCCGGCCAGCGCCCAGAATGTCACAAGACGCTCGACCGCACCGGGAAACCCGGTGCGGCCGCTTTGCAGGGTGGGCAGCCGCATCACTGGCGGTTCTGCTCGACCAGTTCGCGCGCGCGTTCGACCAGCGCGGCACCGTCGATGCCCTGGCCGTCCATGTCCTCGATCCAGCGATCAACGACGGGGGTCAGCGCGGCAAGCATCGCTGCAGTCTCCTCTTCGGAGAGGACAACATGATCGTTGCCATCCTCAAGGGCATAGCCCAGACCGCCTTCTTCGGAGGCTTCCCAGATTTCGCCCACTTCGCCCCACCATTCGCGGGTGGTCGCGTCGCGGAAGATCTGCTGGATGTCTTCGGGCAGGCTGTCCCAGCGGGCCTGGTTCATCGAGACATGGAACAGGATGGTGCCGAAGCGCATCCCGTCATGGCCCTCGATCTGGTACTGGGTCTGCTCCTGCAGCTGCAGCGGCGGGATGATCTCGAACGGGATCAGCGCGCCATCAACCTCGCCGCGCGACAGTGCCTGCGGCAGCTCGGGCACCGAGGTGGCCACGGCGTTGCCGCCCCAGGCCTCGATGATCCAGGCACCGGTGCGCGAGGGTGTGCGCAGGTTCAGGCCCTGCACGTCGGCGGGGCTGCGCACCAGCCGGTCGCGCGTCTGGATCGCATGGCCGCCATGCGTGTGCAGCCACATCACCTCGAGCCCGGCGAAATCATCGGCGAGATCGTCATACATGTCGTAAAGCGTCAGGCCCGCCGCGCGCGCGTCGCCGGGGAAGATGCCGGGCAGCTCGATCACCTCGGAGCGCGGATGCAGCCCCGGCGTGTAGCCGGCCACCGTCCAGATCAGGTCGACCACGCCGTCGCGCGCCTGGCTGATCAGCTCGGGCGGGGTGCCGCCCAGCGACATCGAGGGGTTCACCTCGATCTCGATGCGCCCGTCCGACATCTCGGCCACACGCTCGGCCCAGGGCACCAGCATCATCCGGTGCGCCGGCGACATGTTGCTGAGCATGTGGTGCAGCACGAAGTGGTGCTCCTGCGCGCTTGCGCCGGTGGGCACCGAGAAGGCCATGGCCGCCGCGGCCAGGCCCATTTTCAGTTTCAAGACAGATCGCATATCTCTTGTTCCTCCCATTGCGATGATTGTCAGAGTCAAGTTTATTCGACTCTTTTTCTACAATTGCATGCGATGCTTACGCAACCGCTGTTCGGGGCGCAGGATGCGGCAATTCGCCTGCCGCATCCTGCCGGTTTTTCGTGGCCCGATCAACGCTGACGCGCGCGCCAGCTCGAACCTACATAACCCTCGCGCGCCTCCCGCGCATAGGGCACCGGCGCGACCTTGACACGGATCTCGGTCTGGCGGTGCCGCTCGACCGTGGTTTTCGCGGTGCCGCCATCGGGCTCGCCCCAGATCATGGTCAGCACGTCGCCTTCCTTGACGTAGGGGTCAACCACCCCGAGCGACAGCATCGAGCGCTCGTTGAAACTGTAGCCCGAGAACATCGAAAGCCCCGCGACCCGGTCGCCCATCATCACCGAATCATAGGAAGAGGCGGCATAATTGGACAGCGGCAGGTCGATCGCCTTGAAGGGTACATCGTCCTCCAGATGCGAGCGATGCACCCGCATCACATCTTCGGGGTTCCACTCGAAAGTGACCTTGCGGCGGTGGGGCTGATCCTTCATTGCCTCCAGCGCCTCGCGGCCGATGAAGTCATGGTCGTACTTGATGAAGGGGCCGTAGCCCAGCTCGAAGGGCGTGAGGTAGTAATCCTCGATATTGTCCGACACAAAGCTGCCGCCGATCGACCCGGTGGCCTCGTAGCTGTCGGCGCCCAGCCATTCGCGATAGGCCCGCGTCGCCTCGCCGGTATAGACCGCCGGCAGCGGCGAGGGGATCCAGCCCGATTCCAGCGTGTTGGTGGCATAGGCGCGCGCCCCCACCGCGACAATGCCGAACTCGGCGCCGGCCTCCATAAGGGCCTCGCGGATCTCGTCATATTGCTCGTAGGGGCCGAACAGCTCAAGCCCCGGCGCCCCGGCCATGCCATGGCGCAGGCAGCGCACGCGGGTACCCTTGATGGTGATCGCGTCCATGTTGAAGAAGCGCACATCGGGGATCGGCCCGCCATTGACCTTCTCCAGGATCTTCCAGGCATTCGGCCCCTGCACCTGAAAGCGGTAGTGCCGCCGCACCACCGGCTTGCCCATCGGCCGCGAGGGCGAACGGTCGTCGCGCGTCAGCTTCACATCGGCGCCGGTGGTTTCGGCCTGGAACTGCACCCAGTTGACAGTGGGCGCGCGCCCGACCAGCAGGAACTGGTTCTCGGCCATGTAGAACAGGATGACATCGCCGATCACGTGGCCCGAAGGCGCACAGGGGATGAAATGCTTGGCCTTGTTTGGCGCAAACCCTTTGAAGCTGTTGAAGCCGATATGGTTGAGAAACTCGAAGGCGCCGGGGCCCTCGACCATCAGTTCGGCCATGTGGTGCGACTGGTCAAACAGCACCGCGCTGTCGCGCCAGGCGCGCTGCTCGTCACGCCAGTTGGTGAATTCCGGCGGCACCACCGGATAGACATAGGCCCCGATCTGCGAATTGCGCAGCATCTCGACGGGGTTTCTCGATTTCAGCAATTCCTCCAGTGATCGTGTACTCATCTGGGTTCCTCTCCCTTGCTTTGGGCGGCGCCCGCAACGGGCAGCCGCATGTGAAATCCCTGTGTCCCTGCGGCGTCGCGCCTTACTCGACCACGAGCGACAGCCCGGGCACCTGATCGATCAGGCTCCGGTCCTTGAACATGACGTATCTGAGGTTGCCGCGCGCCTGCCTTGCGTGTTCGCGCGCCACGGCCTCGGCCCGCGCGCCCTCGCGCGCCGCGATGGCCTCGACAATGGAGTGGTGCTGGGCCTGTGCCGCGATCAGCGAGCGGTGAAAGGCCGGCACGGCCTGCTGGCTTTGCAGAAAGGCCGAGGCCGAGGCAAAGGGCAGCCGCCCCGCGCGGCTGATCTCGGCGCGCAGTATCTGGCTGCCCGGCAGCGCCGCCAATGCTTCATGAAACTCCGCGTTGAGCGACTGATAGCTGGCGAAATCGTAACTCTCCGGATCGACCGCCCGGTCAAGCGCGGCAAGCAGCCGGCGCATCGCGTCGAGATCTCGCGAGGTCACGCCGCGCTCGGCCGCCAGCCGCGCCGCCGTGCCTTCCAGCACACCGCGCAATTCGATCGCATCGGCCACATCCTGAAAGCTGAAACAGCGCACCGCGTAGCCGCCGCCATGCTGGCGCTCCAGCAATCCCTCCTGCTCCAGCGCGGCCAGCGCGCTGCGCACCGGCGTGCGCGATATGCCCAACTCCTCGGCCAGCGCCACCTCGAACAACCGCTCGCCCGGCGGCAGGGCACCGGCAAGGATGCGGTCGCGCAGTGCCATCACCGCGCGGGTGCTGCGCCCGGTCTCCATCAGCACGCCCCCTTCGGTCGGGGGCAGGGCGAAACCAGCCGCCCTGATGTATACACGAAATCGCGAGACGGCATGCACAACCCCCGCGCAGCAAGCCCCGAACGCCGGGCGCTCCCCGCCGTAGGCCCGGTATCGTCAAGCCACAGGGAGTGTGCTGTAATCACTTCTGAAAAAAGGGCAAAATATGCGCAGGTCGGCGCGTCTGCCTGCCCTTTCCAAGCCTCCGCACTGATCCTTGAAACAATCATGCTGCTATTCCCCCACTCCGAGGGAAAAGCATAAATGTATACATGAGCCTGTCAAACGGATTCCACGCGCCCACCCGGTGCAACCCTGCGGCCGGCGCTCCACAGCCCCTTCACTGTGAAAAAAATATCCCCGCCGGAGGCTCCCGCCCGCGGCCAGGGGCGCGCAGGCCCGGGGCATTGCGGGGCCGCGTACTCAGCTTTCGGGTAGATCTCCGCCCCAGCGGGCTTCATTGGTTTCGATGGCGCGGATGCGCTCATCCGTGCGGGGGTGGCTGGCCAGCCAGACGGGCGGTCCGCCGCGTGCGCCGGTCAGTTGCTCCAGCTTGTGAAACAGCGATTTCTGCGGCGCGGTGCCGATGCCGGCCTTGATCAGCAGCGCCGAGGCATAGGCATCGGCCTCGTATTCATCGTTGCGGCTCAGCCGGGCGGCCAGCAGCGAGGTGATGAAACTGGCGATCCACATGCCCACCACCGGCAGGAAACGGTTGAGGATGGCCGCAAGCGCCATGCGCATGGCGTTCTGCCCCGAGAAATCGATCATCCGCCGCCGCGCGTGGCCCAGCGCGACATGGCCCAGCTCGTGGGCGATCACGCTGGCGAGTTCCTCGGCGCTGACCTCGCCGCTGCGATAGCGGTCGAGAAAGCCGCGGGTCAGGAAGATCCGCCCGTCCGGGGCGGCCAGCCCGTTCACCGGCTCGATCTCGTAGACATGCACGGGGATGCGCTCCACCCCGAGCGCGCGCGCCATGCGGCCGGTGATTTGCCGCAGCTTCGGATCGGCCAGCTCGGTCGAGCGCGCATCAAGTTCGCGCGCGGTCCGCCAGACGGAAAAGCGATAGACCGCGTAGCTGTAGGCCAGAAGCAGCAGGATGGGAAGGAATCTGAGCATGGCCGGAATATGGGCGGGAAGGCCGCGCCGGGCAATGGCCGATCACACGGTTATGGGCGCGATGGGCGCAGCGCGCCGGTTTTACAGCAGCCGTTCCATCGCGATGGTGGCCGCGAGGCCCAGAAGCCCGAAGATGATGCCGTAAACAGCGGCATATTGTGCCATGTCCATGCGGTTGCCCCCGCGCCGTTTCGCATGGATCGCGCCCCAGAGCGCGCCGCCGATCAGCCCGGCCATAACGATCATCTGCCTCAGCCTCCTGCTGCCGCTGCGCGCGGCGCTTCGGGGGCGAGCGCGGCAATCTCGGCAAGCCGCGCGCGCACCCGTTCATCCGGGCCGAAGCCATAGCGTGCCCAGCCCAGACTGTCGAGCCGCACCACCCGTGCCTCGTCGGGGCGGCCCAGCCGGTCCAGCGCCTCGGCCTGCACCATCTGCAACGAGGCCAGCAATGCCGCGTTCTCGCTGGCGCGGGCCGCGGGCTGAGCGCGGCGCACCAGGCGCAGCACGTCGTCATGGCGGCCCATGGAAAGGGCAAAGGCCGCCATTTGCATGTCGACATGGGCGGCGTGGACCTCGCCGCCGGGCAGGCGGGCATAGATCAACCCGGCCTCGGCGAAGGCCGCCAGCGCCAGGTCGCCTTCGCTGCTGCGCGTCAGGCGCCCCAGCAAATAAAGCGAAAAGGCCAGCCGCGCGTCGCGCCAGCCTTCCGCGCGGGCGATGGAAAGCGCACGGTCGGCGGCCTGGCGCCGGGCGGAGCGGCTGATGCCAGGGGCGAGTGCGGCCTCCGTCGCCTCGATCCAGGCGCGCGGGCTTCGCGGGGGCAGGGGGCGCGGCGCGATCCGCTCGCCCGCCGGGTTCAGCCGGGCCAGAATCGCGGGCAGGCGCGCGGCAACCTCTTGGCGGGTCATGCCGCTGCGCAGTTCCGGCGCGTTATAGGCGCGCAGGATCAGCATGTCGAAGCCGGTCAGCACGGTCTGGAAATTGTCGTCGTTGAACACCGATTCATGCAGGCGGAACAGATCATTCAGGGGGCCCATGGCCTGGGCCACCTCTTCCTGCAGGCAATCGCGCATCTCCTGGCGCGGCACGTCATGGGGCAGGAAGACGGCGACCTGTTCGCGTTGCTCCAGCGTGGTCCAGTCCAGTCGCTCGCTGCGGCGGTGGCGGCGGAATTCCTCCCAGCTTGAAACCCGCGGCACGACAAAGCAGGCAGCCTGGGGCACCGTCGCCTGCATCTCCGCGCGCGAACGGAATTCGACGGTGATGCCGGCGCGCTCGTCCGCGCGGGCGGGCAGGACCTCAAGCCCCGCCTCGCGGCGCAGCCTGCCCAGAAGCCGCGCGAGTTCCTCGGTCGCACCCTCGGGCACCTGGCCGGTCATGCGCAGGGTGATCGGCCCCTCGAACCGCGACAGGCGTGGTATCTCGCGCCCGCTTTCCAGCCAGAAGGCCAGTTCGATGAAATCATGCGCGATCTCGGCGTTCGAGCGCTGCGGCGGGCGCAGCGCGGGCGCCTCGAAACGGCTCATCGGTGGCAATGCCGCGGCCGCGGGCGCCAACCGCTGCGGCAGATCCGCCGGGGCGGGCGGCATGGCGCAGGCAGCCAATGCGATCAATCCGATCAGGAGGGCAGGCGCTCGGATCATCGTTCAGGGTCTTGTATACTTGATGAACGGTGTACAGATGCCCACCCGGTCATAAAGCCGCCGCGCGCGGTGGTTGAACTCCTGCGTCGTCCAGTAAACCGAGGGCCGCCCGGCGGCATCGGCGGCGTCATAGACGGCCTCGATCAGGGCGCCGGCGATGCCCTGGCCCCTTGCGCCGGGCGTCACGAAAAGATCCTGCAGGTAGCAAACGCCCTCGGGTTTCCAGAAATGGGCGTGAAACAGGTAATGCACCAGCCCCACCGGCCGGCCATCGCGACAGGCGAGAAACCCGCCCAGGTCCGGCTCTGCCGCGCTGCAAAGCCGGTTGAAGGTGTCGCGGTAGACCGATTCGGGCACCGTGGTGTCGTAAAATGCCAGGTAATCGGTCCAGAGTTCACGCCAGGCGCCCTCATCAGCTAGGACGAGGGGGCGGATTTCCGTCGAAGGGGAGGTGCTGGGTGTCATGAAGCCAATCCTAGCAGCGGCGCCGGCAAAGTCAGCCCCCGAGTTTCTGTCGCAAGGTATCATGGCAGTGATCCGCCGCGCCCGGTCATGCCGCGCTTTCCGCCCCTTCGTGGATATTTCTGGGTGCAGATATGCGCCGGGCCGTGGGCGGCTTTAGAAGTCAATTCATTGACTCTGAGGGGTAATCCCCTTGCTGGTGAACACATGCGGAAAAGGTGCCGTTCCCGGCCAAAGCCTAGTGACAATACCCGACCCTTGGGATAGAGGAACGGCGCAAGGAGGCCGGATGACGACCAGAGCAGGCGCAACCGAAAGCAGGACCGGGCTGGAGATGCCCGAGGCGCGCGTGCCGGTCGATGCCGGCAAGCAAAGGGGATCGCAGATGAAGCCAGAGGTCTTTCTTCCCGAGGATTACCGCCCGGCGGAGGATGAGCCGTTCATGAACAGCAGGCAGCTGGAGTATTTCCGGCGCAAGCTGGTCAACTGGAAGGCCGCGATCCTGGATGGCAGCCGCGAAACGCTGGAGGGCCTTCAGGAAAGCAGCCGCAACATGCCCGATGTCGCCGACCGCGCAAGCGAAGAGACCGATCGCGCGCTGGAATTGCGCACCCGCGACCGTCAGCGCAAGCTGGTTTCAAAGATCGACGCCGCGCTGCGCCGGATCGAGACAGGCGAATACGGCTATTGCGAGGTGACGGGCGAGCCGATCTCGCTCAAGCGGCTCGACGCGCGGCCGATCGCCACCATGACGCTTGAGGCGCAGGAGCGTCACGAGCGCCGCGAAAAGGTGCATCGCGACGACTGACCGCAAGACCGGCGCGGGTAAGGCACCCGGCGTCGGCAGGGTTGCAGTACGCTCGGCACCGGCGCATCCTGCGCCCGGTGCTTTTTTTGTGCCGGTTTCGGTGGTTCGCGGGAGGCGCTGATGGATCTGGGCCGCATGTTTTCTGACCAGCCCGTTGCGGTGCTGGGCGGCGGGGTGGCCGGGCTGGCCGTGGCCACCGCGCTGGCCCGGCGCGGCGCCGCGGTGCAATTGTTCGAGCAGGCGTCGGAAATCACGGAGGTCGGCGCCGGTTTGCAGATCAGCCCCAACGGGGTTGCCGTGCTCGACGCGCTGGGGCTGGGCCCGGATCTGGCCGCGGCCGGGACGCGCGCCGAGGCGGTGCAATTGCGCGACGGGCGCTCGGGGGCGGGGGTGCTGCGGCTCGACCTGCTGCATGCGGGGCATCCGCGCGGGTATTACTTCCTGCACCGGGCCGATCTGATCGGGGTGCTGGAACGGGCCGCGCGCGATGCGGGGGTCGAGATGCGGCTGGGCCGGCGCTGCACTGATTTCGATCATCACGCCGATGGCGTGACGCTGCATTTCGAGGGCGGTCGGACCGTGGAAACGCCGCTGGCCATCGGCGCGGATGGGTTGCATTCGCGGCTACGCCGCGCGCTCAACCCCTCGGCCGAGCCGTTCTTTACCGGGCAGGTGGCCTGGCGCGCGGTCATTCCCGCCGAGGCGGGCGCGCCGCCGGTGGCCGAGGTCTTCATGGGGCCGGGGCGGCATCTGGTCAGCTATCCGCTGCGCGGCGGACGGCAGCGCAACATCGTCGCGGTGGAAGAGCGCAGCGCCTGGGCCGATGAAGGCTGGAACCAGCGCGACAATCCCCTTGTGATGCGCCATGCCTTCGCCGGGTTCGGCGGGCCGGTGCAGGACTGGCTCGCCCAGGCCGATGAGGTCTGGCTGTGGGGGCTGTTCCGCCACCCGGTGGCCGATCGCTGGCACGGGGCGCATTGCGCGATTCTGGGCGATGCCGCGCACCCCACGCTGCCGTTCCTGGCGCAGGGGGCGAACATGGCGCTGGAAGATGCCTGGGTGCTGGCCGCGGCCCTTGCCGAGGCGCCCGACATGGACAGCGCGCTGGCGGCGTATCAGGCGCTGCGCGCCCCGCGCACCAGGCGGATCGTGGCCGCGGCCAACCGTAACGCGCGGGCCTATCATCTGAGCGGGCTGCCGCGGCTGCTGGCCCATGCGGCCTTGCGGTTGGGCGGGCGGCTTGCGCCCCGCGCGCCCCTGCGCCGGTTCAATTGGCTTTACACCCATGACGTGACTGCCGCGCCGACAACCCGGTGAATCGCAGGGTGACGTTGCGAGACAACCCAAGAGTGAACGTCCAGAAAGCGCACAATCACGGAAGCGTGTGGTGTGCGTGAAATGATTGATTTAATGTAAATATTATGCAGCGTCATTGTAGGAGGGCGTTTCGTTCGGACCTGGGGCATGTGATCCTGATCGGGCGGAGGCGTACAAGATATTTGACGCTTGGTGATTTCTGACTGGCGTTGAAAATAAACCTTTGAGGCGTTTCAGACAGCCGCGACCTCTCGGGCACAGCGCGAGGTGGGACATATGGGCGAATACACGATTACGCTTGGCCCGGTGAATTATGCCGGCACGACCGTTACGTCGGACCATTTCGGCACCAATGTCGTTTTCACGCGCGATTACCTGGATTACGGCGGGCCGTTTGACCGCATCTTCGATCTGTTGAGCTTTGGCGCCATCCGTTTTCCCGGCGGCACTTTTACCGAAGAGGCGTTCAGCCCCGGCGGCCCCGCCGCCGAGCGGTTGTTCGACATCTATCGCCCCAGCGGGCTGCTCGGCGACTCGGATACTGGCGGCATCGAAGATGACGAGGCGCGTATCGTCACCGCGCCTGCAGCCTTTGAATACGCCAACACCAAGGACGTGCCGTTCAATTTCGTCCTGCCGACGGAAAACTACCTTTCCGATACGGTCGGTGACGATGGCTACCGCACCCCCGAGCCGTTCGGCCTCTACCGGTTGATCGACCGGGTCGATGACATGATCCGCGGCGACTATGGCGACATCGAAATCGACATGTTCGTCATCGGCAACGAATTCTGGTATCGCGACGAGCGTATGTCTGCCACCGAATACGGCCGCATTGTCGATGACCTCTCGGTCGGGCTGCAGACGGTCTTTGACCTGTATCGCGCCGAGCTTGACGACCCCGACGCCTGGACCGAACCCAAGATCGCCGCCCAGGTCAGCCAGGGCTGGCGGCCCGAGGACAACCAGGCGATCCTGGCCGAGCTGGGCCCCGAGGCGCGCGCGGCGGTAGACGTTGTCGTGACGCATTTCTACCCGCGCTATTACCAGCATGTCGCCAATTCGCGCGGGCAGTTCGACCGGCTGGATGACTGGCAGAATGCCGAAGGTTTCGGCGATCTCGAATATTACGTGTCCGAGTGGAACACCTCGCTCGAGCAGGACAGCGACGCGGGGCTGATGCAGGCCTCGACCATGCTCGAGGTCACGCGCACCATGCTCTTGCGCGATGTCGATCACGCCTCGATCTGGGGGGTGCAGTATCAGAACCTCAAGAACCGGCTTTCCGAGCTGGATAGAGGCCATGATGAGGTTTCGGGCGGGGATTACCGGCTGACCCCGGCGGGCGAGCTGTTCCGCATGATGAACCCGTCGCTGCAGGGGCTGCGGGTGCTGGATACCGACACCCCCGACGCGCTGCGCAGCGATCTGCTGACCCCGCCGGAAGACCGTGAACCGGACAATCGCGACCAGCTGGTGATGCACGCTTTCGGCAGCGACGAGCGGGCGGTGATCTTCCTGTCGTCGCGCACCGACACCCCGATGACCGTCACGCTGGATCATGAAGGGCTGATCCCCGAATACAGCCATGTCTGGGCGCAGAAGCTCGGCGTGCTCGACGACCCCGCGACCACCCGCGACGAGGGCGACCCGACCGAACCCTTCGCGCGGCCCTACCTGACCTCCTACATGGAAGACGCGATGGGCGATGGCGAGGGGTTCACGATCGAACTCGACGCCTATGAGATCGTGCGGTTCGAGTTCACCATCGCCGATGACATCGGGGTGCACCTCTATGGCCATGACCAGGTCGTGGACCCCGCCGCCAGCTATGACGACACGCTGATCGGCGCCGCGGGCGACGACCTGATCGAGGGGCATTACGGCGACAACCTGCTGATGGGGATGGCCGGCAATGACATCATCATCGGCGGCGCGGGCAACGACACGATCGACGGCGGCGAGGGCGATGACCTGCTGTTCTCGGGCGAGGGCAACAACGAAATGCACGGCGGCCCCGGCAACGACACGCTGATCGCTGACGGGGGCGGCGCGAACATCCTGACCGGCGGGGAGGGGACCAACCATTTCGCGGTTTCAGTCGAAGGCGACGTGACGATCACCGATTTTCGCCCCGACGAGGGACAGAGCCTGAGCTTCCTGCGCCATTACGAAAGCAGCAAGGAGGTGATGGAGCGCGCCACCATCGACGGCGATGATATCATCATCCTGCATGACGAAGGGACCACCGAACTGCTGGGCGCGGCGGCACATTTCGACGATCTGGAGGCCGCGCTGGCCGACCATATGGAGGAGTCGCCGCTCGATGCGCTGCTCGATGTGTTTCTGGCCGAGCCGCCCGACGGCTCCATCGCGCCCGACCCGGAGCCGCCCGAGGATTATGAATCGCTGCGCGAGATCAAGCTGGAACTGGCGCGGATGCTCAATTCGCATTCCGAGGAGGGGCTGCAGGCGTTTCTCGACGAGCAGGACGAGGAAACCCTTGTCGCGCTGGCGGAACTGATAAACCCGGCGATTCTGACATTCACCACGACCTCGATCTTCGACGTGTTTCTGAATTCGCTGCCCGAGGAGTCGGTTGACCATTATTTTGCCCGGCTGCCGGCGGAACTGCTGGGCCAGCAGCTCATGCGGTTCGAGGAGGCGCTGCCGTCCGATGTTCTGGACCTAAGCCCCTATGTGCTGGAAAAGTTTCTCGACAAGCTCACCGATGAGGATGGCGCGGCCTGGCTTTCGCGCATGGATCAGGACGATCAGGGCGCGCTGCTGTCGCGGATGGACGAGGCCGAACTGGACCCGGAGAACTGGGCCTGGTTCTCCACCTTCGATGCGCCGCCGGAGCCCGAGGAAGACGAGGAAGAAGACTTCGACGGCGGCGGCGGGGGCGGCGGCTGTTTTGTCGCCACCTGCGCCTATGGCGGGCGGGCGCATCCGGATGTGGCCTTCCTGCGCTGCTGGCGCGATCTGGTGCTGGCCGAATACGCCGCAGGGCGGGCGTTCATCCGGGTTTACTACCGGGTCGGCCCTCGGCTGGCGCGCGCGCTCGCGCCATGCTCGCGTGCTCGCGCCCTGATGCGCGCGCTGCTGGGCGGGGTTGTGCGGCTGCTCGGGCACGCGCACGGGCTGCGGGGGCGCTGAAAACTCCGCGCCGCGGCGCCCCTTGCCGCCGTGGAAATGGATATTTGGGCCAAGAAGAAAGGGCTTGCGCAGCACCCGGCAGAGTGGCGTTGCGCGCAGGGCGGTTTTCAAGCGTGAAGGAAGCTGCTAGTTCGGCGCGCGACAGCCACGGATGCCAGGCATGACCGAGATCAGACTCCACAACACCCGCAGCCGCCGCAAGGAGGTCTTCGCGCCGCTCGACGCGCAGAATGTGCGGATGTATGTCTGTGGCCCAACGGTCTATGACCGGGCGCATCTGGGCAATGCGCGGCCGGTGGTGGTATTTGACGTGCTGTTCCGGCTGTTGCGCCATGTCTACGGCGAGGGCCATGTGACCTATGTGCGCAATTTCACCGATGTCGATGACAAGATCAATGCCCGCGCCCGCGAGATGCAGGCCGGCGGCGATGGGCGCGACCTGAATGACATTGTGCGGGCGCTGACCGACGAGACGATTGCCTGGTATCACGCCGACATGGACGCGCTGGGGGCGCTGCGGCCCAGCCACGAGCCGCGCGCGACCGAGTATATCGGGCAGATGATTGCGATGATCGAGGGGCTGGTGGCGAAGGGCTGCGCCTATGCGGCTGGGGGCCATGTGCTGTTCGATGTGCGTGCCTATCCGGAGTACGGGCGGCTTTCAGGGCGGTCGGTCGATGACATGATCGCGGGCGCCCGGGTCGAGGTGGCGCCCTACAAGCGCGATCCGATGGATTTCGTGCTATGGAAACCCTCCAGCGCGGATGAACCGGGCTGGGAAAGCCCCTGGGGGCGTGGGCGGCCGGGCTGGCATATCGAGTGCTCGGCGATGAGCCACGAGTTGCTGGGCGAGAGTTTCGACATCCACGGTGGTGGCATCGATTTGCAGTTTCCCCACCATGAAAACGAGATCGCGCAAAGCTGCTGCGCCCACCCCGAAGGCGATTTCGCCCGCGTCTGGCTGCATAACGAGATGGTGCAGGTGGACGGCAAGAAGATGTCGAAATCGCTGGGGAATTTTTTCACGGTGCGGGATTTGCTGGACCAGGGCTGGCCGGGCGAGGTGATCCGGTTTGTCATGCTAAGCACGCATTACCGCAAGCCGATGGACTGGACGGAGGAGAAGGCCAAGGCTGCGGAAGATGAGCTTTGGCTTTGGTCACTGGAAACGACTGATGTTGAGGCCGCTGAGCACACCCCCGAGCAGGTTGTTTCCGCGTTGACGGACGATCTGAACACTCACGCCGCGATAACCGCTCTTCGGGGTCTGTTTAAGAATGAAGAGTTCGGTAGTCTTAAGCGTGGGCTGCAACTGATGGGATTCGAGTTGAGTGCAGATGCAGGCTCCATTGCCGCCTCGAAACATCTTCAGAGCTATGCACCGTTTCGAGACACGATAGAGGCGGCACTTCAAACACGATCTGTGGCAAAGCGCGAGCGACGGTTCTCGGAAGCCGATAGGATTAGAAACGTGTTGATGGCCGCAGGCATAACACTTCAAGATGCCCCGGATGGCTCAACAACTTACACAGTTAAGCGCGATTTCGACCCGTCCAAGCTGGAGTCTCTCAATTGATGCCTCGACGGTTTGTATCCCAACCACAGCGCAGCCCCCGGCCCGAGGGTGGGGGCGTTTTCGCCCCCGCCCTGGGGGGCGGGTCGGGGGCGAAGCGGGATGCAGGCATCCCGCAGGGAATTGCAAGTTCAAGTGCTTTCGCCCCCGTGTCGCGCCAGAGGCGCGCAGCTTCGGCGCGACGGGGCGGGTCGGGGGCGAACGGGATCGCAGGCGCCCAGGAACGGGGGGCGCGCCATGGCTGAACGCCTTTATCTCTACGACACCACGCTGCGCGACGGGCAGCAGACGCAGGGCGTGCAGTTCTCGCTCGACAACAAGCGCGCGATCGCCGTGATGCTCGATGCGCTGGGGCTCGATTACATCGAGGGAGGCTGGCCCGGCGCCAACCCGACCGACAGCGATTTCTTTGCCGCAGCGCCGCAAACCCGCGCCACCTTTACGGCGTTCGGGATGACCAAACGCGCCGGGCGGTCGGCGGCCAATGACGATGTGCTGGCGGCGGTGCTGAACGCCGGCACGCCGGCGGTGTGCCTGGTGGGCAAGACGCATGATTTCCACGTCACCACCGCGCTGGGGCTGACGCTGGAGGAAAACCTCGAGAACATCGCAGCCTCACTCGCGCATCTGGTGGGGCAGGGGCGCGAGGCGCTGTTTGACGCCGAGCATTTCTTCGACGGCTGGAAGGCCAATCGCGCCTATGCGCTGGACTGCCTGCGCGCGGCATACGAGGCCGGCGCGCGCTGGATCGTGCTGTGCGACACCAATGGCGGCACCTTGCCTGACGAGATCGGCGCCATCACTTCCGAGGTGATCGCCGAGGGCATCCCCGGCGACCGGTTGGGCATCCATTGCCATGACGATACCGGCAACGCGGTGGCGGGCAGCCTGGCGGCGGTGGAGGCGGGCGCGCGGCAGGTGCAGGGCACGTTGAACGGGCTGGGCGAACGCTGCGGCAATGCCAACCTTGTCACGCTGATCCCGACGCTGCTGCTGAAAGAGCCCTATGCCAGCCGGTTCGAGACGGGCGTCACACCCGACGCGCTGGCAGGGCTGACGCGCATCTCGCGCAAGCTCGACGATATCCTCAACCGGGTGCCGCTGCGCTCGGCGCCCTATGTCGGGGCCTCGGCCTTTGCTCACAAGGCCGGGCTGCACGCCAGCGCGATCCTGAAGGACCCCGCCACCTACGAGCATGTCGATCCCGCCGTGGTGGGCAATGCGCGCATCATTCCGATGTCGAACCAGGCCGGGCAGTCGAACCTGCGCGCGCGCCTTGCCGATGCCGGTATCGAGGTGGAGCCGGGCGACCCGCGCCTGGCGCGCATCCTTGACGAGGTGAAGGCGCGCGAGGATATGGGCTATGCCTATGACGGCGCGCAGGCCAGTTTCGAGCTGGTGGCGCGGCGCGTGCTGGGGCTGATCCCCGATTTCTTCGAGGTCAAGCGCTACCGCGTCACCGTCGAGCGCCGGCGCAACAAGCGCAACCAGGTGGTGACGCTGTCCGAGGCGGTGGTGGTCGTCAAGATCGGCGATGCCAAGATGCTTTCGGTCTCGGAATCGATGGATGCCTCGGGCAATGACCGCGGCCCGGTCAACGCGCTGGCGCGCGCGCTGGGCAAGGATCTGGGCCCGTATCAGGACATCATCGACGACCTGAAGCTGGTCGATTTCAAGGTGCGCATCACCCAGGGCGGCACCGAGGCCATGACCCGCGTGATCATCGACAGCGAAGACAGCGCCGGGCACCGCTGGTCAACCGTGGGGGTTTCACCCAATATCGTGGATGCGAGCTTCGAGGCGTTGCTCGACGCGATCACCTGGAAGCTTATTCGCGACGGGGCGCAGCCAGTATGAACGAAGCTTTCTTTACTCTGCATGACGATCTGCCGCGCGAGGGGCCGGGCGACCGCGAAAGCCTCGACTGGGCGATGGGCGTGGCGCGGGTGCCGCAGGCGGCACGCATTCTCGATGCCGGTTGCGGGCCGGGGGCGGATATCCGCGGGCTGCTCGAACATGCGCCGCGGGGGAAGGTGCTGGCGCTCGATCTGCATCCGGGCTTTGCCGAGCGCGCTTCGGCCGGGTTCGAGGATGATCCGCGCGTGACCGCCCGCGCCGGCGACATGATGGCGGTCGAGGGGCCGTTCGACCTGATCTGGTCGGCCGGCACGATATATTTCGAAGGGGTGCGGCAGGCGCTGGAGGGCTGGCGCGACGCCCTGGCACCTGGCGGCAAGGTGGTGTTTTCCGAACTGGTCTGGCGCAACGCGACGCCGCCTGAGCCCACGCGCGCCTTCTGGGCCGCGGAATACCCCGACATGACCGACGAGGCCGGCCTGCGCGACGAGATTGCCGCCGCCGGGTATCGGCTGCTCGATTGTCGATACCTGCCCGCGTCGGCCTGGGAGGCCTATTATGGCCCGCTCGAGGAGCGGATGGATGAGCTGGAGGCCGAAGGGCCTGACGATGACATCCCCGGCTTGGCCGAAGTCATCGCCGCCCACCGGCGCGAGATTGCCATCTGGCGGGCGCATGGTGACAGCTTCGGATACCTGCTCTGTGTGACGGAACCGGCATGACCCTTGCCGCCTGCGCCGCGCTTGTCGAGGCGGGCGACCCTGACCGCCACCTCGCCACCATGGCCGCGCCCGAGGGCGACCGCGCCCTGCTCTGGCCGCTATACGCCTTCAACCTCGAGATCGCGCGCGCGCCCTGGGCCTCCGATGAGCCGATGATCGCCGAGATGCGGCTGCAGTTCTGGCGCGATGCTCTGGACGCGGTTGCGACGGGGGCCGCGCCGCCCGCGCATGAGGTGGCGGTGCCGCTGTCCGAACTCGTGCATGCGGCGGCGCTGCCGCTTGAACCCTTGCGCGAGATGATCGAGGCGCGGCGCTGGGATATCGGGCGCGCGCCGTTTGCGGACGAGGCCGCACTGCTGGCGCATCTCCAGGCGACATCGAGCAACCTGATGTGGCTGGCGGCGCAAGCCCTGGGGGCGCCCGCGCAGGCCGAGCCGGTGGTGCGCGATGCCGGGCTGGCGGCGGGGGTGGCCGGCTGGCTGGTGGCTGTGCCCACGCTTGAGGCGCGCGGCCGGGTGCCTCTGGTCGATGGCCGCCCGGAAGGGGTGCGCGCGCTGGCGCGGCAGGGGCTTGCGCATCTGTCCCGCGCACGGGCACGGCGCGCGCAGCTGCCGCGCCGTGCGCTGCCGGCGCTTCTGGCCGGCTGGCGCAGCGGCGCGCTGCTGAGCATGGCGGCCCGCCGGCCCGAACGCGTCGGGCAAGGGGCGCTGGTACAGTCCGAGTTCCGCCGCCGGGGCAGCCTGCTGCTGCGCGGGCTGAGCGGATTGTGGTAGCCGCGTGTCCTTGCCCGCCGATCAACGTGCCCCAGATAGCCAGAGCCATGACAGACAGCCACAGCCCCCTGAACGAAGCCATCCCCGCCTGGATCGACGGCCAGCTCGTGCCTGTTGGCAAGCTTGACGCGCATCTGCGGGGGCTGCGGCACAAGGCGGTGTCGGTTTTTGTGATGTCGGGCGATGGCAGACTGCTCCTGCAGCGCCGCGCGGCGGGCAAATACCACACGCCGGGTCTCTGGGCCAACAGCTGCTGCACGCATCCCCATTGGGGCGAGGCGGCGGAACCCTGTGCGGCAAGACGGCTGGGCGAGGAGCTTGGCCTTTACGGGCTGCGGCTGCTGCATCGCGGGCAGGTGGAGTATCGCGCCGATGTGGGCGGCGGCATGATCGAGCACGAGTTGGTCGATATGTTCATGGCCGAGGCCGGTCCCGAGGTTCGCCCCGTTCCGAACCCCGTCGAGGTGATGGAGACCGACTGGCTGTCGCCCGACGATCTGGCCGCGCGCATCGCGCAGGCCCCGGCGCGCTTCACACCCTGGTTGCGGCTTTACATGGCGCAGCACCGCGATCTGATCTTCGGGGGTTGAAGCAATTCAAGCCGGGCGCATCCGTGCCCCCCTCGGGCGGTCGCGCCCCGTCGTGCAAACGCCGAGCGTCGTGACTGAATCCGGCAGACGGCAACTCGCCCTAGCACCGCGGGCGGGGTGAAACCGATTGAACGCGACGCGCTGTGTGAACGCGCGGGCGCGGTGCGCAATGAAGAACGCCGCCCCTTGCCGGGACGGCGCGCCTTCGGCCAAGCACCCGGCAAGGGGGCGCCTCGCCTTACTCTGCCTGGTTGGCGGCGTTCACGGCATCGAGCCCGGCGGTGAAGCCCATCAGCGAAATCGTCAGTTCGACCCGCTGATCGGGGGCCGCGGCCGGCACGATCGTCATGATCGCCTCGGCGCCGCGCTTGAAGCTTTCCACCTCGGCCGCGGTGAAGCCCACGCGCGCCACGCAGCCGATGGCCGCGCACCATGTGAACGGATAGCGTTTGGCCGTGCCGCCATCGATGCGCATGGTGATCTGCTCGGTCAGCAGGGTTTCAAGCGGCGTGATGACCGTGGCGCCGGCTGCCGCCTCGCCGCCCGGGGGCAGGCCGAAGATGCTGATCTCGGCGACCGAATTGCCCTCCTGATCCTGGAGAAGCTGAACAAGCTGGCAGGGGTCGGACCCGTCGGGCATCCGCACGCACTGCATTTCCCAGTCATTGAAGGTTTCGGCAAGATAGCTGTCGCCGAAGCCTTCGCCGACTTCCTCGCCCAGCGAAAGGCCATCGGTGGCAAGGTCTTCACCCGGTGCTTCGGTAATCTCCTGCGCCCATGCGCCGGTTGCCACAAGGGTTGCTGCCACCACGGCAAGATGTCTGGAGGTTCTGAGCATTGCTGTCCTGATCCTGTATGACGTTTTATGTTCTTTGCGGCATTTATCATGCCACAAGCGGGCTGTCAGGTGGATTTCCGTGATCGGCGGTCCGATCCGGCTGTGCAGGCCATGAAAAAAAGGGCCGCGAAAAACCGGCCCTTTTTATGTGAATGCTCCCTGTCGGACGGGCCGACTTCGTGATTGAGGGGACGTTACGAATTGC
This sequence comes from Alkalilacustris brevis, assembly GCF_003350345.1. GTDB lineage: Bacteria > Pseudomonadota > Alphaproteobacteria > Rhodobacterales > Rhodobacteraceae > Alkalilacustris > Alkalilacustris brevis. Next base: position 31,375 of record NZ_QNVJ01000069.1, read on the forward strand.
ATCGCGATCCGTCAACAGGGATTCTCACATCAATGTGTGCGGTCAAAAAAGGCCGCGCTTTGCGGCGCGGCCCAGTCTGACAGGGAGGAAACCAACCAGGCCGACCAAGGCCCGGCTGACCGCCCCGAGACTGCGCGAAAGAGGTTAACCGAGGGTTCGCAGCGGCGCGCGCGGTCAGGCCCGGCGAATCCTGAGTTCGGTGATCCGGTTGTCCTCGCGGCCGGTGATCTCGAAGCGGAAGCCATGAAAGGTGAAGACCTGCCCCTCTGACGGGATGGTCTGTGCCTCGTGTATGACCAGCCCGGCGATGGTATTGGCCTCGTCGTCGGGCAGGTCCCAGTCGGTTTCGCGGTTGAGGTCGCGGATGGTGGTGGAGCCTTCGACCAGAAAGCTGCCATCGTCGAGCGCGCGCACCGGGCTTTCCTGGGTGACGTCGAACTCGTCCTCGATCTCGCCCACGATCTCTTCGAGGATGTCTTCCAGGGTGATCAGCCCGTGCAGGGCGCCGTATTCATCGACGACCAGCGCGAAATGTCGGCGCTGGTGCAGGAACTGGCGCATCTGCTCGTCAAGTGGGGTGGTGTCGGGCACGAAATAGGGCGCGCGGGCGATTCGCATCACGTCCAGCCCGGAAATCGCGTCATAATTGCCGCCGCCCGCGCGGATCAGACGGTCTGCCTCGCGCAGCAGGTCGCGGAAATGGACCACGCCGACGATGTTTTCGGGGTTGTCGCGAAAGACCGGCAGCCGCGTGTGCGATGAATTGACCACCTGCGCCACGATCTCTTCGGGCGCGGCGCTTGCGTCGATCATCTCGATCTGGCTGCGGTGGCGCATGACTTCCTCGACCGTGCGGTCGCCCAGATCAAGCGCGCCAAGGATGCGGTCGCGATCCTCCTTTTCCACCGCGCCTTCGTGATGGCCAAGCGCGATGGTGCCGGCGATTTCCTCGCGAACCGAAAGGATGTGGCGGTCGGGGTCGGTGCGCACCCCGAATAGCCAGAGAATTCCTCGCACCAGCACCTGCACCGTGCCCACGACCGGCCAGAACACGCGCACCACCAGCGAAATCGGCCATGCCACCCGCGCGGCGGCAGCCTCGGGTGCAGTGATTGCATAGGTCTTTGGCAGCACCTCGGCAAAGATCAGCACCAGGAGCGTCATCACCAATGTGGCCAGCGCCACGCCGGAATCCCCCAGCAGCCGCGTGAACAGCGCCGTGGCCAGCGAGGCGGCCAGGATGTTGACCAGGTTATTGCCCAGCAAAATCGCGCCGATCAGCCGTTCGCTGTCCTCGGTCAGCCGCAGCGCGGTCTTTGCACCGTGCCCGCCCTTGTCGGCCTGCGCCCGAAGCTTGCCGCGCGACGAGGCGGTGAGCGCGGTTTCACTGCCCGAAAAGAATGCCGAAAGCACCAGAAGCGCGAGTATCGCGCCGACAGTCAGCCATAAAGCGGTGTCGAGCATGGGGGGTGAGGTGTCCATCCGGCAAATCTGTAACGCCCCCGTTATGGGCGCGCGGGCGACGCGGATCAACCATTTGGCGCGCTTGCCCGCGTTTTGCTGCCGTGCTGTGGCGGTGGCGTCAGGCGCGGCGCGGCTCAGGCAGTGTTATCGTCGCCGCCTTCGCTTGTGTTGTCCTGCCCGGGGTGCTCAACCTGTGCCAGCGGGTGATGTTCCAGCACTAGCTCGCGCAGCCGCTCCTCCAGGACATGGGTATAAATCTCGGTGCTGGAAATGTCGGCATGACCCAGCAGCGTCTGGATCACCCGAAGGTCGGCCCCGCCCGAAAGCAGATGCGTGGCAAAGGCATGGCGCAGCCGGTGGGGTGTCACCTGTGCGGGGTCGAGCCCGGCGGCCAGCGCGAATTCCTTTATCAGCCCGTGAAAGCGGTTGCGGGTCAGATGCCCCAGCTTCCCGCGCGAGGGAAACAGAAAGCGCGACGGCGCGGCCCCGCGGCTGCGGGCGGCGTCATCCTCGGCATCGCGCAGGGCCAGCCAGGCGCCCAGTGCCGCGCGCGCAGGCCCGGAAAGCGGCACCATCCGCTCGCGCCCGCCCTTGCCGCGCACCAGCAGCATCCTTGGGTCGCCGCGCGCCGCAGCCACTGGCAGGCCGACCAGTTCCGACACCCGCATGCCTGTCGCGTAGAGCAACTCCATCAGGCAGGCGTTGCGGGCGCGTTCCAGTTCGCTGCGGCCCTGCGTGCGGGCGGCATCGAGCAGGCGCTCGACTTCCGCCTCGCTCAGGCTGTGGGGCAGGCGGGGCTTGCGGGCCGGCCCCTGGATCTGAAGCGCAGGGTTGTCGTCGCGCCAGCCTTCTTCATGGGCGAAGCGGTAAAGCTGGCGAATCGCCGAAAGCCGCCGCGCACGGGTGCTGGCGGAAAGCCCCTCGGCATCGCAGGCCATGAGATAGGCCTCAACATCGTCGCGCCCGGCCCGCGCCAGTGCATTGCCGCGCCCGGCCAGCCATTCGGCAAAGGCGCGCAGGTCGCGGCCATAGGCCAGGCGCGTGTTGCGCGCGGCGTCGCGTTCGGCGGCCTGGGCCTCTAGAAAGGTCGAGATCCAGCGCCCGGCGTCCTGATCGAGCCGCGCCACCCTCTCAGCCCCTGCGATCGAGCAGCACAAGCTGCAACGCCGCGCGGCGGGCGTGATCTTCAAGCCCTGCGCGCACCAGCACGGCCAGCCCCTCGGCCACCCCGCGCAGATCGCCCGCCGCGCCATCGTGCAACCGGCTGATCGCGGTCAGCACGGCGGCGCCGGTCTCGCCCCGTTCCAGCAGGCGCGCGGCAGGGCCGTCGGGGGCCTGCCCGGTCAGCCCGTCGCGCAGGGCATCGGTCATGCCCGCCGGCTGGTTCTGGCCGCTGGCGGGGATCTCGCCCCCAAGAGCAAGGGCCTTCAGCATCGCCTCGCCGGGGGTGGCGGGGTCGTGCGCGGCGGCGAGATCCGCGTAAGCCGGGGTCAGCAGGCCCATGCGAAAGGCCAGTGCGCGGGCCTCTTCGCCCAGGGCCAGGCGCAGCGCATCCTCGGCAAACAGCCGGGCCAGCGTGGCTTCAAGTTCGATTTCGGCCAGCCGTGCCCAGGCTTGCGGCAAGGCGCGGCTTGCCGCCCCGCCATCTTGGGCCTGGATCGCGCGGTCGAGTTGTTGCACCGCCTCGGCGCGGTCCCACACCCCGCCCGAGGCTGCCGGCCGGCGCGCGGTGTAGAGCCCAAGCAGCCGGTTTGGCGGCAAGGCGCCGGCGCGGGTCAGCCGTTCGGCCGCTTCGATCTGGTTGCGCCAGGCGGCATTGCTGCGCAGTTCCGCGTGGGAAAAGGCCGGCGGCAACAGCCGCGTTGGCGGGGCGTCGCCCAGTGCCTCGAGCAGCCGCCAGACCAGCGGGCTGGGCAGCGTGAACTCGGGCAGCGGCGCGTCATGGTCGAACAGCTCGGGGTCGAGAAACCGCGCGAGCAACTCTTCCTCGGCCTCGGTAATGAACTCCAGCGCCCGCGCGCTGCGCAGGGTCAGGGCCGCAGTGCTCCAGTGCCCGGCGCGGGCAAAACAGAAGATCCGCGCCGGATAGCTGGGTTCCAGCCCGGTGCGGCGCAGCAGCGCGTCGCAGGCGGCCTCTTCGCGGCCCAGCAACAGCCCGGCATCGAACCAGCGGCGGAACAGATCGGGATTGTCGGCCCCGTGATTCTCGATCAGCGCCAGCGCCTGTTCGACCCCGCCAAAATCCAGCAGCCGGTCCACACGGGCAAGGAAAAGCTGCTGCTGACCGTCGGTATCGTCGGGCGGGTCGAACTCGGTCAGCAGGATGGTGAAGGACAGATCGCGCAGCGCCGGCAACGCATCGCCGGGCAGGGCGGCGATGGCCCCGGTCAGCGTCTCAGTCGTGCTGCCCGCCCAGAAATCGCGCGGCAGCCCGGCCTGTTCGGCGGAAACCAGCCCGACCGCCTCGACCGAGGGCGCGTCGATCGGCTCCACGGTGATTTCGCCTGCTCCGGGCACCGGGGGCGGCAGGACCTCCTGTTCGCTGACGGCATCCGATGGCGGCGCCATGATCGATTCTGACAGCCAGTCGATAGCCGAAAGCGGCGCTTCGGCATGGCCCGCGCCCGGTGTCAGCAGCGGCAGGCCCAGAGCCAGTGTCTGCGCCAGCGCCAGTGCCACGCAGCGGCGGGACGGGGGGCGGCGTTCAGCGCGCATCCAGAGTGACAGGCAGCCGGGTTTCGCTGCGCTCGGGTTCGAGATCACCCAGATAGGCATAGCCGGCAAGGCCGATGCCCGCGATCACCAGAAGGTAGAATATACCCCGGAAAAGACGTCCCATTTCGAATGCCCCGTTGCCTCTTGGGTGTTATGCGCGCTATTGGCGTTCGATCTTATATCGCATTTCGCGGCAGTGTACGCCATTCGCGCCGCGCAGCAACAGGGGCGGATCGCCGGATCGTGAACGGACCGCTGAAAAAGACAGTCGTGCTGATCGGCATGATGGGCGCGGGCAAGACTGCGGTGGGCGGTCAGATGGCCCGTATACTGGGCGTTCCCTTCATGGATTCGGATGACGAGATCGAAAAGGCCGCCAACATGACGGTGGCGGAAATCTTCGCCCGCGATGGCGAGGCGTTCTTCCGCCGCAAGGAAAGCCAGGTGCTTACGCGGCTGCTGGCAGGGCGGCCCGCGGTGCTTTCGACAGGGGGCGGTGCCTTCATGCAGACGGCCAATCGCGAGATGATCTCCGCGCGCGGCGTCTCGGTATGGCTAAAGGCGGACCTCGAGCTGCTGTGGGAGCGGGTGCGTCACCGCGGCACGCGGCCGCTGCTCAACACGCCGGATCCGCGCGGCGCCCTGCGTCGCCTGATCGAAGAGCGTGGCCCCGTCTACGCCCTGGCCGACATCACCGTCGAGGCGATGCCGGGCCATTCGATCGAGACCACCGCATCGCGGGTGATCGCAGCGCTGGAAAGCCGCCCCGACGTTCTGGAAAGACGAGGCTGAGATGCAGATAGAAACCGTGCATGTTCCGCTCGGCGACCGCGCCTATGACGTGCGCATCGGGGCAGGGCTGCTGGCCTCGGCCGGGGCCGAGGTCGCGCCCTTGCTGTCGCGCCGCAAGGTTGCGGTCCTGACCGACGAGACCGTCGCGCGCCACCACCTGCCGGGGCTTGAGGCCGGGCTTGCGGCCGCCGGGATCGAGACTGCCGCGCTGGCGCTGCCGGCGGGCGAGGGCACCAAGGGCTGGACGCAACTGGCGCGCGCCACCGAATGGCTGCTCGAACAGCGCACCGAACGCGACGATCTGGTGATCGCACTGGGCGGCGGCGTGATCGGCGATCTGGCCGGGTTCGCGGCGGCGATCCTGCGCCGTGGCGTGCGCTTCGTGCAGATTCCCACGACCTTGCTGGCGCAGGTGGACAGTTCGGTTGGCGGCAAGACAGGCATCAACACCGCGCAGGGCAAGAACCTGGTGGGCGCGTTCCATCAGCCGGCGCTGGTGCTGGCCGATATCGACCTGCTTTCCACCCTTGCGCCGCGTGATTTCCTGGCCGGCTATGGCGAGGTGGTGAAATACGGCCTGCTGGGCGATGCCGCGTTCTTCGAATGGCTCGAGCTGAACGGCCCGGCCCTGGCGGCGGGGGATGCAGGGCTGCGGCAATACGCGGTGCGCCGTTCGGTCGAGATGAAGGCCGGGATCGTCACCCGCGACGAAACCGAACAGGGCGAGCGCGCGCTGCTCAACCTGGGTCATACCTTCGCCCATGCGCTCGAGGCGGCAACCGGCTATGGCGACCGTCTCCTGCATGGCGAGGCGGTGGCCATCGGCTGCGGGCTTGCGTTTGATCTCAGCGCGCGGCTGGGGCTTTGTGCGCAGGAGTTGCCGGGGCGCATCGGGGCGCATCTGCAGGCAATGGGGATGAAGTCGCGCCTGTCCGACATCCCCGGCCCCTTGCCCGAGGCGCAAGGGCTGCTGGCGCTGATGGCGCAGGACAAGAAGGTGCGCGCCGGGCGCATCCGCTTCGTTCTGGCGCGCGGGATCGGGGAAAGCTTCGTCGCCGAGGACGTGCCGCAAGAGGCCGTGAAGGCGCTGCTGGACGAGGCGCTGTCGGCGCGCGGCTGAATTGGCACGCCGCTTTGGCGGGCCCTCAGGGCGTTTCTTCGTCTTCTTCGCTGCCCGGGGCGCTCCCGCCGTCAAGAATCCGGTCGATCGTGACCTCGGTGTCGGCGATGCGCTGGCCCAGCTGGCTCAGGCTGGGCGAGATCGCCGTTACCACGGCAATGGCCATGCCGACGATTGCCGCCGTCAGCACGACCCAATCGACGGTGACCGCGCCACTGTCGTCGTCGAGAAAATGCCTGGTCACATGCTGCATTCGGGCATTCCAGTCATGCATGGCTGGGCTGCGAGAGCCCTGTATCGTGCCAGTCTGCCAACAGAATGCACCGATAACCCGCCACAAACATGGAATTTTTGTGGCGTTGAAGGAAAAGCGCGCGATCCTGCCCGCCCGGCTTGGACATTGCACGGAAGCAAGGTTATGTAAGGGCAGACCGATCTGAGAGAGGCATCATGGCCCCGCGCGACATATCCGTTCCCGAACTGCGCCACCCCGAAAAGGCCCATCGCCCCGATAACGCGCAGCCGCGCAAGCCGGCCTGGATCCGCGTCAAGGCGCCGGGCTCGCGCGAATACATGCGCACCCGCGACATCATGCGCGAGCACAAGCTGACCACCGTCTGCGAAGAGGCCGGCTGCCCCAATGTTGGCGAATGCTGGAGCCAGGGTCACGCCACCATGATGATCATGGGCGAAGTCTGCACCCGTGGCTGCACCTTCTGCAACGTCGCCACCGGGCGGCCCGACGCGCTCGATGCGTTCGAGCCGGGGCGCGTGGCGCATGCGGTCGACAAGCTGGGGCTGAAACATGTGGTCATCACCAGCGTGGACCGCGACGATCTGGAAGACGGCGGCGCCGAGCATTTCGCGCAGACCATCCGCGCGGTGCGCCATCGCAGCCCCGACACCACCATCGAGATCCTGACGCCCGACTTCCTGCGCTGCCCGCCCGAAGCGGTGGAAAACGTGGTCGCCGCGCGGCCCGACGTGTTCAACCACAACCTGGAAACCGTGCCCGGCCTCTACCCCGAGGTGCGGCCCGGCGCGCGCTATTTCCACAGCCTGCGCCTGTTGCAGCGGGTCAAGGAACTGGACCCGTCGATGTTCACCAAATCGGGCATCATGGTGGGCCTGGGCGAGGATCGGCAATCGGTGCTGCAGGTGATGGATGACATGCGATCAGCCAATGTCGATTTCATCACCATCGGCCAGTATCTGCAGCCCACGTCGAAACATCACCGGGTTGACCGTTTTGTCACGCCCGAGGAATTTGCCGCCTATGAAAAATCGGCCTGGGGCAAGGGGTTCCTGATGGTTTCGGCGACACCGCTCACGCGGTCGAGCTATCACGCGGGCGACGATTTTGCCCGCCTGCGCGCCGCGCGACTCGCGCGGCTGGGGCAGGGCTGAGCGGCCCGCCCGCGCCGCGCGCGATGCCGGGCGGCCATGTTCTGGATTTGCAGGATCGGGGGATTTCGAATGACGGAGCGTGGCGTCGGGCTGAGCTATGCGGATGCGGGTG
>NZ_QNVJ01000051.1 GCF_003350345.1 Alkalilacustris brevis
CCCGCTTCAGACGCAGAGATCATACCACAATTCACAAAAAGACGCGAGTTTTCACACACCCTCCGGACGGAGCGGACCTTCAGTCATCAGTCGTTCTTGCTACGGAAACAGGAGCTTCCTGTGCTACAGACAGGGAAATTATTCAATTGTCATAGGGCTCGGTCGGCCCGCCTGCCTCTTTCCATGCATTGGTGCCGCCCACGTTGATGACATTCGTGTAACCCATTTCGGCCAGCGTCTTGCCAGCCATGGCAGCCATCAGGCCACCGCCGCAGACGATGCATATCTGCGCATCTTTTTTGAAGATCGGCTTGTAGTATTCACTCTCCGGGTCCGCCGAGAGCTCTAGCATGCCTCGCGGCACATGGGTCGCGCCCGCGATCATGCCGGTTTGCCTCAAGCTGTTGCTGTCGCGCACATCAATGAATACCGCTTGACCTGAGGCATGGATCTGGATGGCCTCTTCCGGCGTCACACGCCGAACGATCGCATTGGCTTCGTCGAGATAGTCTTTTGCTTTTTTCATCATCACCACCTGATGGCTGGGGTCAATTGTCGCAATCCCGCAAGGCAGAAACACGGTAGTTTACGGCGATACAGTGCTTCTCATCCATAGCAGACTTGCCCACCTCCGAGTCGGCTTCCACAAAGCCAACGGAGCAGATAGTTTAAGGACATCGAAATTGTGACGCGTGTCGTTACACCTGTCTCGAATGTCCAGAAAGGGCTGGGACCGATCGGCCGCCGCTGCAGCATCTGAGGCAAGGGCGAGTGTCCGTTGTGGGCTCATATTGACGTCACCTGATCCGATACACCGACCCGCGTCCTTGCTCTTTTACGGATGTGATCCGGAGACCCAGCTTCTTCTTCAACCCACCCGAGATCAAGCCACGGGCGCTATGCGCCAACCATCCAGTCGCCGCGACGATCTCGGCAATGGTTGCGCCCCCCGGTCGCTGAAGGAGCACGATGATCTGCGCCTGCTTGGTACCGGCGCGGATGGGGATGGGTTTCGGCGTGTTGGTCTCCCGGGTCGTCGGCGCAGGTTCTGTGTCCGGTTCTGGCTTCGCCGTGCGTGCGCTGGCGACGGCGCTGGCCGCCACCGGCTCGATCCCGATGGCCTCCAACCCGGCCTCGGTGGCGATCAGGGTGGTGCCATGCCCATCGCCGGTTTCGCGCCAGAGCGGCTCGCCGCGGCAGAGGTCGGCGTCGACTTCTTCGAGCCAGCCGTTGGTGATCATGCGGGTGACGGCCTTGCTCGCAGCAGCGCCGTGCAACCCCTCGGGTAGCGGCATGGCCAGATTGCCCGGGCGGTTCGCCGCACGGCTGAGGATGAGGATCTGGGTATCGGTGAGTTTGGGCATCGAGGCCTCCTGTGGGACGTGGGGATCATCAGTCAGTTTCGGTCGGCGCGGCTGCGACGGCGAAGTGCTGCACCCAGCCGGTGAGATACGGCAGGCCTGCAGGGATTCCCTCGTCGCGCTCGGTCTGGCGGCTGATGCGCCAATCCTGCCAGCACCGGATCGCAGAGGTGATGGCGGCCTCACACCCCATGTTGCATCCGGTCATATTGCCAACCACATCGTCGGCGAAATGGCGGCCCATGCGGCTGTCGAGAAAGTCGCGGATGCCGATCATCTCATCCTCGCTGGTGGCGCGGATGGCTTTGGCGATCAGGGTCGAGGCCAGTACCCAGACCTCCACACTGCGTCGATCACGCTCCGGGCAGCTGGTCAGGGTGCCAAAAAAGCCGTGATCCCGGTTGCGGCTGGGCAGGATGGGTGGGTTGGTCATGGCTGCACCCCTTCGGGTTGCGCGACCTCGGGGTCCAGTTCGACCCACGCACCGCCCTGCCTGAGATAGAGATGGCAAAGTTCGCGGGTCGGGCGCGGCAGGATCACGGGGTCGCGCGGCGGATCGAAGCAGTCGAGCTCGTCGGCCCGGACCTGTCGGATTTCCTTGGCGGCGAGGATGTCCTCGGGCGTCCACGGTGCCAGCGCGGGCAGCATATGCGACGGGTAGCCGTCATAGTGTGTGTACACATGTGCCCATTCCCTGGGCCCGATCTGGATGGCGATCTGTGCGCGGGTGCTCATGATGCAGTCCTCAATTCGGTGTCCGCGTGGCCAGCGCCGCGCCCGGCTTCAAAGGCTTCCTCGAGCGCAGCGCGGAGGGCCCAGACGGCGACATCGTGGAAATCCAGCCGGTCCCAATTCCGGGTCTCCAGCGTCTCGAGGTGGAACTGGCGCCGGGCGATCTCGAGGAGCAGATCATCGCGCTGGGCGTTCGGGTTGGTCTTGATGCGGCGGGGCATGGTCTTCCTCCGAGTGGTTTGGTGCGGCGATCGCTGGCGCGCGGGTTCAGATCAGCCCGTGCTGTTTCAGGACCGGAACGACATCCGCCAGCTCGATTGTCCGGCAGTCGATCCCGACCCGGCCTGCCATCTCGAAGACCTCGGCATTCAGGGTCACGTCATTGAGATAGCGCTGCAGCGTGGCGGTGCTCATCGCCTGCACAAAGCGGGTGCGGTCAATGAAGATGCGGGTCGTATCGGAGGGGATTGCGATGGTCATGGTCTTGTCCTTCCTTTCGCTCTGTGAGGAGCGCGATGCACTCGTTTGCCTCAACACAATGAATCGCTCTATCCGGGAGTGTAATCAACTGAATAAACAGATTATTTACGTTTAATTCCAATACCTTGAGGATCATCACAGCGCCATGGAAGGTATCTCTGAGCGCGCCTATGCCGCCCATTCCGGCCTCTCGCGCGGGGCGGTGCAGAAGGCGCGCAAGAATGGGCGGCTGGTGCTCTTTGCCGACGGATCGATCAACGCGGCGGCCTCGGATGCACGCCGGGGCGCGATGACCGATCCGGACCAGCAGATGCGGTCGCGGGGAGGTGGCGAGGGGATGATCAGCGGGCCGGGCGAGACCTCGTCCTACATCAAGGCCCGCACCGCGCTGACCGTCTACATGGCGCAGGACAAGCAGATCGCCATCCAGAAGAAGAAGGGCGTGCTGGTCGATCGCGCGCGCGCCGAGACGCTGGTGTTTCGCCTCGCGCGTCAGGAGCGCGATACATGGGTCACCTGGCCCACCCGCGTGGCAGCACTCATGGCCGCGCAACTGTCCGCAGAGATGGAGAAGGCGCAGGGCAAGCCCGTGACGATCGAGACTGCGATCCTGCAGAGGGTGCTGGAAACCCATGTCCGAGAGCAGCTCGACGCCCTGGCAGACCTCCGGGTCAGCCTCAGTTGATCAGGAGGATCTGAACGTCGATCTGGATCTCGGCTTCGACGGGGCCGAGGACATCCTGCGCGCCTGGCGGCGAGGGATGCGGCCAGACGCCGATCTCACCGTGTCGGAATGGGCCGATGCGCATCGCTGGCTCAGCTCGCGCGCCTCGGCCGAGCCGGGGCGGTATCGCACCACGCGCACGCCTTACCTGCGCGGCATCATGGATGCGCTCTCGCCCGGCCACCCGGCACAACGGATTTCGTTCATGAAGGCCGCACAGGTCGGCGCCACGGAAGCGGGCAACAACTGGATCGGGTTTGTCATCCATCATGCGCCGGGGCCGATGCTGGCGGTGCTGCCCACAGTCGAGATGGCCAAGCGGACCTCGCGGGGCCGGATCGACCCGCTGATCGAGGACAGCCCGGCGCTGAAGGAACGGGTCAGCCCTGCCCGCTCGCGCGACGCGGGCAACTCGATGCTGTCCAAGGAATTCCCGGGCGGCATCCTGGTGCTGACCGGAGCCAACAGCGCGACCGGCCTGCGGTCGATGCCCGCGCGCTATGTGTTTCTGGACGAAGTCGACGCCTATCCGGCCTCGGCCGACGAGGAAGGCGACCCGGTCACGCTGGCCGAGGCGCGCACCACAACCTTCGCGCACCGGCGCAAGGTGTTTATGGTCTCGACCCCGACCATCCGGGGGTTGAGCCGGATCGAGCGCGAGTTCGAGGCCAGTGACCAGCGGCGCTACTTCGTGCCCTGCCCGCATTGCGGCCATAGGCAATGGCTGCGGTTTGAGCGCCTGCGCTGGGCAAAGGGGAATCCGGAAACGGCCGCGTACCATTGCGAGGGCTGCGAGCGCCCCATTGCCGAGCACCATAAGACCGAGATGCTGGCGCGCGGCGAATGGCGGGCAACGGCTGTGTCGGCGGACCCCACCGCCATCGGGTTCCACCTCTCGGCGCTCTATTCGCCGATCGGCTGGAAGAGCTGGGAACAAATCGCGCGGGACTGGCTGGCCGCGCAGGGCTCGGAAGAGATGCTGCGCGCGGCGCGCAACACGCTGCTGGGCGAGACCTGGATCGAGAGCGGGGAAGCCCCGGAATGGCAGCGCCTGGCGGATCGGCGCAGCGCCTTCCCGGCGCAGATCCCGGCAGGTGGGTTGTTCCTGACCGCCGGGGCCGATGTGCAGAAGGATCGGATCGAGGTCGATGTCTGGGCCTGGGGTCGGGGTGGGACAAGCTGGCTGGTCGATCACATCGTGATCCCGGGCGGGCCGGACGACCCAGCCTGCTGGGACAGGCTGACCGCGCTCTTGGGCCAGACATGGCAGCACGAGAACGGCGCCTTCATGACGCTGGCGAAGCTGGCGATCGACACGGGCTACGAGTCCGCGGCTGTTTACGCATGGTCCCGCAAGCAGGGCGCAGCGCAGGTCGCGCCCGTGAAGGGCTTGGAGGGGTTCAATCGCGCCACACCCGTCTCGGGGCCGACCTTCGTCGATGCGACGGTGAACGGGCGGAAACTGAAACGCGGGGCCCGGCTCTGGACGGTGGCCACGGCCACCTTCAAGGCTGAGACCTATCGCTATCTGCGGATCGAGCGACCGTCTGAGCCGGATGCGCCAATCCCGGCAGGCACGATCCACCTGCCCGACTGGGCCGACAGCGAATGGCTCAAGCAGCTGGTCGCCGAGCAGCTGGTCACGATCCGCGACAAGCGCGGCTATGCACGGCAGGAATGGCAGAAGCTGCGCGAGCGCAACGAGGCGCTGGATGCGCGTGTCTATGCGCGCGCCGCGGCATGGATCCTCGGCGCCGACCGTTTTGATGAGCGCATGTGGCGGCAGCTGGAAAAGCAGGCCGGGGTGGAACCCGCCGCCGGTGTCGCAGAGAAGCGCGAGCCCGAGAAACCGACCGCGCCCGAAGCCGGGCGCATCACCGCCCCCCGGCGGCGTGGCTGGAAGATCAGCACGCCCCGATACATGGAGTGATCAGAAGCCCGAGAAGACCATGTCGAGAGCGCCCCGAATCTCGTAGTCGAACCGCGACAGGTCCGCGACGGGCGGCGCCTTGAGCAGCGCCGAGGGGATCGCGGCCATCTCCGCCGTGTGCAGCACATGGGCGGCACCCTCGATCTCGAACACAGGCTCGAGCCGCCCGATGACCTTCGGCCCCGAAGCGGCGGGCACCAGCGGGGCGACCACGCGCGTGCCGGTTTCGATCAGATCGGTCTGGAGGTCGAGCGCCAGTCGGCCGCCCGGGACACGATAGACATGGAACTGCGCCATCAGTCGAGCTTGAGGACCTGAAGATCGGCCAAAGGTGTGCTGTTTGCTTCGATCCAGGCCCGGCGCTCGGCGATCGCCTCGGCATTCTCGCGCGCCCACGCCTCGGCCTTCGCCGTACGCACGGCCTCGGCCAGCGCGGCATCGCTGATGGCCGACACGTTCAGGCCCAGCTCGCGTGCGGCGGTAAGGTTGATTGCGGTCAGCGAGACATTCGTGCGCTGCTTCTCGGTGCTGTTCTGCGGCATTCGGGGCCTCCTTCGACACAAGAAATATACACACGATGCGTGTTCACAACAAGCGCGCTGCGCGACAGGCACCACGAGACCTCCATGACCCTCGATGATCTGAAATCCCGCCTCAGCGCGCTGCTGGCCGCGCGCTACAGCGGCACGCGCTCGGTCAGCTATGACGGCAAGAGCATCAATTATGGCTCGGACGCGGAACTGGCCGCCGCCATTGCCGATATCGAACGCCGGATCGCGGCACTGGAACGGACCAATCGGCGCGTATTGCGCCCCTTCGCCGTGAAGGACCTATGATGGCCGGCGCGATGAACTGGCGGCAGCGCCTCGGGGCCTTCATCGGCGGGTTTGACGCCGGCCAGCATCACCGCCGCTTGCGCGGGTTCCGCGCGACACGGGCGCATGTCAACGCGCTGATCGCGGGCTCTGGCCCCGACATCACCGCTCGTGCCCGCTGGCTCGTGCGCAACAACGGCTATGCCGTGAACGCTGTCGAAAGCTGGGCTGCGAACACCGTGGGTGACGGCATAAAACCGATCTCGAAGATCGGCGATGTCGCGCGCAAGGAGGAAGTGCAGCGCCTGTGGCTCGCCTGGACCGACGAGGCCGATGCCGAGGGGCTGACGGATTTCTACGGGCTCCAGCGCCGCGCCGCGCGCGAGGTATTCATGGCGGGCGAGGTGTTCTTCCGGATCCGGACGCGTCGCGCGGGCGATGGGCTGACGGTGCCGCTGCAACTGCAGATGCTGCCTGCGGAAATGCTGCCGCTCGAGCAGGCCGGCACGGCCGCCAATGGCAACGTGATCCGTCAGGGCATCGAGTTCGACCGCATCGGTCGGCGCGTGGCCTATCATTTTTTCCGCCGCCATCCGGGCGACAGTACCGATCCGGGGCTGGCAGGAGAGGTGGTGCGCGTCCCGGCCTCGGAGGTCATCCATGTGATAGACCCGGTTGAGGGCGGACAGCTGCGCGGCGTGTCGAAACTGGCGCCGGCCATCGTGAAGCTCTTCCTGCTGGATCAGTACGACGACGCCGAACTGGATCGCAAAAAGGTCGCAGCGATGTATGCGATGTTCGTCACGTCGCCTGCGCCCGAGAACCCGCTGGCCCCGGCCGAGGACGAGGATGCGCCCGCCGGTGTGGAGATCAGCCCGGGCCAGATCGTGCGGCTGGATCCGGGCGAGGATGTGACTGTGGGCCAGCCTGCCGATAGCGGCGCGACCTACGAGCCCTTTCAGTACCGCACGCTCCTGCAGATCTCCGCCGCGCTGGGCATCCCCTACCCGTATCTCGCCAATGACATGGTGAAGGGGAACTTCTCGAACTCGCGCCTCGCCCTGATCGAATTCCGCCGCCGCGTCTCGGCCTGGCAGCATTCGGTCATGGTCTGGCAGCTCTGCCGCCCGGTC
>NZ_QNVJ01000067.1 GCF_003350345.1 Alkalilacustris brevis
GGGATTCCGCGCGCAAAGAAAGCCGAGGCCAAGCAGATAGGCCAGGCTCGCGGCGAGTGCGACAGCGGTTTCCAAGATCAGCGCCCCGCGATCTGCATCAGGAACTCCTCGTATTGACGGGTCACGGCAGGCAGCGAGAAGGCCACCATCACCCGATTACGCGCCGCCGAGCGAAGGTTCCCCGCCACGACATAGGCAAACCCGGCGAAGAAGTTGAACCACAGGACGAAGGGAACCACGGCGCCCATCTCGGCCACGCCGAGAATCGCGCCCCCGCCCGAGGCGATCGTGAGCAGACCGAAGGCGATGGCCAGGGCGGCTGCGGCAAACAGGGCGCGGGAACGGTCCAGCTCCGGCATGTCAGTCCCTCCCCTTTGGGCTGCGCATCAGCGCAAGCAGGGTGTCGAGCAGGCGCAGGCCCTCTTCGGGCAGGCAGAAGCTGCGGGCGCCAAGCGTCCAGCGTATCGCCAGGCCCTGCACCAGCGAGGTCAGATGAACCGCGGCATCGGCGGGCACCAGGTCATCGCGCAGCCCGCCGGTGCGCCGCATCTCTTCCAGCAGCGCGATGATATGCGCCTGAAACCCCATCAGGCGCAGGCGAAAGGTTTCTCGCAACTCCGGATTGTCGATGTTCAACTCGCGCGAGAACAGGATCGCAGGCAGAGCGGGCGTTGCGCTGATCTGTTCGAACTGCGCGCGCAAAAGCGCCTTCAGACGCTCTTCGGCGGGGGCGTCGCTGGCGACCGCCCGCTCCCAGGCCTTGGCAAGGCGCGCGCTGACGGATTCGGCCACCGCAAGCCACAGCGCCTGTTTTGACGGGAAATGCCGGAAGATGGCCGCCTGCGTCACCCCGACCGCCTGCGCCACGTGATTGGTTGTCATCCGGCCCGGCCCCAGCCGATCGGCCAGCGCGAGGCAGGCATCGATGATTTCTGCCTTTCGGTCTTCGGCGGGTTTGCGGCGGCGGGGCATGGGGAACCTCTTGTAAGTGAACGAACACTAACATAATGTGGCCGAAGCTCAAGTCGCTTCGGGTTGCCGAAAGGACAGGATGTGACCAACCCTGCCGGATATTCGCGCGTGCAGATTGCGCTGCACTGGATTGTGGTGCTGCTGATCGTGCAGCAATACCTACTCAAGGATGGGATCGCCGACGCGTGGGAGGCATCCCGCGCCGGGCTGGAGGTGCCCTTCGATCCGCTGGTGGCTGTCCATGTCGCCGGGGGCGCGCTGATCATGGCCTTCGCGCTGTGGCGCCTTGTGCTTCGTGCTCGGCGTGGTGCGCCGGCCGCGGTGGGAAGCGCCAAGTTGCAGATGCTGGCGCGCCTGACCCATGCAGGCCTCTACGTGCTGATGATCCTGATGCCGGTCACCGGCGCGATGGCCTGGTTCGGCGGGGTCGAGGCAGCAGCGCAGGGGCATAACCTGCTGAAGATTGTTTTGCTGGTGCTGGTGGCGTTGCATGTGGTGGGCGCGCTCTATCATCATTTCGTGCTGAAGGACGCAATGCTTGACCGCATGCGGCGCGCGCAACCCTGAGGGAACATGCAATGGTTTCGAGCCGGGAGATTACCAGCCACCTGACGCCCGCCAAGCTGGCCGCCTCTCTGCCGGCGGCGTGGTTGGCCGCCCGCCGCTGCAATGCGGGTTCTGCTGGCGGCAACGCGTGTGAAACTGGCCAAACGGGCCTTCGGGGGCCGGGCATGACACTGGCGCCCAGCCGGTCCGGCCGCCCGACACCTGATGAGAGGGCGTGCCGATGAACCGCCGAGTGCTTTGGCTGATCCCGGCGCTGGTGCTGGGCGTTGGAATCGCCGTCTGGCTGGTGCGCACCGGTCCGGAGCCCACGCGGTTCGAACGCGCCGAGGTCGCGATCCCCGTCCAGATCGTCACCGCCGAGGCGCGCGCCGTGGCGCCCGTTGCCACGGGTTACGGCCTCTCGCGCCCGGCGCGCAGTTGGTCGGCGGTCGCCTCGGTGCGCGGCACGATCATCGAGACGCATCCCGACCTGTCGGCCGGGCGGTTCATCACCGCCGGTGCCGAGGTGCTCAAGATCGACCCCAGCGAATACGAGCTGGCGCTTGCCGAGGCGCAGGCCGATCTGGCCTCGCTCGAGGCCGAGGCCGCACAGCTTGACGCCGAGGGCGAGAACCTGCGTGTGATCCTTGCCCTGGAGCGCGAGCGCCTGACCCTGGCCGAGCAGGACCTGCGCCGCACCGAAGAACTGGTCGCGCAGGGCACTGCCCCGCAGGCACGGCTGGATGAACAGCAGCGCGCCACGCTCGCCTTTCGCCGCACCGTGCAGGAGCTGGAAAACACGCTTGCGCTGCTGCCGGTGCAGCAGGAACGGCTGGAGGCGCAGATGGCGCGCACGCGGGTGCGCATCGCGCGCGCCGAACGCGACCTGGAGCAGACCACGATCAAGGCGCCTTTCGACATGCGCGTGACCGAGACCCAGGTCGAGGCGTTCCAGTTCGTCAATGCCGGGCAGCCGCTCCTGACCGGCGAGGGTGTCGAGCGGGCCGAGATCGTGGCGCAGATCCCGGTCGAGGCCTTCCGCCGGATCGTCGCCGCCGTTCTCGGCACCGGCACGCTCGCCCCGCTCGACCGGATGCACGCGGCCGACATGTCGGGCATCGATGCCGAGGTCCGGCTGATCGGCGCCGATGTCACCTGGCCCGCGCGGGTCGAGCAGGTGCAGACCGGGCTCGATGCGCGCACGCGGACGGTGCAGGTCGTGCTTTCGGTGGATGCGCCCTATGATTTCGGTGCCGGCGCCGTGCCGCTTGTCGCCAACATGTATCTTGGCGTCGCACTCACCGGCCCGCCGCTGCCCCCAAGCGTGCAATTGCCCGACGCCGCGGTGCATGGTGGGCGGGTGCTGGTGATGGGTGCCGATGACCGGCTCGAGTTGCGCGCGGTCGAGGTCGCCTTCCGTCAACAGGGGCAGACGGTTCTGCGCGACGGGGTCGCGCCCGGCGAGCGGGTGGTGCTGACCGACGTGGTGCCGGCGATCGCGGGAACGCTTCTGCGCGTCGCAGACGGGGACGCCGCGCCATGATCCGCTGGTTTGCCGGCCATCCGACCGCGGCCAACCTGCTGCTCATCCTGCTGATCGCGGCGGGCGCGGTGGCCGCGCCGGGGCTGGTGCGTGAGACCTTCCCCGATTTCCGCCCCACCGAGGCCGAGGTGAGCGTCGCCTATCGCGGCGCCGGCGCGGGCGATGTCGAGGATGCCGTCTGCCGGGTTTTGTGGGACACGGTGCAGCGCGTCGAGGATCTGGCCGAATTTACCTGCACCGCTCAGGACAACCGCGCCCGCGCTGTGGCCACCATGAGCGCAGGCGGCGATGCTGGCCGTTTCATGGAAGATCTGCGCGGCGAAGTGGCAGCGATCACCGATCTGCCCGACCGCGCCGATCCGCCAGTGGTGCGCGCCCTCCACCGCAGCGATTTTGTTACCGCGGTGGGCATCACCGGCGAGATGCCGCTCGAACACCTCGAGCTTTATGCCGCCGGCTTGCAGGATCGGCTGCGCGCGTTGCCGGGGGTGGCCGATGTCACGCTTTCGGGCTTCGGCGCGCGGCAATACCGTATTGAGGTGTCAGCCGAGGTGCTGCGCCAGCACGGGCTGACGCTGGCCGGGCTGGCGCGCCAGATCGGGGCACAAAGCGTCGATCTGCCCGGCGGCACGCTGGAAACGTCCGCGCGCGACCTGCGGCTGCGCTTCACCGACGAGCGGCGCAGCCTAACCGAGCTGGAAAGCCTGGTGGTGGTCAGCGCCGAAAGCGGCGGCGAACTGACCCTGGGCCAGATTGCCCGTATCGACCTTGCCTTCGACACGCCTGAGGCCCGCGTCATGCTCGATGGCGCGCGCGCTGCGGTGCTCGATATCCACAAGACATCGGGCGCCGATGCGTTGCGCGTGCTCGACGCAGTCGCGGCGGTGCTGGAAGCCGAGCGCGCGGCGCGCCCACAGGGGCTGCGCCTTGAGATCGTGCAGGACATGACCAGCATCATCCGCGACCGGCTTGCGATGCTGGTCGAGAACGGCCTGATCGGGCTGGTGCTGGTGATCGGGGTGATGAGCCTCTTCTTCCGGCCTGCCTTTGCCGCCTGGTCGGCGGTGGCGCTGCCGGTGGCGATGCTGGGCGCGGTGGTGGCGATGGCCGCCTTCGGGCTGAGCCTGAACATGATGACACTGGTCGCGCTGTTGATGGCGATCGGGCTGGTGATGGATTCGGCAATCGTGATCACCGACAGCATTGCCGAGGAATCGGCGCGGGGGGAGACACCGCTCGAGGCCGCGACAAGCGGCGTGCAGCGGGTGCTGCCCGGGGTGGTGTCCTCCTTCCTGACCACGGTTGCTGTCTTCGGCCCCTTGTCGTTCCTGGCTGGCGAGTTGGGCGCGGTGCTCGAGGTTCTGCCGGTGGTGCTGATCGCGGCGCTGGCGGCCAGCCTCGTGCAGGCCTTCTGGATCCTGCCGCGGCAGTTGCAGGGCGCGCTTGCCCGGCAGGCCCCAGCCAGCCGATTTCGCCAGCGCTTTGACCGCGGCTTTGCCTGGGTTCGCGACGATGTGGTCGGCGCCGCGGCCGACTGGGCCGTGCGCTGGCGATACCTGGTGATCGGGGCGACGCTGGTGGCGATGCTGGGCACGGCCGGGTTCGTCGCCGCCGGGCATCTGGGGCGCGAGGCGATGCCGGATGTCGAGGGCGACGTGCTTGAGGCGCGGCTGCTGATGCCGGCAGGCACGCCGCTGGCGCAGACTGAAGCGGCGGTCGAGCAGATCGCCGCGGGGCTGGCCGGGATCGAGGACCGGCTCGGCGCGCCGCAACCCGGCGGTGCGGCGCTGGTGCAGGCGGTTCAGCAGCGTTTTGGCCGCAACCTCACCGCGAACGAAAGCGGCCCGCATGTGGCCACGGTGAGTGCCGATTTCCTCGCCACCGGCAGGCGCAGCGTGACGCTCGATGCGATCAGTGCCGCCTGGCGCGCCGAGATCGGCGATATTCCCGGTGCCGTCGCGCTGACGGTTCAGGAGCCGGGGCTCGGCCCACAGGGCGTTGCCATCGAATACCGCCTGACCGGCCCGGATCTGGACCAGCTGGCCAGTGCGGCCCGCGCGCTGAGCACCGAGCTGGACAGCTGGCAGGGGGTCTACAACACCTATCACGATCTGCGCCCCGGCCCGCCCGAGTTGCACATGTCGCTGGCATCCGGTGCGCATCAGCTCGGCTTGACCGCCGCGGATGTCGCCGATCAGCTGCGCGTGGCCTTCCTCGGCAGCGTGGTAAGCACCGTGCGCATCGGCGCCATTGAGCACGAGATCGCCCTTGAGACCCGCCAGGAAGACCGTGACGCGCGCGACGATCTCGATGGCTTCACCATCACCCTACCCGATGGCGCCCAGGTGCCTTTCTCGACCGTGGCGACGATGACCGAACAGCGCGGCTGGTCACAGATCAACCATGTCGACGGGCAGCGCACCGTCACCGTGCAGGCCAGCGTGGATGTGCGCGAGGGCAACGCCCAGGCCATCACCGCGGCGATCGCGCGGGACGCCCTGCCGGCGATCCTCGAGGCGCATCCGGGCGTGCAGGCCGCGCCGGGCGGGCAGTCGGCGGCCTTTGCCGAAACCTCGGCCTCGATCCTGCGCGGCTTTCTCATCGGGCTGGTGGGGATTTACGTGATCCTCTCCTACCAGTTCCGCAGCTACCTCGAGCCGGTGATCGTGATGCTGACCATTCCGCTGGCGTTCCTCGGCGTGATCTGGGGGCATGTGCTGATGGGCTACGACATCTCGATGCCGTCGCTGGTGGGGGGCGCGTCGCTGGCTGGGATCGTGGTCAACAACTCAATCCTGCTGGTGCAGTTCATCAAGGCACATGTCGCGCGCGGCATGGACGTGTTGCGCGCGGCGGGCCAGGCCAGCCGCGACCGGTTCCGCGCCATCGTGCTGTCCGCAACGACAACGATCGTTGGCATCCTGCCGTTGCTGGCCGAAACCTCGACCCAGGCGCAGACGCTCAAGCCGCTGGTCATCGCCGTGGCCTTCGGGCTGGCCACATCGACGCTGCTGGTGCTCATCCTGCTGCCCGCGCTCTACGCCATGCTTGTCGACATGCGACGGCGCGAAACCCTGCATGCGCCGGGCAAGGGCCAGGCAACCGACCTGCCTCTCAACCGGTGAAGGCACGCTGCATCGAAAGCGGCAACGGCGGCCAGTTTTGACCCCGGACCTCCGGCTGCCTATAGATCTGACGCGAAAGAACGCCCCGCCGCAACCGTTTCAGGAGCCTCATGCACTCTCTCATACAAGCCACCCGCAGCCTGTTGGGCGATGTGGGCATTGTCTTTCGCATCTCCAGCGCGCTGATCGTGCTGTTCGTGGCGGCGGCCGCCACGGCCCCCGGCGTGGTCGGGCGGGCGGCGCAAACCATCCTTGAGACCACGGCCGACAACCTGGGCTGGATGTATCTGCTGGTCATCACCGGCTTTGTCGGTTTCGTGCTGTATCTGGGCCTGTCGCGGACCGGCGAGATACGCCTGGGCGCCGAGGACGAACCGGCAGAGTTTTCCTTCACCAGTTGGCTGGCGATGATCTTTTCGGCCGGCATGGGCGTGGGGCTGGTGTTCTGGGGCGTGGCCGAGCCGATGATGCATTACAACGAACCACCCCTGGGCAGTGGCCTGCCACGCACCGCCGATGCCGCGCAGACCGGGATGACCTATGCCTTCTTTCACTGGGGGTTGCACCAATGGGCGAATTTCGCATTGGTCGGGCTGGCGATTGCCTATGTGCGCTTTCGCCATAACAGCTTTGGCCTGATCAGCGAAACGCTGCGGCCTCTGCTGGGCGACCGGGTGGACAGCGGCTGGGGCAAGGCCATCGACATCCTTACGGTCGTCTCGACAGTCTTTGGCGTGGCGACGACGCTGGGGCTCGGGGCGTTACAGATCAACAGCGGCATCTCACGGGTCAGCGACATCCCCTTTGGTTTCCCCGCGCAGTTCGGGATCATCGCGGTGGTGGGCGGGCTGTTCGTGCTCTCGGCGATGACGCCGCTCGACAAGGGCCTGCGGCTGCTCAGCAATCTCAACATGGCGCTGGCGGGCCTCTTGCTGCTCTTTGTGCTGGCCTTTGGTCCGACTGCGTTCATCTTCGGCGTGATGACCCAGACTCTGGGCGAATACCTGGGCAATGTCGTGCAGATGAGCCTTGTGACCACGCCCTTTTCCGATGGTCGCTGGGTCGAGCAATGGACGATGTTCTATTGGGCCTGGGGGCTGAGCTGGGCGCCGTTCGTGGGCAGCTTCATCGCGCGCATCTCGCGCGGGCGCACGATCCGCGAGTTCGTACTGGGCGTGATGATCGTGCCGGTGGCGCTGAGCATGCTGTGGTTTTCCGTCTTTGGCGGCGCCGCGGTCCATTTCGAGATCTTCGCGGGGGCCGGCATCGCCGCGGCGGTCGCAACCGAGGTGCCGTCCGGTCTGTTCGTCATGCTCGACCAGTTGCCGCTTGGCGGGTTGCTGACAGCGGTGGCGATCGTGCTCGTCTGCCTGTTCCTGATCACTTCGGCCGATGCGGCAACCTTCGTGCTGGGCATGTTCACCTCGAAGGGCGTGCTCAACCCCACGACCACCATACGCGTGCTTTGGGCGGGGCTACAGCTGATGGTGGTGGTGGTTCTGCTGCTGACCGGGGGGCTTGAAAGCCTGCAGACAGTTTCGATCATCGCGGCCTTTCCCTTCATGCTGCTGATGATCCTGATTGCCGTGTCGCTCCATCGTGACCTGTCGCATGAGCTTGCCATGAAGGCCGAGACCGCGCGCCTGCTGAACCGGCGCATCGAATATCTGCTGCTGCGCGAGGCCGAGCGCGAGGCCGCGCAACAGGCCGAGGACGAAGTGCACCCCACCGCCCCGGAGGCCCCGCCATCGGCCGGGGAGGAAGAAACTGGGGATCAAGTCACTATCGACCGAACCTGACAGCCGCGAAAGCGTAGCGGAACACTCCAGCCTGAAACGGTCCAGTTTGCGGAGCGGGGCAGATCATGACGCTGCAGCCACCCACCGGCCGGACGATAGCCGCCTAACGCAGATCAGCATGTCTTGCTGTGAATGATGTCATTATCCGCATGATTCGGGGCAGACCGCTTGGCAGGTGCGTTGCGGATTCCCCGCGAAAGGACAGCATTATGGGCTATCATGGAAAAACAATTTCGATCGGCGTTGTCGCGGCCGCGCTGATACTGGCTGGCTGCACGAATCCTGACGGGACGACAAATCAGCCCGCGACAGGTGCGGTGATAGGCGGGCTGACCGGCGCCGCCGCCGGGCAGGTGATCGGCGGGGATACCCGGGCGACCCTGATCGGTGGCGTGATCGGGGCCGCGGCCGGCGGCGCGTTCGGGTTGCAGTTGGCCGCGCAGGAGCGCGAGCTGCGCAGCTCCCTTGCCGGCACCGGCGCCGATATCACCAACACCGGAAGCGACCTTCGGGTCATCCTGCCCGCCTCGGTGACCTTCCGCACGGCGTCGTCGGTTGTCGACCCCGCGTTCCATCCCGCATTGAGGACGGTTTCGGAAAGCCTGCAGCGCCATCCCAATTCGACGGTCCGCGTTGTCGGCCATACCGACAATGTCGGAACAGCAACCTATAACAACCAGCTCAGCCAGGAGCGCGCGCTTTCGGTTGCGCGTATTCTCATCGGCAACGGCGTGAGAGCTTCGCGGATCGCGGTCGCGGGGCGCGGCTTTTACGAGCCGATCGCCACGAACACCACTTCTGCGGGGCGCGCAGAAAACCGGCGGGTCGAGATCGTGATCACGCCGACCAGCTGACGCGCATTCGGCTTGCGACAACGGGACGGGCCGGGGCTCTGCTCCGCGCCCGTCCCGTTACTTTGCGGGCGCGCACATAATAGCCCCAAGTGCTAACCTGCATCAGCCCTGCCGCCCCGGCACCGTCATAGGCTCATCGAGACGGCAGCATATTCAGCCGTTGGTCGTTTGTTACGAATGCGGGCGAAGTCTTCCTGCCTGGCTACCGGGTACTGTTCCGGAGCGGGATGGAGGCTTCGCCAATTCGGGCAGCGCCGAAAGGACCAAGCCCATGCAAACTAAATCCCCGGTGCCAAGCACCGACGAGAAGATGAAATCAGTCAAGGCCGCCTGGGACAAAGCGCCGGCCGGTCCCAAGAAGGACGCGGCGCTGAAACATTACCAGGCCGCCGAGAAGGCGCAGGCCGCAAACCACGACGGTGAGTGCAACCGTAAACTCGACGCCGCGAAACACGCACTCGCGTAACCTCGGCGCAGCGCAAGCTCCATGTCTCGCCGGCCAGGATGTGGCGGAAAGCGTGCTCAGCGCAGCAGCGGGCCGTCCTGATCCAGATAGCTTGTGTCGAAGCCGGCGAGAGCCGTCAGACGACTGAAATCGTCAAACGTCACCCGCCCCTTCTGAAAGGTGAGAAGCCCGTCATCGCGCAGGGTGCGCAGAACACGGTTCACATGCACGGCGCTCAGCCCCAGGGCGTCGGCAAGGTGGTACTGGGTCAGCGGGCAATCGAAGCCCGTCCTGTCGCCCAGACCGACGAGTTCCATCCGGGCACCGAGTTCGAGCAGGAAATGCGCCGTGCGCTCTTCGGCCGTGCGCCGGCCGATATCGACCAGGTGTTCCACCACCACCGCCTCGTCGCGCGATGCCGCCCACAGAATGGCGGTGGCAAGGCGCGGAGCCCGCGCAAACGCCTCGAAGATATCCGAGGCAAGCACCTCGGAAGCCTCGATGGGGGTTATGGCTTCGACGCTGTGGTCGGTCGTTCGGAGCAGGGCACTGCGCAGCCCCAGGAAATCACCGGGTATCTGGAAGTCGACGATCTGCCGCTCGCCATCGGGCAGCAACTTGTAGGAGCACGCCCAGCCTTTGGCCAGAATGAAGACGGAAGGCTCCTTCTGCCCCTCGTGGATCATTTCGTGCCCGGGCAGAAAGCTCCGGCGGCGCCGGTGAAACCGCGCAAGCGTTTCCAGATCCCCGTCGCCCAGGGCGACGAAGGTCGACAGCTTTCGGGTAAGCGGGCTTTCCAGGATCGACATCATGGCTTCCATGGGGGGGTAATACCAGGTTGCTCGTCAAGTGTCGGATAGCCGGAAATTGTGCGCCTCCCGCTGCTCTGGATCAGTTCCGAATACCAGCTTGCGCCTATGGTGGCGGGGCGTTCCTCCCGATTGAAGCTGGACGTCCCCGCACCCCGAGTTGGAAGCGAAACCGATATGACAATGCCAAATGACATCGCCGGAACCGCCGCACTGGCCATCTGCGAATCTCTATTGCTGGCGCTGAACGACCACAAGATACTGCCGGAAAAGGAAATCGTCGGGGTCCTGAAGGATGCCGCGGCAGCGCATGAGTTTGCGCCCGGTGGCGATAAGGCCGAGATGCACGCCGCCGTGGCCGCATTGATCAACGCGATTCTGGCAGGCGGAAACTCCGTGCGCCGACGCTGATATGTGTTGCGCTTGATCGGACTCGTCCAGAGCCCGACAGATGACATGCGCCCGCCGTCATGCCGCAGGCACGCCTCCGGCGCGATGGGGCCCCGGGCGGGCGGCGCATGTCCGGGCCGCAAGCGGCGCCGGGCGGGCACGCCCGTGAATATACCCGCCAGCGCGCGGCAGGATACCCTGGCCGGCCTGTCGCCCCTGCAGCCGCGGGGAGGACAGCGGGGGACAGCGGGAGTATCTCAGAGGCGCCCCGTCAGCACCAGCACGACCAGGATCACGAGGATGAGTCCGACTGTGCCGCTGGGGGCGTAGCCCCAGGAGCGGCTATGCCCCCAGGTTGGAAGCACGCCGACCAGCATCAGAACGAGAATGACGATGAGAATGGTGCCGAGCATGACGCAGCTCCTGTTCTTGTTTTGAGTTTGGAATGAATCAGCCCCGCCGCGCGAGGTACCTTGCGGCGGGGCTGTTCGGCTATGACGTCAGCCCTTTCGGGAAACGCCCTTCGCCTTGCCGAATGCTTTCTGAAACGCAACGTCCGTCTGGTTGGACTTGCCTTCGGCCTCACGCGACTTGTACTCGCTTGGCCGTTTCGAGCCCTTTGACGCACCCGTTCCGGGCTTCTTCTTGTTCTTGTCCATTGGTTTGCCCTTTCGTGACAACTCCGTGTCGCCGGCATCAGCCCTTGCGCAGGGCGTCCTTCGTCTTGCCGAAGGTCTTCCGAAGCGTCCCTTCGGCTTTTTCGATCTTGCCTTCGGCCTCAAGCGAGGTGTTGCCCGTCAGCTTGCCGAACTGCTCCTTTACGGTGCCCCCGACCTGCTTGGCGGTGCCCTTGATGCGTTCCTTGTCCATGGTCCGAACTCCTTCGGATGGCGGAGGATGCCGCGCGAAACCCGCAGAATCGGGCCGCGGGCGGCGGCATATGAAACATCTTCGCCGATCGCGGCGCGCGCGGCGCTAACCTGCATCAGCGCGCGTGCCAGCAGCCCGGGATAGGGTTGGCGTTGCCCGAAGCGCCCGTCGTCTCCGTCATGCCCTCGGCATCGGTGGCGCGAAAGCGCGGGCATCGTTCCCGCGCAACGGATCGCACGCAACGGATCGCATGGTCCGTGCCCCGCGATCGTATCGAAAAGGCCGCCCGTCCCATGTCCGACGACCGTCTGCAACCGGCACCGACGCAGCCGCACCGGGAGGCATCCGCCGGGTGGTTCTCCAGACTTGACCGCGGCGCGCTCCAGACCCTGCTGCTGGGCATCATCGCCGGCGTTGTAATTCTTGCGGCGCTGGACGCGGCCAGCCTGATTGCCGTGCCAATGGTACTGGCGCTGCTATGTGCGATCGCCCTTGCGCCCGCCGTCCGATGGCTGGAACACACGCGAGCCCCTGCATCGCTCTGCGCTGCTCTCGTCGTCGGGGGGCTGCTGTTCGGGGCTGCGACCACGGTCTATTCCCTCGCGCCCTCGGCCGAGGCCTGGAACGAACGCGCACCCCAGGTCCTGCGCGAGATGGAACGACGCGCCCGAGAGATCGTCTCCGGCTTGTCGGATTCCTTCGATGCCGGGCCGGGCGAGCTTCCATCCGTAGTGGCTGGCCAGCCACCGCCCGCCGATCCGCCGGCACTGGCCGACGACACTGTGGGCAGGCTTGTGGAGGGCGGTCAGCGTCTGCTCGCCGACTGGGCGATCGGCGCCCCGAGGCTGGCGGCGGGGGCGGCGTTCTGGGCGGCGCTCACCTTTTTTCTGCTGCGCGACCGGGTGATGCTGGCACGTTGGGGGATGTCGCTGGTTCCCGGGGTCTCGGCACGGCGGGCGGTCGGGCGGGCAATGCGCGACGTGCGCACCAATGTCGCGCGCTACCTGCTGGCGATCACCGCTGTCAATCTGGGGCTCGGGGTCTGCACGGCGGCGGCTTTCTACCTGCTCGGCGTGGCGAATGCTCCGCTCTGGGGTGTGGCTGCTGCACTGCTGAACTTCATGCCCTTCATCGGGGTCGCCATCATGGCGCTGGTCACGCTGGGCGTCGGGGTCGTGTCGTTCGAGGATCCCATCATCGCCTTCGCGCCTTTCGCCGTGATCGTCGGGCTGAACATCATCGAAGCCCAGTTCGTCACGCCGATGGTGGTTGGCGCGCGCATCCGGATCGCCCCCATCGGCGTCTTTTTGGGGATCGCCTTCGGCGCCTGGCTCTGGGGTGCTGCCGGCGCGCTGGTTGCAACGCCGACGCTGATCGTCGCGGCGGCCTTCGTGCGGCGGCTCAACGCTGCTGCGCACCTGTCAAAGCCGTCGCGCCAGCACGAATTCCACGAAGAAGGCCGCGACCATGGCGAGCGGCCGCACTGATCCGGGCGGGCGCGGTGCAGGTGGGCGGGGCGATGTTCGCCTCGCCACGGGGTTGTCAGACCGCCGCGATCCGCGCCGCCCGGCGGGCCGGGCGGCGCCATGACGGTTAGTGTTCCCCGCCCGACACAAGATACCCGATGAAAGTATGGTATCGGACGCGGGCCCAACATCCTGGAGCTTTTCGCTGACACGCGCCCTGCGCGGAATCGAGGCCGAAGGCCGCCG
>NZ_QNVJ01000043.1 GCF_003350345.1 Alkalilacustris brevis
GGGGGGGGGGGGCGAAGCGACGATGTCGCGGCTGAAGCATCGGATGAAGCTTCCTTACTCGACGGGCGACGGAGGGGACGTGCACAGCTGCTCGACACTGACCTGCACCGCCATTCCGAGAAGGTCGCCCGACCTGCCGTGAAAGCTGCCCGTCACCGGCGCCACCTGCGTAATGTGGCGGGCGGCGGCGACGGGGATCAGGTTGGCCGACCCCATGGAGCGGTTGGTCGGATCGAAGGAGATCCAGCCGGCGCCGGGCACGAAGACCTCGACCCAGGCGTGGGTGGAGCCGGCCCCCGCGGAACCGATGAGGCTGCGGGACGCATCGAACAGGTAGCCCGAGACGATCCGGGCGCCAAAGCCCAGCGTGCGGACGGCCTCGGCGAAGAGGACGGCAATGTCGCGGCATGACCCCCATCCGCGGTCCAGGGTTTCCAGCGGGCCCTGCGTGCCCTCGACCTCGCGGCTTTGATAGCCGACCTGGCCGGACACACCGCCCGCGACATCCTTGAGCAGCGACAGCGTGTCGGTCGGTCGCCCCATCACGAAACCCTCGACCCAGTCGGACAGCCGCCCGGCCAGATCGACATATTGCGGCCGCGCCAGCGCGCCCAGGTCGATCCAGTCCTCATCGGAATAGCGGAACGGGTAGTTTTGCGCGTCGGCCGAGATGTCAAACACCGGCCAGGCCTGCGCGGTTAGATCGACAGTCATCCGGCTCTCGACCGTCAGGGTATCGGTCAGGCCCGAGAAACTGGCGGTGGCGATTGAATTGCCGGCGACGTCATGTGCCCATGTCACCGTCGCCTCTGGCCGGATGATCAGATCGAAGGACAGAAGGCGCAGCTCGCGCGTCTCTCGCGGGCGCAGCATCATGCGGTGCGGCCCCGGCGCGACGGCAGAGGCGTAACGGTATTCGGTCCGGTGGGTGATGTTCAGAACCGGCATGGCCCCCGATCCCGGTTACCTGGACGAGCGGCGGCGGCTTCCGCCATCGCCTGAAGGGATGGCGGATTTCCATGAGGTTTGCGCCTTGCACCGCTTGCAGATACGCTCGCCGAAGCCCTCGCTCATGAACGCGGTCCTGCAGCGCAGGCAGTGCCGCGTCGCCGGCAAGTCGCCGCGCGCGGGTGTGGGGGGCCGTAAGCCCGAAACCTGGTCGTTCATCGTTTTCGCTCCTCGCGTTTGTTCAGCTGCGCGATGTCGCCGCGCGCGCCGGATCAGCATCTGCACCCGCTTGTTCGGCCCATGGTCCGGCTAAGCACCGCAAAAGGAACCCGGCTTTGGTCGCGGAACGCCGTGTCCCGGGCGGGTTGGTCGGCTCCGTCCGCGCGGAAGACCTGTAGCGACATGATGAGCCGACAGAGGGGGCGAACAGCGAGCGCCCTTTGCGCGGTGCACTACATCGGGCCCTGATGAACAGATGGGGATGCGGGCGGTCATTTGCTACCTTCAGGCGGCACTTCTGCCGCTGTGGCTTCATGTGTCCACACCTGGAAGTCCGTCATGAGGTGCGCGCCGAATGTCTGGGTCAGCGGCACGTCGGTGGCATCGCGGCCGCGCGCGACCAGAATTCTGCCAATGCGCGGCGTGTTGTTGCGCGGGTCGAAAACCCACCATTGGCCATCGAGATACACCTCCATCCAGGCGGCGAAGTCCCCCGGGGGGTGGGGCAGGGGTTCGCCGATATCGCTGAGATATCCGGTGCAATAGCGGGCGGGAATGTTCATGCAGCGGCACAGCGCGATCGCCAGATGTGCGAAATCCCGGCAGACGCCATGGCCTTGGGCGAGGGCTTGGGATGCCGTGCGCGTGGCATTGGCATGATGGTAGCCGAAGACCAGGTTTCCGTGAACGAAATCGCAGATCGCTTGAACGCGCGCCCAGCCGGACTCACCCGCGCCGAACAGGCGCCAGGCGTCCTCTGAAAGAAGGTCGGTATCGCAATAACGGCTGCCGAGCAGATAGACGAGCGTTTCGGCCGGCAGGTCCTGCACGGCAAGTTGCCGGGCAGCCGGGGCCACCGGATCGGGTTGCCCGCCATCGCGGAACACGCCGTCCGTCGACAGGACGAACTCCCCCGCCGGGGCCAGGATGCGCGTGCACCAGTTTCCGAATCCGTCGCGATAACCTTCCAGCGGCTCGCTCGGGGAGGAGACAAGGTCGTCGGCCCTCACCACATCGCCATAACGGCTGTGATGGACGTTGAGCAGGGCCACGATCGGCGTTGTCTGGGGCAGGTTCAACTGCAGACGGCACCCCAAACGGATCAACATGAGCGGCACCGCCGCGCGCCCGACGGCGGCCCTTGCACCATCAGCGTGTCAGGATACATCGACCCGCCTCCGAAAGTTGAAACCTCCGGTCGCATTGCCAGCGGTTGCCGGACCGGGCGAGATCGGCATTATCGGGCAGGTCGCGTTTGTTACGCATCGCCTGCCGGGCCTCGACTCCATCTTTCTCTCTCCTCGTCGTCGGCGGTGCATCCGGGGCGCGACCATCGCGGTTTCGGTGATCTTCAGTGATACCGTGGCGGTATCTCATCGTTTTCGGCGGTCTGCGCCGCTGTCCTGTGCTGTGGCGCGCGGGGCTGCTGACCGTTCGGGCCGCTCCGGCAAGGCGCAGGTAAACGCCTCGGAATAATCGTCCGATGCGGTGTAGTCCTGTGCCTTGCGGGCCTTTTCCATCGGTTCGACGAAGGCCTTGCTCAGGTGATCCAGAAATCCGGGCTCCGCTCGGGACAGTGAGGCGATCAACGATTGCAGAATGCGTTCATGCGCCAGGACCCGACGTTCGCGATCGGTTTTCTCTTGCACCGGACGAGGCGTCGGGCCCTGTGTCATGTCGGTATCCATGGATCCTGATCGTGGCGTCACGCCGCGGGAAGGTCGAGCGCGGCAACGCAGGCGGTTGCCAGATTGCGGCTGCCAATCGTATCGCTTGGGATCGTCGCCCAGCCCGCCGCCAGCATGGCATCGCGCTGGCGGACAGTCGTCGTGGCCTGCCGGATGGTTGTCAGCTTTGCGATGCGTTCCGGGTCGTTCTCCGAGCGTTCGATGCAAATTGGCACGAGGGCCGCGACGACGCTTTCATTGGCCAGGGCGCGTGCCATCTGGTTGGCGTTGCTTTCGGTCATCCATCCCGCCCAGATAAAGCCGCCGGCTGCGACAATCACGCCGCCTGCCACAGCTCCGATCAGTCCGGGTTTCAGCCATTCGGGGGTGTCCATCATTGTTCCTTCCATACCTCTGGTGTCACGCAAGCATGGATACTTCACCCGCGGCCGGGCGGGACTGATCGGTGTTAGCCTTGGTGGAAATTCTCTGCCATGACAGCCTGGGATGCGTGCCGGGCTGCGCCGCTGATCTGCATCAGCACGAAACATCCGATCCCCGGGTAAGGTCATCAATGACCTCACAGGCCGAACGCGGCGGTGTGGCGCGCCAGAAGGCCGCGCCTGAACGACCTGCGCCAGACCCATCGGAAAAAGGATGCGTGCCATGACCGGAATGAATGAGCTTCGTCAAGGTGAAACACCTTTCGATCCGTTCCTTTACGCCGCTGTCGGAGAGGATCGGAACGGCAACGTGGTGACCGTCCTGTCCACATTTGCCCGTCTCGGGGTCGAGCCCTGGGGTGCGGCCGCTGAACTCTCCGAGTTGACGCGGGAAGAGGCGCGCGCCCGTCTCGGGGGGCTTCTGGCCCGGTTCCGCGATGTTCCGGCACTCGGGCGCGATGGCGGTGCGGTGACGCTGCGCCTGATCGACCTGCTTCCGCAGGCATCCTCCCGGCGCGCAGGTCAGGATGCGGGTGTGTCGGCGCCGATCGGCGCGATGGGCATGGGGCCTATACTGGCAATTGCGATGATCATTCTGTTCCTGGTCCAGTCCTTCTTTCTGGGCTCGAACGGTGCGGGAAACTGATGCGGCATGAGAGCGGACATGACGTGCAACGAGGGCCGAGAAAGACATGAAACAGGATGAAACCCTCTGGCGCCTGGAAGAGGCGCTCTGGACCAGCGGCCGCGACAGCGCCCGTGCGGAAACGGCCGCGGACGCGATCATTGTTCTGCCCTATCCTGACGGGATCATGCTGGGCGAAAATGCCTGGACCCATCCCTCGGTCAACACCGGCTGGCGGCTGGTGGAGATGATGGACCGGGACATCAGCCGGCACGGTGCCATCGCCATCCTTGCCTATCGCGTTCGCGCGGAAAAGCCCGGCAATGCGATCCACGAGGCGTTGTGCGCCTCGACCTGGCATAACGATGGCGGAACGTGGCGTCGCCTGGCGCATCAGCAAACCCCGACCGATTGAGCGCAAGCCTTCAACCGGGGCGGGGCATGGGGTTCGTGCAAGGTGCTTGCGCGCGAGGCCCATGATCGCATCGGCACCGCAGCCCTGCAGGCATTCTCCGTCGAGGCGGGCAACCCTCTGGCGAAGGCGGTTGCGGCATTTCTCGCGCGGGGCTGTGCCAGGGCACACGGTTTTACGGCGCGCGCAGGCCAGGTTTGCGATGCACCGCTCCTGGCCCCCCGCAGGTTGCAATCAGCGCTGGTATGCGCCGCGGTAAATCAACGCAGCGCCAGCCACGACTGCGACCACCCCGCCCAGCAGATACCACATGGTGGTGTTGGAAAAACGCCCGGTCAGCGCCTCGGTCATCTGGTCCATCGGTGCATTCGAACCCCGCCAGGCGAAGACGAGCAGTACAATGCCGACGACCAGGGCGACCACGCCGAGGATGTTTGTCTGTGTCATGGTCAATCTCACTTTCGATTGGGGCCGCTGGCAGGCTTGTGCCTGAAGATGACCCGGACTCCCGACCCGCCATCGCCGCGAGACGTGCAGCGAAGCATGACGGATCCCTCGCGCGCGGCACTTACCTGGGTCAGTCTGCCCGTGGCGCCGCGCGTCGCGGCTGCTGTTGATATCTGCAAATCGCCGCCCTTCGCTGACGCAGTTTTTCCTGTCCCGCGCGCGAAAATATTGCGAGGGGGCAAACCTAAATCAGTCTCGATAGCGTCGTTTTGGATTAATCGAATTGGAGACGCGAAAACCACGGCGAGCGTTGGGTCGATCCCGTGCTCATGGAAGCGCCGGATTCCGGACCAGAAATCGGGCTCAGCCCACTTGGCTGCCCAACAGGGCATGCCGAAGATCCACATCATTTGAGTGAAGGTGACGAAATGACTCGCAAATCTCTCAAGGCAACCACTGCCATCGTTGCCGTGCTGTCGCTCATGCAGCCCCTTCCGGCGTTGACGCAATCCAGCGCGGGTGCCAATGCCGGGGCGAACGCATCGGCGACGGGGCAGGGCAACCGAATGGAGCGCGCCGACATCCGCTCCTTCGAGGAAATCTGTGCCGAGGCCATGATCTTCGAAGAGGCCGCTTGCGAGCTTCACATCCAGGCGCTTCAGGCCGAGGTCGAGGCAGAGGCCGCGGCTGATGCCGCTGCACAAGCGGCGATCGAGGCCGAGGCTGCGCAACAAGCGGCGACCGAATCCGATGACGCCCTGAAGGCCGAGGCCGAAGCCGAAGCCGCAGAACTGGCACGGGCCGCAGCCGAGGCCGAAGCGCAGGCCGCACAAGCAGCCGATGCTGCCGCACGGCTCGCGCAGGAAGCCGAGGCTGCGGCAGAAACCGCGGCCGAGGCGCAAGCCGAGGCCGATGCAGAGGCGCAGGCTGAGGCCGACGCGCAAGCACAGGCGGACGCTGCTGCAGAGGCCGAGGTTGAAGCCAGGGAACTGGAGCGAGTCGAGGCCGAGGCCGAGGCGGATGCGCAAGCTGCGGCTGATGCCGAAGCCGCCGCACAGGCGGCAGATGAAGCCGAGGCGATGGAGCGGGAACGCGTCGAGGCAGAGGCTGATGCCGAGGCCCGGGCCGTTGCCGACGCAGAGGCAGACGCCCAGGCAGGGGCCGATGCGCAGGCCGTTGCCGACGCAGAAGCAGCAGCGGAAGCGGAGGCGCAAGCTGAAGCCCTGGCGGTGGAGGAAGCCGCAGCAGGTGATGCAGCAGAAGCTGAGGCCAAAGCCCTGGCGGCAGCGGAATGTCTCGCCGAGGTTGTGGCCAGCGACGGAACGATCACCTGCGTCGACACTCTGAGCGGCGATGCCATTGAGGCGCTCGCAGCCGATACCGATGCCGAAGCCGAAGCGTCGGCCGAAGTGACGACCGAAACCGTCACCGAGCGTGATCGTCGCTCCAGCAGCGAAGAGTTCAGGGAGTGGAGCAGGGACGACCGCGAAACCCCGAGCGCCACCGATTCAGGCGCTCCGGTTACAGTGCAGCGCGACACCGGGTTGAGCGATCTCGAAAAGGCCGGTCTGCTCGCGCTTGGCGCAGTGGTTGTCGGCGCGATCCTGACCAGCGGCCAGCGGGTGGAATCC
>NZ_QNVJ01000103.1 GCF_003350345.1 Alkalilacustris brevis
GCGCGCACGGCGCGGCCGGGCGGTCAACCTTGACCCTGCCGCGCTGGTGCTTGATATGGTGCTGAAGATCGAAACCGCGGCGGCCCCGCACCCTGCCTGAGCCGCCCGACCAAGCCCCGAAGGCCCGCATGAGCACCCAGCCGCCCGAAATCGTCGATAGCCATTGTCACCTGGATTTCCCCGATTTCGATGGCGAGCATGCAGCGATCATCGCCCGCGCGCGCGAGGCAGGCGTGATGCGCATGGTCACGATCTGCACTCGGCTTCGGCAGGAGCCGCGCGTGCGCGCCATCGCCGAGGCGCATGCGCCGGTCTTCTATGCCGCCGGCACCCACCCGATGAGCGCCGCCGACGAGCCGCTGGCCAGTGTCGAGGACCTGGTCGCGCTGGCGCGGCACCCCAAGTTCGTGGGCATTGGCGAATCCGGGCTGGATTACCACTACACCGCCGAAAGCGCGGCGCGGCAGCAGGAAAGCCTGCGCATCCATATCGAGGCCGCGCGCCAGACCCGCCTGCCGCTGATCATCCACGCCCGCGATGCCGATGACGACATGACGCGCATCCTTAGCGAAGAGCACCGCGCCGGCCCCTATGATTGCGTGATGCACTGCTTTTCCTCGGGGCGTGGGCTGGCCGAGGCGGCGCTTGATCTGGGGTTCTACCTGTCGATGTCGGGCATCGCCGCCTTTCCGAAATCGCAGGAACTGCGCGACATCTTCGCCACCGCCCCGGTGGAGCGCGTCCTGGTCGAAACCGACGCGCCCTATCTCGCCCCTCCGCCCCATCGCGGCAAGCGTAACGAGCCGGCCTATACCGCCCACACCGCCCGCGTGGGGGCGGAGGTTTTCGGGATGGACTACGCCGATTTCGCCCGCCAGACGACGCAGAATTTCGACCGGCTGTTCGCCCGCGCGGCGGCCTGGCGCAAGGCGGCCTGATGGCGCGGATCAGCTTCACCATTCTTGGCTGCGGCTCCTCCGGCGGGGTGCCGCGGCTGGGCGATCAATGGGGCGATTGCGACCCGTTCGAGCCGAAGAACCGCCGCCGCCGCTGTTCGCTGCTTATCACGCGCGAGGAAGCCGGGCGCGGCAAGACCCGCGT
This sequence comes from Alkalilacustris brevis, assembly GCF_003350345.1. Lineage (GTDB taxonomy): Bacteria > Pseudomonadota > Alphaproteobacteria > Rhodobacterales > Rhodobacteraceae > Alkalilacustris > Alkalilacustris brevis. The sequence goes on from NZ_QNVJ01000103.1 coordinate 1,102, forward strand.
GTTGATCGACAGCTCGCCCGACATGCGCGAGCAGCTTCTCGGCGCCGGCGTGGGCGAACTGGACGCGGTGGTCTACACCCACAGCCACGCCGATCATGTGCATGGTATCGACGATCTGCGGCAGGTGGTGTTCAACATCGGCCGCCGCCTGCCCGTCTGGGCCGACGGGCCGACGCAGGAGGCGCTTTACTCGCGCTTCGGCTACGCCTTCATGCAGCCCGAAGGCTCGCCCTATCCGCCGATCCTCGACATGCACACGATCTCCGGGCCTTTCCAGATCTCGGGCGCGGGCGGCGCGATCGGGCTGATCCCGTTTCGCGCCGATCACGGCACGATGGATGCGCTGGGGTTCCGCATTGGAGATGTCGCCTATCTGCCCGATGCCGTCAGCCTGCCCGACAACGCCTGGCCGCTGCTCGAGGGGCTGGAGTGCTGGATCGTCGATGCGCTGCGGCGCAGGCCACACCCGACACATGCGCATCTTGCGCTTACGCTGTCCTGGATCGCCCGCGCCGCGCCGCGCCATGCGGTGTTGACCAACATGCACAACGATCTCGATTACCACACCGTCGCGCGTGAAACCCCCGCGCATGTCACGCCCGCCCATGACGGCCTGACGCTCAGCTACGATGTCTAGCCCCCTGGAAACGCTGGCCTCGGTCATCCTGCCGGTCTTTGTGGTGGTCGGCATTGGCTATCTGGCGGCGATCTCGCGGCTGATCACCGAGACCGGCTTCGACCAGTTGATGAAGTTCGCCACGAACTTCGCCATCCCCTGCCTGCTGTTCGGGGCGATCTCGACCATCGATATCAGTGCCAGTTTCGGCATTGCGATGCTGGGCACCTTTTACGGAGCGGCCTCGCTGGGTTTCGTGGCGGGGATGCTGGGGGCGCGGTTTCTTTTCGCGCGTGATTGGGAGGACGCCGTCGCCATCGGTTTTTGCACGCTCTACGGCAACGTGATGCTGGTCGGCCTGCCGATCACCGAACGCGCCTATGGCGGCGTGGCGCTCGATTCCGTCTATGCCATTCTCGCGCTTCATGCGCCGCTTTGCTATCTGCTGGGCATCCTGGTGATGGAAGTGGTGCGCAACAGCGGCCGGGGCGTGCTGCGCACCGTCGGACAGGTCGCGCTGGGAATGCTGCGCAATCCCATCATGCTGGGCATTTATGCTGGGTTCTTCGCCAATCTGACGGGGCTACTGCTGCCCGACGCGCTTGACCAGGCGGTCGATCTGCTGGCGCAGGCGGCCCTGCCGGCCGCGCTTTTCGCCCTGGGCGGCATTCTCTATCGCTACCGGCCCGAGGGTGATCTGCGGCTGATCGGCTATATCGCACTGCTTTCGCTTTTTGTGCAGCCGGCGCTGACGCTGGGCTTTGCCACGCTGCTGCGGCTCGAACTGGCGCAATTGCAGGGGGCCGTGCTGGCCGCGAGCGTGGCGCCAGGGGTCAACGCCTATCTTTTCGCCAACATGTACGGGCGCGCGCGGCGGGTCGCGGCCTCTTCGGTGCTGCTGGCCACCGCCGGGTCGATCGTCACGATCTGGCTGTGGCTTCAGATCCTGCCCTGAGGCAGCCGCCGTCCGCTTTCGCTTGATCGCACCGGGCTTTCCTGTTTCCCTGCCGGGCCAACAGGGGCGCCGGAGCCACCATGATTCACAGGGCACGAAAATACGATGGCAGGGCCGGTGCGCAGGCGCCGCGCCGCTTCGTGTTCCTGCTGCTCGACCGGTTCTCGATGTTGTGTTTCGCCTCGGCGATCGAGCCGCTTCGGCTGGCCAACAGGTTGCTGGGCTGGCGCGCCTATGACTGGGTGCTTGCCGGCGAGGGCGGCGAGACCGCGACCTGTTCGAACGGCGCGGTGTTTCACCTGGACATGGGGCTGGACGAGATCGAACGCGAGGATACCGTTCTGGTCTGCGGCGGCGTCGACGTACAGGAAGCCAGCACACGCGCCGTGATCAACTGGCTGCGCCGCATCGCCCGCCACGGGGTCACGATCGGCGGCATGTGCACCGGCAGCCACACGCTGGCGCGCGCAGGGCTTCTGGACGGGCGCCGCGCCACCATCCATTGGGAAAACCACGACAGTTTTCTTGAAGAATTCGAGATGGTCGATCTGGCGAAATCGGTCTTCGTGATCGATGGCAACCGGCTTTCCACTGCCGGCGGCACGGCCTCGATCGACCTGATGCTGCGGCTGATCGCCGACGATCACGGCGAAGACCTTGCCAATACCGTGGCCGACCAGCTGATATACTCGACCATTCGCACCGATCAGGACACCCAGCGCCTTTCCATCCCCACGCGGATCGGGGTGCGCCACCCGAAGCTGGCGCAGGTGATCCAGATCATGGAACAGAATATCGAGGAACCGATCAGCCCCGCCGAACTTGCGCGCACCGTGGGCATGTCGACCCGCCAGCTCGAACGCCTGTTCCGCCGATATCTGAGCCGCAGCCCTAAGCGGTATTACATGGAAATCCGGCTCAACAAGGCGCGCAACCTCCTGATGCAGACCGACATGAGCGTGATCAACGTGGCGCTGGCCTGCGGCTTCACCAGCCCGTCGCATTTTTCCAAGTGCTACCGCGCGCATTACGACACCACCCCCTACCGCGAGCGTGGCGCGCAGGGCAGCCGCGAACGGGGCTGACATGCCGGCCCTGCCCGCCCGCCTTGCCGCAAGTTGCGTCAGTCGCCCGGATGCCGTTACGGCAAGTTGCGTGGCGGGTATCTTGACGTTGACGAATCTTTCCTTTTGGTGAATCCGCGTCTAGGCTTGGCGCGTATGCCTATCCAATCAGGGAGAACAAGATGAAAAAAACCATACTCGCAACGGCTGCAACGGCCCTGCTGGCAGGCACTGCCGCCCAGGCCGACGAGATCAAGATGGGTGTTCTGCTCGGTTTCACCGGCCCGCTTGAATCGATCACCCCGCTGATGGCCGACGCTGCCGAGCTGGCCTTCCGCGAAGCCAGCGAAAGCGGCCTGTTTCTTGGTGGCACCACGATCACCCCGGTGCGCGCCGATTCGACCTGTCTTGACAGCTCGGCCGCCGTGGCCAGTGCCGAACGGCTGGTCAGTGCCGATGGCGTCGTTGCCATCATGGGCGCCGACTGCTCGGGCGTGACGATGGGCGTGCTGCAGAATGTCGCCATCCCGAATGGCATCCCGATGATTTCACCCTCGGCGACCTCGCCGGCCTTCACCACCACCGAATCGAACGGGCTGTTCTACCGCACCTCGCCGTCGGATGCGCGTCAGGGCCAGGTGCTGGCCGAGATCCTGGCCGATCGTGGCGTCTCCAGCGTCGCGGTCACCTACACCAACAACGATTATGGCCTGGGCCTGGCGGACAGCTTCATCGCCAGCTTCGAGGCCGCGGGCGGCAACGTAACCGTCAGCGCCCCGCACGAAGACGGCAAGGGCGACTATTCGGCCGAAGTCGGCGCGCTGGCCGCCGCGGGCGGCGAAGTCCTGGCAGTGTTCGGCTATGTCGATCTTGGCGGCATGGGGATCATCCAGACCTCAGTCGAGACCGGTGCCTTTGACACCTTCGTGCTGGGTGACGGCATGTATGGCACCAGCCTTATCGACGCCATCGGTGCCGATCTGGAAGGCACTTTCGGCTCGGTGCCCTGGGCCGAGGGCGAGGCTTCCGACCTGTTCGAAGCCTTTGCGCTTGAGGCCGGCATTGATCCGTCCGGCTCCTACACCCGCGAAAGCTATGACGCGGCGGCGCTGCTGCTGCTGGCCGCCCAGGCTGCCGGTGAAGCGACCCCTGCGGGCATTGCGGCCAACATCATGAATGTCGCCAACGCCCCGGGCGAGCCCATCATGCCCGGCGAACTGGCGCGCGGCCTGCAGATTCTGGCCGACGGCGGCGAGATCGACTATATCGGCGCCTCGACCGACGAGTTGATCGAGCCGGGCGAAGCGGCCGGCTCGTATCGCGAGTACGAAGTGCAGGGCGGCGCGTTCACCACGGTTCAGTTCCGCTGAGCCCCGGTTCACGCTAAACTGGTCAGGACGGGCCCGGGGGCGCAGCTTCCCGGGCCTTTCCCAAGACAAGACAGACAAACCCCGGGGGCCACATGATCCGTGTCGAGAACCTGCACAAGCATTTTGGCGGGTTTCATGCTGTCGACGGCGCGTCACTCAGTATCGACGCGGGGTCCATCACCGGGCTGATCGGGCCGAACGGCGCCGGCAAGACAACCCTTTTCAACGTCATTGCCGGTGTCCTGCCGCCCACCTCGGGCCGCGTCTTCATGGAAGGCGAGGACATCACCGGCCTGCCGCCGCATGTGCTGTTCGCCAAGGGGCTGTTGCGCACCTTCCAGATCGCGCATGAATTTCATTCGATGACGGTGCGCGAAAACCTGATGATGGTGCCGCCCGGCCAGTCGGGCGAAAACCTGTGGTCGGCCTGGTTTCATCGCGGCCGTGTTGCAGAGGAAGAGCGTGGCATCCGCGCCCGCGCCGAGGATGTAATGGAATTCCTGACCATCGACCACCTTGCCGACGAGCGGGCCGGCAACCTTTCGGGCGGGCAGAAGAAGCTGCTGGAACTGGGCCGCACGATGATGACCGATGCGAAGGTCGTGTTTCTTGACGAGGTCGGCGCAGGCGTCAATCGCACCCTGCTCAACACCATCGGCGACGCAATCCTGCGCCTCAATCGCGAACGCAACTACACCTTTGTGGTGATCGAGCACGACATGGATTTCATCGCCCGCATCTGCGGCCCCGTGATCTGCATGGCCGAGGGCAAGGTGCTGGCCGAGGGCACGATCGAGGAAATCAAGAACGACGAGCGCGTGATCGAGGCCTATCTGGGCACCGGCCTCAAGAACAAGATCATGAAAGAGGAGGCCGCCACATGAGCCGGGCCGCCACCGGGGCGAAACCATCCGCCGGAAACGCGGCCACGGCATCCGGGAGCGACCCGATGCTGATCGGCGAGCACATGACCGGCGGCTATGGCGGCGCCGACATCCTGCACAGTTGCACGATCGCCGTGGAAAAGGGCCAGATCGCAGTGATCGTCGGCCCCAACGGCGCGGGAAAGTCCACCGCGATGAAGGCCGTGTTCGGAATGCTCAAGCTGCGCGAGGGGCACGTGCGGCTGAAGGGGCGCGACATCACCACGCTTACCCCGCAGGCCCGCGTGGCCGAGGGCATGGCATTCGTCCCGCAGACCAGCAACATCTTCCCGTCGATGACGGTCGAGGAAAACCTGGAGATGGGCGCCTTCCTGCGCCGCGATGACATCGGCGAGACGATGGAACAGGTTTACGAGCTTTTCCCGATCCTGCGCGACAAGCGCTCGCAGGCGGCGGGCGAGCTTTCGGGCGGGCAGCGCCAGCAGGTGGCCGTGGGCCGCGCGCTGATGACCAAGCCCAGCGTGCTGATGCTGGACGAGCCCACCGCCGGCGTGTCGCCTATTGTCATGGATGAACTTTTCGACAGGATCATCGAGGTGGCGCGCACCGGCATCTCGATCCTTATGGTCGAACAGAACGCGCGCCAGGCGCTCGCGATCGCCGATATGGGCTATGTGCTGGTGCAGGGGCGCAACCGTTTCACCGATAGCGGGCAGGCCCTTTTGGCCGACCCCGAGGTGCGCCGCAGCTTTTTGGGGGGCTGAGGAAGACATGCGCCTGCCCCCTGCCCCTTCCGTCGCCTTCGCTGCCCTGCCGCTTGCGGTGTCGCGTGCCGGCCACGGCCCCGACATCTTCACACCGATGGAGACCTGATGGATTTTCTCAACGCTCTCGTCGCGCTGACGAATTTCGTGGTGATCCCCGCGCTGGCCTATGGCAGCCAGCTTGCGCTCGGCGCGCTGGGGGTGACGCTGATCTACGGCATCTTGCGGTTCTCGAATTTCAGCCATGGCGACGTGATGGCCTTCGGCACCATGTGGGTGATCCTGACCACCTGGCTGTTGCAGGCAGCGGGCATCGGTTTCGGGGTTCTGCCCACGGCGCTGCTGGCGCTGCCGGTCGGCATTGTCGCAACGATCCTCTACATGCTGGCCGCCGACAAGTTCGTGTTCAGTTTCTACCGGCGACAACGGGTCAAACCCGTGGTGCTGGTCATGGTTTCGATCGGGGTGATGTTCATCACCAACGGCATCGTGAGGCTGATCATCGGCCCCGGCCGCCAGAGCTTTGACGATGGCGGGCGCTTCATCTTCTCGGTGCGCGAGTTTCGCGAATGGTCGGGCCTGGCCGAGGGGCTGGCGCTGCGCACCACGCAGTTCCTGACGATGGTCATCGCGCTTGCGGTGATGATCGCGCTGTTCTGGTTTCTCAACCGCACCCGCACCGGCAAGTCGATGCGGGCCTTCTCCGACAACGAGGACCTCGCGCTTCTCTCGGGGATCAACCCCGATCGCGTGGTGCGCGTGACCTGGGTGCTGACCGCCACGCTGGCCACGATTGCCGGGGTGCTTTACGGGCTGGACAAGGGGTTTCAGCCCTTCACCTATTTCCAGCTGCTGCTGCCGATCTTCGCCTCGGCCATCGTCGGCGGGCTGGGCAATCCGCTGGGCGCGATCGCGGGGGGCTACATCATCGCCTTCGCCGAGATGACAATCACCTATGCCTGGCGCCGGGTGCTGGGCCATATCCTGCCCGAAGAATGGCTGCCCGACGGGCTGATCCAGGTCCTGTCGGTGGATTACAAGTTCGCGGTCTCCTTCGCGCTGCTGGTGCTGGTGCTGATCTTCCGGCCCACGGGCGTCTTCCGGGGGAAATCGGTATGAGTGTGAACTGGCGCAATATCGGGCTTTACGCCGCCTTCTTCGCCGCGCTCGCCATGGTGGGCATGTTCCAGAGCTGGCCGCTGGCGCTGACCATCCTCAACATGGGGCTGATCTCGGCGATCATGGCGCTGGGGGTCAACATGCAATGGGGCTATGCGGGCCTGTTCAACGTGGGCGTGATGGGCTTCACGGCGATCGGCGGGCTTGCGGTGGTGATCGTGTCGATGCCCCCGGTGACCGAGGCCTGGTCGGCGGGCCTGTTCGGCACGCTGCTCGGGCTGATGATCGGGGCCGCCACGATCTTTGCCGCCATAATCGTGTGGAAACGCATGGAACCGGGGCGCCTGCGGGTGGCGGCGCTGGTTGGCACGTTGCTGGTCGGTTTCATCCTCAACCGCTATTTCTTCGTCCCTGCCGTTGACGCCATCGAATCGATCAACCCCGCCACAACAGGCTATCTGGGCGGGCTTGGGCTGCCGGTGCTTCTGTCCTGGCCGGTGGGCGGGGTGCTGGCCGCGGGCGCGGCCTGGATCGTCGGCAAGGTCGCGCTGGGGCTGCGCTCGGATTACCTGGCGATCGCCACGCTCGGCATTTCCGAGATCATCATCGCCATCCTCAAGAACGAAGGCTGGCTCAGCCGCGGCGTGCGCAACGTCACCAACCTGCCCCGCCCGGTCGCCACCCCTGTCGAGATGCGCGAACATCAGTGGGTCCTCACCCTGGCCGAGCAGCTCGGGCTGCAGGCCACCACCATGAGTTCGATCCTCGTTCAGGGCAGCTATGCGCTGCTCTTCGCCGCCGTGCTCGCGGTCCTCATCTGGCTGTCGGAGAAAGCGCTCAATTCGCCCTGGGGCCGGATGATGCGTGCCATCCGCGACAACGAGACCGCCGCGCGTGCCATGGGCAAGGATGTCACCCGGCGGCATCTCAACATCTTCATCCTCGGCTCGGCCGTCTGCGGGCTGGCGGGGGCAATGATGGTCACGCTGGACGGGCAGCTCAACCCCGGCACCTACGAGCCGCTGCGCTTCACCTTCCTGATCTGGGTGATGGTGATCGTGGGCGGCTCGGGCAACAACTGGGGCGCGGTGCTGGGCGGCATGGTGGTGTGGTTTCTCTGGGTGCAGGTGGAGCCGGCGGGCCGCTGGCTGATCGACATGCTCACCAGCGGTCTTGGCCCCGACAGCGACCTGCGCGCGCATCTGATGGCCAACGCGGCGCATACGCGCCTGCTGACCATGGGCATCGCGCTGCTTCTGATGCTGCGGTTCCGCCCGCACGGGCTGATCCCTGAACGCTGAGCCCCGAACGCTGAGCCCCGAACGCTGAGCCCGGCACGGCCCGTCAATCAACGCCGCCCCTGCCCCCCTCCCCCTTCACTGTGAGAAAAATATCCTCGGGGGGTCCGGGGGGCAGACAGCCCCCCGGCTCCAGCCGTGATGCGGCTCAGCCGAACCGCGCCTCGAGCCCGCGCGCCAGCCGGTCGATCAGCAGAAAGACCACCAGGTTGAAGGCGGCCAGCGTTATCAGCGCGGCGAACATCAGGTCGGTCTGGGCGCGGCCATTGGCCAGCAGCATCAGATACCCCAGCCCGCGCGACGATCCGACCCATTCGCCGATCACCACGCCAAAAGGCGCATAGACCGCCCCCAGCCGCAGCCCCGAGCCAAGCGCCGGCAGCGCCTGCGGCAGGCGCAAGTGCCACAGCTCGCGCAGCGGCCCCGCCCCCATCACGCGCGACAGATCGGCCATGCCCGGCGGCATCCGCATCAGCCCGTCGAAAAACGCCGAGGTGACGGGGAAATATGTGACCAGCATCACGATGACAATCTTGGAGCCCGCCCCATAGCCCAGCCAGAGCGTGATCACCGGCGCGAGCGCGAATATCGGGATCGCCTGGGCAAAGATCAGCAGCGGCCGCACCATCAGCCGCGCGCCCGGCGACAGCGCCAGTTGCACCGCCGTCAACACCCCCAACGCCACGCCGGCCGCCAACCCGGTCAGCAACGCCTGAATGGTGAAGCGGGCGTTCACGGCAATCATAGCCACGTTATCGACCAGGCTTTGCGCTACCCGGCCAGGGCCGGGCAGGATGAAATGCGGCAGCCCTGTGACCCAGACCAAGGCTTGCCACAGCGCCAGCCCAAAGCCCACCGCCAGCGCCACCCGCCCCAGCCGCAGGGCCGCCCGTCTGCCCAGGCCCGCGCTCATGCCACCGCCGCCCGGCGCAGCCGCGCGAACAGTTGTGCCTGGGCGGTCAGCGTGGCCGCATCGTCCAGCGCGCGGGGCGCGGCGCTTTCGGGCAACGGCAGGGCCTCAAGCGTGCCCGCATCGGTCAGCAGCCAGGCGGCATCGGCCATGCGCGCGGCCTCGAGCGGGTCATGGGTGACCATCAGCACTGTGCGCCCTTGAAGGGTTTCGGCTGCGAGCGCCTGCATCTCGACGCGGGTGCGCGTGTCCAGCGCCGAAAACGCCTCGTCCAGCAGCACCACCGGGCGATCCTCCATCAGGGTGCGCGCCAGTGCGGCACGCTGGCGTTGCCCGCCTGACAGCTGCGCCGGGCGCTGGTGGATATGCCCCTCCAGCCCCACCCGTGCGATCAGGGCGCGCGCGCGGTCGCGGTCGGGGCGCTGGCCGCGCAGCCGCGCACCCAGCGTCACATTGCCCAGCACATCGGCCCAGGGCAGCAACAGATCGCTCTGGCCCATATAGCCAACGCGTCCGGCCAGCGCCGCACCGTCGCTGGTGGTGATCTGCCCCTCCAGCACCGCGGCGCACTCCAGCCCGGCAAGCAGTCGCAAGAGCGTCGTCTTGCCCGCGCCCGAGGCCCCCAGCAGGCAGGTCCAGCGCCCGGCGGTCATCTCCAGCCGCAGCGGCCCGAACAGCGGCGCGCCCGCGATCAGCGCGCGCCCCTCAAGCGTTATGCCGGGCGCAGCACTCATGCCGGGCGCAGGCCCATGTCCCAAAAGCCCACTTCAAGCCGCGTGGCCGTGGCAAAGCGCGCGGCCAGCGTGGCAAAGCGCGGGTTGTCGGCCCAGGCATCACCCAGACGGCGCGCAAGCGATGCGTCGATCAGCGCGCCCACATCGCGGCAGAGCGCCTGATATTCCTCGCCGGCATAGGTGGCGATCCAGTCGGCATAGGGGCCACGTTCGTGCCCCGGCGCAGCACCCAGCCGGGCGCCGATCTCACCATAGCCCAGCACGCAGGGCGCCAGCGCCGCCATCAGGTCAAGAAAACCGCCCGAATATCCGGCCTCCAGCACATAGCGCGTATAGGCGAGGTTTTCGGCGGCTTCCTCGGTCGCCTCGATGGTGGCGGCATCGAGCCCGACCTCGGCGCAGATGCGCAGGTGAAGCGGCATCTCGACGGTGGCCAGCGCATGCACTGCCTCGGAGGCCGCGCGCAACTCCTCCACCGTTTCCGACTTGGCCGCGGCCAGCGCCCAGGCGCGCGAGAAATGGATCAGGAACACGTAATCCTGCCGCAGGTAATGCAGGAAGGCCGCGCGGGGCAGCGTGCCATCGCCCAGCCCCTGCACGAAGGCATGGCAGGTATAATCCTGCCATGCCCGCCCCGCGCCCGCCCGCCAAAGCGCGAAGGCCTCGCCATAGTCGGGCGCGCTCATTGCCCGGCCTCCGCCTCCAGCGCAAGCGCGGTCACGTCGACGGTGATGTCACTGACCGGCAGGCCACCGGGGGTCGCGCCGCGCTCGGTCAGAAACGCCTCGAACCGGGCATAGCGGCCCGCGTCCATCGCCGCCGGTCGGGTGGCAAAGCGCGGCCAGGTGTCATCCCAGGCGCGGATGTTCAGTTCGGTCTGCAACTCGCGCGCGGTGCCCGAGAAGATCTCCCAGGCCGCTTCGGGCTGGTTGAGGATGAACTGCGTGGCACGTTCGGTGGCGTCCAGAAACCGTGCGATCACGGCCGGGTCCATGCGGTCTGGGTTGGCGACATAGATCAATTCGTCATAGGAGGGGATGCCCTCGGCCTCGGGGTAGAAGCAGCGCCCGGCGGTGCCTTCGATCTCAAGCTGGTTCAGCTCGAAATTGCGAAACGCCCCGATCACGCCGTCCACCTGCCCCGACATCAGCGCGGGCGAGATCGACCAGCCGATATTGATCTGCTCCACATCGTCCGGCGCCATCCCGTGATGGGCCAGCATCGCATCCAGCATCACCTCCTGCACCCCGGCCACGGCAAAGCCCACCTTGCGCCCTTCCAGATCGGCCATTTCCTGCACCGGCCCGTCGGCCAGCACCACAAGGCAGGTCAGCGGGGTTGAAACCAGCGTGCCAACCCGCACCAACGGCAGGCCGGCATGCAGGTTCAGGTGCAGTTGCGGCTGATACGAGACCGCCAGATCGGCACGGCCCGCCGCCACCATGCGCGGGGGCTCGTTCGGGTCGGACGGTGTAACGGTCGTCACCTCAAGCCCGGCTTGCGCGAAATAACCCAGTTCCTCGGCCAGCACGATGGGCGCGTGGTCGGGGTTCACGAACCAGTCAAGCACGAGCGTCAGGCTGTCTTGCGCCTGGGCGGGCAAGGCAAGCGTCGCAGTCAGCGCCGCAGCGGCGAGGGGTTTCTTCATCAGGTTTCCTCCGGTGTGGGATAAGAGATTTCGGGCGGGGTGATCGCGGCCAGCGCGACCGGCCCCTGCCAATGGGTTTGCAGCGCGCGGGCTGCACGAAAGGCCCGCAGGCCAGTGCGACAGCAGAACACCACCCGCTGGCCCGGTGCGGGGCGCAAGGTGTCGGCTTCTTCGACTTGCAGCCGGCGGGCGTGCGGTGCGGCGGGTGTGGGAGCTTCGTCCTCGTCGCGCAGGTCGATCACCAGATCGCCGGGGGCAAGCTGGCTTTGTGCGACGAAAGGCAGGCTCTCGGCGGCATCGGGTTCGGGCGCGCCGTCAAAGCGGAAGCCCCCCATGCGCCATGTGGCGGCATCGATAGTGACAAGCTGGCCCAGCGGCGCGGGGTCATGCCCCAGCAGGACAGACAGCGCCATCTGCGCCTGAAGCGCGCCGATCATGCCCACGAGCGAGCCCATCACCCCCGCCGTGGCGCAGGTGGCGGCACGCTCGGGCAGGTCGGGGAAGACCGCACGCAGGCTGGGCGCGGGGCCGCAGAACCCGCCCGCATAGCCCGCCCGCCCCAGCGCCGAGGCCGAGATCAGCGGCACGCCAGCCGCCATGCAGGCGTCGGAGAGCGCGTAACTCACCGCGAAACTGTCGGCGCAATCGAGCGCGACGTCGCAGCGCTCCAGCAGCGCGGGCGCATTGGCGGGATCGAGCGCGGTGACATGGGTGGCCACCGCCACCGCAGGGTTGAGCGCGCCCAGCGCCGCCGCCGCCGCTTGCACCTTGGGCAGGCCGATATCGCCCATGCGGTAAAGCGGCTGGCGGTGCAGGTTTGTTTCCTCGACCACGTCGGGATCGACCAGCGTGATGCGGCCCACCCCCGCCCCGGCCAGATATTGCAGGACCGGCACGCCCAGCCCACCCGCGCCCACCACCAGCACGCGCGCGCCCTCGATCCGGGCCTGGCCCTCGTGCCCGATCTCGGGCAGGGCGATCTGGCGGGCGTAGCGGCTCATGCACAGACCTCCAGCCATTCGTTGATGCGCGCCTCGGGGTCGGAGTTGAGTGTGATGTCGGTCACCACCGAGATCAGGTCGGCGCCCGCGTCGAACACCCCCGGCGCGCGCGCCACGCTCATGCCGCCGATGGCGCAAAGCGGGATATCGCCGACCAGGCTTTTCCACTCGGCCACGCGATCAAGCCCCTGCTCGTGCCATTTCATCTGCTTGAGGATGGTCGGGTAAACCGGCCCCAGCGCCACGTAATCGGGGGCGCAGGCCAGGGCGCGGTCCAGTTCGGCACGGTCATGGGTCGAGATGCCCAGCTTCAGCCCGGCGCGGCGGATGGCCGGCAGGTCGGCTTCGTCCAGGTCTTCCTGGCCCAGGTGCAGCCACTCGGCGCCCTCATCGATGGCGATTTTCCAGTAGTCGTTCACCACCAGCGCCGCACCGTGTTTGCGCGCCAGCGCCACCCCTGCGCGAATCTCCTGCCGCAGGGCATCTTCGGCGCGGTCCTTGATGCGCAGTTGCACGAATTTCACGCCCAGCGGCAGGGCGCGGGGCAGCCAGTCGACACTGTCGAAGATCGGGTAGAAACGCGGCAAGTTCATAGCCATGCCTTTCCGATGACGGGGGTTGAGGGGGCGGCCATGTCGCGCGGCTCCATCGGGTCGGCGCGACGGGCAAGCGCCCCTGCCCGCACGGCAAGGCCAAAGGCCTCGGCCATCGCCGCCGGATCGCCGGCCTGCGCCACGGCCGTGTTCAGCAGAACCGCGTCATAGCCCATCTCCATCGCCTCGGCGGCATGGCTGGGCAGGCCGAGGCCCGCATCCACCACCAGCGGAATATCGGGGAAGGCCGCGCGCAGGGTCTTGAGCCCATAGCGGTTGTTCAGCCCCAGCCCCGAGCCGATCGGCGCGCCCCAGGGCATGAGCACCCGGCAGCCCGCATCGACCAGCCGCTGCGCCAGCACCTGATCCTCGGTGGTGTAGGGGAATACCTCGAACCCGTCGGCGATCAGCGCCTCGGCCGCCTCGACCAGGCCGAAAGGATCGGGTTGAAGGGTATCGGCATGGCCGATCACCTCGAGCTTGATCCAGTTGGTTTCGAACATCTCGCGCGCCATCTGCGCGGTGGTGATCGCCTCGCGCGCGCTGTGGCAGCCGGCGGTGTTGGGCAGCACATGCACGCCGAGCCCGCGGATGATCTCTCCGAATGACTGGCCCTGCCCGGCCTCGCGCCGCAGCGAAACCGTGGCCACCGAGGCGCCAGAGGCGCGGAACGCACGTTCCATCACCGCCGGAGAGGGGTATTGCGCCGTGCCCAGCATCAGCGGGCTGGCCAGTGTGACGCCATAGAAATCACGCATGGGGCTGCCTTTCGGTCGTCAGGGAAAGGGGGGCTCTGGCACCGGGACAGGGAAGAAACCTCCTGCGTTGTCCCGGCGGCGCTGCATTGTCGGTCATCGCTCAGCCCCCCTGCATGGGCGCCAGCACTTCCAGTCGGTCGCCGTCGCGCAGCTTCTGGCCAGCGCGGGCGGCGGCGGGCAGGAAGCTGCCGTTCAGCGCGGTGGCCACACGGGCCTCGCCCCAGCCCAGTTCCTGCAGCGCGCCGGCCACGGTGGTGGCGGTGATCTCGCGGGTTTCGCCATTCACTTCAATCTTCATGGAACAGATCCCCCTTGGTGCCCCGGGTCAGGTAATCGGCGGCCTGCTGCGCCAGCGCCGGGGCCATCAGATAGCCATGGCGGAACAGGCCGTTCAGGTGCAGCACCCGCCCGCGCCGAACCACGCGCGGCACGTTGTCGGAAAAGGCGGGGCGCAGATCGGCGCCGGTTTCCACGACCTCGGCCTCGGCAAAGCGCGGGTCAAGGGCATAGGCCGCGCTCAGCAACTCCAGCAGCGACCGCGCCGAAATCGCGCGCCAGTCGGCGCTTTCGATCTGGGTGGCCCCCAGCATGTAGAGCCCGTCGCCCCGCGGCACGATGTAAAGCGGGTGGCGCGGATGCAGCAAGCGGACGGGTCGGGTCAGCGCGATCTCGGGCGCGCGCAACACGACCATCTCGCCGCGCACGCCGCGCAGCCCCGGCAGATCGGCCGCCATGCCGCGCGCGTCGATCACCGTGCCCTTGATTTCATCGGGCGTGGCCTCGCCGGTCTCGACCTCGATGCCGCGCGCAGCCAGCACCTCGACCAGATCCGAAAGCGCCGCGCGCGGATCGAGATGCGCCTCCTCGGCGAAAAAAAGCGCCTGTTTGACTTCGCGCAGGTCCGGCTCGAGCTGGTGCAGCCCGTCGCTGACCGTCTCGTGCCCGGTGGTGCGGCGGGCGAAGCGGGCCAGTTCACCCCGGTCGCGCTCAAGCGCCACGACGAGCGAGCCGCGCCGCGTCACCGGCGTGACCCTGGCCCAGGCCCGCGCGGCCTGCTGCCCGTGGGCGGTGATTTCGGGCTCGGCCACCGCCCCTTCGCAAAAGGGGGCGAGCATACCGCCGGCCCACCACGAACAGCCATGCGCCCCCGGCGGGCCATTGCGGTCGATCACGCGCGGGGTCAGGCCCGCCTCCGACAGCATGTAGGCCGCCCACAGCCCGGCAACGCCCGCGCCGATGATCGTCACCTGTTCAGTCATGGTTCCAGACCTCGTGAAAATGATGCACCGGGCCGTGTCCGGTGCCCACCGCAAGCCGGTCGGCCGCGGCAATCGCGCCCTGCAGGTAGCCATGCGCGCGCCGCACCGCATCGCGCAGCGCCAGCTCCTGCGCCAGCCCCGCAGCGATTGCCGCCGACAGGGTGCAACCGGTGCCATGGGTGTTGCGGGTGGCAAGGCGCGGCGCGCTCAGGCGGGTGATGCCGCTTTCCTCGACCAGAAGATCGACGCATTCGCTGCCGCCGCCATGCCCGCCCTTCATCAGCACCGCGCCCGGCCCCATGCCGCGCAGCGCCTGCCCCTGTTCGGCCATCTCGGCCTCGCTGCCGGCGGGCGCCGTGCCCAGCAGGCGCGCGGCTTCGGGCAGGTTCGGGGTCAGCAGTGTGGCCGCAGGCAACAGCCACGAGGCCAGCGCCCCCACGGCCGCATCGGGCAGGAGCGCGTCACCCGATTTCGCGACCATCACCGGGTCGAGCACCACCGGCACACCCGCGGCATGACGCTCAAGTCCGCGCGCGACCGCGACGATCGCCTCCGGTCCGCCCAGCATGCCCAGTTTCACCGCCTGGATTTTCAGATCGTCGAAAACCGCGTCAATTTGCGCTGCGATCATCGCGGGGCTGGCCGGCTCGACCATCGTGACCGCGCGGGTGTTCTGCGCGGTGAGCGCGGTGATGACGCTTGCGCCATAGACCCCCAGCGCCGAAAAGGCCTTGAGATCAGCCTGAATCCCGGCGCCGCCGCCGCTGTCCGAGCCTGCAATGGTAAGCGCGATATGGGCCACGTGCCTTCCCCTTCTTTCCGCGTGTCCGGCTGACGAAAGGGGAAAACGGGCTTGCGCGGGGCGCTGTGCCAAACCGTTCCCTCCGCCGGTGCGAGCCGGATCAGGTTCGATGGGTTGGCGCTTATGCCTCTCAGCCCTTGCAGGGCACCCCAACGGTGACCTTCAACCTATGCACAACTGCCCGCCCCGGCAAGAGGCAATCTGCCGGGACCACCCCCATGAGCGGTCGGCAACGCCAGCCACGCACCGCGGTGCGGGACATAACTCCGACGATGTCGAAATTCATTCGAAGATTGTCGGAATATCGCCGCTAAGGCTTGCAAGTGACAGGAGAATCCCTGATCTTGCACGGGACTGGAGGAACACTGCGCAGTTTCGGGATGCACTCGCATCATCACCGGGCCACCCCGAACCGCGCCGCCATGATGCAAGGGGAGAATACCGTTGCACAAGACGGATATCGACGATCCGAACTACTTTCTCAAGGTGGTTGATTGTCAATGGGCCTGCCCGGCCCACACGCCGGTTCCGGAATACATCCGCAAGATTGCGCATGGAAAGTATTCCGAAGCCTACATGATTAACTGGGTTTCAAATGTCTTCCCCGGCATCCTCGGGCGCACCTGCGACCGCCCCTGCGAGCCTGCCTGCCGGCGCGGCCGGGTCGAAGACCCCGACACCGTGGGCGGCGACACCGCGCCTGTGGCGATCTGCCGGCTCAAGCGCGTGGCGGCCGATTACAAGGACGACGTGGCCGAACACATGCCCGCGGCGCCCGCCAAGCTGAACGGCAAGCGCATCGCCTGTGTGGGGGCGGGGCCGGCCTCGCTGACGGTGGCGCGCGACCTGGCGGTGCTGGGCTATGACATCACGCTGATCGACCACAACCCCAAGATGGGCGGGCTGATCCGCACCCAGATCCCGCGCTTTCGCCTGCCTGAACAGGTGATCGACGAAGAAGTCGCCTATATCACCGGCATCGGCAACGTGCATTTCGACAACCGCAGCGTCGACAGCCTCAAGGGCCTGCTGGATGAGGGCTGGGATGCCGTGTTCGTGGGCTCTGGCGCGCCGCGCGGGCGTGATCTGGACATTCCCGGCCGCCAGGAGGGCGCGGCCAATATACATGTCGGGATCGACTGGCTATCCTCGGTGTCGTTCGAGCATATCAAGGAAATCGGCAAGCGCGTGCTCGTGCTGGGCGGGGGCAACACCGCGATGGATTGCTGCCGCACCGCGCGGCGGCTGGGCGGCGAGGACGTGAAGGTGATCGTCCGCTCGGGGTTCGAGGAAATGAAGGCCTCGCCCTGGGAGAAGGAAGACGCCATCGCCGAGGACATCCCGATCATCAACTGGCATGTGCCCAAGGCCTTCGTCACCGAGGGCGGCAAGCTGGTCGGCATGAAATTCGAGATCGTGCGCGCCGAGTATGACGACAATGGCCGCCGCAAGCTGGTGCCCACGGGCGAGCCGGACGCATTTTTCGAGTGCGACGATGTGCTGGTGGCCGTGGGTCAGGAAAACGCCTTCCCCTGGATCGAGCGCGACATCGGCATCGAGTTCGACCCCCGCTGGGACATGCCCAAGGTCGATGAGACGACCATGCAGGCAAGCTTGCCCAACGTGTTCTTCGGTGGCGACGCAGCCTTCGGACCCAAGAACATCATCTGGGCGGTGGCACATGGCCACCAGGCGGCGATCTCGATCGACCGGTTCCTGCAAGACGCGGATGTGCGCGATCGTCCCGCGCCCACAGTCAACATCGTCAGCCAGAAGATGGGCATCCACGAATGGAGCTATGACAACGATATCGCGCTGGATACTCGCGTGCCGGTGCCGCATCTGGTGAAGGAGCGCGCGCTCAGCGATATCGGTGCCGAGGTCGAACTGGGCTTCGATCCGGAACTGGCGTGGAAAGAGGCGCAACGCTGCCTCAACTGCGATGTGCAGACGGTGTTCTCGGCCTCGCTGTGCATCGAATGCGACGCCTGCACCGATATCTGCCCGATGGACTGCATCACCTTCACCCAGGACGGCGAGGAAGATGATCTTCGCGCCCGACTGAGCGCCCCGGCAACGAACACCGACCAGCCGCTCTATGTGGCCGACGGGCTTGAAACCGGGCGCGTCATGGTCAAGGACGAGGACGTCTGCCTGCATTGCGGGCTTTGCGCCGAACGCTGCCCCACCGGCGCGTGGGACATGCGCAAATATCTGATCAATACAGCCCAGGCAGGACCGGCATGGCACAGCAACTGACAGCCACCAACGATTTCGTCATCAAGTTCGCCAATGTGAACGGTTCAGGCTCGGCCAGTGCGAACGAACTTTTCGCGCGTGCGATCCTGCGGATGGGAGTGCCGGTCAGCCCGCGCAACATCTTCCCCTCGAACATTCAGGGCTTGCCCACATGGTACGAGGTGCGCGTCAGTGAGGCAGGCTATCTGGGCCGGCGCGGCGGGCTCGACATGATCGTGGCGATGAACCCCGAAACCTGGCAACGCGATCTCGCCGAGGTCGCGCCCGGTGGTTACCTGTTCTACGATTCGACGCGCCCTCTGCCGCCCGAGATGTTTCGCGACGACCTGACCAGTATCGGGGTGCCGCTGACCGAAATCTGCAACGCCACATATTCCGACCCGCGCCAGCGCCAGCTATTCAAGAACATCATCTATGTCGGCGCGCTCTCGGCGCTGATGGATATCGACCCGGCGGTGATCGAGGCGCTGTTTTCCGAACAGTTCAAGGGCAAGGAGGCGCTGATCGACAAGAACGTCGCCGCGCTCAACCTGGGCCGCGACTGGGTGCAGAAAAACCTCGACCCCGACATCTGCAAGCTCAAGGTGGCCCCGGCCGATGCGGTGGGCGACCGGATCTTCATGGAGGGCAACGCAGCCTCGGCGCTGGGCTGCGTCTATGGCGGCGCGACAGTCTGCGCCTGGTATCCGATCACGCCCTCGTCTTCGGTGGCGGAAGCCTTTGAAAGCTATTGCCGCAAGTTCCGCAAGGAACCGGAAAGCGGCAAGTCGAAATACGCCGTCATCCAGTCCGAGGACGAGCTTGCCTCGATCGGCATGGTGATCGGGGCGGGCTGGAACGGCGCGCGCGCCTTCACCTCGACCTCGGGCCCTGGCGTGAGCCTGATGACCGAGTTCATCGGGCTGGCCTATTTCGCCGAAATCCCCGCGGTGATCGTGAACGTGCAGCGCGGCGGCCCCTCGACCGGGATGCCCACGCGCACCCAGCAGGCCGACATCCTGTCCTGCGCCTATGCCTCGAACGGCGACACCAAGCATGTGCTGCTGTTTCCCGAAGACCCGCGCGAGTGCTTCGACCACTCCGCCGCCGCGCTCGACCTGGCCGATCGGCTGCAAACGCCCGTGTTCGTGATGAGCGATCTCGACATCGGCATGAACCGCCGGCTGTGCGCGCCGCTGGAATGGGACGACAGCCGCAAGCTGGACCGCGGCAAGGTGATGACCGCCGACGAGCTTGAGGCCGGGCGCGAATTCGGCCGCTACCTCGATGTGGATGGCGACGGCATCCCCTATCGTACGCTGCCGGGCACGCACCCGTCGCGCGGGGCGTTCTTCACGCGTGGCACCACCAAGAACCGCTATGCGCGCTATTCCGAGGAAGGCGCCGACTATATCGAGAACATGGAGCGCCTTGTGCGCAAGTTCGACACGGCCAAATCCCAGGTGCCGCAGCCGGTGCTGCGCCGCGCCGAAGCAGACA
The DNA here is from genome assembly GCF_003350345.1 of Alkalilacustris brevis. Taxonomy (GTDB): domain Bacteria; phylum Pseudomonadota; class Alphaproteobacteria; order Rhodobacterales; family Rhodobacteraceae; genus Alkalilacustris; species Alkalilacustris brevis. The sequence continues at coordinate 20,615 of NZ_QNVJ01000103.1, forward strand.
CCCGATACGGGGTACTCTATTTCGGCTCCACCGCGCCGTCGATGGACGAGGCGCTCGACCGGCTGGGCAACGAGGGGCTGCATGTGAACGCCATGCGGCTGCGTGCCTTTCCCTTCCCCGATTCTGTGGCCGAGTTCATCGCCGCCCATGACCGGGTCTTCCTGGTCGAGCAGAACCGCGACGGGCAGATGCGAATGCTCCTGTGCAACGAGCTGGAGATCGACCCGGCCCGGCTGGTGCCGGTGCTGCATTACGATGGCACGCCGATCACCGCACGCTTCATCCACGGCGCGATCCGCGACCGCCTCGCGCAATATCAGGTCGTGCCGCTTGAGAGGGCCGTCTCATGACGTATATCACCAAGCCGAAACTGCATCACCCCAGCCTCAAGCGTAACGCCGTGGGCTTCACACGGCGCGACTACGAGGGGCAGGTCTCGACGCTTTGCGCGGGCTGCGGGCACGATTCGATCAGCGCTTCCATCGTGCAATCCTGCTACGAGATGGCGATCGAGCCACACCGCGTGGCCAAGCTCTCGGGCATCGGCTGCTCGTCGAAGACACCGACCTATTTCCTGGGCGCAAGCCACGGGTTCAACACCGTGCACGGGCGGATGCCCAGCGTTCTGACCGGCGCGCATCTGGCCAACCGCGAGCTGATCTACATGGGCGTCTCGGGCGATGGCGACAGTGCCTCGATCGGGCTGGGGCAATTCGCCCATGTCATGCGTCGCGGTGTCAACATGGTCTATATCGTGATGAACAACGGCGTCTACGGGCTGACCAAGGGGCAGTTCTCGGCCACCGCCGACAAGGGCTCGGTCGCCAAGAAGGGCGCCGTCAACAATGACGCGGGGATCGACCTTGCCTCGATGGCGATCCTGATGGGCGCCAGTTTCGTCGCGCGCTCGTTCTCGGGCGACAAGGCACAGCTCGTGCCGCTTATCAAGGCCGCGATGAGCCACCCTGGCGCCGCCATCCTCGATGTGATCTCGCCCTGCGTGGCCTTCAACAACCACAAGGGCTCGACGCGCAGCTACGACTACGTGCGCCACCATAACGAGGCACTGAACCGCCTCGACGTGATCACCGGCAGCGCCCCGATCACCGCCGAATACGAGCCCGGAGCCATGGTCGAGGTCGAGCAGCCCAACGGCACGACCCTGCGCCTGCGCAAGATCTCGGCCGATTACGACCCTTCCGACAAGGCCGCCGCGCTCGCCCATATCCAGGAACAGGACAACGTCGGCGAAATTGCCACCGGCCTTCTCTATCTGGCCTCGGGGCGCCAGGATCTGCACGCCAATCTCGACACGGTAGAAACCCCGCTCAACCGACTGGGCGAGGCTGATCTCTGCCCCGGCAGTGCGGCGCTGGAGGCGATCAACAAGGGCCTGCGCTGAACAACCGGCGCGCAGGGTCGGAAACAGGGGCTCGCGCCCGCCTCCGGCTCCGCCGCCCCTCACGCCGACCGAATGCGCGGCGCGGGAGGCAAGGCCCCCGGAGAACGGCACAGCCCGGCCGCGCGCCGGCTTCTGCCCCGCCTTCATCCGCTCCCAGGGGCGCACACCCGGCAACATCTTCTTGGCAAAAATATCCGCGCCGCAGGCCCCCGCGGGCCAAGGGGTGCGCGGCCTGCGGGTTCAGCGCCCCAGCCCCGCCAGCCCACACACCTTGCCGGAAACTTCCGCCGCCACGCGATCGCGCACCGCCGATGCGCCGCGCCTCACCCGCGCCCGCTGACCACCATCAACTCGCCGATATTCTCATGGGTGATATAGCCGATCAGCGCGCCCGAAGGCCCCACCACCCCGACCGCAGTGCTGCCTGTGCGCTGCATCGCCTCGATCGCCTCGTTGAGCGGCGCGCCCACATGCACCATCGGCACCTCGCGGTCGATGACTCCGCGGATCTCGCGCATGCGCGGGACATCCTCGGCAAGCGCGGCATAAAGATCGCGCCGCGTCAGAAAGCCAACCGGACGGCCTCCCGCGTCAAGCACCGGAAACTCGTGCTGGGTGGTGCGGATCAGCGTGTTGGCCGCCTCGTGCAGGGTGCTGTCCTCGCGCAGCCACTCGAACGAAGTGATCATCGCGTCGCGCACCCCCTGGTGGCGGCCGAATTCCTGCATCGCCACATGGCTGCTTTCCGCCATGCCCGCGATGAACACGAACACCGCGATCAGGATCAGCAGCGGATTGCCCGTCATCAGCCCCAGAAAGCCGAAAACGAAAGCCATCGCCTGCCCGCCCCGCGCCGCGATCAACGTGGCCTTCTCGCGCGGCATCCGCATGGCCAGCAGCGCCCGCAGCACCCGGCCGCCATCCATCGGAAAGGCTGGCAGCATGTTGAACAGCACCAGAAACAGGTTCACCACCGCCACGCGGGCCCAGAACCCCTCGCGCGGGTCCTCGATCGCCAGCAGCGCCTCGACCGAAGTGTCCACACCGATCACGAAGACCAGCACAGCCCAGATCACCACATTCACCGCCGGACCGGCCAGCGCCACGGCAATCTCCTGCGCGGGCTTTTCCGGCATCCGCTCCAGCCGCGCCATGCCCCCGATCGGCAGAAGCGTGATGTCGGGCGTCCTGATCCCGTAGCGGCGCGCCATCAGCGCATGGCCGAACTCATGCGCCACGACACAGGCAAACAGCACCAGGATGAACAGAATGTTCATCGCCGCCGCCACCGGCCCGCCCGCCAGCCAGGCCGCCGCCCCGATCCAGGCCAGCAGCAGGAAGAAAGTGGCGTGGACGCGCAACTCGGACCCAAGCAGCGTGCCGATGGGAAAAGACCAGGTCATGAAATCGACTCCGCAATTTGCCAAGGGGCCAGTGCAGCCAAGATAGGCACCCAGCCCCCCGGCGCAACCGGATTGGTCCGCCCCGGCGCCGCCGCGCGCCCCCCTCGGGCAGATGGCGCCGCCCTGCCCCTTCACTGTGGCGAAAATATCCTCGCCGAAGGCCTCCGCCGGCGGCAGTCGGCGCAAGCCCGGCAAGCTGCGCGCAGGTTTTCGAGCCACTCATATTTTACCAATTGATAAAAAACTCGACTCATGGCACGCTGATTCCGTAATCAGCCGCAAAGGCATCCGTCATAACGATCAGCCAACCGGGGAGGTTGCACGTGACAAGCCCGACAACACCGGGAATTGCGGCAGGGCGTCTGCCGCAGGAGACCATCGCCAAGAACTTCTCGGACATCCACCCGAATTTCGACCCGCATCAGGCCTTGGTGGCAGCCGATCGCTGCTATTTCTGCCATGACGCGCCCTGCGTCACGGCCTGCCCGACCGCGATCGACATTCCCCTCTTCATCCGCCAGATCCAGGCCGGCCAGCCCGAAGCCGCCGGCAGAACGATCTTCGACCAGAACATCCTGGGCGGCATGTGTGCCCGCGTCTGCCCGACCGAGACCCTGTGCGAAGGCGCCTGCGTGCGCGAGACCGCCGAGGGCAAACCGGTCGAGATCGGGCGCCTCCAGCGCTACGCCACCGATGCGGTCATGGCGCGCAACGAACACCCCTACGAGCGCGCCGCCGCCACCGGCAAGCGCGTCGCGGTGGTGGGTGCCGGGCCGGCCGGACTGGCCTGCGCGCACCGGCTGGCGATGCATGGCCATGAGGTGGTGATCTTCGAGGCACGGCCAAAACCCGGCGGGCTCAACGAATACGGCATCGCCGCCTACAAGGCCGCCGATGATTTCGCCCAGGCCGAGGTCGACTGGCTGTTGCGCATTGGTGGCATCCGTATCGAACACGGCAAGAAACTGGGCCGCGACATGACGCTCGAGCAGTTGCGCAGCGACTATGACGCGGTGTTTCTCGGGATCGGTCTGGGCGGGGTGAACGCGCTCGATGTGCCGGGGGGCGCCCATGAGGGCCTGCGCGACGCGGTCGATTTCATCGCCGAGCTGCGCCAGAGCGATGACCTGTCGAACCTGCCCATCGGGCGGCATGTGGTGGTGATTGGCGGCGGCATGACCGCCGTTGACGCTGCCGTGCAATCGCGCCACCTCGGCGCCGAGCATGTGGCGATGGTTTACCGCCGCGGCCCTGAAAGCCTGAGCGCCAGCGCGCATGAGATCGAGCACGCCGCCACCGCCGGGGTCCGCATCATCACCAATGCCCAGCCCGTGGCCGTGTATGGCAATGGTGCGCTGCGCGAGGTCGAATTCGCCTATACAAGCGAGGGCGCGAACGGGCTTGAGACCACAGGCGAGACCTTCCGCCTGCCCGCCGACCAGGTGTTCCGCGCCATCGGTCAGCGTCTCGACGCGCTGCCCGAGGGGCTGGACGCCGCCCGCGGCAAGATCGCCGCATCGGCCCGTGGCGCCACCGCGCTAGCCGGGGTCTGGGCCGGCGGGGATTGCACCGGCGGCGGCGAAGACCTGACCGTGACCGCCGTCGCGCAGGGCCGCGATGCGGCCGAAGACATCCACGCCCGGCTGACCGGCTGAGCCCCGCGCGGTGCCGGCGGATCCGGGCCGCGGGCCTCCTGCTTTCTTCTCTCCTCCGGCAGGAGGCCCGCGGCCCGGCCAGGCACCCGCCCCGAACAAGAGCCGCGCCCGAGGCGAAATCGCGCGGCCATTCCAACAGGGAGACAGCAAGATGATTAGAGGTTCGAGACTTCCATCTACCATCCTCACCTGTTCCGCCATCTGCATAGCGAGCGTCGCTGCCGCTGAAACCACAGTTGGAAGATGGTGTGATCAGATGATACCCGGCTCAAATTCTATGAATCGAGTCATCACAATCGAGGTTGAAGCGAATGGCACGTTAATCTCACGATCAGAGTTCTTCGACGGCTCCGAACTGGAGCAGCAACTATCTGAAAATGAAGATAGAGTTTTCAGGGTAGTCGGCAGCCCCTCAGGTGACAGATATCGGTTGGTCGTAGCAACCGGCGAGCTCCAACTGTTGGATGATGATGGTATTATCCGCACTGCACGTCGACTTGAAAACGCTCCGCAGCCAAACGATTGCATTCGTTAATCAAGAAAGGCGAGGAATAATGGCCAATCTCGCATCCGATTTCCTGGGCATCAAATCGCCCAACCCGTTCTGGCTGGCTTCGGCGCCGCCGACCGACAAGGAATACAACGTCACCCGCGCCTTCAAGGCAGGCTGGGGCGGCGTGGTCTGGAAGACGCTGGGCAGCGAAGGCCCGCCCATCGTCAACGTCAATGGCCCCCGATACGGCGCGATCTGGGGCGCCGACCGGCGGCTGCTGGCGCTCAACAATATCGAGCTGATCACCGACCGCCCGCTCGAGGTGAACCTGCGCGAGATCAAGCAGGTCAAGCGCGACTGGCCCGACCGCGCGATGATCGTGTCGCTGATGGTGCCCTGCGACGAGGAAAGCTGGCGCGCGATCCTCGCCCATGTCGAGGATACCGGCGCCGATGGCGTGGAGCTGAATTTCGGCTGCCCCCACGGCATGAGCGAGCGCGGCATGGGCGCCGCCGTGGGCCAGGTTCCCGAATACATCGAGATGGTCACGCGCTGGGTCAAGAAACACAGCCGCATGCCCTGCATCGTCAAGCTGACGCCCAATGTCGCCGATATCCGCAAACCGGCCGAGGCCGCCATGCGCGGCGGCGCCGATGCGGTGAGCCTGATCAACACCGTCAATTCGATCACCGGGGTCGATCTGGACAATTTCGCGCCCCAGCCCACCATCGATGGCAAGGGCGCGCATGGCGGGCTTTGCGGCCCGGCGGTCAAGCCCATTGCGCTGAACATGGTGGCCGAGATCGCGCGCACCCCCGAAACCGCGAACCTGCCGATTTCCGGCATAGGCGGGGTGAGCACCTGGCGCGACGCGGCCGAGTTCCTGGCGCTTGGCGCAGGCAACGTGCAGGTCTGCACTGCGGCCATGACCTACGGCTTCGGCATCATCAAGGAGCTGACCGCCGGCCTGAGCCATTACATGGACGAGAAGGGCTTCGCCTCGATCGATCAGCTGGTCGGGCGCGCCGTGCCCAATGTGACCGACTGGCAGCACCTGAACCTGAACTACATCACCAAGGCCCGGATCGATCAGGACCTGTGCATCAAGTGCGGGCGCTGCTACGCCGCTTGCGAGGACACCTCGCACCAGGCGATCAGCATGTCGGAGGACCGCACATTTGACGTGATCGATGCCGAATGCGTGGCCTGTAACCTGTGCGTCAATGTCTGCCCGGTCGAGGACTGCATCACCATGGAGCGCCTCGCCCCAGGCACGGTCGACGAACGCACCGGCCAGAAAGTGCCCGACGAATACGGCAATTGGACGACCCACCCCAACAACCCGATGGCGCGGGCGGCGGAATAAGAACGCCCGCGCCGCGAGCCGGCTGGCCCCATCCCGATTGTTTCGGTCGCACAGGGAATCGCATTTGAGAGACCTCTGCAGAACACGGCCCGCGAAAAGGCCTGTGGGCAACGCCTGCCTGGGTAGGCGCCATTGCCTGACGGCGCCATCGGCGCGGCGCTCAAGAAACTGTCTACGTTCCAAGATGTGAAGCGTCTGACGCGCCTGCCGGGATGGAGGGGGACCGTCGCCCCGGTGGGGCGGCGTAGGCCCCCGGAATGGCAGGCGCTGCCCGGCGTTGCCGCCGGGCGGGCAGCCGTCTGGCAAGGTGCCGTGTCATCCAGAAGCCTTCGATCTCCTTTCGAGGTGCTCAGATTCCAGAGGCGATAGCCTTGGCTGGTTCCACCTGCCCCCTTGCGGGGCCGGGTCTCTCGGCGTAGCATTTGATCAAACAACACCGGGTTACCCATGCTTATCGGCATTCTCGAAACCGGCCACGCGCCTGCCGAACTGCGCGCGCGCGCAGGCTCCTACCCTGAACTCTTCCAGCGTCTGCTTGCAGGCTTCGGGTTTGACTTTCGCACCTGGAGCGTGGTCGAAATGGAATTTCCCGACACGCCCGACGCGGCCGATGGCTGGCTGATCACCGGCTCGCGCCACGGCGCCTATGACGATCTGCCCTTCATCGCCCCGCTCGAGGATTTCATCCGCCGGATACACGCCTCGGGCAAGCCGCTGGTGGGGATATGCTTCGGCCACCAGATCATCGCGCAGGCGCTTGGCGGCAAGGTCGACAAACACCCCGGCGGCTGGGCGGTGGGGCCGCAGGATTACGATTTCGGCGGCACCAACCTGCGGCTGAACGCCTGGCACCAGGATCAGGTCACGCACGCCCCCGAAGGCGCCGAGGTGATCGCCAGCAACGCGTTCTGCCCGATCGCCGGGCTGCGATATGGAGGCAATATCTGGTCGGTGCAGCCGCATCCCGAGTTCGATAATGATTTCATCGCCGGGCTGATCGAAACCCGTGGGCGCGGCGTCGTGCCCGACCCGCTGCTCGATCAGGCCGAGGCCCGGCTGCAAGGCGCGACCGACGCCGCGACCCTTGCCCGGCAGATCGCGGATTTCTTCCACAAACCCCGCCACAGCGGCTGACCCCGCGCCACAAGCTTCAAGGACACCCCATGCAGGACTGGATCGAACACATCCCCGAAGCCGCGCGCAACTATATCGACGGGCGCAAGCTGGACGAGGTCGAATGTATCGTCCCCGACCTGGCCGGGATTGCCCGCGGCAAGGCGATGCCGGCCTCGAAATTCGCCAAGATGGGGCGCATCTACCTGCCGAACTCAATCTTCATGCAGACCATAACCGGCGACTGGGCGGCCGATGCTGTCGACACCTTCACCGAACCCGACATGCTGCTCACGCCCGATTTCTCGACCGCCTCCGCCGCGCCCTGGACGGCCGATGTGACCTTGCAGGTCATCCATGATGTATCCGACAAGGCCGGCGTGCCGGTGCCCACCGCACCCCGCAACGTGCTGCGCCGGGTGCTGGAGCTTTATGCCGCCGAAGGCTGGACCCCGATCGTCGCACCCGAGATGGAGTTCTTCCTGGTCGCGCCCAACCCCGACCCGGCGCAACCGATCCAGCCGCCGATGGGCCGCACCGGGCGCCGCGCCATGGGCAAACAGGCCTATTCGATGAGCGCGGTCGACGAATACGGCCGGGTGATCGACGACATCTATGATTTCGCCGAGGCGCAGGGCTTCGAGATCGACGGCATCGCGCAGGAAGGCGGCGCCGGCCAGGTCGAGATCAACCTCCAGCACGGCCACCCGCTGAACCTTGCCGACGAGATCTTCTATTTCAAGCGCCTGATCCGCGAGGCCGCGCTGCGCCATGAATGCTTCGCCACCTTCATGGCCAAACCCATCGAGGGCGAGCCGGGCAGCGCCATGCACATGCATCACTCGGTGCTCGACAGCGAAACCGGGCAGAACATCTTTTCCGATGCAGATGGCAACAGCACCCCGGCATTCGGGCATTTCATCGCCGGGCTGCAGACCCATATGCCGGCAGTGATCGCCATTCTCGCCCCCTATGTGAACAGCTACCGCCGCTATGTCCGCGACTTTGCCGCGCCGATCAACCTGGAATGGGGCCATGACAACCGCACCACCGGGCTGCGGGTGCCGATCTCGCTGCCCGAATCGCGCCGGGTCGAGAACCGCCTCGCCGGGATGGACTGCAACCCGTATCTGGGCCTCGCCGCCTCGCTCGCCTGTGGCTACCTGGGCCTGAAAGAGCAGCGCGAGCCACGCGCCGAATGCGTGGGCGACGCCTATCGCGGCGATGACGACCTGCCCGAAACCCTGGGCGGCGCGCTCGACCTGTTCGAGGAGAACGCCGCCGTGCGCGAGGTGCTGGGCGAGGAATTCTGCCGCATCTACGAGGCGGTGAAACGGCTGGAATATACCGAGTTCCTCCAGGTCATCAGCCCGTGGGAGCGCGAGCATCTTCTGCTGAACGTATGAAAAGCCTGCTCTTCGCCAATGATCGGCCCGGCGCCTACCCGCCAAGCTGGTATGCCGAAACCGCCGCGCCCCTTGCCCCCTTCCCCCCGCTGGAAGGCGAGGCGCGCGCCGATGTCTGCGTGATCGGCGGCGGCTATACGGGGCTGTCGGCGGCGCTGCACCTGGCGCAGCAGGGGCTTTCGGTGATCCTGCTCGAAGCCCACCGCGTGGGCTTCGGCGCCTCGGGGCGCAATGGCGGGCAGGTCGGCTCGGGGCAGCGCATCGACCAGGGCACGCTCGAGGCCCGCTTCGGCACGGCCCGCGCCCGCCAGCTATGGGATCTGGGCGAAGCGGCCAAGGCCCTGGTGCGCGCACTGATCACCCGCCACGACATGCCCTGCCGCTTTCACCCTGGCATCGTCCATGCCGACTGGTCCGCGCGCGATCTGCGCCACACCCATGAGATGGTCGAGAAACTCAACCGCGACTATGGCTATGACCAGATCGCGCCGCTCGACCGCGCCGCCTTGCGCGACATCGTGCGCAGCGAGGCCTATCAGGGCGGCGCCCTCGATCATGGCGCGGGCCATATCCACCCGCTGCAATTCGCGCTGGGGCTGGCAGGGGCCGCCGCAGGGGCGGGCGTGCGGATATGCGAAGGCAGCCATGTCACGCGCCTCGATACCGGCCCGCAGCCGGTGGCCTTCACCGCCGCAGGCGCGGTCCGGGCCGATCACCTGGTGCTGGCCTGCAACGGCTATCTCGAAGGGATCGCGCCGCCGATCGCCGCACGCGTCATGCCGATCAACAATTTCATCATCGCCACCGAACCGCTCGGCCCCCGCGCGGCCGAGGTGCTTACACAGCCCGTCGCGGTGGCCGATTCAAAATTCGTCGTAAACTACTTCCGCCTTTCCGACGACGGGCGTCTGCTGTTCGGCGGCGGCGAAAGCTATGGCTACCGCTTCCCGCACGACATCAGGGCCACAGTGCGCAAGCCGATGCTTCAGGTCTTCCCGCAACTGGCCGATGTGCCGATCACCCACGCCTGGGGCGGCACGCTTGCCATCACCATGAGCCGCCTGCCCTGTCTCGCCCGGCCCGCGCCCAATGTGCTCTCGGCCTCGGGCTATTCAGGCCATGGGGTGGCGCTGGCCACGCTGGCCGGCAAGCTGATGGCCGAGGCCATCGCGGGCCGGGCGGGGCGGTTCGACATCCTGGCCGATTTGCCCGCCACCCGCTTTCCGGGTGGCCCGGCGCTGCGCAGTCCGCTGCTGGCGCTGGCGATGACCTGGTTCGCCCTGCGTGACAGGCTGGGGCTGTAACCCGCTGCCGGCACCCAGCCGAAGCGCCCCCCGGACACGGGCGCGCGCGCCACGCAAGGCCAGTTTCCGCCCCCCGGCAGTTGCAGGCACACCGCGCGCCCCGCCACGCCCGGCCCTTCACTGTGAGAAAAATATCCCCGCCGGAGGCCCCCGCAGGCCAGGGGCGCGCGGCCTGCCCCAGAGGCCTCAAACCCCGTAAAGCGCGCCGAATTTCCGCTCCAGATACTCCAGCAGCGGTGCCTCATTCGGGGGCGCGCCAGTGGCCTGTTCGATCAGCGCGCGCGCCTCGTGCAGCCCGCCATGGCGCTGCACCTTCTCGCGCAGCCATTCCAGCGCCGGCCGCAGATCGCCCTCGGCCAGCCCCGCATCAAGATCGGGCAGGTCGCGGCGCAGCGCCGCGTGCAGGCAGCCGGCATGGACATTGCCCAGCGTGTAGGTGGGGAAATAGCCAAACAGCCCGACCGGCCAGTGCACATCCTGCAAGAGCCCATGCGCGGACCGGTCCACCGGCGAGCCGAAATCGGCGGCGAAGCGGGTGTTCCAAGCCTCTTCCAGATCGGGCACCGCCAGATCGCCAGCGATCAGCGCGCGCTCCAGGTCGAAGCGCAGCATGATGTGCAGGTTGTAATGCACCTCGTCGGCCTCAGTTCGGATGTAGCCGGCGGTCACGCGGTTGACGGTGGCGTAAAAGGCTTCCGGCCCGTCCAGCCCCATATCGCCGAACTCCGCCGCCATGACCCCATGCAACCAGCCGCAGAAGGCGCGCGAACGGCCAAGCTGGTTCTCGAAAATGCGGCTCTGGCTTTCATGCACGCCCATCGACACCCCCTGCCCCAGTGGCGTCAGCCGGTAGGCCGGGTCGATCTGTTGTTCATAGACGGCGTGGCCGACCTCGTGGATCGTGGAATAGAGGCAGTTGAACGGGTCATCCTCGGCGATGCGGGTGGTGATGCGCACATCCGCGCCCGAACCAGACGAGAACGGATGCACCGCCAGATCGAGCCGCCCCGTGCCGAAATCATAGCCGAAGGTTTCCGCCAGCTTGCGGGTCAGGCGCAATTGCGCGTCGCGGTCGAACAGCCCCTTGAGCGGCGGCGGCGTGCGGGCGCGGCCCAGAACCGCCTCGCGCAGTGCCACCAGGCGGGGGCGCATCCGGTCGAACATCGCCGCGATCTCGGCGCTCGAGGCGCCGGGTTCGTATTCATCAAGCAGCGCGTCGTAGGGATCGCCGCCATCTGCGAGTGCTGCGGCCTCTTCGCGCTTGAGCGCCACGACCTGCGCCAGCGTGGGCAGGAAGCTTGCGAGATCGTCGCGTTCGCGCGCCTCGGCCCAGAGCCCCTGGCTGATCGAGGTCACGCGCGCCAGCTCGCCAGCCAGCCGCGCGGGCACGCGGGTGGCGCGGGCGAAGTCGCGTGCGATCAGCCGCAGCGCCGCTGCGCCGGCGGCGTCGGGGGCCTCGGCCTTTTCCAGCCAGTCGCCCAACCGCGGGTCAGTGCGGCGCGCGTGCAGCACAGAGGCCATCGCGGCCATTTCCTCGCTGCGCTGGGCCGCCGCGCCGCGCGGCATCATGGTCTCCTGGTCCCAGCCCAGCCGGCCCATCACCTGTTCCAGCGCGCAGGTCTCGCGCTGGAACACCATCAATTCGCTGAAAGCGTTCATGCCCGCCCCCTATTCGCTACCGAACCCCGCAACGATTCAGCCCGCGGATACTGCGCAAGGAAACGCGCGCGGATGATCAGCACCCAAAGCACCACCGCCAGCACCTGATGCGAAATCGCCAGTTCCCAGGGCGCGCCATGCATCACCGTGACGATGCCCAGCACGATCTGGCCTGTCATTGCCGCCATCATCCAGTGAAACGCCCGGCGCGTGGCGCCATGGGCGCTGCGGCGTCCGCGCAGCCAGACCACCACGGCGAAAAGCAGCAGGAAATACCCGGCCATGCGGTGCATGAACTGCACCAGCGCGGGGTTTTCGAAGAAGTTGCGCCAGAGCGGCGCGATATCGAAGCTTTCGGGCGGGAAGAATACGCCATGCATCAGCGGCCAGTCGGTATAGCCCCGGCCCGCGTCGATCCCGGCGACCAATGCGCCCAGCAGGATCTGGAGCATGGCGAAATGCATCAGCCCCGTGGCGCCGGAAAAGAGCCGGCCTTCGCGCGCGCGCCGCGCCTGCAACAGATCGCCTGCGCTGCGGCCCAGTTCGAACACGTGCCACGCGATCAGCCCCAGGATCACGAAGGCCAGCCCCAGATGCACCGCCAGCCGGTAGGAGGCCACGGCGATCATCCCCTCGGTCAGGCCCGAGGCCACCATCCACCAGCCGATCGCGCCCTGCAGCCCGCCTAGGCCGCCCAGGAGCAACAGCCGCCCCGTCCAGCCCGCCGGGATGCGGCCCGAGAGCCAGAACCACAGAAAGCCCACGCCCCAGACCAGCCCGATCAGCCGGCCAAGCTGCCGGTGTCCCCATTCCCACCAGTAGATGACCTTGAACTCTTCCAGCGACATGCCGAAATTCATCAGCTCATACTGTGGGATCTGGCGGTATTTCTCGAACTCAGCCAACCAGGCGGCCTCGCCCATGGGGGGGATGGCGCCGGTGATCGGGCGCCATTCGGTGATCGACAGGCCCGAATCGGTCAGCCGGGTCAGCCCGCCCACCGCGATCATCACCATGACCAGCGCGAAAAGCACGATCAGCCACAGCCGGATCGCCCCGCGCGCGCCCTGGCGGCGGCCTTCGATCAGACCGGTCTGGCGGGGCTGAGGGGGCTGGCCGGCCTTGCCCGGATCAACCTCTTCAAAGATGCTGCGCTTGCCTGATTTGTCTGTATTGCCTGACATCTCGCGTCACTCCCATCCCGACGGACGAAAAATTTGGGGCGTGTTGCGCCTGATCGGTTTCTCCCCGCCCGGGCCGCATGCGGCCGCCCGGGCATGCGCCCGCCCGCCCGGGCGGCCGCATGCAGCCTGGTCGGAGCTGAATGAGTCCAATTCAACGCAACACGCTATAGGGCAGCCCCCTACCGGGTCGCAATGGTGGCGACGGCTTACAAGGCCCACGTCAGACATCCCCGCGCGGCGGGCGGGCAAGCTGGCGCAACGCGCCGTGCAGAAGCTGCACATCCGCCCGCGTCAGCGGCAACCGGCCCAGCATGTTGCGCAAGTTCAGCCGCATATGCCCGGCCTTCTCGGGCGGAAAGAAGAAGCAAGCGGCGTCGAGCGTAGCCTCAAAGCGGTCGCCCAGATGGCCGATCTCGGCGGCGGTGGCGGGGTCGGCCTCGGGGGTGCGGGCGACTGGGGCGGCGGCCTTGTCCTGGCGGCGCCACTCATAGGCGGTCAGCAATACGCATTGCGCCAGGTTGAGCGAGGGAAACTCCGGGTTCACCGGCACCGAGACGATGGCATCGGCGCGCGCCACATCGGCGCTCGCCAGCCCCGCGCGCTCGGGGCCGAAAAGGACACCCACCCGGCGTCCGGCAGCCGTATGGGCGCGCGCCTGGGCCATCGCCTCCTCGGGGGTGAGCACGGGCTTGGTCATGCCGCGCCCGCGCGCAGTGGTGGCATAGACCACATGGCAATCGGCAATTGCGGCGGGCAGATCGGCGAACGGGCCGGCATGGTCGAGCAACCGCCCCGCGCCGCTGGCCATCGCCACGGCACGCGGGTTGGGCCAACCATCGCGCGGGGCAACAACGCGCAGCCGGTCGAGGCCGAAATTCCACATCGCGCGGGCGGCGGCGCCGATATTCTCGCCCATCTGGGGCTCGACCAGGATGAAGGCCGGACCCTCGGCCCCGGCGGCTGCGTCATCGTCTGCGTGCATTGCGGCTCCGTCATTCTCCGGGCGCGGGTCGACGCGGCCGCGTCACCCGCCGATGTCGTGCCGGATCAGTCCGGTTCTGACCCTCGCCCGACATGCGGCGGGGCGGCGACTCCGACCGGTCACGGCAGGCACTAGTTAGCGCGGGCAACCCGGCGGCGCCACCGCAATTGCACACAGCGCAGCGCGACAGATGGACCGGGGCCGCCCGATGCCGCAAAGCGCATCGCACCGAACCGGATGGCATCGCCCGCATCCACTGGCGGATGCCTTCGGCGAGGATATTTTCACCACAGTGAAGGGCACGCGCGCGCCTTGGGCCGCGGTTGCCCTCAGCCCCGCGCGGGGTGGGCGGGTGCACCACGGCCAGGCTGGGTATCCAGGCTGTCGCCCCTGGGCGAAATCAGCAGGATCGGGCAGCGCGCGGTCTCGATCAGGGCACGCAACTCGGCGCCGCGGTGGAACCCGGCGAGCCGGGAGTCCAGCACAACCAGGGTTGGCGCAAGCCGGTCGAGCGCGCGCAGCGCCGCCGCAGAGTCGGGCACTGAAAGGCGCGCAGGCACCGGCCCGGCCCCGCGCCCCGGCAATGGCGGCAAATCATGGGCGCCGGCATGTTCAGGCGCCCCGGACGGGTCGATCACCATCAGCGGCAGGTTCATCGCACGGGCGAGCGCCGACGCCAGCGAAAACGCCGGGTCGGCCGCAGCCCCGCTGCCAGTGCCCGCCGCGTCGGAGTTGCCCAGCGCCACCACCGGGCCGCGCAGCCGCATCGTGCGGCGATAGCCCAGCAATGCCACATCCTCGCGGGTGGCCAGTCTTGCCAGCACCTCGGGCAGCGCGCCGGCCTCGCGCCGGAAACGCCAGCCCAGCGCCTCCTGCACCGCCGCGCGCCGCAGCCGGGCCTCGAAGGCGCGGGCGTCGGCCTGGAAGGCGGCGCGCATCCGGCTGGCGGGGAAGGCTGCGCCCGCCCCCGTGCCCCGCGGCGCCAGCAGGAAAGCCCCGCCCGGCAGGTCATGCGCCGCCGGATCTTCGGCCAGAACGCCGGTGATCTCGGCCTGCGCGAGCCGGGCAAGCTGAACCGCAAGCGGGATCGCGGCTTCGGCATCGGCGTAGCAGCCGGCGACGATCAGCACATTGCGGATGCGCAGAAGCTCGCTCATTCCGTGGCATTCCCATTGCCGTCGCCATCCCGCCCGGACCCGGCGAAATCGCGTCGGGCCAGCGCGAAATCCTCGAGCCGGGCCTCGACATTGGCGTTGACGCTGCCATCGGGAAACTGGCCATTGGCCGCGCGCCGCCCCGCGGGCAGCCCGGTGAGCAGCTCGATTGCCTGATCGACGCTGGAAATGGCGTGGATGGCGAACTTGCCCGCGCGCACGGCCTCGACCACATCCTCGCGCAGCATCAGGTTGGCGGCATTGCGGCGCGGCAGCAGCACGCCCTGCCGCCCGGTCAGCCCCTGCGCCTTGCAGACATCGAAGAAACCCTCGATCTTTTCGTTGACGCCGCCGACGGGCTGCACCTCGCCCTGCTGGTTGACCGATCCGGTCACCGCCAGCGATTGCGACAGCGGCACGCCTGCCAGCGCCGAAAGGAGCGCGCAAAGCTCGGCCACCGAGGCGCTGTCGCCATCCACGCCACCATAGCTTTGCTCGAACACCAGGCTGGCCCAGAGCGACAGCGGCATCTCGGGCGCGTAATGCGTGGACAGGTAGCCCGAGAGGATCAGCACCCCCTTGGAATGGATCGGCCCGCCAAGCTTCACCTCGCGTTCGATATCGACGACCTTGCCGGCGCCCATGCGCACCCGCGCGGTGATCCGCACCGGCGCGCCGAAGCGGTGTTCGCGCATGCCGGTCACGGTCAGCCCGTTGACCTGCCCCAGCTCGGCGCCGCGGGTCGAGATCATGATCGTGTCGCGGGCGATCATCTCCTGGATGCGGTCGCGCACCCGGCTGGCGCGGCGCCGGGCCGCGCGGATGGCGGCGGCGACCTGTTCGGCCTCGATCGCCTTGGCCTCGGCGCGGCGGGCCAGGTGATCGGCCTCGCGCAGGATGTCCCAGATCGCGCTGATGCGCAGCGAAAGCTTCTGCTGGTCATCGGCCTCGCGCGTGGAGAAATCGACCAGCGCGGCCACCCCCTCAGGCGTTGCGGGCAAGAGCCCCTCGCGCCCGGCCACGGTGGCGACCATGCGCGCGAAGAGCGTCAGCGCCTCATCATCGCGTGCCATGTCATCGTCGAAATCGGCGGTAATCTTGAACAGCTCACCGAATTCGGGATCAAGCGTGGAAAGCAGCATGTGCAGCCGGCGGTCGCCCACCAGCACCACGCGGGCATCGAGCGGGATCGGGTCGGGTTCGAGCGTGGTGGTCGACAGCAGGCTGTAGCGCTGCGCGGGCGAGATGATCTTGATCTCGCCAGTTTCCAGGCAGCGCTTGAGCGCCTCCCAGGCGAAGGGCTCGGTCAGCACCCGTTCGGCGTCAAGCACCAGAAACCCGCCATTGGCGCGGTGCAGCGCGCCGGGACGGATCAGGGTGAAATCGGTCACCAATGCGCCCATGCTCGACATATGCTCGACCCGGCCGGTCAGGTTGCCGAGCGTTGGCAACGCCTCGGTCACGACGGGGGCGCCGCCCTCCTCGTCGGGGGCGTGGCCGACCATGACATTGACCGCATAACGGTGAAAGGCAGGGTCGTCATGGACCTTGGCGGCGGGCACCGGGAAAGGGCCGTCATCTTCCTGGCGGCCGGCCTTGAGAAACAGCGTGGCGTTGCTGATCAGATCGGCGCGCAGCTCGGCCAGATAGTCGCGCACCGCGTCAATCCGGCCGAACTTGCGCAACACCTCGGTCAGCGCGGCATCGACGGCCTGTTCGGCCATCTCGGCATTGAGCTTGCCCACGGCGCGGCGATGGGACTTTTCCATCTGCGGCACCGACTTGAGAAATTCCTCAAGCTCGCCCTGGGTTTCGGCGACGCGCGCCTCGATCTGCTTGCGCTCGTCCTCGGGCAGTTTCGAGAAGGCGTCGGGCTTGATCACCTCGCCATCCTTGACCGCGGCGATGGCGAACCCCATCGGCGTGCGCAGGATCGCCACGCCGCGCCTGCGGGCCTTTTCGTTGAGCTCGGAGAAGGCCACCTCGTGATGGCCGCCGAACTCCTGCTCGATGGCGGTGCGGCGGTTCTGGTATTCCTCGGAGTCGAACAGCGCGGGAATGTCGTTGGCCAGGTCATCGACCAGCACCTGCATCGCATCGCGCAGGCCCAGTGCGGTGCCGCGCGGCAGCGCCATGGCGCGGGGGCGGTCGGCATTCTCGAAATTGTAGACATGCACCCAGTCGCCGGGCGCCGGGCGGGTCGCGGCCTCTTCCTCGAGCATCCGCAGCACGGCTGAATGCCGGCCGGTGCCCTGCGGCCCGGCAACGAACAGGTTGAACCGCTTGTGCCGCATCCCGGCGGCAAGGGCGATGGCCTCGGTCGCGCGCTCCTGTCCGATCAGCGCGGGCAGCGGATCGAGCGTGGCGGTGGTGGCGAAATCGAAAATGCCCGGATCGCAGACCGCGCGCAACGCGTCGGCGGGCAATTCGGTCGCCTGCCCGGATGTTCCGCTTTGCGCCATGATATGCCTCCGCTTGTTCGACTGCTGCCGCAGCGCAGGTTATCACGCATCGCGCGACAGGAAAGCCCGTGCGTCAGGTCCGGCCCCGGTGGGGCCGGATGCCTCCGGCGGGGATATTTTTTTCACAGTGAAGGGATGGCCGCGCGCCCGCAAAATCACTGTGGCAAAATATCCCCGCCGGAGGCTTCGGTGCGGCGCAGCCGCACCGAAATGGGCCGGTGCCCGTACCGAGCGCCCTGTCGGGTTTCGCGGCCTCGCCCGGGAATTTGGCGCGGCGGCGCGCGACCGCGGTCAGGCCCCCAGGGCGACAACGGGCTGATCGCTGGCCGGAATCGGATCGCGCAGCACATAGCCGCGCCCCCAGACGGTTTCGATATAGTTCTCGCCGCCCGTGGCCTCGGCCAGTTTCTTGCGCAGCTTGCAGATGAACACATCGATGATCTTGAGTTCCGGCTCATCCATGCCGCCATACAGGTGATTGAGGAACATTTCCTTGGTCAGGGTCGTGCCCTTGCGCAGGCTCAGCAGTTCGAGCATCTGGTATTCCTTACCGGTCAGGTGCACGGCCTTGCCGCCCACATCGACCGTCTTGGCATCAAGGTTCACCGTCACCTTGCCGGTGCGAATCATGGATTGCGCATGGCCCTGGCTGCGGCGGATGATGGCGTGAATGCGCGCCACCAGTTCTTCGCGGTGGAAGGGTTTGGTCAGATAGTCGTCGGCGCCGAACCCGAAGGAGCGGATCTTGGCGTCGGTGTCATCCTCGCCGGTGAGGATCAGCACCGGCGTTTCCACCCGGGCAAGGCGCAGCTGGCGCAGCACATCCATCCCGCCCATGTCGGGCAGATGCAGGTCGAGCAGGATCAGGTCGTAATCATAGAGCTTGGCCAGATCCACGCCCTCTTCCCCCATGTCGGTGCAATAGACATTGAGATTGGCATGGGTCAGCATCAGTTCGATGCTGCGCGATGTTGTCGGGTCATCCTCCACCAGCAAGATGCGCATCCGTTACTCCCGGGTTCAGGTCAGGTTTCACACAAAACTGGGGAACAATGGTTAACCGCGGGTTACTGTTGCAGAACGGAACAGGAAATCAACCCCGAGTTGTCAGGCCCTGCGCCGTTTCGTGACCTTCAGCCCGGCCTCGCCATGCCGTGCCATCTGTTTGATCCAGCTTGCGAATTCCTCGGCGGAGAGGCTGTAGCGCTGTAACGCCTCCTCGGTGCCGATCAGCCCGTAATGCACGGCGCGCACCACCCTGGCCTTGCGGCTGGCCACCCAGCGCCGCGTATCGGGCGGCGGCAGGTCCGCCCGCGTCATCACGCTGCCATCGGGCAATGTGACCGCCCGCTTCCCGTCAATTCGCTTGAGATACATCGCACTCACCCCGCAACCTTTCGCGAGGCAGTCTTTCGTGGCAGGTTTAACGAGTGGTAAGATCGCGCCCTTGAGAGTATGGCGGATTTTCCTATATTCCGCGCAAATCCGGCAAGCTGCGGCCAGGGCACAGGATGCACTTTGCCGCGGCCCCTTCACCCGCCCCGATCCGGCACCCCATATGAGGCAGACATGGCCCGCGACTATCCGATCAATTCTCTGGGCTTTGCCAAGCCGCCCGCGGAAACCCGCGTGGTGGTGGCCATGTCGGGCGGCGTAGACAGTTCGGTCGTCGCGGCCGAGCTGGCGCGTGAAGGCTATGACGTGGTCGGCGTGACCTTGCAGCTTTACGATCACGGCGCGGCGCTGGCCAAGAAAGGCGCGTGCTGCGCGGGGCGCGACATTCACGACGCGCGCCGCGTGGCCGAGGAAATGGGCTTTCCGCATTACGTGCTGGATTACGAGAACACCTTTCGCGAGGCGGTGATCGACGAGTTCGCCGATGCCTATCTGGCAGGCGCCACCCCGGTGCCCTGCATCCGCTGCAACGAGCGGGTGAAGTTTCGCGACCTGCTGGAAACCGCGCGCGATCTCGACGCCGACTGCATGGCCACGGGCCATTACATCCAGCGCAAGGCCGGGGCGCAGGGGCCTGAATTGCACATGGCCGCCGATCCGGTGCGCGACCAGTCGTATTTCCTGTTCTCGACCACGGCCGAGCAGCTCGACTACCTGCGCTTTCCGCTTGGGCATCTGGCGACCAAGGCCGAGACCCGCGCGCTGGCCGCCCGCCACGGGCTGAGCGTGGCCGACAAGCCCGACAGCCAGGACATCTGCTTCGTGCCAAACGGCAATTATGCCGCCGTGATCGAAAAGCTGCGCCCCGGTGCGGCCGACCCCGGCGAGATCGTCGATATGGAAGGCCGGGTGCTGGGCAGCCACCGCGGCGTGATTCACTACACGATCGGCCAGCGCCGCGGCCTGGGCATTGGCGGCTTGAGCGATCCGCTTTATGTGGTCCGCCTCGACCCTGACGCGCGGCAGGTGGTTGTCGGCCCGAAAACGGCGCTGGCCACCCGGACCGTGCCGGTGCGCGAGATCAACTGGCTGGGCGATGCGCCGCTGCAATCGCGGGCCCAGTGGCAGATTTCGGTCAAGGTGCGCTCGACCCGGCCGCCGCGCGAGGCGGTGCTGCGCCCCACCGGCCCCGACACAGCCGAGGTCGAGTTGCTGAGCCCCGAAGAAGGCGTAAGCCCCGGCCAGGCCTGCGTGTTCTATGAAACCGGGGGCAGCCGGGTGTTCGGCGGCGGCTGGATTCACCGCTGATCGGCGCGGCCCGCGCCACAGGTGCAGGCTGCGCGCGCGACGCGGCCGCACACCTCTCGACCGGATGTTTCCGCTTTACCCCGATGCCCGCCGCATGTGCAGGCCGATTGCCATTTTCATCGCTGCGCAATATAGCGGCGGGCAACGTCACGAGGAGAGCGAACATGACCGAAACCCGCACCGAATCCGACAGTTTCGGGCCGCTAGAGGTTCCCGCAGATCGTTACTGGGGCGCCCAGACCCAGCGGTCGATCCTGAACTTTCCCATCGGCTGGGAGCGCCAGCCCGTCGCCATCGTGCGCGCGCTCGGCGTCATCAAGAAGGCCTGCGCCGAGGCCAACATGGAAAGCGGCGCGCTGGACGACAAGCGCGGCAACGCGATCGCCGCGGCCGCGCAGGAGGTGCTGGAAGGCAAGCTTGACGATCACTTTCCGCTGGTGGTCTGGCAGACCGGCTCGGGCACGCAATCGAACATGAACGCCAACGAGGTGATCGCCAACCGCGCCATCGAGATGCTGGGCGGCGTGATCGGCTCCAAGGATCCGGTGCATCCGAACGATCACTGCAACATGGGCCAGTCGTCGAACGACACCTTCCCCACTGCCATGCATATTGCCACCGCCATGACCGCACGCGACGTGGTGCTGCCCGGGCTACAGAAGCTGCACGCCGCGCTCGAGGCGAAATCGCAGGCCTTCGCTGACATCATCAAGATCGGCCGCACACATACGCAAGACGCCACGCCACTGACGCTGGGGCAGGAGTTTTCAGGCTATGCGCATCAGGTCGCCATGGGCATCCGGCGCGTCAAGGCCGCGTTGCCCGCGATCCATGAGCTTGCGCAAGGCGGCACCGCCGTGGGCACCGGCCTGAACACCACCAAGGGCTGGGGCGAGGCGGTGGCGGCAAAGATGGCCGCGATCACCGGGCTGCCTTTCGTGACCGCGCCCAACAAGTTCGAGGCGCTGGCCGCCCATGATGCCATGGTCGAGATGTCGGGCGCGCTGCGCACGGTGGCCGCATCGCTGTTCAAGATCGCCAATGACATCCGGCTTCTGGGCTCGGGGCCGCGCTCGGGCCTGGGCGAGTTGATCCTGCCGGAAAACGAACCCGGATCGAGCATCATGCCGGGCAAGGTGAACCCGACGCAATGCGAGGCACTCACCCAGGTCTGCGCCCATGTGATGGGCAATGACGCGGCGGTGGGCTTTGCCGGCAGCCAGGGGCATTTCGAACTCAACGTCTACAAGCCGATGATGGCCTATAACGTGCTGCAATCCATGCAGCTTCTGGGCGACGCGGCGGTGGCCTTTACCGATAATTGTGTAAGCGGCATCGAGGCCAACACCACCCGGATCGAAAAGCTGATGCGCGAGTCGCTGATGCTGGTCACGGCGCTTGCGCCCACCATCGGCTATGACAACGCCACCACCGTGGCCAAGACCGCCCACAAGAACGGCACCACCCTGCGCGAAGAGGCGGTCAAGCTGGGCTTTGTCGATGAGGAAACCTTCGACCGCGTGGTCCGCCCCGAACAGATGATCGGCCCGAAGGGCTGAGGCGATGGGCAAGCCGGTCAACCTGCGGCAGGCCCGAAAACAACGCGCGCGCCTCGACCGGCGCGCGCAGGCCGATGCCAACGCAGCCCGGCACGGGCAAAGCCGCGCCAGCCGAGAGACCAGCGCGCAAGAGGCCGCAAAGCTCGCGCGCCATCTCGACGATCACAAGCTGGACGACGACTCATGAGCGGCCGGCCCCTCAAGCGATCACTCACCTTGCGGGGCCACCGCACCAGCGTTTCGTTGGAAGAGGAATTCTGGCGCGCCTTTCGCGAGATTGCAGCGGCGCGCGACATGCCCATCAACGCGCTGGCCGCCGAGATCGACGCCGCGCGCGGGCTGGATGTCGGGCTGGCCTCGGCAATCCGTATCCATGTCCTGCGTCACTATCGCGATGGGCCGCAGGGCGGGGACGCCCCTGATCAGAATGCTTCCGGGCAATCGTGACTCACAGGGTCTGAGCCACGGGGCGCGAATCGCTGGGCAGGCTGGCAAAAGGGCCGCTGCCCGGTGCACCACGCGGTCACAAACTGATGCGCTGGCGTGTCACATTGGCGAAACAGGCCTGCTGAAGTGGCGTTTGCGCCCGGTCCGTCGCGGCAAGATAGCGGCTGATGAAGCTGCGGTAGACACCGTACATCACCTGCTGGCGGGCGCTGTTTGAATCGATGTTCGGCCCGCGGTGATCGACCACCAGCCGCCCGTTGTGATAGGCGCGCAAAATGCCATCCGCCCCGCGCGACCACCTGACATCGATCACCATATCCGTCCATCGCCCCCGGGGAATGGCCCCGAGCCGTTGCATGATCAGCGGCCGCTCCGGCGCCATCTTGTCGCCCTGCACCATCGCGGGGTTCGACAGGTCGAACTGCAAGTGCCCGTCGATAACCCCGAACGAGACCGAGGGCTTTCCATCGCCGCTTGGCTTGACCTCCCACAGGATGAGGTTCGCGGGGCTGACATCGGCGAAATCCGAGGGCAGGAAGAACGACACGGTGTAGCGGTAGGTCTCGCCCTCGCGATTGTCCTGGGTTCTCTGGAGAAGCTGCGCGCGCTCGCGGTCAAAGCGGCAGTCGTCACGGTTGCAGGAATTGCCCGGCAGCGAGAAACAGGTCACCTCGGCGCCGCTCGGATGCCGAAATTGCTGCTGCACGACGGGCCTGTGTTCGCGCTTGCCCGTAAAGTCGAGGCCGCCCAGCCCCTCCTGCGCCTGTGAGGGCAGCGGCGCCACGAGCGCGAACGCCACTGCCAGAAAGATCGCTCGCATGATTTCACCTCCCGCAAGCCCGTCCCGAAAGGTAACAAGATACCATGGGCCATTGCACGCCCCAAGCAGAACGAGCGTTGGCATCTGCCCGAAGGGTGCGGTGCCGGCGGCCTCTGGCAGGCGCCGCGTCTCAGGCACTTCTCAGGCGGAGCGATGCGGAGGTTCATGAAATGATGTCGATTTCGGTTTTGCCGGTTCTGTTCTGAAAATGCCTACCACCTCCTTCCCGAGTTGCATTAGGTAGGTCCTGCCGGTCTTTCTCGGGGCGGCGCGGTCTGGTCCAGAAAAGAGGTTTCCGATGCCCAATGTGCCCGTGATTCATCCGGTCATTCTTTGCGGTGGATCAGGCACGCGGCTCTGGCCTCTTTCGCGGCGCAGCTACCCCAAGCAGTTCATGCCGCTCATCGGCGAGACGACGCTCTTTCAGGCCAGCGCGCAGCGTGTCGCGGGCGCGGGCTTTGCGCCGCCGCTGGTCCTCACCAATTCCGATTTCCGCTTCATCGTGACCGAGCAGCTTACCACCCTGGGCATCGACCCAGGCGCCGTGCTGATCGAACCCGAGGGCCGCAACACCGCCCCCGCAGTGCTGGCCGCCGCGCTGTGGCTTTCGGCGCAGGAGCCGGATGCGCTGATGCTGGTCATGCCGTCGGATCATGTGGTGCCGGACGCCGCCGGTTTTCGCGAGGCCGTCGCCACCGGGGCCGATGCGGCGCGCGCGGGCCGACTTGTCACCTTCGGCATTCGGCCCGACCGGCCCGAGACCGGCTATGGCTATCTTGAGCCTGAGGAGAACGGCGCCGCGCCATGGGCCGCGCGCCCGCTGGCCCGGTTCATCGAAAAGCCCGATGCCGCGCGCGCCGAAGCGATGCTTGCCGCCGGGCATTTCCTGTGGAACGCGGGCATCTTCCTGTTTTCCGCCCGCGCCATCATCGCGGCGTTCGAGGCCCATGCGCCCGCGCTGATCACCCCCGTGCGGCGCGCGGTGGAAGAGGCGCGGCCCGATCTGGGCTTTCTGCGCCTCGCGCCCGGCCCCTGGGCAGAGGTCGAGAACATTTCAATCGATTACGCGGTGATGGAACGCGCGGGCAACCTTTCGGTCGTGCCGTTCCAGGGCGGCTGGTCCGACCTGGGCGACTGGCAGGCCGTCTGGCGCGAAACACCGCCCGATGCGGACGGCGTGGCGCAGGCCGGGCCGGTCACCGCGCTGGAGTGTCGCGAAAGCCTCTTGCGCGCCGAATCCCCCGAACAGGAGCTGGTGGGCATCGGGCTGGACCACATCATCGCCATCGCCATGCCCGATGCCGTGCTGGTGGCCGACCGCCGCCGCAGCCAGGAGGTCAAGGCCGCCGTCGCCACGCTGGCGGCCAGGGGCCGCCCACAGGCCACGCAACTGCCCGTCGATCACCGGCCCTGGGGCTGGTTCGAGGCCATCGCCAGCGGCAACCACTTTCAGGTTAAGCGCATCGTGGTGCACCCCGGCGCCGCGCTCAGCCTGCAAAGCCATCACCACCGGGCCGAGCACTGGGTCGTCGTGACCGGCACCGCCCGCGTCACCATCGACGAGAAGGTGCATCTGCTCGGCGAGAACGACTCGATCTATGTGCCGCTTGGCGCGCGGCACCGGCTGGAAAATCCCGGCAAGATCGACATGGTGCTGATCGAGGTGCAGACCGGCAGCTACCTGGGTGAAGACGACATCATCCGCTATGATGACGCCTATGCGCGCAACACATCGTGACAGCCCGCCTCGTCGGCGCACAGGGCAGGCATCGCCCCCTTGACGCCCCTTGACGCGGGCGGCGCAATCACCCAATGGGCGGCCATCCATGCAGCGGGGCCGCAGAACCCGCCCCGGCATGACAGACCCTCCGGCAAGACAGGCGCGCCGACATGAAGCTCGATGATTTCGATTTCGACCTGCCTGAGCGGCTGATCGCCACCCGCCCGGTGCGGCCCCGGCCCGCGGCGCGGCTGCTGGTGGCCGAAGGCGATGCGATCCGCGATGCCCATGTGCGCGATCTGCCCGCGATCCTGCGCCCAGGCGACCGGCTGGTGCTCAACAACACCCGCGTGATCCCCGCGCGGCTGAGCGGGGTGCGGAAGCGCCCTGGCGCGACCGGCGCGCAGGTCGAACTTACCCTTACCGAACCCGAACCCGAGGGCGGCACCTGGGCGGCGCTGGCGCGGCCGCTGAAGAAGCTGCGCCCCGGCGACCGGCTGGAGTTTGCCGCCGGGCTGAGCGCCGAGGTGGTCGCCCGTGGTGCCGATCGGGCGACGCTGCGCTTCAACCTTGCGGGCGGGGATTTCGATGCCGCGCTGGCGCAGGCCGGCGCGATGCCCCTGCCCCCCTATATCGCCGCGCGCCGCCCCGCCGACGAACGCGACCGCGAGGATTACCAGACGGTGTTCGCCCGCTTACCCGGCGCGGTGGCCGCGCCCACGGCCTCGTTGCATTTCGACGAGGCGCTGCTGCAGGAGATGACCGCGCGCGGCATCGCCCTCACCGAGGTGACGCTGCATGTCGGCGCGGGCACCTTTCTGCCCGTCAAGGTCGAGGATGTGACCACCCACCGGATGCACGCCGAATGGGGCGAGGTCAGCACGCAGGCCGCCGCCGAGATCAACGCCACCCGCGCAGCCGGCGGGCGGGTCATCCCGGTGGGCACCACCGCCCTGCGCCTGATCGAAAGCGCGGCCGATCCGGAAACCGGCCATGTCGCCCCCTGGCAGGGCGAGACCGACATCTTCATCTACCCCGGCTACCGCTTCCGCGTGACCGACGCGCTGATGACGAATTTTCACCTGCCGCGCTCGACACTGCTGATGCTGGTCTCGGCGCTGATGGGGCGCAACCGGATCATGGCGATCTATCGCCATGCCATTGCGCAGGGCTATCGCTTCTTTTCCTACGGGGATTCGTCGCTGCTGGTGCCGGACCGGACCGCAGGGGTCGCAAACAGCCGCGACAGTGCCTAACCTTCCGGAACAGGCTTTGCGCGCACACGGGCTACAGGTGATTTGATGTTACAGGTACTGGGAACCTCCTGGGCGCTTCTGCTGGGGATTGGCCTGCTGATGGTGGGCAATGGTGTGCAGGGCACGCTGCTGGGTATTCGCGGCTCGATCGAGGGGTTCACCACCTTTCAGCTCTCGGTGATCATGTCGGCCTATTTCGTGGGGTTCCTGGGCGGCTCGCGGCTGGCGCCGGAACTGATTCGGCGGGTGGGGCATGTGCGGGTGTTCGCCGCGCTGGGCTCGCTGATCTCGGCGCTGCTGGTGCTTTATGCGGCGGTGCCCGA
This sequence comes from Alkalilacustris brevis, assembly GCF_003350345.1. Classification (GTDB taxonomy): domain Bacteria; phylum Pseudomonadota; class Alphaproteobacteria; order Rhodobacterales; family Rhodobacteraceae; genus Alkalilacustris; species Alkalilacustris brevis. Next base: position 47,026 of record NZ_QNVJ01000103.1, read on the forward strand.
CTGGGTCGCCTGGACGCTGATGCGCATACTGATCGGCTTTTGCTTTTCCGGGGTCTATGTCACTGCAGAAAGCTGGCTCAACAATGCCGCCACGAATGAGACCCGCGGCAAGACGCTTTCGCTTTACATGATCGTGCAGATGCTGGGCATCATCACCGCGCAGGGGCTGATGAACGTGGCCGACCCGGCAGGGTTCACGCTGTTCATCATCCCCTCGGTGCTGGTGTCGCTGGCCTTCACGCCGATCCTTCTGTCGATCTCGCCCGCGCCGGTGTTCGACACCACCAAGCCGATGAGCTTTCGCAAGCTTTTCGAGGTCTCGCCGCTGGGCTGCATAGGCATGTTCCTGATGGGCGGGGTCTATGCCGCGCTCTTTGGCATGGCGGCGGTCTGGGGCACGATGGCGGGGCTGTTGGTGTTCGAGATATCGATGTTCATCGCGATGATCTTTACCGGCGGGCTGGTGTTCCAGTATCCGATCGGCTGGATCTCGGATCGGATGGACCGGCGCAAGCTGATCGCCATTTCGGCCGGGATCTGCGGCGCCGTCGCGCTTGTGGCAACGGTGTTCCCGCTGGGGTTCTATGCCCTGCTGGTGGCCGGGCTGCTGATCGGCGGGATTGCCAATCCGCTCTATTCGCTGCTGCTGGCCTATACCAGCGACTACCTTGACCGCGAAGACATGGCCTCGGCCTCGGGGGGGCTTTTGTTCATCAACGGGCTGGGCGCGATCGCCGGGCCGCTGATCACCGGCTGGATCATGGGCATCGTCGGGCCTTCGGGCTTTTTCCTCTATATCACGTTTCTGACGGTGCTGGTTTCGGCCTATGCGTTTTATCGCATGACGCGGCGAGCCGCCCCCAGCACGGCGGACACCGGGGCCTACACGGTCTTTACCCCCGCGGCCTCGGCGCTGGCGATGGAAGCCGCCTATGAGGCCGCGCAGGAGGGCGAGTCCACCGCGGACCCCGACCAGCCGGCAGACGGACGCGAAGGCGGACAGGGCTGAGGGGCTGAGGGGCCGCGGGGTTACATGGCAATCCTACCCGTTTTGATGGGGGCGCATCCGGTCGTTTGCAAAAGAACATTGCAGTTGGGGGCTGCGCCATTCTGATCGACGTCAACCTGGAGCTCCGTTGCCGTCATGTCTTGCGCGGAATCAAGGGCGTCAGCCCGCCGCGCATCGCCGGGCCGCCCCTCGGCACGGCGATTTGGCCGACACAGGCGCAACACACTGACCTTGCGCGGACTTGGCAGGCATAAAGTGCGGCTCCTTATCCGTTGCATCGCCGCACCGCGGCCCGACGCTGCGTGGCTACGTTCGGTCTGCCAAAGGCCGGCTCCATCCGCAAAGCGACCCTCAAAGTCGGAAGGATGGCGCCTGCGGCGGGGGCATGATCCGTTGGCCGGATTGCCGTTCTCATACCCGCGCCGCATCACCCAATTGAAAAAGGCGGCGCATCGCGCGCCGCCCCTCTCATTTTCTTCCGGTTGACCCGAGGCTCAGCCGGTCTGCGCCGCCAGGGCCGTGCGCCGGTCCGACAGTTCCTCCGCCACGAGAAAGGCCAGCTCCAGCGACTGGCTGGCATTCAGGCGCGGGTCGCAGGCGGTGTGGTAGCGGTCGGACAGGTCCTCGTCGGTAACAGCCCTCACGCCGCCGGTGCATTCGGTGACATCCTGGCCCGTCATCTCGAAATGCACGCCGCCGGGGATCGTGCCCTCGGCCTTGTGGACGGCGAAGAATTCGCGCACCTCGCGCAGCACCGCATCGAAAGGCCGGGTCTTGAAGCCCGAGGGCGACTTGACCGTGTTGCCGTGCATCGGGTCGCAGACCCAGAGCACCTCGGCCCCTTCCTCGCGCACGGTGTTGATCAGGCGCGGCAGGTGGTCGCCCGCGTTGCCTGCCCCGAACCGCGCGACCAGGGTCAGCCGCCCCGGCTCGTTCTCGGGGTTGAGCGTGGCCATCAGCCGCTTGAGATCGTCAGTGTCGATCGAAGGGCCGCATTTCAGGCCGATCGGGTTCTGCACGCCGCGGCAGAATTCGACATGCGCGCCATCTGGCTGGCGGGTGCGGTCGCCGATCCAGATCATGTGCCCGGTGCCCGCCACCGGCAGCCCGGTGGTGGAATCGACGCGGCACAGCGCCTCTTCGTATTCCAGCAACAGCGCCTCGTGGCTGGTGTAGAACTCCACCGAGGAAAGCTCGGGCGCGGTCTGGCCGGTCACGCCGGCGGCCTCCATGAAGGCCAGCGCGTCCGAGATCCGGTCTGTCAGCGCGCGGTAGCGCTCGGCCTTGTCACCCTCGGCAAAGCCCAGCGTCCAGGCGTGCACGCGGTGGATATCGGCAAACCCGCCGGTAGAGAACGCCCGCAGCAGGTTCAGCGAGGCCGCCGCCTGGGTATAGGCCTGCAACATGCGCGCCGGGTCGGGCGTGCGCGCCTCGGGCGTGAACTCGAACCCGTTGATGATGTCGCCCTTGTAGCTGGGCAGTTCCACATCGCCCACCTTCTCGGTCGGGGCCGAGCGCGGCTTGGCAAACTGCCCGGCGATCCGGCCGACCTTGACCACCGGCACCTTGGCGCCGAAGGTCAGCACCACCGCCATCTGCAGCAGCAGGCGGAACGTGTCGCGGATGTTGTCGGCGCTGAATTCGCCGAAACTTTCGGCGCAGTCGCCGCCCTGCAGCAGGAACGCCTCGCCCCGCGCGGCGGCGCCCAGCTGGCGCTTGAGGCGTCGCACCTCGCCGGCAAAGACCAGCGGCGGATACTTCGCAAGCTGTGCCTCGACAGCGGCCAGCGCCGCGGCGTCGGGATAATCGGGCATCTGGATCCTGGGCTTGGCTCTCCAGTCCGACTTGCTCCAGCCTTGGGTCATCTTGCTTCTCCGGGTTGGCGATCCTCAGCCGCGCCATAGGCGGCATCGCGTCGCTTATAGGCAAGCGGGGGCGGGCTTGCAAATCGCGATTGCCCCGGCAGGGCGGGCGCAATGTGAAGATCATGAAGACCTTTGCAGAACACGGCCTGAGAAGTAGTGGCCCGAGGGCAGCGCCTGCCGGGGGGGGCAGGCAGGCGCTGCCCGGCGTTGCCGCCGGGCGTGGTTCAGCCCTCGCCAGCCGGAAGGGGGGCCAGGCGCGGAACGGAGGCTGCCGGCCCGTCGCCACCGGAGGGCACGGCCGCCGAGGGCGCGGCTGCCGTGTCCGCCGGTGCGATGCCCGCCGCAATGCCCCCCGCAGGCAACGGCGCCTGAGCAGGCACTCCGAGCGGATCGGCGACGTGCGTGGCGCAAGAGCCCGACATTGCCCCCGGTTCTGCTGCCACCTGCGCAGGCGCAACCTCCCTGGCCCCGCCGCCCGGCAGCCCCCCCTCGCCGCCCTGCGCGAGATCGCCCAGCCGGAGGGCGCGAAATCCCCGGCTCTGGCCAAGGCGGCCCAGGGCCACCTGCCGCCCGCCCGCCGCGTGCAGCGACACACGGTCGATCCGGGCCAGCGGCAGGGCGAACACATCGCCGGGGCGCCAGTTTATCACCCGTGACAGGGCCACACGGGGCCGGGCCAGCACCGCACAAAGCCGCGCCGGGCTGGCCATCACCACCTGTTCCATTGCCGCTTGCCAGTCCCGCGCCGGGTCGCCCGGAGCATCGCCCGCGCCTGCCCCCGCGGCCGGGTGGCCGCTGTCGCCAATGGCGGCGGGGCGGCCGGCAGCGCCCTGGCGCGAGCGCGGCAGCGCAAGCAGCACCTTGCCGCTGCGCTGCCCCTCGCCCAGCGTGACCTCGATCACGAAGCTGCGATAGGCGATGTCTTCCAGCAACAGCCCGAGCGTGCGCGGCTCTTCCAGGAACGAGGCATACCGATACCCGCCCGCCCAACCGAGTTCCTCGCCCCGCGACAGCAGGCGCTCGAACTCGCGCATGGACCGGTCGACCAGGCCCGCCGACATGGCCGCATCGGTGCGTGTCGGGCGGCGGGGCTGAGCCAGAACCGGGTGCACCGCGCCGGTGGTCTGCTGTTGCACCACCCCCTCGACCAGCTGCGGCGACCAGGCCATCAGCCCCAGGTCATCGCCCGGACCCTCAAGCACCGCAAGCAGCGCACCGGCCTCGGGCAGATCGAGCAGTTCGGCCAGCGAAAGTTCGGCATGTTCGGTGATGTCATCGACCGTGAGCAGCAGGCCGATCTCGTTCTGCCCGGCGCGGGCAAGGGCACGGCGCAGGGCGCGCGGCACGGTATGCGCCCCCTGTGCAAGGGATGCCTGCGCCTCCGCTTCCCCCTGCTCCCGACGCCCGGCCTTGCGCCGCAAGACGCTATCGGTGCGCGCCATCTGTGCCATTGTCTGCAGCCTCCCGCCTGGCCCGTCATTTGCGGCAGGCTATCCCGGCAGGCGTTGCCAATCTCTTTATCAGGTTGCAGGAAAGCACCATCAGGCACCCGCAAGAGCGTGAGCCCTGCCCCGAGGCTCGTTCAGCGGGCCCTCACGCCGATGCCCCGCCGCGCCCGGCCTGCGCTGGCTCCTGCGCGTCACCATCCGATTGCGCAGGCAGGCCCGCTGCCGGCAGCACCTTGGGGAACGTCACCCGGAAGGCGGCCCCGCCCTGCCCCGGCACATAGCTGATCTCGCCGCCGAGGTTGTTCATGATCTCGCGGCAGATCGCCAGCCCCAGCCCGGCGCCGCCGGCCTGCATCTGATCGGTCAGGCGGGCGAATTTCTCGAAGATCAGCGCCTGGCTCTTGCCTGGTATGCCCGATCCGTTGTCGGTGAAATCGACCTGCACCGTCTCGCCCCGGTCGGTGACGCGGATATCCATGCGCGGGGCCTTGGCATCACAGTATTTGCGCGCATTGGACAGGATGTTGATGAACACCTGCGAAAGCCGCCCGGTATCGGTGTGCAGGTCGATATTCTCGGCGGCATGGTCGCGGTCGATCACGAAACGGCGCTCAGGCGCGATCGAGTTCGACGACACCACCGCCTGGTCGATCAGGGTGCGCAGGTTGCCGTCCTGCACATGCAGCTGCACCTGCCCGTTCTCGAGCACGCTCAGGTCGAGCAGATCATCGAGCAGCCGGGTCAGGCGGATGGCCTCGTCCTGGATGATGCCGGCGTATTTGTGCAACTCCTCGGGGCTGAGATCGGCGCCTTCCTTGAGGATTTCCGAGAACGCCCGGATCGAGGTCATCGGCGTGCGCAGCTCGTGGCTGATCTGGCTGAGGAAGGCATCCTTCTGCACGCTCAGCTTGGTCAGCATGTCATTGGCCTCGCGCAGTTTGCGCGCGGTGCGTTCCAGTTCCTCGGATTTAGCCTCCAGCTGGTTCGAATACTCGACGATCTGCGCGGTCTCATTGGCCACCGCCAGAAGTTCCTCGACCGAAACGAAACTGCCCCCCACGATCTGCGCGATCATTGCATGGGCCGTCGCCGCCCCGACCGAGCCGCCCAGTCGCCGCTCCAGTTTCTCCATGAAATCAGGGGTCACGTCAGGCAGATAGCCTGCCTTGCCCTGGGCGCGCGCGGCCTCGTGGAAGAAGGCCTGCGCCTCGCTTGCGCCAAGGATGCGCTGCGCCATGACCAGCAAATCCTCGGCCTCGGCGGTGCCCTGGCTCCAGCTTCGCGCGCCCGAGGGCAGGTCGAACACATTGACGAACTGCGCGCTCTGCACCCGCTCCAGTGGGCCGGGGAAACTCAGCAGCGAGCCCGCGCAGAACGCCAGCGCGTTCAACGCAAGCGACCAGAACAGCGCGTGCAGCAGCGGGTCCATGCCGGTGACGCCGAACATCGCCTGCGGGCGCAGCCAGCCGATGCCGAACGGACCTGCCTCGATCAGCGAGGTGGGCATGATGACCCCGGCGCCGAAACTGGGCAGGAACAGCGCATAAAGCCAGATCGCGAAGCCCAGGCTCAGGCCCGCCGCCGCGCCCACCCGCGTGGCCCCGCGCCAGAACAACCCACCCAGCATCGCCGGCAGCACCTGCGCCATGCCGACAAAGGCGATCAGCCCGATCGACGCCAGCGCCGCCGAGCCGCCGGTGACGCGGTAATAGACATACCCCAGCGCCAGCACCGCCGCGATCGACACCCGCCGCGCATTCAGCACCAGCGAGCGCACATCCCCCGCGGCGCCTCCGCGTTGCGCCAGCCACAAGGGCACGACGATATGGTTCGACACCATCGTCGAAAGCGCGATCGCCGCCACGATCACCATAGAGGTGGCCGCCGAGAACCCGCCCAGGAAAGCCAGCATCGCCAGCCCCTCCTGCCCCAGACTGAGCGGCAGCGTCAGCATGAACAGGTCAGGGTTCAGCCCCGGCGGCAGAATTTCAAGGCCGATGGCCGCGATGGGCAGCACGAAAAGGCTCATCAGAAAGAGATAGAGCGGAAACGCCCAGGAGGCCGTGACAAGGTGGCGTTCATCGACATTCTCGACCACCGTCACCTGGAACATCCGGGGCAGCACCAGAATCGCCACGGCAGCCAGGAAGGTCAGCCCCGCCCAGCGGCCCGGCTGGATGGTCCATTCCGGGCGGGCCTGCGCGCTGATGCGTTCGAGCACGTCGCCAACGCCCCCGGCCACCCCCCAGACGACAAAGGCCCCCACCGCCATCAGCGCCACCAGCTTGACCACCGCCTCGACGGCAATGGCCATGACCACGCCGTTATGGCGCTCGTTGGCATCCAGGTTGCGGGTGCCGAAAAGAATGGTGAACAGCGTCAGCCCCGCCGCGACCCAAAGCGCGGTTTCCGCCAGGTCAGGCATTTCCCAGCCGTTGCGGGTATCGGCGGCAAACACCGCGAACGAGAGCGAGATCGACTGCAACTGCAGCGCGATATAGGGGGTTGTGCCGAACACCGCCAGAAGCGTCACGATCACCGCCAGCAGGTTCGACTTGCCATAGCGCGATGAAATCAGATCGGCGATCGAGGTGATGCGCTGCGCGCGTCCGATGCGCACCAGCTTGCGCAGGATCCACCACCAGCCCACAAAAACCAGCGTCGGGCCCAGATAGATGGTCATGAATTCCAGACCCGAGCGCGCGGCGTAACCGACCGCGCCGTAAAAGGTCCAGGCGGTGCAGTAGACCGAAAGCGACAGCGTGTAGACCACCGGCGAGCGCAGCCAGCCGATGCGCCCGCGTTCGGCGCGCTTCTCGACCGCGAAGGCCACGAGGAACAGAAAGGCCGCATAGGCGACGCAGGCCACCAGAAGGATGTTGAAGGTCAGCATCAGGGCGCCTCGTCCTCCTGCGGGCTGGGGGCGCCTGCCTCGCCCTCGGGCGCATCGCGCAGGTTCAGCGCGACCAGAAAGGCCGCAGCTACCAGCCCGAACCACACGGCGAACAGAAAAACGCTGTCGCGCACCACCTCGCCCCCGCTTTGCGGCGGACTGTCAGAGGTGGGTGCGGCAGGCAGGTCGGGCGCAACCGTGGCAAGCGGCTCGGGGCCCCAGACCACCGGCATGGCGATCAGCGCCACCCCGAGAAACGGCAACAGCTTGGCAAAATCGATCAGCCGCCGGCGGCGATAGGTGCCCCGCCCCACGAAAACAGCCTGCCGCGGGGCCTTCACGGCCCTGCCAGTTCGCGAACGGTTTCCAGAACCTCGCGATTCGAAAATGGTTTGGTCATGAAGCGGTTTGCGCCGAACTGCGCAGCCAGTTCGCGATCGCGCGTCTGGCCCTTGGCGGTCAGCAACAGCACCGGAAGATCGGCATTCTCGCCCGACGCGCGCAGGGCGCGCAGGATATCGAAGCCGCTCCTGCCGGGCAGCATCACGTCGAGGATCAGCAGATCGGGCTTGGCCGCGCCGATCACCGCCAGCGCGTCGGCCCCGTCGGAATGGCTTGCCACCTCCCAGCCGTCGCGCGACAGGATGAAGCTGATCGCCTCGACGATGTTAGGTTCATCCTCGATGACCAGGACACGCTTGCCCATCCGCCGGCCTCCCCCACGCGGTGTGCGCCTCTTGTTGTTGGGCTGACTATCGCGGCTTTCTGCCGCCGTGTCAAAACACACGGTCAAAACCCGCGGCCAAGGCCACGATCAAGAGCCACAGGCACAGGCCACAGCAAGCCGCGGGCCCGCGGCGGGTCGCGCCTATCAGGCTGCTGAAAAAGTGTCGCGCCAAACCATTTCCAAACTCGGCACCGGGAAACTGTTCCACACCACGCCCGCCACAGGTTCCGCCCGGGTGACCAGCCCGGGCCGCGCCCGGCCCTCTTCGCCCCGTTCGGATGGTGGGACAGGAACAGTTTCCTCGCCGAGAACTGCCCGGTTT
>NZ_QNVJ01000019.1 GCF_003350345.1 Alkalilacustris brevis
GCGCGGATGCGCCCGCCTGGGGGGCGGGCGGGCGCATGCCCGGGCCGCAAGCGGCCCGGGCGGGGTGAAACCAATCAGGCGCAACATGCCCTAGACGGGCGGCGCAACCCCGGAGTGTTGGATCATGGCCGAGCCGAAGAAGCTGTTCATCAAGACCTATGGCTGTCAGATGAATGTCTATGACAGCGAGCGCATGGCCGAGGCCCTGGGCGCCTCGGGCTATGTGCAGACCGCGGCCCCGGAAGAGGCAGACATGATCCTGCTCAACACCTGCCATATCCGCGAGAAGGCCGCCGAAAAGGTCTATTCGGAACTGGGCCGGCTCAAGCCGCTCAAGGCCGCGAAGCCCGGCCTCAAGATCGGTGTCGCCGGCTGCGTGGCCCAGGCCGAGGGCGAGGAGATCCTGCGCCGCCAGCCGCTTGTCGATCTGGTGGTCGGGCCGCAGAGCTATCACCGCCTGCCCGATCTGGAGGCCCGCGCGGGGCAGGGGCAGCGGGCGGTGGAAACCGAGTTTCCCGCCGAAGACAAGTTCGATCATCTGCCGGCGCGGCCCAAACCGCGGCGCGGGCCGACGGCCTTTCTGACGGTGCAGGAGGGCTGCGACAAGTTCTGCGCCTTCTGCGTGGTGCCCTATACCCGCGGTGCCGAGGTCAGCCGCCCCGTCGCGCGGGTGTTGTCCGAGGCGCGCGATCTGGTCGAGCGCGGCGTGCGCGAGATCACGCTGCTGGGCCAGAACGTCAACGCCTATCACGGCGCCGGGCCGGAGGGCGGCGACTGGAGCCTTGCGCGGCTGATCCGGGAACTGGCCGAGGTTGACGGGCTGGAGCGTATCCGCTTCACCACCTCGCACCCCAATGACATGAGCGACGACCTGATCGAGGCGCACGGAACCTGCGAAAAGCTGATGCCGTATCTGCATCTGCCGGTGCAATCGGGGTCGGATCGCATTCTCAAGGCGATGAACCGCAGCCACACCGCCGAGCAATACCTGCGCGTGATAGAGCGCCTGCGCGCCGCGCGGCCCGACATTCTGCTTTCGGGCGATTTCATCGTCGGCTTCCCCGGCGAGGAAGAGGCCGATTTCCAGGCCACCATGGACCTGGTGCGCGCCGTGGAATACGGGCAGGCCTATTCCTTCAAGTATTCGCCCCGCCCCGGCACCCCGGCGGCCGAACGCGCGGGCGTGTCCGTCGAGGTGATGGATGACCGGCTGCAGCGGCTTCAGACGCTGCTCAACCAACAGCAGCGCGCCCGGCAGGAGGCGATGGTCGGGCGCAACGTGCGGGTTCTGTTCGAAAAGCAGGGTCGCGCGCCGGGGCAGCTTGTCGGCAAGTCGGAATATCTGCACGCTGTTCATGTCATCGCGCCCGACAGCGCCTTGGGCGAATCGCGCGCGGTGCGAATCGCCGCCAGCGCGCCGAATTCGCTGGCCGGGGAGCTTCTGGCGGGCTGAATCGCGCCCGAAACAAGGCGCGCGCGTGCCTGCGCGGGCCGGAAATTGGCGCGTGGCAACAGCCCGTTTCCCCTGCCGCAACAGAAGAGTCGGAAAATTCCTTCACATATGTGTGAATCTTGTTAGTGTTTGGCCGTCTGCGTGCGGCGGCGGTGCATTTCTGTGCCGGTTCCAGCTATGCCGCCGCAATGGGGGTCATTTGGAAAGGACATCGGCTGTGTTCAGAAAGTTCAGAACGCATGCATTGCTGCCTGCATTCATATTGGCGTTCGGCATGGCGGCGGTTCCCGCCGGTGAGGCCAGCGCGAACGGCTATCAATCCCAGGATTCGAAATCGGCACCTGCCGCGAAATCGCAGCTCCGGATGGCGTCTTCGTCAGGGATGCCAGCGGCCGTGCCTAATCCGCCGCCGCCCCAGTCCGATGTGTCATTCCGCTGGAAGCCCACGGTCTGGATTGATCCGGACGGCTGTATGCACTGGGCTGCCGATGGCGGGGCCGAGGGCTACATGGTGCACCGCGTCAATCCGCAAACGGGCAAGCCCGTCTGCCTAGAGATGAACACCTGCCTGGTTGAAAACAGCGATGTGCTTTTCGCCACCGACAGTCACAGGCTGACACAGCAGGGGCAAGCACGCCTGAAGCACTTCTTCGAGAATGCCGGCGCTCACGCTTATGCGGTCTACGGCCACACCGACAGCCGCGCTTCGGATGAATACAACATGCGCCTGTCCGAACGGCGCGCCCGTTCGGTGGGAAATCTCGCGCGCTCGATGGGCAAGCATGTCGCCCGCGAGATGGGCTTCGGCGAACGCGTTCCGATCGCCACGAATGCGACCGCGGCCGGCATGGCCAAGAATCGCCGCGTCGAAATCGTTTGCTACAGGTGACATCATGAAAGCGTATTGCACTTTTCGCAGGGGCGCGGCGGTCGCGCTTGTTCTGGCCCTGGCGGCCTGTGGCGGCATCCCGCAGGATGGCGGCCCGCCGATCATCGCCGACGGGATCGACCGCGGCCCGGTCGACGGCCAGGACCTGAGCCAGCTGCGCGCCGCGATCGCCATCGACCCGGACGGCTGCCACACCTGGATCATCGATGACGGGCTTGAAGGCTACATGTCGCGCCGTCACGATCCGCGCACCGGCCTGCCGGTCTGCACGCCCATCGCGCCTCCGGGCAGCATCGTGGGCGATCCGTATGCCAGCGCGCCGCATGTTCCGGATATCTACCGCTGACATGTAGGGCGCTTGCTGGAGTGGCCGCGGAGAGGGGAGGCTCCGCGGCCATTTTTATTGTCACGCTTTGATGAAACTTTCGCGCAGGCGCTTGCACCCGAGCTGCTGTCGGGGCACGCTCGAATCCAGTTGGACTTTGTGACGGAGCCACGATTGGGACTCAGCGTGCTGACCCCTGCGTCCGACCGGGACGCCAGTGACGGGATCGTTCTGGAATTTTCCGACAACCGGCTGCTTATCGACCTGTGCGGGGAGTTCGACAGGAACCTTGCGCAGATCGAGGCTCTGCTTGGGGTGCAGATATTGCGCCGGGGCAACCAGCTTGCCCTGCATGGCGCGCCGGAACAGCGCGAACGCGCGCAGGCGGTGCTCGAAGCGCTCTATGAGCGGCTGGAATCCGGGCGCGGGGTCGAGCCGGGCGATATCGACGCATCGGTGCGCCTGGGCGATGCCCCCGGCAACGCCCAGGCAGCAGAGGGCGCGGAGCGCGCCGGCAAAGGCAGCGCGGGCGTGCCGACCGGCGCACAGCTTGAGATGTTTCAGGCCGGCCGGATCGAGATTCGCACTCGCAAGCGCAACGTGGAGCCGCGCACCCAGGCGCAGCGCGCCTATGTTCGTGCGCTGGTCGGCAACGAGATGAGCTTCGGCATCGGTCCTGCGGGCACCGGCAAGACCTATATCGCGGTGGCGGTGGCGGTCTCGATGTTCATCGACGGCCATGTCGACAAGATCATCCTCTCGCGCCCGGCGGTCGAGGCGGGCGAGCGGCTGGGCTTTCTTCCCGGTGACATGAAGGAAAAGGTCGATCCCTACATGCAGCCGCTTTACGATGCGCTCAACGATTTCCTGCCGGGCAAGCAGCTTGGGCGGCTGATCGAGGAAAAGCGAATCGAGATCGCGCCGCTGGCCTTCATGCGCGGGCGCACCTTGGGGAATGCCTTTGTGGTGCTGGACGAGGCGCAGAACGCCACCGGCATGCAGATGAAGATGTTTCTCACCCGGCTGGGCGAGGGCTCGCGCATGGTGATCACCGGGGATCGCAGCCAGGTGGACCTGCCGCGCGGCGTGGCCTCGGGGCTGGCCGAGGCCGAGCGCATCCTCAAGGGCGTCAAGGGCGTGTCGTTCAGTTATTTCACGGCTGCCGATGTGGTGCGCCACCCGCTGGTTGCCCGGATCATCGAGGCCTATGAGCGCGATGACAACACTGGTTGACTGCCTGATCGAGGACACACGCTGGCGCGAAGCGGGGCTTGAGCCGCTGGCCGAGCGGGCCGCGCAGGCCACGCTGGCGCATCTGGGGCTGGGGGCCGAGGGGTTCGAGATCAGCCTGCTGGCCGCCGATGATGCGCGCATTGCCGATCTGAACGCGCAGTTTCGCGGCAAGCCGGGCGCCACCAACGTATTGTCCTGGCCTGCCGAGGATCTCGCCGCCGAGGCCGAGGGCGCTGCCCCCGCACTGCCCGAGCCCGGCCCGGCGGATGACCCCGAAGGCCTGGGCGATATCGCGCTGGCCTATGAAACCTGCGCGCGCGAAGCGGCCGAGGCCGGGCGCAGCCTGGCCGACCACGCCACGCATCTTGTCGTTCACGGGCTCTTGCATCTTCTGGGCCATGACCACATGCGTGACGGCGATGCCGCACTCATGGAAGCGCGTGAAGTCGAGATACTTGCCATTCTGGGTGTGGCGAACCCATATGAGGAAACGGGCGCAACATGCCCAGGCTGACGGAAACAGGAGAAATGGGCGATACCGAAGGCGGATCTACGGCGGCGCAACGCGCGCAAGATCCCGATGAAGGCAATCAGAAGGGCCTGTTTGGCAGGTTGATGAATGCCTTCCAAACCCCTGAAGAAGAAGATGAAAGTGCGCCAACCGGCTTGCGCCGCGTGCTCGACAACCTGCGCAGGCTGCGGGTCGAGGATGTGTCAGTGCCCAAGGCCGAGATCGTCGCGGCCCCGGTGGATATCGGGCGCGATGCGCTGATCGCGCTGTTTCGCGATTCGGGCTATTCGCGCATCCCGGTCTACGAGGACACGCTCGACCACCCGCAGGGCCTCTTGCTGCTCAAGGATCTGGCGTTGAAATACGGATTCAACGGGCATCACGCGTTCGACCTGCGCCCGCTCTTGCGCCCGCTGATCTTCGCGCCCCCCTCGATGCCGCTGGCGGTGCTGTTGCAGAAGATGCAGTCCGAGCGGACCCACATGGCGCTGGTGATCGACGAATATGGCGGGGTGGACGGGCTGGTCACGATCGAAGACCTGATCGAACAGGTCGTGGGCGAGATCGAGGACGAGCACGACACCGAGGACGAAACCCACTGGGCGCAGGAAAAACCCGGCTGCTATCTGGCGCAGGCGCGCACGCCGCTTGACGCTTTCGAGGCCGAAATCGGCCTGCAGCTCGCCCCCGAGGATGACCGCGACGAGATCGACACCCTGGGTGGGCTGGTCATCATGCTCAGCGGGCGGGTGCCCGCACGGGGCGAGGTGATTACCCATGAAAGCGGCGTGATCTTCGAGGTGGTCGAGGCCGACCCGCGCCGTATCCGCCGCCTGCGCGTGCGGCTGCCCGAGGCACTGGTCGATCCCGCATGAGGCGCGCGGCGCGGTGGCTGCGCGGGCTGTGCGCCCCGCCGGTGCGCCCGGGCTGGCGCCTGCTGGGGGGCGCGGCGCTTTTGGGGGCGCTGGTGGCGGCAGGGCAGGCACCGCTTGGCTGGTGGTGGCTTTCGCTGCCCGCGCTTGCCGCGCTGATGGCGCTGATCGCGACCGAGGCTCGCGCGGGCCGCGCCGTCTGGCTGGGCTGGTTCGGCGGGGCGGCGTATTTTGCGGCGGCGCTTTTCTGGATTGTCGAGCCCTTCTTCGTGGACCCCGCGCGCCATGGCTGGATGGCGCCTTTCGCGCTGATTGGCATGAGCTTCGGCCTGGCGCTTTTCTGGGCGCTGGCGGCCGGGGCGGCCTTCTGGCTGGGCGGGGCGTCGCTGCGGGCACGGGCCAGGGGACTGGTGCTGACACTCGCGGCGGCCGAACTGCTGCGCGGCCATGTGCTGACGGGTTTTCCCTGGGCGATGCCCGGGCACATCTGGCTGGATACGCCGCTGGCGCAGCTTGCCGCGCTGATCGGCGCTTCGGGGCTTACGGCGCTGACATTCGCGCTGGCGGCGCTGCCGCTGCTGGCGGGGGCGGGGTGGTTGCGCCGGGGCGCGGGGGGCGTGGCGGCGTTTGCCTTGCTGGCGGGCGGGTGGCTCTGGGGCGAGGGGCGGCTGGCCGCGCCTGTTGCGGGCGAGGCGCCGGGTATCACGCTCCGGCTGGTGCAGCCCAACGCGCCGCAGCACCTCAAATGGCACCCCGACTGGGCCCGGCACTTCTTCGAGCGGCAGCTTGACCTGACCGCCGCCCCCCCCGAGGCGGGCGCCCCTGCGCCCGATCTGGTGATCTGGTCGGAAACCGCGATTCCCTGGCTGCTCGACGAGGCCGGCCCGGCGCTGGAATGGATCGCCGAGGCTGCAGGCGGTGGCCCCGTGGCGCTGGGTGTGCAGCGGCGCGAGGGCGCGCGCTATTTCAACTCGCTGGCGCTGATCGAGGGGGACGCGGGCGCGGTGCAGGCCGTCTATGACAAGCACCACCTGGTGCCCTTCGGGGAATACGTGCCCCTGGCCGAGGCACTGCTGGGCGCGGGCTATGCCGGGCTGGCTTCGCGGCAACTGGCGGGCTACAGCAAGGGGCCGGGGCCGGAGCTGATGGATTTCGGCGCGGCGGGCCGGGTGCTGCCGCTGATCTGCTACGAGGCGGTGTTTCCCCGCCATCTGCGCGCCACCGAGAGGCCCGACTGGGTGTTGCAGGCCACCAACGACGCCTGGTTCGGCCGGCTTTCGGGGCCGTTCCAGCACCTGGCGCAGGCCCGCTTTCGCGCCATCGAGATGGGGCTGCCGGTGGTGCGCGCGGCCAATACCGGGGTCTCGGGCGTGATCGATGCGCGCGGGCGGATGCTGGCCGGTCTGGGGCTGGGGCAGGCGGGTGTGGTCGATGCACCGCTGCCGGCCGCCGATGCGCCCACCGTCTTTGCCCGCCGGGGCGAGGCGCCGCTTGCCGCGCTGCTGGTTCTGCTGCTGGGCGTAGCGGGGCTGGGCAGGGTTGTCATCGCGCGGCAACGCTGAGGAAGGGCGCCAAGAGGGGCGCCCAATTCATGCGCGGCCGGCACCGGTGGGGGAGCAGGCAAAGCGGGAGAGGGCGTCGCGCCTATGGCTGGCCGGGGCCTGCGGCGCGGATATTTTCACCAAGAAGAAGGCGCGTGGGGCAAAACGGTGCGCGCGCGCTGCGGCTCATTCGGCGGCGCGCAGAGGCAATGTGCTGGCGGCGCCTTGCGGCGGCACCGTGCTGTCGGCTGTGTCTTCCCAGATGACATCGTCTTGGGAAAGCTTGCGGGCGGCACGGGCAAGGGCGCGGTCGCGCGCGGCCTGGCGGCGGGCGCCGGGGGCAAGCTGGCGCAGCGTCGCCACCGAGCGGTAGGCGCCCGCCGCCACCCAGACCCTGAGTGCCAGCAGCGCCGGGGTGAAGACCAGCGTGAGCAGCGTGGCGATCCCCAGACCGAACACCACCGCGGTGGCAAGCTGCTTCCACCATAGCGCTGTGGGGCTGTCGAGCGAGTAGCCGCCATTGATGAAATCGATGCTGAGGCCCAGCATCATCGGCGTCAGCCCGGCCATGGTGGTGATCGTGGTCAGCAGCACCGGGCGGATGCGCGCCTCGGCGGTGCGGATGATGGCCTCGATCCGCGGCATGGTGCGGGCGTATTCCTGATAGGTGTCGATCAGCACGATGTTGTTGTTCACCACGATGCCGGCCAGCGCCACGATCCCGGTGCCGGTCATGATGATCGAGAATGTCTGGTCCATCACCAGCATCCCGATCAGCACTCCCGCGGTGGACAGCACCACCGCCACCAGCACCAGCACCGCGTTGTAGAAACTGTTGAACTGCGCCAGCAGGATGATGAACATCAGCGCCAGCGCCCCGGCAAAGGCACCCATCAGGAACTCGGTGCTTTCCTCCTGGTCCTGCTGGTCGCCGGTCCATTCCCAGCTGATGCCCGCCGGCAGGGGATTTTCGGCCTCCAGCCAGCGGGTGAGATGCTCGATGCGCTCATTGGCGTTGACCGGGCGCCCGGCCTCGTTGGTCAGCCCCGGCGCGACATTGGCCTTCACGTCGAAATAGCGCTGCTGGTCCACGCGGTCGATCTGTCCGAGGCTGGGCACCGGGGCGCGGGTGATGAAATTGGAGAGCGGCACCTGCCCGGCCGCGGTCTGGACGCGCAGGCTGTCGAGGGTGGAAAGCACGCGGTCCTTTTCGGGCAGGCGCACGCGGATCTCGATTTCCTCGTCCGAACTGGCGACCCGCATGGTGTCGAGCAGGATGCCACGGGTGACAAGCTGCACCATGCCGCCCACGGTGGCCACATCGGCGCCGAACCGGCCCGCGCGTTCGACATCCACGTCGATCTGCCAGTCAATGCCGGGCAGGGGGCGGGTATCTTCGACATCGACAATACCGGGGGTGGCTTGCATCCTTGCGACGACGGCCTCGGCCGCCGCGTGAAGGGGGCCGAAATCAGTGCCCTTGAGGCGCAGATGCACCGGCTTGCTGGCGCCGGGGCCGCCGGTGGCCACCAGGATCTGGCTGCGGATGCCGGGGATCCGGTCGAGCCGCTCCTGCATCCGGTCGCGAATGGCGTTGCCGTTCATGCCCGGCTGGCCGGCGCGGTCTTCCCAGCGGGTGAATTCGAACTGGACCTGCCCGACCGTGTCGAGCGGGGCCTGCGCGCCGCCGGTGTTCTGGTTCAGCCCGCCCGCGCCGGCAAAGGCGAAAGCCGCGGCCACCCCGTCAAGCCCGAGCACGACCTCTTCGGCCTGGCGCACCAGCGCGTCCTTTTCGGCCAGCGAAAGGTTGCCGCGCGCCTGGACATAGACAATGCCCTGTTCGGCGTCGGTCTCGACGAAGAACTCCACGCCGCGGTTGTGCTCGCCGTAATAGGCGAAGGTGGCGACGACGAAGCCCGCGACCGCAAGGATCGTCACCACCGGCATCACCGGGTTGCCCACGATCAGCCTGATGAAACGGCCAAAGCCGGTGCGCTGCCGTCCCGCGCGGATCCGGGGGCTCTGCCCGCCGAGGCGCGCGGCGCTCAGCGTGACCGAGGCGGCCAGCGCCCCGGCAATGAACAGCACCGCGCCCGGCAGCAGTGCCGCCGCGCGCGGCCAGTCGGCTGGCGCAGCGAACAGGTAGCCCGGGTTCAGTGTCTGCATTGCGCCCAGATAGATCACCCCCAGCGCCAGCGGCACGAGCGCCGCGCGGATTAGCCAGGGCAGCGGGCGCAGCCCGCTTGAGGCGCGCTCCAGCAGCCGCGACACCCGGCCCGACACGCCGCCCATGATCGGCAGGTAGATCAGCGCCACGATCAGCGATGCGCAAAGTACGAAGATCAGCGTGAGCGGCAGCATCCCCATGAACTCGCCCGCGACGCCGGGCCAGAACAGCATCGGCAGAAAGGCGCAGAGCGTCGTCGCCGTCGAGGCGGTAATCGGCCAGAACATCCGCTTGGCCGCCATTACATAGGCCTGCATCGGGCCGGTGCCCTCGCGGATGCGTTTGTCGGCGTATTCCACCACCACGACCGCGCCATCGACCAAAATGCCCACCGACAGGATCAGCCCGAACATCACGATGTTGGAAACCGTGACACCCATCACCCCGAACAACACGAAACACAACAGGAACGAGGTGGGAATCGCAAAGCCCACCAGCAGTGCCGAGCGCGTGCCAAGCGCGGCCAGCACCACCATCATCACCAGCGCGATCGCGGTCAGCACCGAGGCTTCAAGCTGGCGCACCATCGCCTCGACATGCACCGAGCGGTCAAGCGAGGTGGCCACGGTGACCGCCTCGCGCAGCGGTTCGGGCCATTCAGCATGCGCGGCGGCGACGGTTTCGCGAACCTGCCGGGCCGTGTCGATCTGGTTGAAGCCCTTGCGGATCACGACCTGCAGCGCAACGGCGGTTTCGCCGTTGAAACGGGCGGTGCCGCTGCGGTCCTCGAAGGTCAGGCGAATATCGGCCAGATCGCCCAGCCGCACCACGCTGTCGCCGTTTACCTTGACTGGCAGGCGCTCCACATCCTGAGGGCCGGTGAAGGCCGAGGGCACCTTTACCGAGAACGCCCCGCTTTCGGTCTCGACTTCGCCAGCGGCGACAAGCTGGTTGTTGCGGGTGACGACATTGATCAGCTCGCCGGCGGTGACGTTGTAAGCCTCCAGCCGCAGCGGATCGATCACCACCTCGACCATCTCGTCGCGGATGCCGGCGATCGTGGCCTCGAGCACGGCATCGATCCCCTCGATACGCTCCTGCATGTCGCGGGCCAGCCGCGACAGGCTGCGTTCGGGCACATCCCCCGAAAGCGAAACGACGATGATCGGAAATTCGGAAAAATTGAACTCGTTGATGCTGTAGCTGTCGAACCCGGCCGGAAACTGTGCCTCGGCGCGGCTCATCCGGTCGCGCACCTCGGCGATGGTGGCCTGCTTGTCCCAGCCGAATTCGAACTCCAGCACCATGCCGGCGTAGTTTTCGGCCGCGGTGGCCGACATGGTTTTCAGCCCGTCCAGGTCGGAAAGCTCGGTCTCCATCGGTTTGATCAACAGGGTTTCGCTGTCTTGCGCCGAGACGCCGGGAAACGGCACCGAGACGAAAAGAGCGGGGATCTCGATATCCGGTTCGCCCTCCTTGGGCAGGCCGGTATAGGCGAAGACCCCCGCCGCCAGCGTCAGCGCGATGAAGGCCAGCACCATCCTCGCCCGCCCCGAGGCCCAGTCGATGATGCGGGTCATTGGTCCGCCTCTGAGACTGCCCCTGAACCTGCGGGCGGCGGGGCAATGCCGGTGATCGTGGCGGCCAGCGGGTTGGCCCCGCCGGTGCCGTCATCCAGTGGCGCCTCGCGCCAGGTCGGCGCCACCGACACGCCGTCGCGCACGAATTCCTGCCCGACGATTATGACATCTGCCGCAGCGGGCAGGCCCGAGACCCAGACCCCATTGATTGAATCGCGCACCACCTCGACGGGCACGAAGCGCGCGCGGCGTTCTTCATCGACAATCCGCACACCCAGCCGCCCGTCATCGTCAAGCGTGAGCGCCGAGCCGGGCAGCAGATGCGCCTCGGCCCCGGCGGCGGCGATGGCAATCTCGGCGGTCTGGCCGTCGCGGATGCCCAGGTCGGGGTTCGCCACGGTCACTTCGACGCGGAAGGTGCGCGTGCCCGGATCGGCCGAGCGCGCAAGGAACGTGACCTCGCCCTGCACCTCGCGCCCGCTGACAAGCCGCGCGCCGGCCGGGGCACCGTGTTCGATGCGGTCGATATCGGCCTCGGGCACGAACCCTACCAGCCGGATCGGATCGAGCTGCACCACCGTGGCACACAGCGCGCCGGGTTGCATCAGCGCGCCCAGCTCGGCGCTGTCGGTCTCCAGCACGCCGCCAAAAGGGGCGGTGATGGTCAGCCGCTCGATTTCCTCTTCGGCGCGGGCGACGGCGGCCTGGGCGGTTTGCAGCGCGGCGCGGGCATTGGCGGCGCGGGTGTCCGAGGCAAACCCCTCGGTCGCAAGCTGTTGGGCCGCGCGAAAGCTTATCTCGGCCTCGGTCAGCCGTGCGCGGGCCTCGTCCAGCGTGGCGGCGCGGGTTCCGGGGGCAAGTTGGCACAGGGTGTCGCCGGACTCGACCATGCTGCCGCGGGGCAGCGGCTCCGAGATCACGCGGCCCGAGGTTTCGGCCATGACCTGCACCTGACGGGCGGCCTCGGTCCGGCCGCGCAGAATTACCGCGCGTTCGATCTGCTGTGCTTGGGAAGGCATCGCCACGACGGCCACGCGGCGCTCGGGCGTATCTTCGGCAGGCGGCGCATCGGCGGCGGGCGGTGTGGTTTCGGTGGTCGGTTCAGGCACCGGCAGGGCCGTGTTGGTGTCAGGCGCGCCGGTGATCCATTGCACCACGGCGATCCGCCCCAGCGCGCTGGGGTCGCCTTCGGCGAAATCGAACAGGGCGTCACGCTCGAGCACCAGAAGATAAAGCGTGAACAGCACCAGCGACGCGGTCAGAAGGGAAATGATGCGCATCTAAAACCTCGGATCGCCGGAGGCAGAAACCCAACCGGGACGAAGCGGCAAATAGGGCGCCGGGCAGGGATTGACAAGCGCTGGCCGGTCACTTCAGTTCAATCACGCAGAGACTAGGTATCCCTGCGCCGCAGCGCAAGGGGCGCGGGGTTTTCCGCCGGCCCGTTGCGACAGCCACCGAGCGCGGCAAACCCATGGGCCAGGCAGGCGCGGCATCTGCGGCTAGGTCTGCGCCTTCTCATGCGCTTTGGCGTCGTTCCAGAGGGCATCCATCTCGGCCAGGTCAGAGTCCTCCGGGCGCCGCCCCTGTGCTGCAAGTTCGGCCTCTACCGCACGGAAACGGCGCGTGAATTTATCATTCGTGCCGCGCAGCGCGGCCTCCGGGTCGATACCGAGATGTCGCGCCAGATTGGCCATGACGAACAGCAGATCGCCGAATTCTTCCTCGATCTCGGCCTTGCCCAGGCTATCGCGCGCCTCGACCAGTTCGCGCGCCTCCTCGATGATCTTGTCAACGACCTGCGCGGTTTCGGGCCAGTCGAAACCCACCCGTGCGGCGCGCTTTTGCAACTTTACCGCGCGCATCAGGGCCGGCAGCCCCAACGCAACATCGTCAAGCACCCCGCCCTGGTCACGCGCGGCCCGCTCGGCGGCCTTGACGCGTTCCCAGTCCTGCACCTGCTGCGCGGCGGTCTTGTCGCGGCTCTCACTGCCGAAAACGTGCGGGTGGCGCGCCACCATCTTGTCACAGATCGCGCGGGCGATGCTGTCAAAGCTGAAATGCCCGGCCTCGTCGCCCATCTGCGCGTGATAGACCACCTGCAGCAGCAGATCACCCAGCTCACCTTCGAGCGCGGGCATGTCGCCACGCGCGATCGCGTCGGCCACCTCGTAGGCTTCCTCGATCGTGTAGGGCGCGATCGAGGCGAAATCCTGCTCGATATCCCAGGGGCAGCCGGTTTGCGGATCGCGCAGGCGGCGCATGATCTCCAGCAGGCGGGGCAGGCCGCCCTCGGGGTCGTGAACCAGGGCGTCGCTCTCGGCGCGGGAAAGGGGCATTGCGGGGCCTCGTCGGATGGTGTCATGTATCGCGCGTGACACTGCCCCTTTCCGGCCGAGGAATCCACCATGCCCGTGCATAATGCCATTGCCGAACTTGCCCCGAAGATGACCGAATGGCGCCACCACCTGCACCGCCACCCGGAAATCGGCTTTGACTGCCATGAGACAGCGGCCTTCATCGTGGCGCGGCTGCGCGAGATGGGGATCACCGAAATTCACGAAGGGATCGCGCAATCGGGCATCGTGGCGATCATAGAGGGTCAGGCCGAGGGGCCGACCGTGGGCCTGCGCGCCGATATGGACGCCCTGCCCATCGAAGAGGCCACAGGCGCGCCATATGCCTCGACCGTGCCGGGGCGGATGCATGCCTGCGGCCATGACGGGCACACCACCATGCTTCTGGGCGCGGCCGGGTATCTGGCGCAGACGCGGCGTTTTGCCGGGCGCGTTGCGCTGATCTTCCAGCCCGCCGAGGAATCCGCCGGTGGCGCGGGCGTGATGGTGCGCGAAGGAATCATGGAGCGTTTCGACATCGCGCAGGTCTATGCCCTGCACAACGCCCCCTACCTGCCCGAGGGCATGATCGCGATTTCGCCGGGCGCGGTGATGGCCGCGGTCGATACTGCCTGGGTCAACGTCACCGGGCGCGGCGGCCATGGCGCCCACCCCGAGGCCACCGCCGACCCGATCGCGGCGGGCATGGCCATGGCGCAGGCATTCCAGAGCATCGTGGCCCGCAACCGGCGCGGCACTGACGATCTGGTGATCTCGGTCACGCAGTTTCACGCCGGCAGCGCCGACAACATCATCCCCGACAAGGCCTGGTTTTGCGCGACGGTGCGCAGCTTCGACCCGGCCGTGCAGGAGATGGTGCAAAAGCGCATGGCCGAGATCGTTGCCGGCCATGCGGCGGCCTACGGGGTCGAGGCGGTGCTCGACTATGACGTGGGCTATCCGGCCACGATCAACGACCCCGCCCGCGCCGCTTTCGTCGCCGAGGTTGCCGCCGAGGTGGCCGGGCCGGGGGCGGTGCTGCCCTCCGCCCCCACGATGGGGGCCGAGGATTTCTCGTACATGCTGCAGGCGCGGCCCGGGGCCTATCTGTTTCTGGGCGCGGGCCGGGAAGGGGGCAGCCCAGCGGCGGGGCTGCATCATCCGGCGTTCGATTTCAACGATGCGGTGGCGCCGCTGGGGGCAAGCCTGCTTGCCCGGCTGGCCGAGCGCGCGCTGCCGGTGGCGTGATCGCGGTGCGGCCCGTGCGGCCCCGTCAGGCGGCGGCGGTCTGTTCGGCCAGTCCGCGGATGCGCGCGACCATCGCGCGCAGCCCGTTCGAGCGCTGCGATGAAAGATGCTCGTCCAGCCCCAGCCGCGCCAATTCCTGCGCGGCGTCGGTTTTCAGCACCTGGGCCACCGTCTGGCCCGAGTAAAGCGCGTGCAACACCGCGATCAGCCCACGCACGATCATCGCATCGCTTTCGCCCTGGAAATCGAACCGCGCCTGCGGGCCTGTCCCGTCTATCTGCGGCATGATCCAGACCTGGCTGGCGCAGCCGTCCACCTTGGTGGCGGGCACGCGAAACGCCTCATCAAGCGGGGGCATCGCCTTGCCCAACTCGATGACATGGCGATAGCGGTCCTCCCAGTCGTCGAGGAACTCGAAGGTTTCGGCGATCTCTTCAAAGGCTTCGCTGGCCAAGGCGCTGCTCCATTTGCTGCTTTCCGATCACCTATGTGCAAGCGGCGCAAAGGTCCAGCCTTGCCGCATGTGGCTTTTCATGTCATCGCCTATGGTCTAGTTTGGCCGCAAATCCGCTGAAGAGACGGCACGGGGGACGCCATGAACAGATCCACATTGGCCGCAATGGTTGCGCTTGGGTTGCTGGCCGGGTGTGGGGGGCTGTCATCGCTCAACCCGTTCAACTGGTTCGGATCGAGCGAGGAAGTCACGCTCACCCCCGAAGGCGGCTACGCGCTGGTGGACGACAACCGCCCGCTGGTCAGCCAAGTGACCGAAATGGCCGTGGAGCCGTTTCCCGGCGGGGCCATCGTGCGCGCCGTGGGCCTGCCGCCCCGCCAGGGCTGGTGGGATGCCGAACTGATCCCCGAAAACGACGGGCGCGCGGTGGACGGGGTGCTGCGATTCCGCTTTGTCGTGGCGGCGCCGCGCCAGCCCACGCGCGAAGGCACGCCGATGTCGCGCGAGGTCAGCGTTGGGCATTATGTCTCGGATCACCGGCTGGCGGGTGTGCGCCGGATCGAGGTGATCGGCGCGCAGAACGCCCGCAGCAGCAACCGCTGAGCGATCCGTGGCCACCGGAGGTACGGCGCCGCGCGCGCGACCCCGGGGCGGTTCGGCAGGCATCGCCGCCTCGCCGACGCAGTGCATCTCGTTCTCTGGCGCGCGCCGCCCTGACTTGTTCACGCAGCGCCACACAGGGGAATCGCATTTGAGCGACCTCTGCATGACACAGCCCGCAAAAAGGCCCGAGGGCAG
>NZ_QNVJ01000008.1 GCF_003350345.1 Alkalilacustris brevis
CGGTGAAGCGGTATCTACGACCACCAATCAAAACACGCAAGACCCAGAACTAAAGAAAATTCAAAAAAGTTCCCGGGGCGCGGGTGCCCTCGCGTCACCCCTGCCCCAGGCCACAAGAAGATTGACTCTTACGGGAGACCTGTTTTGCTTCTTCACAGGCGCTTTTGGCAGGTTCTGCTGAGGGCGCGCACCAAGAGAACGAGAAATCACGAAACAGGAGGATATTCCCATGAACACAAGGATCTTGAGCACCGTGGCCGTGCTTGGTCTTGTCGCGGGAGGCGCGGCTTTCGCCCAGCAGCAGACATTCATCTCGATCGGCACCGGGGGCGTGACCGGCGTCTACTACCCCGCCGGCGGCGCAATCTGCCGTCTGGTCAATGCCGGGCGTTCCGAACACGGGATTCGCTGCGGCGTCGAATCGACCGCAGGGTCGGTTTTCAACCTCAACTCGATTCGCGCCCAGGAGCTTGAATTCGGCGTGGCCCAGTCCGACTGGCAGTTCCACATGTATAACGGCTCGTCGCAGTTCGAGGCCGATGGCGCCTATGAGGATCTGCGCGCCGTCTTCTCGCTGCACCCCGAGCCGTTCACCGTGGTTGCCCGCGCCGATGCCGGGATCAGCAGCTTCGAGGATCTGGAAGGCAAGCGCGTGAATATCGGCAACCCCGGCTCCGGGCAGCGTGGCACCATGGAAGTGGTGATGGACGCCATGGGCTGGGACATGAGCACCTTCTCGGTGGTGTCCGAGCTGCAGGCCGGTGAACAGGCCCAGGCGCTGTGCGACAACAACATCGATGCGATGGTCTACACTGTCGGCCACCCCTCGGGCGCGATTCAGGAGGCGACCACCGCCTGCGACACCGTGCTGGTGAACGTGGACAACGATGTGATCCGCGCCCTGGTGGATGATCGCGACTACTATCGCATGGCCACCATCCCCGGCGGCATGTATCGCGGCACCGACGCGGACGTCACCACCTTCGGTGTGGGCGCGACCTTTGTCAGCGCGGCCTGGGTTGACGATGATGTCGTCTATGAACTGACCAAGGCTATCTTCGAGGGGCTGGACACCTTCAAGGGCCTGCACCCGGCATTCGAGATCCTGAACGCCGAGGAAATGGTCAGCGACGGCCTTTCCGCCCCGCTGCACGCCGGCGCCGAGCGCTACTATCGCGAGGCCGGGCTGATCGACTGATCGCCAAACCACGCAACGGTGCGGGCCGGGCCATCGGCCCGCACCACCTGGCAGGGCGGCAGGCCGACAGGCGAATCGGCGACCGTCACTGCATTCCACGGGATTTAAGAACTCAAACTTCACGGAAATCCGGGGGCGGTCGATGGCTGAGAAAAAGCGCAGTTTCAGCGACGAGGAACTTCAGGACCTGGTTTCAAGCACCGATTCGGGCGCCCGGGCGCCCCGGAACCGGTATGTCGCCCTTCTGATTTCGGGCATTGCACTGCTGTGGTCGCTTTTTCAGCTCTGGATCGCCGAGCCGCAGTTCTGGTTCGCCGGCACCGCCGATTTCATGCGCATCATCGGGTCGGACCAGACCCGGCCGATGCACCTGACATTCGCGTTGCTGCTCGCGTTTCTTGCCTATCCGGCGTTCAAGTCATCGCCCCGCCACTATGTGCCCGTGTTCGACTGGATCCTGGCGATCACCGCCGCGGCCAGCGCCTTTTATGTCTTCTGGTTCGCGCGCGAGATTTCCAACACCGCCCGCCGGGCGCGGCTTATCCAGTGGGAGGTGGACTGGAACATCCTCGGCTGGCAGATCGACACGATCTATCCGCAGGTCATCGTCGGCTGCGTGGGGCTTGTGCTGCTGCTCGAGGCCTCGCGCCGCGCATTGGGCCCGGCGCTGACCATCGTCGGCGGGGCCTTTCTGGCCTACAGCTATTTCGGCACCGGCTGGCTGATCCCCGAGTTGATCGAGCATTCGGGCCGGTCATTCAGCGGCATCATCAACACGCAGTGGTACGATACCAATGTGGGTGTCTTCGGCATCCCGCTGGGGGTTTCGACGGCCTTCGTGTTCCTGTTCGTGCTGTTCGGCTCGCTGCTCGACAAGGCGGGGGCGGGCAACTATTTCATCAAGCTTGCATTCGCGGGGCTGGGGCATCTGCGTGGCGGCCCGGCCAAGGCGGCGGTTGTCGGCTCGGGCATGACGGGGCTGATCTCGGGCTCGTCGATCGCCAATGTCGTCACCACCGGCACCTTCACCATCCCGCTGATGAAGCGCGTCGGCTTCACATCCGAAAAGGCCGGCGCGGTCGAGGTGGCAAGCTCGGTGAACGGGCAGATCATGCCGCCGGTGATGGGGGCCGCGGCCTTCCTGATGGTGGAGTTCGTGGGGATCTCGTATCTCGAGGTCATCAAGCACGCCTTCATCCCGGCGGTGATCTCCTACATCGCGCTGATCTACATTGTGCATCTCGAAGCACTCAAGAACGACATGCCCGCGCTTGGCGCCTCGCGCAGCCTGCTGCAGATGTTCCTCAAGATCTTTGCGGGCTTCGCGGTTGCCGGCGTTGTCTTCTGGGGCGTCATCGCGGGCGTCGGCCTGCTGCGCGATGTGGCGCCCGCAATCTCGGAGCCGGTGCTGCTGGTGGTGGTGCTGGCCCTCTACCTGGCCGCGATCTGGGTTTCCGCCGGGCGGGACGACCTGGAAATGGACGACCCCAAGAGCAAGGACATCAAGCTGCCGGTGATGAACGAGGTTTTCCCGACCGGCCTGCATTTTCTGCTGCCGATCCTCATCCTGGTGTGGTTCCTGATGGTCGAGCGGCAATCGCCGGCGAAATCGGCCTTCTATGCGGTCTCCATGATGCTGTTCATCATCGTGACCCAGCGCCCGCTCAAGGCGATGTTCCGCCAGGGCGGCGCCATTCTCGACGAGACCAAGGCAGGTTTCCGCGACCTGATCGAGGGGTTGATCGCCGGGGCGCGCAACATGATCGGCATCGGCGTGGCCACGGCCGCCGCCGGGATCATCGTGGGCACCGTCACCCGCACCCCCATCGGCACCGAACTGGCCGGCCTGGTCGAACAGCTTTCGTTCGGCCACCTGTTCCTGATGCTGGTGTTGGTGGGCGTGTTTTCGCTGATCCTGGGGCTGGGGCTGCCGACCACGGCGAATTATATCGTGGTGTCGTCGCTGATGGCCTCGGTAGTGGTCAGCCTGGGCGCGCAGGAGGGGCTGATCGTGCCGCTGATCGCTGCACACCTGTTCGTCTTCTACTTCGGGATCATGGCCGATGTGACGCCGCCTGTGGGGCTTGCCAGTTTCGCCGCAGCGGCCGTGTCGGGGGGCGACCCCATCCGAACCGGTTTCACCGCCTTTTTCTACAGCCTGCGAACGGTCGCCCTGCCCTTCCTGTTCATCTACAACCCCGCGCTGATCCTCTACGGGATCGACCTGGGCACGACCGAAGGGTTGTTACAGGCGGGCTTTGTCTTCGTCACGGCGACATTTGCGATGCTACTGTTCGCGGCGGCCACGCAGGGCTATTTCCTGGCGCCCTCCTATCGGCTGGAATCGGCGGCGCTGCTGCTGGTGGCCTTCACCTTCTTCGTGCCGAACTTCTGGCTCGACCGGGTGCAGCCCGCTTTCGAAAGCCACCCGCCGACCAGTTTCGAGCAGGTGCTGGAGCGCGCCGATCCGGGCGATGAGATCCGCCTCGTGCTGCGCGGTCCCGATTTCACCACCGGCGCGGAACGATCGCTGCACATCGCCCATATCATCGAAGGTGACGGAACCGGCGCCGAACGGCTCGAGGCCACCGGGCTGCTGCTGATCCCCGAGGGCGACCGGATGCTGATGGAAGAGCCGATGTTCGGCAGCCCCTTCGATTCAGAAATGCAGGGCTTCGACTTCTACGATTTCGACACCCCGGTGGAGCTTGTCTCGGTCCAGTCCGAGGCCGACCGCCTGCCCGCACAGCTCTTCTATATCCCGGCGCTGCTGCTTCTGGCCCTGGTGGTGGTGCTGCAACGTCGCCGGCAAACCAAGCCCGCCTTCTGAGAGGGGGAAAGACAATGGTGAAAAGCATTCTGCTACCCATCGACATGTCGGATGAAAACAGCTGGCGAAAGGCGCTCGATGTCGCGCTTGAACAGGTGCGCCTGCACAAGGCCGCGCTTCATGTGGTCAGCGTGCTGCCCGATTTCGGCATGTCCATGGTCGGCGGCTATTTCAAGGCCGGGTTCGAGCGCGACGCGCTCAAGGCCTTCGGCAAGGCGCTGACCGACTGGGTTGATGAACATGTCCCCGACGATGTCGACGTGCATCCGCATGTGCTGCATGGCTCGATCTATGACGAGATCCTGCGCGCGGCACAGAATGTCGATGCCGACCTGATCGTCATCGGCTCGCACCGCCCCAAGTTCAAGGACTACCTCCTTGGCCCTAACGCCGCCCGGGTGGTGCGCCATGCGCGCCAGTCGGTCTATGTCGTTCGCAACTGAACCGGAACATCATGCCTGATCATATCTTCGGCCGCTCCACCCGCAGCCATCCGCCCATCGCCGCCCGTGGCGAGGGCTGCTACATCATCGACAGCAACGGCAAACGATACCTCGATGGCTCGGGCGGCGCGGCCGTCTCGTGCCTGGGCCATTCGGACCCGGAGGTCATCGCCGCGATCAAGGACCAGCTCGACAAGCTGGCCTTTGCGCATACAGGCTTCTTCTCGTCCGAGCCGGCCGAGGCGCTGGCCGATGAACTGATCGCCCATGCGCCCAAGGGGATAGAGCGTGTCTACCTCGTCTCGGGCGGGTCCGAGGCGGTGGAAGCCGCGCTCAAGCTCGCGCGGCAGTATTACATGGAGAACGGCCAGCCAAAGCGTCACCGCGTGATCGCCCGGCGGCAGAGCTATCACGGCAACACCCTGGGCGCGCTGGCGGCAGGCGGCAATGAATGGCGGCGGGCGCAGTTTTCGCCGCTGCTGGTCGAAACCTCGCATATCGCGCCCTGCTACGAATACCGCGACCGTCACGCCGGCGAGAGCCTCGAGGATTACGGCCGTCGTGTCGCCGACGAGCTGGAGGCCGAAATTCAACGCCTCGGCCCCGAAACCGTGATGGCCTTCATCGCCGAGCCGGTGGTGGGCGCCACGGCGGGCGCGGTGCCCTCAGTGCCCGGCTATTACAAGCGCATCCGCGAGATCTGCGACCGCCACGGCGTGCTGCTGATCCTCGACGAGGTGATGTGCGGCATGGGGCGCACCGGCACCCTGTTCGCCTGCGAACAAGACGGCATCAGCCCCGACATCCTGACCATCGCCAAGGGGCTGGGCGCGGGTTATCAGCCGATCGGGGCGATGCTGTGCTCGGGCGCGATCTATGCCGCGATCGACAGGGGCACCGGGTTCTTCCAGCACGGCCACACCTATATGGGCCACCCTGTCGCGACCGCCGGCGCGCGGGCGGTGCTGGGCGCGATCACCGGGCGCGGCCTGCTGGGGCGGGTGCGCGAACAGGGCGACAAGCTGGAGGCGATGCTGCATGACCGCTTCGGGCAGCATCCGCATATCGGCGACATTCGCGGGCGCGGGCTGTTCCGGGGGCTGGAACTGGTGGCCGACCGCTACAGCAAGGCGCCCTTCGACCCATCCGAGAAGCGCCATGCCCGCGTCAAGGCGGCCGCCTTTGAGGCCGGGCTGGTCTGCTATCCGATGGGGGGCACCATCGACGGGGTGCGCGGCGATCACGTGCTGCTCGCGCCGCCCTTCATCATAAGCGACGACCAGTTGCACGAGCTTGTCGACAAGCTTTCGGGCGCGATCGAGGCGGCAACCGCCTGAGATTGGCGCAGATCGCGCTTGATCAGTTTGCCTTCACACACCGGGGCCGTCCGCGGCCCGGGCATGCGCCCTCCCCGTCCCACCGGAGGCGTGCGGCACGAAGGCGGGCGCATCCGCGCGCGCCTTCGGACAGGCGCATGCGCTGCTGTTCGGAATTGGATGAAACCGATCAAACCGGATACGCCGTGACCCCTGCCCCGCCTCAGGCGTCGGGCGGGCCGCGGCGGATGTCGCCCACATCGAGCACCGGCGAGGCATCGATTTCGCTGGCATCCATCATGTCGGCCACGCGCTCCAGCGCGGCGACGATCATCGCCTGCTCCCAGTCGGCCAGGGCCTCGAATCGGGTGACGAACTGTTCCTGAAGCGGGTCGGGCGCGTCGTCGATCGCGGACACCCCCTGCTGACTGAGCGTGATGTTGGTCTGGCGCCTGTCCTGGGCGGAGCGTTCGCGCAGAATCATCCGCTTGGTCTCCAGCCGGTCGAGCAGCGCCGTCACCGTCGCCTGTGACACCCGCAATTGCGAGGCCAGCGTCTTGGGCGTACTCCGCCCGTCGGCCTGCAACAGCTTGAGCACCCGCATCTGCACTGGCGTCAGCCCCGAGGCCGCGGCCAGCGCACGGCCGTGCTGTTCGGTCGCGCGCAGGATGCGCCGCAACGCGATCAGGCTGATTTCCGAGCGTTTCATCGTGTGCATCCTACTCTCGCCCCCGGCGAACACAGGCAGCCGTCGAATTAGCCAATAGCGCTACATATGAGCAAAGGAAATAGGCAGTCTCTGCCCCGGATTCGCTGTAAACCATTTGTCTTTCTAACCTTTTCTGTCAAGAGGAAACCGCTAAACCGCAGTATTACCTCAATTTTTTCCGCGCGCACCTTGATAAAGATGCTTTGTTAGGCTATCTAAACGCCCTGAACGAGGAATGAGGCCTGAAGAATGACCCGGAACACTACCAATGTCGCCCAGATGACCAAGCCGAAGCCGGTGCTGCGCAAGCCGACACCGGAAGATGGCGCGGCTGTCTGGGAGCTGATCTCAGCCTGCAAGCCGCTCGACGAGAACTCCATGTACTTCAACCTGATCCAGTGCGATCATTTTGCCGATACCTGCGTTCTGGCCGAACTGGATGGCAAGGTGCTGGGCTGGGTTTCGGGCCATGTGCCCCCCTCCGACCCGACGACCATCTTCGTCTGGCAGGTCGCCGTCTCGAAAGAGGCGCGCGGCATGGGCCTTGGCTTCAAGATGCTCAACGAACTCATCGCGCGCGAGGAGTGCGCCGAAGTGACCGACCTGCAGACCACCATCACCAGCGACAATGACGCCTCCTGGGCGCTGTTTCGCAAGTTTGCCCGCCGCATGGGTGCGCCGCTGTCTTCGGCGCCGCACTTCAAGGAAGAAGAGCACTTCAACGGGGCGCACGCTACCGAATACATGGTGACGATCCGCATGGTCGAGCAAATGCGCAAGGCGGCCTGACCGCCGCGCGGGCTCCCGCGCGCCGAATTTCCCGATACATCGAGGTATCCCCATGTCTGCTGAGAAAACAGCCGAAACCAACATCTTTGCCCGCCGCGAATCGGTGGTGCGCAGCTATTGCCGCTCGTTCGATGCGGTCTTCAAAAGCGCGAAGGGCAGCATCCTGACCGATCAGGACGGCCGCGACTACATCGACTTCCTGGCCGGGTGCTCTTCGCTCAACTACGGGCACAACGACCCCGACATGCAGAAGGCGCTGGTCGATCATATCATGGCCGACGGCATCACCCATGGCCTGGACATGTACACCACCACCAAGGCCGAGTTCCTTGAAGCGTTCGAGCGCATCATCCTGCGCCCGCGCGGCATGGACCACAAGGTGATGATGACCGGCCCGACCGGCACCAACGCGGTCGAGGCCGCGATGAAGTTGGCGCGCAAGGTCACGGGCCGCGAAACCGTCATCGCCTTCACCAATGGCTTTCACGGCATGACCATGGGCGCGCTGGCCGCGACCGGCAATGCCGGCAAGCGTGGCGGCGGCGGCATGGCGCTGCATGGCGT
Source organism: Alkalilacustris brevis (assembly GCF_003350345.1). Taxonomy (GTDB): domain Bacteria; phylum Pseudomonadota; class Alphaproteobacteria; order Rhodobacterales; family Rhodobacteraceae; genus Alkalilacustris; species Alkalilacustris brevis. Next base: position 7,850 of record NZ_QNVJ01000008.1, read on the forward strand.
GGCGCGTATGCCCTACGAGGGCGCCTTCGGCCCCGATGTCGATACGCTGGCCCAGATCGAGGCCATGCTCGACAACCCGTCGAGCGGGATCGACGCACCCGCCGCCTTCCTGGTGGAGCCGGTGCAGGGCGAGGGCGGGCTGAACGCCGCCTCGGCCGACTGGCTGCGCGGCATCGCGCGGATCGCCAAGAAGCACGGCGCGCTGCTGATCCTGGATGACATCCAGGCGGGTATCGGCCGCACCGGCACCTTCTTCAGCTACGAGGCAATGGGCATCGAGCCCGACCTTGTGCCGATGGCCAAATCGCTTTCGGGCATGGGCCTGCCCTTTGCCATGCTGCTGGTGAAGCCCGAGCATGACATCTGGAAGCCCGCCGAGCATAACGGCACCTTCCGCGGCAACACCCATGCCTTTGTCACCGCGCGCGTGGCGCTTGAAAAATTCTGGGCCGATGACACGTTCCAGAAAGAGGTGCAGGCCAAGGGCGCCCTGCTGGGCGAACGGCTGCGCGGCATCGCCAAGGCCGTCGATCTTGACCCGGCAACCGCGCTCAAGGGCCGCGGAATGATGCAGGGCATTGATGTCGGCACGGGTGAGCTTGCCAGCGCGATCTGCGCCGAGGCCTACCGCAACGGGCTGATCATCGAAACGTCCGGCGCCCATGACGAGGTGGTGAAGGTGCTCGCACCACTCACCACGCCGACCGAGGTGCTTGAACAGGGGCTCGACATTCTGGCCGCCGCCGTGGCCAAATGCGGCCGCAACAACAACATTGCAGCGGAGTAACCAGTATGATCGTACGCGATTTTCACGACCTCAAGAACAGCCCCCGCGCGGTATCGGATGCGCGCTGGACCAGCGTGCGGATGCTGCTGGCCGACGACAAGATGGGGTTTTCGTTCCACATCACCACGCTCGAAGCGGGATCGGAACATACGTTCCACTACAAGAACCACTTCGAAAGCGTCTATTGCATCTCGGGTGAGGGATCGATTACAGATCTGGCTACCGGCGAGACGCACGAGATCCGCCCCGGCGTGATGTATGCGCTCGACAAGCACGACAAGCATACCGTTCGCGCCGGCAAGGAAGATCTCGTGTTGGCCTGTTGCTTCAACCCGCCGGTTACGGGAACCGAAGTGCATCAGGCCGACGGCTCTTATGCTGCGCCGGAAACGGCCGCCTGAGGCCTGCGCGAACAGGCCTCTCGCGCGTGCCATCTTCACACGTTTCGTCAGAAAAACGAGGAGGATAAGCACATGACGATTCATTTGGAGCAGACCGATCTCGATACGCGCGACGCATACCCGACGCGGTTTGCCGACGGTGAAAGGGTGATCGAACGCAGCGATCCGGTGCTGTGGAGCAGCTGGAGCGAAGACGCGCCGATCACCCGCGAGCAGGCAGAGGCCTATGATCGCGATGGCTATCTGGTGATGAAGAACGTCTTCAGCGCCAACGAGGTCCGCGCGCTGATCGACGCCTCGGCCGAATTGCGCCGCTCGGGCGAAGAGCTGCGCCGCGAAGATGTCGTGACCGAGCCGGGTTCGGACGCCGTGCGCACCATCTTCCGGCTAGACGAGCACTCGGAAATGTTCCGCCGGCTGGCCCATGACACGCGGCTTGCCGGTGTCGCGCGCTTCCTGCTGGGCGATGAGGTCTACATCCACCAGTCGCGGCTGAACTACAAGCCGGGCTTCACCGGGAAGGAGTTCTACTGGCACTCCGATTTCGAGACCTGGCATGCCGAAGACGGAATGCCGCGGATGCGCGCCGTGTCGGCCTCGGTACTGCTGACGGATAACGATGCGCTGAACGGGCCGCTGATGCTGATGCCCGGCTCGCAACGCACGTTCATCGGCTGCCGCGGCAAGACGCCCGAGCACAACCACGAAACCTCGCTGCGCAAGCAGGAGATCGGCGTGCCCTCGCATGATGCGCTGTTCACCCTGGCCGAGCGCCACGGGATCGACCATGCCAGCGGCCCGGCCGGCACGCTGATCTTCTTCGACAGCAACACCATGCACGGCTCGAACGGGAACATCACGCCCTTCCCGCGCTCGAACGCGTTCTTCGTGTTCAATGCCATATCCAACCGGCTGGAGGCGCCCTTTGCCGCGCCCGCGCCGCGCCCGGCCTTCCTGGCCAATCGCGGCACGCCGCAGCCGATCACGCCCGTCGAGGGCTCTCTCGCTTAAGGGGCGCGGGCCCGGCCGCCGCCGGGCCCCACCCGACCGCAATCACGAAAGGTGATCAAAGTGACCCACCAGCCAGACCGAAGCACCCATACCGTCGAAAAAATCGGCGGTACATCCATGAGCCGCTCGCGCGAGTTGCGCGACACGATCTTCATCGGGGACCGCGAGAACGGGGCCATCTACGGCCGAATCTTTGTCGTTTCGGCCTATGGCGGCATTACCGACCTGCTGCTGGAGCACAAGAAATCCGGAACCCCCGGCGTTTACGGCCTGTTCAACAACGCCGATAACGACCAGGGCTGGTCGGACGCGCTGACCAAGGTGGCCGAAGCCATGTGCGAACGCCACGCCGAGGTGCTGGACGATGCCGGCGACCGCGAGGCCGCCGACCAGTTCGTGCGCGAGCGCATCGCCGGCGCGCGTTCCTGCCTGATCGACCTTCAGCGGCTGTGCTCCTACGGGCATTTCCGGCTCGACCAGCACATGATGACCATTCGCGAGCTGCTTTCGGGGCTGGGCGAGGCGCATTCGGCCTTCGTCACGGTGCTGATGCTGCAACGCGCCGGGGTCAACGCCCGCTTCGTCGACCTCAGCGGCTGGCGCGACGAGGAAACCTACAAGCTCGATGACCGCATCGCCAAGGCTTTCGAGGGCGTCGATCTGACCAGCGAACTGCCGATCGTCACCGGCTACGCGCAATGCGAGGAAGGCCTCATGCGGGCCTTTGATCGCGGCTACTCCGAGGTGACATTCTCGCGCATCGCGGTGATTACCGGCGCGGCCGAGGCGATCATCCACAAGGAATTCCACCTCTCCAGCGCCGACCCCAAGGTGGTCGGGCTGGACGCGGTGCAAAAGATCGGACGCACCAATTACGACGTGGCAGACCAGCTTTCCAACATGGGGATGGAGGCGATCCATCCCAAGGCCGCGAAGCACCTGCGTCAGGCCGGCATCCCGCTGCGCGTGACGAACGCCTTCGAGCCGCACGACCCCGGCACGCTGATCGACGACGAGAAGGCCGAGGAACCGCGGGTCGAGATCGTCACCGGCCTCGGGGTCTATGCGCTCGAACTCTTTGAACAGGACATGGTCGGGGTGAAAGGCTATGACAGCGCGGTGCTCGATGTGCTGACCCGCCACAAGGTGCGCATCGTCTCCAAGACATCGAACGCCAACACCATCACGCATTATCTGGATGCGCCGCTGAAATCGGTGCGCCGGGTCGAGCGCGACCTCGAAAAGCTCTACCCCTCGGCGTCGCTCTCGGCGCGCAATCTGGCGGTGGTTTCGGTCATCGGGCGCAGCCTGGCAGGGCTGGGCGTGCTTTCGCGCGGGCTGGCCGCCCTGGAAGGCGCAGGGATCGAACCCGTCGGCCTGCAGAAGACGACGCGCGACGTGGATGTGCAGTTCATCGTCCCGCGCGACCGCATGAACGACACCATCAAGGCCCTGCACGAATCGCTGGTTGCCGCAAAGGGCGGCGATAGCAAACCTTCGGCGGCGCTCGTGGCTTGAGCCGGGCGCCGCCGGCTGCTCCCCCCCCCCCGCACCGGCAGAACAACGGCACGCGGTGCGCAACTTGCGCCCGCGACATGCCCCGAAATCGCCGCAATGGATTAAGCCTGCCTTCAAACCCTTTGCCTACACCGGATGACGGGTGAATGAAGGGTGATGGGATGAACCGGCAGGCCAATGCTGCGCCGACTATCATCAGACGGAAGAAACGAAAGACCGGCGGCGCGCCCCATCATGGCGGCGCCTGGAAGGTCGCCTATGCCGATTTCGTGACGGCCATGATGGCCTTCTTCCTGATGATGTGGCTGATCAACGCGACGACAGAGGCCCAGCGCAAGGGCCTCGCCGATTACTTCAGCCCCTCGATTCCGATCAGCCGGGTTTCGGGCGGGGGTGACGGCGCCTTTGGCGGACAGAACCTTTTTGCTGACGAGGATTTCGCCAGCGGCACATCGGGCATCGACGAGGCCCGCCTGCTCGAAGACCTGGAAGACGCCCTGCAGCTTGCCGGCGGCGAAAGCCTGGTCGCCGAACAGGCCATGCGCCACGTCATCACCCGGCTGACCGACCGGGGGCTGATCGTCGAGATATTCGATCTGCCCGATGCCTCGCTGTTCGACGCGGACAGCGACAGGCCGATGCCGGTGCTCGCCGTGCTTGCCGAATTGCTGGCTGAGGTTTTCGCCCTTGCGCAGAACGGCATCGCGATCGACGGCCACACCCGCACCTACCCTGTCGTACGGGTCGAAAACCCGGTCTGGGAGCTTTCCGCCGCGCGCGCCCAGCGGATGCGCCACATTCTGCAAGAGGCCGGGCTTGCCCCCGAAAGGATGCGCCGCGTCACCGGCCATGCCGACAACGCCCCCGCCACCGATCAGAACCACGCGCCGCGCAACAACCGGCTCGAGATCATCCTGCTGCGCGGGGCGGACTGAACGCCAGGCGCTCGGGCCGGGCCGGGCCGGTCAGGACAGGGTGCGCGAAGAGGAAATCAGGTGAATTTTACAGGTTAGCACCATCTTAAGGCCGCGCCCGCATGATCGCGACAAGGAGCAATGCTGCAGAAAGGCGCACCATGACACTCTCCTCCTCATTCGGCGCAGGCGTCGCGGGCCTCAACACCAATGCCACGCGCCTTGCCACCATTTCCGACAATATCGCCAACTCGTCGACCTTCGGCTACAAGCGTGCGCAGGCCGATTTCCGCACGATGGTCATCAACAGCGGTGAAGGCACCTATTCCGCCGGCGGCGTCAAGGCGCAGACGATGCGCCTGGTCGATGAACGCGGCCCGCTCATCAGCACCGCCAACCCGACCGATCTTGCCGTGAACGGGCGTGGGATGCTGCCCGTCGCCTCGGGCGTTGCCGTCGATAACGGGGCGCTAAATCCTCCGGCCATGCTGACAACCACCGGTTCGTTCCGGCCGGACGCCAACGGCTACCTGCGCAGCGAGGCCAATCAGGTTCTCATGGGCATCCCGGCCAATGCCGATGGCTCGATTCCGGCCTTCGCACGCGATTCCACAGCCTCGCTGCGCCCGGTGAATGTCAATCTCAACCAGTTTGTCGGCAACCCCACGACCCGGATGCTGATGGAGCTGAACCTGCCCGCGACCGATACGCGCGCAGGCGCCACGGGAGAGCCCTATGACTTCACGGTCGAGTATTTCAACAACCTGGGCATGGCGCAGGATCTCTCGATCTCCTTCACGCCGACAGTGCCCGCCACCGGCGAAAGCAACGAATGGGCACTCACGGTGACCGACCCCGAAAATGGCGGCGCGACGCTTGCCAGCTTCACCCTGCAATTCGCCGATGGCCCGACCGATGGCGGCACCCTGCAGGGCGTGCTGCCCGCCGGCAGTTTCGATCCGGCCACGGGGGCCGTGCAACTGCCCGTGGATGGCAAACTGATCGACCTGGTCATTGGCGGCGCGGGCGGGCGCAGCGGCATCACCCAGCTTTCCGACAGGTTCACGCTCGTCTCGACCGAACGCAACGGATCGGCGGCGGGCAATCTCGTCTCGGTCGAGGTCGATGCCCAAGGCATGGTCAACGCGCTTTACGACAACGCCCAGATCCGCACAATCTATCAGATTCCGGTGATCGACGTGCCCAATCCGAATGGCCTGACCGCGCTGGATGACCAGGCCTTCCGGGTGTCGGGCGACAGCGGCCCGATGTTCCTGTGGGATGCCGGCACTGGGCCGACCGGCTCGATCGCAGGCTATGCGCGCGAGGAATCCACCACCGACGTCGCCGCCGAACTGACGCAAATGATCCAGACCCAGCGCGCCTATTCCACCAATGCCAAGGTCATTCAGGCGGTGGACGAAATGGTGCAGGAAACCACCAACATCAAGCGCTGATACCCGCGCGCCGGCGGCAGAACGCCGCCACACCCCTTGACGCTGCCGCAACGAAGGAGGTTGCATGAGTCTCGGCACATCGCTCAGCGCGGCGCTTTCAGGCCTGGCAGCCGCATCGAAAACCACCGAGGTGATCTCCTCCAACATCGCCAACGCGGCCACCGGGGGCTATGCACCGCGCCAGATCTCGCTTGCCGCGCGGGGCAACGGCATGTCCGGGGTCAGCGTGGACGGCGTGCAACGCCTGGTCGATCTGGCCGTTCTGAGCGAGGCGCGGATCGCCAATGCCGGGCGCGATGACACCGGCACCCGTGCCGAGGCGCTGCAACGGCTCGACGCGGCCTTCGGTATGCCGGGGGAAGGCCAGTCGCTCACCGGGCTGATCGACCGCCTCGAGGCCAGCCTGATCGAGGCCGCCAGCCGCCCCGATTCCGAAACCAGGCTCGACGCTGCCCTGTTTGCCGCACGGGAGCTCGCCAGCGGTGTGAACCGCATCGCCGGCGAGGTGCAGACCCTGCGCAGCGAAGCCGAGCAGCAGATCGCCGCCGACGCAGAGCACCTGAACACGACACTTGCGCGAATCCACGATCTCAACCAGCAGATCGCCCGCCATGCCATGCCGGGAAATGCCCCCAACACCCTGCTCGACCAGCGAAGCGCCCTGATCGACTCGATCTCGGGCCTCGTGCCCCTGCGCCAGGTCGCGCGCCCACATGGCGGTGTCGCGCTCGTCACCCAGGGGGGCGCCGTGCTGCTCGATCACAAGCCTGCCGAGATCGGCTTTGCCGCGGTCCCGGCCATCACGCCCGAGATGAGCCTCGGCAATGGCGCGCTTTCGGCGCTCACACTCAATGGCCGCCCCGTCAGCACCGACACCGGCGGCCAGATGGGCGGCGGGCGGATCGAGGCGCTCTTTGCCGTGCGCGATGAAATCGCCCCGGGCGCGCAGCAGGGACTCGACGCACTGGCCCGCGACCTCGTCGCCCGTTTCGAGGCCGCCGATGCGGCCTCGCCCGCGCCGCTGGGGCTGGGGCTCTTTACCGATGCCGGTGCCGCGCTCGACCCCGCGCAGGAACCGGGGCTGGCCCAGCGCCTGGCCCTCAACCCGGTCACGAATGATGCCGCCTGGCGGCTTCGCTCGGGCCTTGGCGCCGCCCTGCCCGGCCCGGCTGGCGACACCGCCACGCTCTCGCTTCTGGCGCAGGCGCTTTCCGGCCCGCCCGTGCCCGCCTCGGGCGGCGCGTTTGCGGGCAATGGCGGCGTCTCGGCCGCAGCCGGCCAAGTACACAGCCAGATCGGCACCGCCCGGCAAGCCGCCGATGAGCGCGCCGCCTTCTCCGCCGCGCGGGCCGACAGCCTGCACGAGATGCAACTCGAGAAAAGTGTCGATACCGACGCCGAGCTACAGAAACTGCTGATCGTCGAACGCAGCTATGCCGCCAATGCCCGCGTGCTGCGGGCAGTCGACGAAATGCTGCAAACCCTTGTGAAGATCTGACCATGAGCTTCCTGTCCATCGGCGACCTCGCCCAAAGTTTCCAGACCCGCCGCCAGGCCGCCCAGCTCAAGGCGCAGATGGCCCGGCTCGACAAGGAGCTGACCAGCGGCCGCGTAGCCGACCCGGCGCGCAGCCTGGCCGGCGATTACACTGCGCTCGCCGGCATCGAGCGCGGCCTCACACGGCTTGACGCGTTCAGCACCGCCACCCGCGAGGCCGCGCTGCACACCGCAGGGATGCAGGCACGCCTGGACGCCCTGCTTGACGACGGCACCCGCATGGCCGAGCAACTCAACACCGTCTCGGGCGGAAGCCGCGCGGGGCTGTCGGGCGCGATCGCCGCCTCCGCGCGCGACAGCTTCAACGCGGCCGTCTCGGCGCTCAACGCCCAGGTGGGCGGGCGCACACTTTTCGCGGGAACCGCCGGCGACATGCCCGCACTGGCCCCGGCCGGGGATATCCTTGCGCAGCTTGTCGCCGACACCGCCGGCATCGCCGACCCCGCCGTGCTTGAGGCGGCCATGGCCGACTGGTTCGAAACCCCTGGTGCGGGGTTCGACCAGCACGCCTATCTTGGGCTGGGCACGGGGTTGCCTGCGCTGCAGATCGGCCCCGACGACGAAATCGCCGTTCCCGGCGGCGCGGCAAGCCCGGAAATCCGCGCGCATCTCGCCGGGCTCGCCCTTGCCGCGCTGGTCGATACGGGGGCCCCTGCAGGCAATGATGACGCCAGGCGCGCCGAGACCCTGCGCCGTGCCGGCAACCGCATCGCCGAGGCCCGGCCCGGCCTCGTCGGCCTCGCCGCCCGCATCGGCGCCGTCGAGGCACGCATCGACCGGGCCGCCACACGCAACACCGCCGAGATTGCCGGGCTGGAGTTCGCCCGGCAGGACCTGATCGCAGCCGACCCGTATGAAGCCGCCATCCGGCTCGAGGAAACCCGCGCCCGGCTCGAAACCTTCTTCGCGGTCACCGCGCGGCTTTCCCGGCTCAGCCTGACGGAGTTTCTCAGATGATCCGCTGCCGCCTTGCCCTTGCCGCCGTGCTGGCCCTGCTGCTGCCCGCGCTGGCAGCCGCCGCGCCCATCCGCATCAAGGACCTGGTCGAGTTCGACGGCGTGCGCGGCAACGATCTGGTCGGCTATGGCCTTGTCGTCGGTCTGAACGGCAGCGGCGACGGGCTGCGCAACGCGCCCTTCACCGAGGATATCATGGCCAGCATCCTCGAACGTCTCGGGGTCAACGTCACCGGCGAACAATTCCGCCCGCGCAACGTGGCGGCGGTGCTGGTGACGGCGACGCTACCGCCCTTCGCGCGCGCCGGCGGGCAGGTGGATGTTACGGTCTCGGCCATCGGCGATGCGCGCAGCCTGCTGGGCGGCACCCTGATCATGACGCCGCTCAATGGCGCCGATGGCCAGATCTATGCCGTGGCGCAAGGCTCGGTGATCGCCGGCGGCTTCGTCGCCGAGGGCGAGGCCGCCTCGGTCGTGCAGGGCGTGCCCACGGCCGGCGCCATCCCCGCCGGCGCGCGCATCGAACGCGAGGTGGAGTTCGATTTCTCACGCCTCGATACCCTGCGGCTTGCGCTGCGCCGCCCCGATTTCACCACCGCCAGCCGTATCGAGGCCGCCATAAACGGCAATTTCGGGCGCAGTGTCGCACGGATGCTCGATGCCGGCACGGTGATCCTGGACATCGGGGCAACCGGCATGGCGTCGCCCGCCCATGCGCTGGGGCGGATCGAGAATATCGGCGTCACCCCCGCCGCGCGCGCGCGGGTCGTCGTCGATCACCGCTCGGGCACCATCGTCATGGGCGACGAGGTGCGCATCAGCCGGGTTGCCGTGGCGCAAGGCAGCCTGACCCTGCGGATCGAGGAAGCGCCCCTTGTCAGCCAGCCTAACCCCTTTGCCGAGGGCGAGACAGTCATGGTGCCCCGCACCAGCGTCGGCGCCGAAGAAGAGACCCGCACCGGCCTTGCCGAACTTTCCGGCGGCACCTCGCTTTCCGAAGTGGTGGCGGGGCTTAACGCCCTGGGGGTCTCCCCGCGCGAGATGATCGACATACTGACCAGCATCAGCGCCGCCGGGGCATTGCATGCCGAGCTTCTTGTGCGCTGACCTCGAGCACCGCGGGCGTGGCGCCGCCTGAAACCGGGTATGGATATTTATGGCCAAGAAGAAGGAACAAGCGCACGCGGGAAAGCCCGCGGCCCGCCTGTTGCCGGCGTCAGCCCCTTCACTGTGAGAAAAATATCCTCGCCGAAGGCATCCGGCGTGGGCAACTGGCCCCGCCCCTTCGCCTGCGGGTGCAAAAGCGGCAAATGCCGCGCGCTCGGCAAACGCGCCGAGCCTCACCCCTCGGGTTCGAGCGCCAGCTCGCCCGGCGGCGATTTCAGGTCGGCAACCGAGAGCGGCCCCTGCGGCCGCGCCAGCCGGTAACGCGTGACCCAGAACAGCCGCTTTTCCGCCCGGGTGATCGCGACATAGGCCAGCCGCTTCCACAAGGGCACGCCCGCCTCGATCCGGCCCGAGCGCGCGGCGGCCCAGAGATCGGGCGCGAACACTTGCACATCGGGCCATTGCGACCCTTGCGCCTTGTGGATCGTCACCGCGGCGCCATGCAGGAAGGCCGCGCCCATCCGTGCCGCCGAGGGGATGAAAGGCTCGGCCTCCTGATCGAGCTGTTCGATCTTGATGATCGAGGCGGCGGAAAGCTGCGGCTCTTCAGCGCCAATCACGTGAAGCCGCGCGAAACCCGGCTTGCGCCCTGGCCCCAGATAGATCGCCTGCGCGCCCTTGATCAGCCCGCGCGCCTCGAGGTCGATACGCCGCTTGCGATGCTTCAGCGGCAGTTCCAGCCCGTCGCAGATCAGCGGCTCGCCGGGCAGCAGGTCGTCGGCGGGCGCCTCGAACGCCGCGCGGAAGGCATGGATCAGCCGGATGCGTGTGGCATTGCGCCAGACCAGAACCGGCGAGCGCGCCATCAGGTCCGCCTCGACACGGCGCGCGAGCACCACCCTGTCATCCTCGCGCGCGGCGGCCTCGACCATCCGCTCGAAAGCGTCAAAAGTCAGCGCCGGATCGGCCAGCGCGTGGGCCAGATCGAGGATCGGGTTGCCCTCGGCCTGCCGGTGAATGCGTTGCAGCTCCAGCTTCTGCGCCGGCGCCAGGGTGTCGAACACCATCTCGCCCGATTGCCCCACGGGCGCGAGCTGCGCCGGGTCGCCGAACAGGACGAGGCTGGGAAAGATGTCCTGCAGGTCGGCGAACTGCCTTTCATCGAGCATCGAGGCCTCATCAATCAGCCCGATGTCGAGCGGGTCGTCGCGCCGTTTCCAGCCCCGGATGAAATCGGACCCCCGCAGCCCGGCCGCAGCCAGGGCACCAGGGATGGATTTGACGCTATCGTAGAAGGCGCGGGCGCGGTCGAGCGCGCTGTCGCCCAGCCCCTCGATCTCGGGCCTGGTGCCGTTTCCGGCCAGCCATTCGGCGATGCGCTCGTATTCCGGGTCATAGACCGGCGTATAGAGGATGCGGTGAATGGTCGTCGCCGGCACCCCGCGGTTGCGCAGCACGCTGGCGGCCTTGTTGGTGGGCGCGAGAATCGCCACCGTGCGCCGGTCGCGGCGGCGGCGGCCCTCGTAATCGGCCGACACGATCTCGACCCCGGCATCGACAAGCGCCTGGGTCAGCGCCGCCAGCAGCATCGTCTTGCCCGACCCGGCGCGCCCGAGCACCGCCAGCACCTGGCTGCCCGGCTCCGCCCCGCCGGGCGGGGCAAGCGCGCCCGCCTCGATATCCACGCCGGCCTGCCGCAGCATCTCGGCAAGGCGGTCATGCGCCTCGGCCTGGTCTTCGGAAAACTGTGGTGCAGGGGTCACTTGCATGGCGCCACCATAGCGGCAGGCCAGACAGGCCACCAGTGTCGATCACGGCGCAGCTGACCGGCGGGCGGCGATGATGCCGCTCAGTTCCGGCGCGAAGGTTCGCCACGCGCCCCCGGGCGGCCGGGCTGGTCGTCGGTGCCGGTTTCGCCGTCGTCGCCCTGCTCGGCCGCGATCTCGGCCCGCGCGACGGCGAGCGCCTCCTCCGCCTTTGCCGCCAGCGCGACAAGCCCGTGCCTGTCGGCATAGGCTTTCACGTCTGAAAGCACCTCGAAAATCCAGTCATGGCCCATGCGACAGCCCCGGCCTGCCAGCGTCACCCTGTCATTGGTAACACGGAGTCTGCCGCGCGATTACCCCTGCTTGGGGGGACAATCCGTATCAATACGAAAAACAACCATAGCGCGAATACGTGGCCACGTTCAGCCGCCGCGAGCCGCCTCCAGCGTGTCCTCGAAGGTGCGCAGCCCGCTGCGCGGCGCCTGCACCAGCACCGCCATGTTGCCCGGTTTGTGTTCATTGCGGCGCATCTTCATGTGTGCCGCCGGGATCTCGGCCCAGGGGAACACTTCCGACATGCAGGGGTCGAGCCGGCGCTCGATCATCAGCTGGTTGGCCGCGGCGGCCTGCGCGAGATGCGCGAAATGGCTGCCCTGCAGGCGCTTCTGGTGCATCCACATGTAGCGCACATCGAAGGTGCAGTTATAGCCCGTGGTGCCCGCGCAGATCACGACCATCCCGCCCTTCTTGCACACCAGCGCCGAGACGGGGAATGTCGCCTCGCCGGGGTGTTCGAAGACGATGTCGGGGCTGACGCCCTTGCCGGTAATCTCCCAGATCGCCTTGCCGAAGCGCCGCGCCTCTTTCAGCCAGTCGTTGTATTCGGGGGTGTTGACCGTGGGCAACTGGCCCCAGCAGTTGAATTCCTTGCGGTTGATCACCCCCTTGGCGCCCAGCGACATGACGAAATCGCGCTTGTCCTCTTCCGAGATCACGCCGATCGCATTGCCGCCTGCGGTGTTGATCAACTGGATGGCATAAGATCCCAGCCCCCCCGACGCGCCCCAGACCAGCACGTTCTGCCCCGGCTTGAGGTCATGCGGTTCGTGCCCGAACAGCATCCGGTAAGCCGTGGCAAGGGTCAGCGTGTAGCAGGCCGATTCTTCCCAGCTCAGGTGCCGGGGCCGGTGCATGAGCTGCTGCGCCTGCACGTTGGTGAACTGCGCGAAACTGCCGTCGGGCGTCTCGTAACCCCAGATGCGCTGACTGGGCGAATACATCGGATCGCCGCCGTTGCAGTGTTCATCGTCGCCGTCATCCTGGTTGCAGTGGATCACGACCTCGTCGCCGACCTTCCAGCGCCGAACCTTGTCGCCCACCGCCCAGACAATGCCCGAGGCATCCGATCCGGCAATGTGAAACGGCGCCTTGTGCACGTCGAAGGGCGAGATCGGCACGCCCAGCGCAGCCCAGACCCCGTTGTAATTGACCCCCGCGGCCATGACGAGCACCAGCACCTCGTGGCTGTTGAGCTTCGGCACATCGACGGTTTCGATCTGCATGGCGGTGTCGGGTTCGCCATGGCGCTCGCGGCGGATGGTCCAGGCATACATCTGCCGGGGCACATGGCCGAGCGGGGGCATCTCGCCCAGTTCGTAGAGGTCTTTCTGCGGTGCGTCATACGCGGGGATTGCGGGGTAGGTGTCCAGCGCCATGGGAGCCTCTTCGCTGCAAGTGCCATGCCGCGACGCAGAATCGCGGCCCTCCCATATCGGGATACTCACCGAAGGGTAACTTTTCAACCCATAATGACCATGACACGAAACTTTATGTCTCGACGCCTTCACCCGGACGGCGCAAACGGGCCGGAGTTGCCGGAATCGCCTCGCTTGCGGCACTTCTTCTTTCTGCATCTGCATCAAGGATGTGCATGATCGAGTTGGCATAGAAGGCCAGCGCGGCCTCCTGCCCCTCGCCCGCGCGCAAGCGCCCCTCCTCAGCCACGAGGATGCCGCGCAGCGTCAGCGCGGCAATGCCTTCCCCCACCGCGCGGCCGGCATCGCCGCCGGGCATGTGAACATGGTAGCCATGCGCGCGCAGGCTATCGACCCAGGGCGTGGCGCGCTCCATAATCTCGGATTCGCTCAAGGGGGTATCGGCCCGCAGCAGCACCGCGGCCACCAGCGGCACGGGCAGCACAGGCACGGCCTCGCGGATACGGGCCATCAGAACGTCGGCCAGGGCATCAATCCCGGCCTCGGGGTTCTGTGTCCGGAATTCGGTCAGCGACAGCGGCGCGCCAAAACTGACCGCGGCATAGCCAAAACGGCGGTACCGCCCCCGCAGCCGCTGCCAGACATGCCGCAAAACAAAGCCCGCAAGCGTCGAGAACCGCACCCGGAACCGGCGCTGCCCGCTCTCGCCCGCGGCAAGCAGCACACGGTCTTCAAGCACGCGGTCATAGTTCAGCGCGACCGGCAGGAACACCACATCGCGCCCTTTTTCGGGATCAATCTCGCCCACGATGTAATGCAGCAGCCCCATCTTGGCCGGACCGACGCGGCCATCCAGGCTGAGCCGGCCTTCGGGAAACAGCGCCTGCGTCACCCCTTCCTGCGTGGCCATCTGCACATAGCGCGCCAGCACCCGACGATAGAGCGGGTTGAGATACCGGCGACGGATGAAATAGGCGCCCATGGCACGGATCAGCCCCTGCAGCGGCCAGACGCGCCCCCATTCGCCCACCGCGTAGGACAGCGCCGAGCGTTCGGCCGCCAGCCATGTCACAAGCACGTAATCCATGTTGGAGCGGTGATTCATCACGAAGACGATGGTCGCCTTGCGGTCGATCGCGCGGATCGCCGCCGCGTCATACTGGCCCAGCCGCACCATGTAGAGCGCGCGCGACAGCGCCCGCGCTATCCTGATGGCGAAGCCGAAATAGGTACTGGCCGAAAAACTTGGGACAATCTCGCGCGCGTAGGAACGCGCCTGCTGGAATGCCACGCTTTCGGGCACGCCCTCTTCATGGGCGTAATCGACCACCGCCTCCATCACATGCGGGTCGTAGATCAGGCGCACGATCATGTCCTGCCGGCGCATCAGCTTGAAGGGCTGGATCGGGCGTTCGAGCCGCTTGTTCAGCTCAGCCACCGCGCGCTCCATGCGGCGGCGGAAGAACCAGCGCACCGAGGGCACCAATACCCGGTCAAGCGCGGCGATGGCGGCAAAGCCAAGCACCAGAACCAGCACCCAGAGGGGGATTTCCACTGTCGAATTCATCAGCGCAGGCTTACAGCAAGCACCGGCTCTGGCAATTGCTTTTCGCGCGCCGCCCTCCACCACGATGCCGCAGCCACATTGCCGCAACGCAGCGAATTGACAGGGACATATTATTTCGCGTAACTGGCAGGCGAAGTGCCATTTATGACCCATTGATCCGGGGCCACGCCATGACCGATACAAACCGCGACAAGCCCTGGCTGTTTCGCACCTATGCGGGCCATTCGACCGCCGCCGCCTCGAACGCCCTTTACCGGGGCAACCTGGCCAAGGGGCAGACCGGGCTTTCGGTGGCGTTCGATCTGCCCACCCAGACCGGCTATGACAGCGATCATGAACTCGCGCGTGGCGAGGTCGGCAAGGTCGGCGTGCCGGTGGCGCATCTGGGCGACATGCGCGCGCTGTTCGATGGCATCCCGCTGGCCGAGATGAACACCTCGATGACCATCAACGCCACCGCGCCCTGGCTGCTGGCGCTCTATGTCGCGCTGGCCGAGGAACAGGGCACCGATGTCGCCGCGCTGCAGGGCACGGTGCAAAACGACATCATCAAGGAATACCTCAGCCGCGGCACCTATATCTGCCCGCCCGCGCCCAGCCTGCGGATGATCACCGATGTCGCCGCCTGGACGCGCACCCACCTGCCCAGATGGAACCCGATGAATGTCTGTTCCTACCACCTGCAGGAGGCTGGCGCGACACCGGCGCAGGAACTGGCCTATGCCCTGGCCACCGCAACCGCGGTGCTCGACGATCTGCGCACCAAGGTGCCCGAGGCCGATTTCCCCGCGATGGTGGGGCGGATCAGCTTTTTCGTGAATGCCGGCATCCGCTTTGTGACCGAGCTGTGCAAGATGCGCGCCTTCACCGAGCTTTGGGACGAAATCAGCCTTGCGCGCTACGGCGTGACCGAGCCGAAATTCCGCCGCTTCCGCTATGGCGTGCAGGTCAACAGCCTCGGGCTGACCGAACAGCAGCCCGAAAACAACGTCTACCGCATTCTGATCGAGATGCTGGCGGTCACACTCAGCAAGAACGCGCGCGCGCGCGCCGTGCAACTGCCCGCCTGGAACGAGGCCCTTGGCCTGCCCCGCCCCTGGGATCAGCAATGGTCGCTCAGGATGCAGCAGATCATGGCCTATGAGACCGACCTGCTGGAATATGGCGACCTGTTCGACGGCAACCCGGCGGTGGCGGCCAAGGTGGCCGCGCTCAAGGACGAGGCGCGCGCCGAACTGGCGCAGATCGATTCGATGGGCGGCGCGGTCGGCGCCATCGAGCACATGAAGGCCCGCCTCGTCGAGGCCAATGCCGACCGCATCGCCCGCATCGAATCGGCGGAAACCGTGGTGGTGGGCGTGAACCGCTTCACCGCGACCGAGCCTTCGCCGCTGACCACCGGCGAAGGCGCCATCATGCAATCCGACCCCGGCGCCGAGGCAGACCAGATCGTCCGCCTGCACGCCTGGCGCGCGGCGCGCGACGAAGCGGCCGTGCAGGCCGCGCTTGTGGCGCTGCGCGAGGCCGCGCGCAGCGGCGCCAACATCATGCCGCCTTCTATCGCGGCGGCGAAGGCCGGGGCGACGACCGGCGAATGGGGCGCGACGATTCGCGCCGCCTTTGGCGAATACCGCGCGCCCACGGGGGTCTCGGCCGCCCCCTCCAACCGCACTGAGGGTCTGGAAGAAATTCGCGCCGCCGTAGACGTAGCCTCGCGCCAACTGGGGCGGCGGCTCAAGTTCGTGGTCGGCAAGCCGGGGCTGGACGGGCACTCGAACGGCGCCGAGCAGATCGCCGCGCGGGCGCGCGATTGCGGCATGGACATCCATTACGAAGGCATCCGCCTGACCCCGGCCGAGATCGTCGCCGCCACGCGGCGCGAGGGCGCGCATGTGGTGGGGCTGTCGATCCTGTCGGGTTCGCACATGGCGCTGATCGCCGAATTGATGGAACTGATGCGCGCCGAGGGGCTGGAGGATGTGCCGGTGATCGTGGGCGGCATCATCCCCGAGGCCGACGCCGCGCGGCTGCGCGCCATGGGGGTTGCCGCCGTCTACACGCCCAAGGATTTCGCACTCAACCGGATCATGATGGATATCGTACATCTGGTGGGGCGCGCGCCGGTGGCGGCAGAGTAGCACGCCGCCCGCTTCCAACCGGCGGGCGCAATGCGCTAGGCTGGCGGTGCATTGCATCAGGGGGCCGGATCACATGACCATCCATATCGGGGCCAGCCCGGGCGACATTGCCGAAACCGTGCTGATGCCCGGCGACCCGCTGCGCGCCCGATGGGCAGCCGAGACATTCCTTGAAGCGCCCCGGCAGATCAACGCCTTGCGCGGGATGTTGGGCTATACCGGGCACTGGCGCGGGCATAGAGTGACGATCCATGGCTCGGGCATGGGCATGCCGTCGCTGTCGATCTACGCGCATGAGCTGATCCGTGATTTCGGCGCGCGCAGCCTGATCCGCATCGGATCGGCCGGGTCGCTGCAGGATCATGTGCATCTGCGCGACCTGGTGCTGGCGATGAGTTGCAGCGCGCGCGCCACGCCTTCGGCGGGGCTGTTTCCGGACTTCTCCTTCGCGCCTTGTGCCGATTTCGGGCTGCTGGCCGCCGCACACGGGGCCGCGCAGCGGCGCGGATACCCGGTGCATGTGGGGGGCATTCATTCCTCGGATGCCTTCTATGACGAGCGCCCCGAACTGGATGCGCAGTTGCGCCGCCACGGCGTGCTGGCCGTCGAGATGGAAGCCGCCGAGCTTTACACCGTGGCCGCGCGGCTGGGCGCACGGGCGCTGGCGGTGCTGACGATCTCGGACCACCTGCCCAGCCGCGAATCGCTGACACCCGAAGAGCGCGAGAGCGGCTTTCATGCGATGGTCGAAGTGGCGCTAGAGGCAGCATTCGCCGAGGGCTGAAGCCCGGCTCAGGCCCCGTGGCTGCGGTCATACGCCGAGGGCGCGGGCGGATGCCAACCCTCCAGCGCGCCGGGACGTGGGCGCAACACCTCGACCCGCAGCGGAAAGCAGGCCGACGCGTCGCTGGAATGCTCGGCCCCGCAATCGCCGCCCGGACAAGCCGAGAGCACGCCCAGCAGGTCTATCTCGGCCAGGAACTCCAGGTAATCGCCGGGGCGCACCGGGCTGGCCTTCATGAAATACTGCCCGGTGTCGGCGGTGAACCCGGTGCACATGAAGACATTGAGCACGTCATGCACATGCGCCTCGGCCTGCGTCAGCGGCAGACCCGTCTCGGCGGCAAGCGCGCGGGTCAGGTTGGAGTGGCAGCAATGGTGATAATCGGTGCCTGAAAGCAACCGGTTGGTATAGGGATCGCAGCGCGTGCCGATCACGTCATGCACCCGGGCGCCGTAAGGGTCGGTGCCATACCAGGCCAGGCTGTCATGGGAGATCGTGGCCATGGGGCGCAGATGGGGAAAGCACGACCACATCCTGTGGCCTTCGCCCAGATGCGTGCCGTGCAGCGCCCGCGCCTTGCCGGAAAAGAATCGCTCCGACAGGTCATCGGCGTTGAAAAGGTTCAGATCGCCCACCTGCGGCCCCTCGACCGAATGGATACGGAAGAAATGCCCTTTCGGCACGCGGAACGCCCGCGCATCGCGCGGCGGGACCAGCGTTTCGGCGACGGCCTCGGCGCCCTCGCGCGCGGCACGGTAAAGCGCCATGTCGGGCTGCGGCAGCGCCGCGACCGGGTAGCAGATAACCGGGGCGATGGCGCGGCGGGCATCTGAATCGGCGGGGGGCTGGTGGGTCATTTCCGGCGCTCCCCGGCAAGACAGGATGGCGGTTTGCGCCCCGGCGGCAGCGCCTGTTCGGCCCCGCAGGCGACACAGCGATGCAACACGCGCCCGTCAACCAGCGCGCGCCGATCCTCGCGCCAACGGCACTGACGCCGGTTCCACGGGCGCAGCACCAGTATCACAAGCACCGCGATGATCAGGCCCAGCAGGATATACATGGCCCATGGATGGCCGAAACGGCGGCAGGATGCAATCGGGTGTGCGAGGCACAGGCGCAGCACCATATGATCCGCGCAGGTTGAGCGAGAGCTGCCCTCCAACTGAAGTTTTCGGCTTCGAGCGAAGGGCCGCGCCCGGCCCTGGGTGGGCGCTTCGCGACGCTTGTGCGGGGCGCTTAATCTCACAAGCCCGAATGACTCACCCGATGGGCGCGACGCCGCAAATGCGCCCTCCCGTGGGAAGGTTCGGGCGCGGCACGGGCTGGTCGCCCGTGCCAAACTTGGGGCCAATGTGCCAATCAGGCTGCGGCTGCAGTGTGCGTGGCAAGCCACTTCAACCAACTGTTCAGAAACCACAATTCGCCGCCCAGGGCACCCCTATGCCAGCAGCGCGCCCGCCCGGTCAGATCACCCGCTCGACCATCATCTTCTTGATCTCGGCGATCGCGCGCGCCGGGTTCAGCCCCTTGGGGCAGGTCCGCGTGCAGTTCATGATGGTGTGGCAACGATAGAGCTTGAACGGATCGTGCAGATCGTCCAGCCGCTCGCCCGTGGCCTCGTCGCGGCTGTCGATGATCCAGCGATAGGCATGCAGCAGCGCCGCCGGCCCCAGGTAGCGGTCGCCGTTCCACCAGTAACTGGGGCAGGAGGTCGAGCAGCAGGCGCACATCACGCATTCATAAAGCCCGTCGAGCTTCTCGCGATCCTCGATCGACTGCTTCCATTCCTTCGCCGGGGTGTTCGACTTGGTTTCCAGCCAGGGCTGGATCGCGGCGTGCTGCGCGTAGAAATGCGTCAGGTCCGGCACCAGATCCTTGACCACCGGCATATGCGGCAGCGGGTAGACCTTCACGTCGCCCTTGACCTCGTCCATGCCGAAGATGCAGGCCAGCGTGTTCTGCCCGTCGATATTCATGGCGCAAGAGCCGCAGATCCCCTCGCGGCACGAGCGGCGAAAGGTCAGCGTCGGGTCGATCTTGTTCTTGATGTAGATCAGCGCATCCAGAACCATCGGCCCGCAATCGTCGAGATCGACGAAATAGGTATCGACCCGCGGGTTCTCGCCATCATCGGGGTTCCAGCGATAGATGCGGAAGCTGCGCAGGTTTTTCGCACCATCGGGCTTGGGCCAGGTCTTGCCGGTGCGGATCCGGCTGTTCTTGGGAAGGGTCAGTTGCACCATCTTGCGTCTTCTCCATCAATGCTGGACGGGTGCTGCCGGATGTCCGGGTGCAGCGCCGCGGGCAGGAACGCCCGGCGCCGGGTTGCCACCCGCCATCAATACACCCGCGCCTTGGGCGCGATGCGCTTGGGGTCGATCCCGCCTTCGTCCTTCGTGGTCAGCGGCTCGGTGTGCACGGGGCGGTAATCCAGCCGCACCTTGGCGCCATCGACCCAGGCCAGCGAATGCTTGCGCCAGGTCTTGTCGTCGCGGTCGGGGTAATCCTCGTGCGCATGGGCGCCGCGGCTTTCCTTGCGCGCCTCGGCCGAAACGATGGTGGCCATCGCGTTGGGCATGAGGTTGTCAAGCTCGAGCGTCTCCATCAGGTCGGAGTTCCAGATCAGCGACCGGTCGGACACCTTGATGTCGGCCATGCGGCCGGCCACGGCCTCCATCTTCTGGCAGCCCTCGGCCAGGGTCTTGTCGGTGCGGAACACTGCCGCGTCGGCCTGCATGGTGGTCTGCATCTCAAGGCGCAGATCGGCCGTCGGCACCGCGCCGGCGGCATTGCGGAACTGGTCGAACCGCTCCACCGCCTTGTCGAGCGAGGCCTGGTTGAGCACCGGGTTCGGCGCTTCGGGGTCCACCACCTGCCCGGCACGGATCGCCGCGGCACGGCCGAACACCACCAGGTCGATCAGGCTGTTGGAGCCCAGCCGGTTGGCGCCATGCACGCTGGCGCAGGCGGCCTCGCCCACGGCCATCAGCCCCGGCGCGATGCGATCGGGGTTCTCGGCATCGGCATCGAGCACCTCGCCCCAGTAATTCGTGGGGATGCCGCCCATGTTGTAATGCACCGTGGGCAGAACCGGGATCGGCTCTTTGGTGACATCGACACCGGCGAAGATCTTGGCCGATTCGGAGATGCCCGGCAGGCGCAGGTTCAACGTCTCGGGCGGCAGGTGATTGAGGTGCAGGTGGATGTGATCCTTGTTCGCCCCCACGCCGCGGCCCTCGCGGATTTCCATGGTCATGCAGCGGCTGACCACATCGCGCGACGCCAGGTCCTTGTAGGTCGGCGCATAGCGTTCCATGAAACGCTCGCCTTCCGAGTTGGTCAGATAGCCCCCCTCGCCACGCGCGCCCTCGGTAATCAGGCAGCCCGCGCCATAGATGCCGGTGGGGTGGAACTGCACGAATTCCATGTCCTGCAGCGGCAGGCCCGCGCGCGCCACCATGCCGTTGCCGTCGCCGGTGCAGGTATGGGCGCTGGTCGCGCTGAAATAGGCGCGGCCATAGCCGCCGGTGGCCAGCACGACCATCTTGGCGTTGAAGGCGTGCAGCGTGCCGTCATCAAGTTTCCAGGCCAGCACGCCCTGGCACTGCCCGTCTTCCGACATGATCAGGTCGGTGGCGAAATACTCGATGTAGAACTGCGCCTTCTGCTTGAGCGACTGGCCATAGAGCGTGTGCAGCATGGCGTGGCCGGTGCGGTCGGCGGCAGCACAGGTGCGCTGCACGGGCGGGCCTTCGCCGAACTCGGTGGTGTGGCCGCCGAAGGGGCGCTGGTAGATCTTGCCTTCCTCGGTGCGCGAAAACGGCACGCCGTAATGTTCCAGCTCGTAGACGGCCTTGGGCGCCTCGCGCGCCAGATACTCCATCGCGTCGGTGTCGCCCAGCCAGTCAGAGCCCTTCACCGTGTCGTACATGTGCCATTGCCAGTGGTCCGGCCCCATGTTCGACAGCGAGGCGGCAATGCCCCCCTGCGCGGCCACCGTGTGCGACCGGGTCGGGAAAACCTTGGTCACGCAGGCGGTCTTGAGCCCCTGCTCGGCCATGCCGAGCGTCGCGCGCAGGCCCGAGCCGCCGGCGCCCACGACCACGACGTCATAGGTGTGATGCTCGATCTCGTATGCGGGCATGTCTTTCTCCTGCTCAGGCGCCGAGCGCGATCACGATGATGGCAAAAGCGCCGATCAGCGCGAACAGCGCACAGATCAGGCGCACGGCGATCAGCAGCACGGTTTCAACGGCCTTGCTGCCGGCGTAATCCTCGATCACCACCTGCAACCCCTGATGGATGTGCAGGAACACCGCAAGGATGAAGGCGATCGCGACGATGGCGTGGAAAGGGTGGGAATAGGTTTCAAGCACGGCCTCGTGCCCGGCGCCCAGGTTCATGGCGAACGGAAAAAGGAAGGCCGGGGTGAGAAAGATCAGCGCGATGGCGCTGAGGCGCTGCTCGACCCAGTGGGTCACGCCATGCCCGGCGCTGCCCAGGCCCGAAACACGTTGCCGGTCGGTGCGGTAGCTCATGCTTCCCTCCCTCAGGCCAGAATGATGGTTGCGATGGTCAGGATGACCGCGATGACAATTGCCGCCTGGCCGGAAACGGTCACACGGTGATTGCCGAACCAGCTGCCGGTGTCCCAGATCAGGTGCCGGATGCCGTTGCAGAAATGCAGCCACAGACCGAAGGCGCTGACCACCATGATCAGCGTGCCCAGCCACGAGGTCAGAAACCAGTCGGCTGTCGCGAAATACCCCGGCGAGATGGCCGCGGCCAGAAACCACCACACGACCAGAAGCGCGGTGATCGAAAGCCCGACACCGGTGATCCTGTGCGCAATCGACAGGATCGCGTTCAGCGGAAAGCGATAGATCGACACATGCGGTGAAAGCGGGCGGTTTCCCCTGTTGACGTCAGCCATGACCGGATCCCTCCATGGTGGCTCGTGCCCCGGGGCGGCTGGCCCCAAGGCTGGCTTTGCGACATCCATAACGTAAATTCCGCCGGTGTCACGCGTCCAGACATACCTGAACGCCGCTTTTTTTGCCGATTTTCACAGAAATGCACGTTTGTGATCACGGAAAAAATTAGCGTGATCACAAATACGGGTAACATGGCACCCCATGCCTTGCGGCCACGCGATGCGCTTCACCGCGGGACCAGCGCCCAGTAGTCCAGATCGAGCAACACCTCGGGCAGGTATTTTCCGGCCTCGTCGCGCAAGGCGAAGGCCCCACCGCCCGCCTTTACCGCCACCAGCCGCAGGCGCAGGGCGCCGACACCGGGCGCGGCGGTTTCGGCCTTGTCCAGCACCTCGGACCAGGCGCGCACGGTATCGCCGGAAAAACAGGGGTTCGCATGTGCCCCGGCATTGATCGCCGCGATCATCTGCGCATTGGCCAGCCCGTTGAAGCCGAGCGCGCGTGCAAGGCTGATGACATGCCCGCCATAGATCAGCCGCCGCCCGTCCTCGCGGTGGGTGGCGTCGAAATGCACCTTCGCGGTGTTCTGCCACAGCCGCGTGGCCAGCATGTGCTCGGCCTCTTCAATGGTGACGCCATCCACATGGTCGATCCGTTCGCCCACGGCATAATCGCCCCAGCGGTGCGGTTCGCCGGCAAGCGCGAAGTCGTAGCCGGTAAAATCCAGCCCGTCGGGCACGCACAGGTCGGCGGCGGAAACCGCTGCCGCCAGATCGGGCACCACCGTATCGGGCGCGGGCGACGCCGCGTCGCGCTTGCGCACCATCACCCAGCGCACATATTCCAGCACCGGCGCGCCGTGCTGGTTCAGGCCCCGCGTGCGCACCCACAGCACACCGGCCTTGCCGTTCGAGGTTTCGCGCAGGCCGATCACCTCGCTTTCGGCGCGCAGCGTATCGCCGGGCCAGACCGGGCGCAGAAAGCGCCCCTCGGCATAGCCCAGATTGGCCACGGCATTGAGGCTGATGTCAGGCACCGTCTTGCCGAACACCGTGTGAAACACGATCAGGTCGTCAAGCGGGCTGGCCGGCAGGCCGCAGGCGCGGGCAAAGGTGTCCGACGAATGCAGCGCCCCGCGCGCCGGGTAAAGCGCATGGTAAAGCGCCCGCTCGCCGCCCGAAAGGGTGCGCGGCACCGCGTGGACGATCACCTCGCCCAGGCGGTAATCCTCGAAAAAGCGGCCGGCGCTGGTCTTGCTCATCACAGACCGCCCAGTTTCATGTCCGGGTCATAATTGGCGCCGGGCACATCCTTCACCACGGCCTGCGCACAACGCATGATGCCATTGGCCTGATCGAACCCGTAGGCGGGCGCGCCATGAAGCTCCCAACCCTCATTCAGGGCCTTCGTCACCTTGTGGCAAAAGGCGGGGGTGTCCTCGCCAGTCAGCAATCGGTAGGCTTTCATCTCACATCGCTCCGAAAGGGTTGACGCCCAGCCAGGCATGAACGCGCCCGGCGATCCAGAAAACCAGCAGCACGATGGGCAGCGCGACCAGATCGCGCAGCCAGCCCCCCTTGGGCGGCTTCGGGCGCCAGGCGGGTTCCTGGATGTTGATCATCGCCATGGCCACCACCGCCCACAGACCAAGCCCGCCGAACAGGATCAACCCCGCCAGATGCCCCATGAGCATCAGATGCGCCAGCGCCCAGATCAGCGTGCCGGTCAGCATCGGGTGACGGAATTTCTGCGAAAGCTCCCCGCGCGCCATGCCGATGCCAAAGATATAGAAGGCGATCAGCACAAGCAGGTTGTTCAGGTGATACATCCAGGGCTGCGGCAGCCACAGCCAGTGGTATTCGGCCTCGCGGTAACCGACCGACATGAAAACGATGGCCAGCAGCAGGAGCGCGGCGAAAATGCCCCGGCTGCCTTCACCGGTGCGCGCGGTGATCGCCGCCCGCAGCCTCGGCATCAGCCGCTTGAACAGATGCGCCACCCACCACAGCGCCACACCGATGATCAGTATCGGGTATCCCATGTCATTCTCCCCGCTGCATTGCCTCGATCGCCTCGGCGCGCGCCAGGATGCGCCGGGCCATCTCAATATGCAGATTCTCGACGATCCTGCCATCGACAACCGCGACCCCCTCGCCCCGGCCTTCGGCCTCGGCCCAGGCCTCGATCTGGCGGCGGGCCAGCGCAATTTCTTCGGGCTCGGGCGAGAACACCTCGTTGGCGATGGCCAGTTGCGCCGGGTGGATCAAGGTCTTGCCGTCGAATCCCATGTCGCGGCCCTGTTCGCACTCGGCCCGCAGCCCCGCCTCGTCGCGAAAGGCGTTATACACCCCGTCCAGCGCCACGATCCCTGCGGCACGCGCGGCCAGCAGGCAGGTTTGCAACGCCGTGAGCAGCGGCAGCCTGTCAGCGGTGAAACGGCACTGCATCTCGCGCGCCAGATCGTTGGTGCCCAGCACGAATCCCGCCATGCGCGGCGCGGTGGCGATGGACTGGGCGTTCAGCACGCCCGCGCAGCTTTCCATCATCGCCCAGATCCGGGTGTCGGCGGTTTCGGCGCGGTCATCGAGCCGCCGGGCCAGCGCCTCGATATCGGCGGCGGCATTGACCTTGGGCAGCAGGATCGCCTCGGGGCGGGCGTCGGCCAGCGCATCGAGATCGGCCTCGGCCCAGCCGCTATCAAAGGCATTGATCCGCACCAGCCGCGCGCGTGAACCATAATCGGCAGTGGCGAGCGCCTCGGCCAGAAGGGCGCGCGCATTGGCCTTTTCGGCGACGGCGACGGCATCCTCCAGGTCGAAGATGATCGCATCGCAGAACAGGCCTTGCGCCTTTTCCAGCGCGCGGGGGTTCGAGCCCGGAATATACAGGGCCGACCGGAACGGGCGCGTTTCCATGATTCCCTCCTCGCAATATTGTTGCGCGAAGGTCGCTGAAAGCGGAAGCTGTGGCAAGCCGAATTTGCTGCGATGCAGCGGGAGCCTGTCCTGGCGCCGCCGTCGGCCGCGTTAACCAAATCTTTGCCACCCCGCGGCACCTTTAACGGGGCGCGCCCGCATCGCGGCGCGCCAGTGCTTGAGCGGAGGGGGAATGATGCAAAAGGTCCTTGGCGCGTTGATGGCCGTCGCGTGGGCGTTGCCGGCCCCTGCCCCCGCGGCCATGGCCCCGGCCACGGGCGTGGAAGGCCCCTGCGGCACGCGCGCCCATGTCCTGCAGATGCTGGCCGAGCGTTATGGCGAAACCCGGCGGCAGACCGGCTGGATCTCGGGCGAGGGCATTGTGGAGCTGTATGTCTCGGACAGCAGCGGAAGCTGGACGCTCACGCTGACCGTTCCTTTGGGCAAGACATGCCTTGTCGCCTCGGGCCACGGCGCGCTGACGCAACCGGTGCGGCCCGCGGTGGCCGAACAGGCCGCGTGATCTTTGCAAAAGGCCACCGCATGACGCGGGCTGAGAAGTGACCCGAAGGCAGCGCCGGGTGGGCCGTTTGGCGAGGGTGCTGTGTCCTGCAGAGGTCTTGTCCCAAAATCGCTCCCCGCGGTCAGGCCCCGGCCCCGCCGGTCAGCCCAGCGCAACCCAGATCAGGCGCACACCGATCAGCATTAGCAGCACATAGGCAAAACCGAAGAATACCGCCTCGGACACCAGCCGGTGCAAAAGCACGCCCAGCCAGACCCCGAGCATCGCCACCGGCGCCAGGATCAGGTTGGCCGCCAATGTCTCGACCGTGAAGAAACCCAGCACCGCATAGGGCACCGCCTTCATGAAGTTGATCGCCCAGAACACCACCGAACAGGTCGCCTGATAGGCCGCTTTCGACAGCCGAAGGGGCAGAAGAAACATCGCCATCGGCGGATCGCCCGCATGGCTGACGAAACTGGCAAAACCCGCCAGCAGCCCCGCGACACTGCCCTTGATCGGCGAGAACAACGCCGGCGAAAGTTTGAGCAACCCCGTCTGGCGGGCAACCTGGTAAAACACGAACCCGATCGACATCACCCCGATGAACAGGCGGAAGATGTCGGGGTCCGTCACCCGGTAAAGCGCCGCGCCCAGCAACACGCCGGGAATGGACGCCGCGACCAGCACGATCACGCTGGGCCGGTGCCATTGCCCCCA
This sequence comes from Alkalilacustris brevis, assembly GCF_003350345.1. Taxonomy (GTDB): domain Bacteria; phylum Pseudomonadota; class Alphaproteobacteria; order Rhodobacterales; family Rhodobacteraceae; genus Alkalilacustris; species Alkalilacustris brevis. The sequence goes on from NZ_QNVJ01000008.1 coordinate 34,599, forward strand.
CCAGGCGCGCACCGTGCCCACATCCATCAGCATCAAGAGCGGCAGCATCAGCCCCAGCGCCAGCGCCGGATCGATGACCAGCGCCAGAATCGGCGTCGCCACGAAAGCCGCATGTCCGGCAAAACCGCCCTTGGAAATCCCGGCGAACAGAACCGCGGGAATTGCCGCGCTCAGGAACAACAGGTCGATCACTTTTCATTCCTCCACGCGGTTTTTCCCGCTTTTCCGCCCGCTTACCTCTTTCGCGGGCGGGCGGAAACCCCGGCCGCGCCGCCTTGCGCCTGCGCATTGAACCGCCGCGCTCTTGCGCGAGGCGGCCAGAGCGACTAGGCCTCGCCGCGTCAAGCAACTGACCGGAGAAACTTCAAATGGCCAGACCCAGGATCGCGCTTATCGGCGCAGGACAGATCGGCGGCACGCTCGCCCATCTTGCCGCGATCAAGGAACTCGGTGACATCATCCTGTTCGACATCGCCGAGGGCATCCCGCAGGGCAAGGCGCTGGACATCGCCGAAAGCGGCCCGTCCGAAGGCTTTGATGCCACGCTCAAGGGCACCAACGATTATGCCGACATTGCCGGCGCCGATGTCTGCATCGTCACCGCCGGCGTCCCGCGCAAGCCGGGGATGAGCCGCGACGATCTGCTCGGCATCAACCTCAAGGTCATGAAGGCCGTGGGCGAAGGCATCAGGGCCCACGCACCCGATGCGTTCGTGATCTGCATCACCAACCCGCTCGATGCGATGGTCTGGGCGCTGCGCGAATATTCGGGCCTGCCGCACGAAAAGGTGGTCGGCATGGCCGGCGTGCTGGATTCGGCGCGGTTCCGCCATTTCCTCAGCCTGGAATTCGGCGTCTCGATGCGCGACGTCACGGCCTTCGTGCTGGGCGGGCATGGCGACACCATGGTGCCGCTGACGCGCTATTCCACTGTCGCAGGCGTGCCGCTGCCCGACCTCGTGAAGATGGGGTGGACCAGCCAGGAGCGGCTCGATTCGATCGTGCAGCGCACCCGTGACGGCGGCGCCGAGATCGTCGGCCTGCTGAAGACCGGCTCGGCCTTCTATGCGCCGGCGACCTCGGCCATCGAAATGGCTGAAGCCTATCTGAAAGACCAGAAGCGCGTGCTTCCCTGCGCGGCCTGGTGCGATGGCGTCTTTGGCCTCAAGGGCCTCTATGTCGGCGTGCCGACGGTGATCGGCGCCGGCGGGATCGAGCGGATCGTCGATATCCAGCTCACTAAGGACGAGCAGGGCATGTTCGACGCCTCGGTCGAGGCGGTGCGCGGGCTGGTTTCGGCCTGCCGGGGAATCGACAGCAACCTCGGCTGATCCATTTTTGAAAATTGTGATCACACCTTTTCCGGGTGTGATCACAAATCGGCATTTCTTTGCCTGAAACCGCCCCTGCAGGCGAAAATTCGTTTTGTCCGGCTTCGCGCTGTGCCATGACAGCCGCAAAGTAAGCAGGAGTGGGACAAAACCGTGAACATTCATGAGTATCAGGCCAAGGCGCTGCTTCGCAGCTATGGCGCCCCCGTGTCCGACGGGCGCGTCGTCTTCAAGGCCGACGAGGCCAAGACCGCCGCGGGCGAAATGGACGGGCCGCTCTGGGTCGTGAAGGCCCAGATCCACGCGGGCGGCCGCGGCAAGGGCAAGTTCAAGGAAGCCTCGGCTGGCGAAAAAGGCGGCGTCCGCCTGGCCAAGTCGGTCGAAGAGGCCGCGCAGGAAGCCGCGGCGATGCTGGGGCGCACCCTGGTCACGCACCAGACCGGCCCGGCGGGCAAGCAGGTGGGCCGCATCTATATCGAGGATGGCTCGGATATCGAGCGCGAGCTTTACCTCGCGCTTCTGGTTGACCGCGTGACCAGCCGCATCTCCTTTGTCGTCTCGACCGAGGGCGGCATGGATATCGAGGAGGTCGCCGCCTCCACCCCCGAAAAGATCCTGACCTTCAGCGTTGATCCGGCCACCGGCATCCAGGGCTTTCATGGCCGCCGCGTCGCTTTCGCGCTGGGGCTCGAGGGCAAGCAGGTCAAGCAATGCGTCGATCTGGTGAGCAAGCTCTACAAGCTGTTCGTCGAGAAAGACGCCGAGATGCTCGAGATCAACCCGCTGATCGTCACCGACGGCGGCGACCTCAAGTGCCTCGACGCCAAGATGGGTTTTGACTCGAACGCGCTCTATCGCCAGGCCGACATCCTGAGCCTGCGTGACGAGAGCGAGGAAGACCCCAAGGAACTCCAGGCCTCCAAGTATGACCTGAACTACATCGCGCTCGACGGCGAGATCGGCTGCATGGTCAACGGCGCTGGGCTGGCGATGGCCACCATGGACATCATCAAGCTTTACGGCGCCGAGCCTGCCAACTTCCTCGACGTGGGCGGCGGCGCCACAAAGGAGAAGGTGACCGAAGCCTTCAAGATCATCACCTCGGACCCGAACGTCAAAGGCATCCTCGTCAACATCTTCGGGGGCATCATGCGCTGCGACATCATCGCCGAGGGCGTGATCGCCGCGGTCAAGGAAGTGGGCCTCGAGGTCCCGCTTGTGGTGCGGCTGGAAGGCACCAATGTCGACAAGGGCAAGGCCATCATCAACGACTCCGGCCTGAACGTGATCGCCGCCGACAACCTCTCGGATGCGGCTGAGAAAATCGTCAAAGCGGTGAAGGGGTAATCGACATGGCAATCCTCGTAGACAAGAACACCAAGGTCATCTGCCAGGGCTTCACCGGCTCTCAGGGCACCTTCCATTCCGAGCAGGCGATTGCCTATGGCACGCAGATGGTCGGCGGCGTGACGCCGGGCAAGGGCGGGCAGGTGCATCTCGACCTGCCGGTCTTCAACTCGGTGCACGAGGCCAAGGCGAAGACCGAGGCCAATGCCAGCGTGATCTATGTGCCGCCGCCCTTTGCCGCCGACTCGATCCTGGAAGCGATCGACGCCGAGATGGAGCTGATCGTCTGCATCACCGAGGGCATTCCGGTGCTCGACATGATGAAGGTCAAGCGCGCGCTGGTGGACAGCAAGTCGATCCTGATCGGCCCGAACTGCCCCGGTGTCATTACCCCTGACGCCTGCAAGATCGGCATCATGCCCGGCCATATCCACAAGCGTGGCTCGGTCGGTGTAGTCAGCCGCTCGGGCACGCTGACCTATGAGGCCGTCAAGCAGACCACCGATGTGGGGCTGGGCCAGTCCACCTGCGTGGGTATCGGCGGCGACCCGATCAAGGGGACCGAGCATATCGACGTGCTGGAATGGCTGCTGGCCGATGACGAGACGACAAGCATCATCATGATCGGCGAGATCGGCGGCAGCGCCGAGGAAGAAGCCGCGCAGTTCCTGAAAGACGAGGCCAAGCGCGGGCGTTCCAAGCCCACTGCAGGCTTCATCGCCGGGCGCACCGCACCTCCGGGCCGCCGCATGGGCCACGCGGGCGCGATCGTCGCCGGTGGCAAGGGCGGCGCCGACGACAAGATCGAGGCTATGAAATCCGCCGGTATCGTGGTGGCCGACAGCCCCGCGACACTGGGCGAGGCCGTGCTCAAGGCCATCGGGTAAACACGCCATGGGCCCCGAGGCGCATCCAGACCCGCAGCACCAGGCAGAGACGCGGCAAGCGATCTGCCCGGCGGGGAGGATGCACGCTTCGGGGCCACGGCCCCGCCGCCCTCATACAGTTCGGTCCGTCGTTGCGGGCCGGGCAACGTTTTCTCAGCCCCTCCTGACGCCGCGCCCCCTGTCCGGGGGTGAGGCGCAGCGCCCCCGATCCGCAGCGATGCCAGCCCTGCCCGTCTCCACCATCCCGCCGTGCCCGACCGACCGCCATCGCGCCGGCAGGCCCGCACCCCAAGCCGGCGATTTTGCACGCCCCGGCGCTGGCAGCGGCCGCAGGGCCGACCATGTGCTTGTGTTGACGCCCTTGCCCGGCGCCGGGCAAGCTGGTTGCGGCCGGCGCCAAGGTTTTTCCGTTTCGGGCAATGTCCGCCCGTCATTTGCGAGGGACGCAATCGCATTCCCTGCTTCTGGAGTTCTGTCATGACTTCGCAATCCTCGAACGACCAGTTTCACGCCTCGTCCTTTTTGCAGGGGCACAACGCGGAGTATATCGACCAGCTTTACGCCCGCTTCGCCGAAAACCCGAATTCGGTCGATGAGGGCTGGGCGTCTTTTTTCCGCGCGCTCGACGATGACGCCGACCCGAAAAGCAGCGCCCAGGGGCCAAGCTGGGCACGCGCAGACTGGCCCCCTGCCCCGAATGACGATCTGACAGCCGCGCTGGACGGGCAATGGCCCGCCGTCCCGGCCAAAGAGGCCAAGGCCGCCGGCGAAAAGATCCGCGACAAGGCGCAGGCGCACGGTGTCGAAATCACCGACAGCCAGGTTCAGCGGGCGGTGCTCGATTCCATCCGCGCGCTGATGATCATCCGCGCCTACCGTATCCGCGGGCATCTGGTGGCCGAGCTCGACCCGCTGGGAATGCGCAACCCGACCCCGCACCCCGAGCTTGATCCGAAGTCCTATGGTTTCACCGACGCCGACATGGACCGCCCGATCTTCATCGACAAGGTGCTGGGCATGGAGGTCGCCTCGCTGCGGCAGATCATCGATGTGCTAAAGCGGACCTATTGCGGCACCTTCGCGCTGCAATTCATGCACATCTCGGACCCGGAACAATCGGCCTGGCTGAAGGAGCGGATCGAGGGCTACGGCAAGGAAATCAGCTTTACCAAGATGGGCCGCCGCGCCATTCTCAACAAGCTGGTCGAGGCTGAAGGCTTCGAAAAGTTTTTGCATGTCAAATACATGGGCACCAAACGCTTTGGCCTGGACGGGGGCGAGGCGCTGATCCCCGCGATGGAACAGATCATCAAGCGCGGCGGTGCGCTGGGTGTGAAGGAAATCGCCATCGGGATGCCGCATCGCGGCCGGCTGAGCGTGCTGGCCAATGTGATGGCCAAGCCCTATCGCGCGATCTTCAACGAATTCCAGGGCGGCAGCTTCAAGCCCGAGGACGTGGATGGCTCGGGCGATGTGAAATACCACCTGGGTGCGTCCAGCGACCGCGAATTCGACGGCAACAGCGTCCACCTGTCGCTCACCGCCAACCCCAGCCACCTGGAGGCGGTGAACCCGGTCGTTCTGGGCAAGGTGCGCGCCAAGCAGGACCAGCTGCACGACTCCGAGCGCCGCGCGGTGCTGCCGATCCTGCTGCATGGCGATGCCGCCTTCGCCGGTCAGGGCGTGGTGGCCGAGGGTTTCGGCCTGTCCGGGCTGAAAGGCCACCGCACCGGCGGCACGATTCATATCGTGGTGAACAATCAGATCGGCTTCACCACGGCGCCGCATTTCTCACGCTCGTCGCCCTACCCGACCGATATCGCGCTGATGGTCGAGGCGCCGATCTTTCACGTCAACGGCGACGACCCTGAGGCCGTGGTGCACGCCGCCAAGGTCGCCACCGAGTTCCGCCAGCAGTTCGGCAAGGACGTGGTGATCGACATGTTCTGCTACCGTCGCTTCGGCCATAACGAAGGCGACGAGCCGATGTTCACCAACCCGCAGATGTATAACCGAATCAAGCGGCACAAGACGACGCTGCAGCTCTATACGGACCGGCTGGTCGAGGACGGGCTGATCCCCGAGGGCGAGATCGAGGACATGAAGGCCGCCTTCCAGGCGCATCTGAACGAGGAGTTCGAGGCGGGCAAGACCTACAAGCCCAACAAGGCCGACTGGCTGGATGGCCGCTGGAAGCACATCGAACGCGAAAGTGCGGAGTATGAGCGCGGCCGCACCTGGATCACCCCCGAAACCCTGGCCGAGATCGGCAAGGCGCTGACCAGTGTTCCCGAAGGGTTCGACATCCACCGCACCGTGTCGCGTCAGCTCGAGGCCAAGGCCAAGATGTTCGAAACGGGTGCCGGCTTCGACTGGGCCACCGCCGAGGCGCTGGCCTTCGGCTCGCTCTTGGTCGAGGGCTACCCGGTGCGCCTTTCGGGGCAGGACAGCACGCGCGGCACTTTCAGCCAGCGGCATTCGGCCCTCGTCGACCAGACCAGCGAAGAGCGTTACTTCCCCGTGAACCATATCCGCGAGGGGCAGTCGCGCTATGAGGTGATCGACTCGATGCTCAGCGAATACGCGGTGCTCGGGTTCGAATACGGCTACAGCCTCGCCGAGCCCAACGCCCTGGTGATGTGGGAGGCGCAGTTCGGCGATTTTGCCAATGGCGCGCAGATCATGTTCGACCAGTTCATCAGCTCGGGCGAATCGAAGTGGCTGCGCATGTCGGGCCTCGTGATGCTGCTGCCGCACGGGTTCGAAGGCCAGGGGCCAGAGCATTCCTCGGCCCGGCTGGAGCGGTTTTTGCAGATGTGCGCGCAGGACAACTGGATCGTGGCCAACTGCACCACGCCGGCCAACTACTTCCACATCCTGCGCCGGCAGATGCACCGCAACTTCCGCAAGCCGCTGGTACTGATGACCCCGAAATCGCTGCTGCGCCACAAGCTGTGCGTCTCGAAGGCCGAGGATTTCACCGATGGCTCCAGCTTCCACCGCGTGCTTTGGGACGATGCCGAGAAGGGCAACAGCAGCACGAAGCTCAAGGCGGATGACAAGATCAGGCGCGTGGTGATCTCTTCGGGCAAGGTCTATTTCGACCTGCTGGAAGAGCGCGACGCGCGCGGGATCGACGATGTCTATCTGCTGCGGCTCGAACAGTTCTATCCCTTCCCCGCGATGAGCATCACGAAGGAGCTGGAACGCTTCAAGCACGCCGAGGTCATCTGGTGCCAGGAAGAGCCCAAGAACCAGGGCGCCTGGACCTTCATCGAGCCGAATCTGGAATGGGCGCTCAAACGGATCGGCGCGGCGCACGAGCGTCCGCGCTATGTCGGCCGCCCGGCCTCGGCCTCGCCGGCCACGGGCCTCGCAAGTCAGCACAAGGCACAGCAGGCAGCGCTCGTGAACGAAGCGCTCAGCATCGAAGGGTAAGAAGTCATGTCCACCGAAGTCCGCGTCCCCACCCTGGGTGAAAGCGTCACCGAAGCCACCGTCGCGACCTGGTTCAAGAAACCCGGCGATTCGGTGGCCGCCGATGAAATGCTCTGCGAGCTGGAAACCGACAAGGTCACGGTCGAGGTGCCCGCACCTACCGCGGGCGTGCTGGGCGAGATCGTCGCCGAGGAAGGCGCGACCGTGGGCGTCGATGCGCTGCTTGCGGTGATCGCCGAGGCCGGCAGCGCCGGGTCGGAACAGCCCGAGCCGCGCAAGGGCAAGCCCGCAGAGGCCGCCGCCGGGAAAGCCGCCAAGGAAGCCCCCGCAAAAGGCGGCGACACCATCGAGGTGATGGTGCCCACCCTGGGCGAAAGCGTGACCGAGGCCACCGTTTCGACCTGGTTCAAGAAGCCCGGCGACGCGGTCGAGGCCGACGAGATGCTGTGCGAGCTGGAGACCGACAAGGTCAGCGTGGAGGTGCCCGCGCCCGCCTCGGGCACGCTGGGCGAGATCCTCGCTGCCGAGGGCAGCACCGTCGAAGCCGGCGGCAAGCTGGCGCTGATGACCACCGGCGAGGGTGCGGCGAAACCCGCCAAGGCCGAAGCCGCCAGCGCCCCGGCCGAGACTGCGAGATCAGCCGGCAAGGATGTGGAAGACGCGCCCTCCGCCAAGAAACTGATGGCGGAAAAGGGCCTCTCGCCCGATCAGGTGCAGGGCAGCGGGCGCGACGGACGCATCATGAAGGAAGATGTGCAAAAAGCCATCGCCGCCACCAGCTCCCCTGCGCCGCAGGCCAGCGCCCCCGCCCAGACCCCGCGCGCCCCCGTCCCGGCCGAGGACGCCGCGCGCGAGGAACGCGTCAAGATGACCCGCCTGCGCCAGACCATCGCGCGCCGCCTGAAAGAGGCGCAGAACAACGCCGCCATGCTGACCACCTATAACGAGGTGGACATGGGCGCCGTGATGGACCTGCGCAAGGAATACAAGGACCTCTTCGAGAAGAAGCACGGCGTGAAGCTGGGCTTCATGTCGTTCTTCGTGAAGGCCTGCTGCCACGCGCTTTTCGAGGTGCCCGAGGTCAACGCCGAGATCGACGGCACCGAGGTCGTCTACAAGAACTATGTCAACATGGGCGTCGCGGTGGGCACGCCCTCGGGGCTGGTGGTGCCGGTGGTGCGCAACGCGCATGAGCTGGGCTTCGCCGCCATCGAGAAGCAGATCGCCGAGATGGGCCTGCGCGCCCGCGACGGCAAGCTTTCCATGGCCGAGATGCAGGGCGGCAGCTTCACCATCTCGAACGGCGGGGTCTATGGCTCGCTGATGTCCTCGCCGATCCTGAACCCGCCGCAATCGGGCATCCTGGGGATGCACAAGATCCAGGAGCGTCCGATGGTCGTGGGCGGGCAGATCGTGGCGCGGCCGATGATGTATCTGGCGCTGAGCTATGACCACCGCATCGTTGACGGCAAGGGCGCGGTGACGTTCCTGGTGCGCGTCAAGGAGGCGCTGGAAGACCCGCGCAGGTTGCTGATGGATTTGTGATGCGAAGCGCAGATGACGCCTGAAATACCAGAGGGCAGCGCCCGTCCCGAGGGTGGGCGCAAAGCGCCCGCCCTGTGGGGGCGGGGCGGGCGCTGCCCGGCGTGCCGCCGGGCAAGACAGGCTGAACATGCCTCCGCATTCCACGCTCTGCCCCGGCGAGGTTCATCACCATGACCACCGAACTCACTGTCCTCGGCCTTGCCGCGCTGCTTCAGGCGCTGCAGATGGGCGCCTTCTCGGTCGCGGCCAACCGTCAGGTCGGCGCCGACACCGCGCTTGGGCCCCGCGACGAGCCTGTGCGCCTGACCGGGATGGCCGGCCGGCTTCAGCGCGCCATGAACAACCATTTCGAGGCGCTGCTCCTGTTCGCCATCGCCGTGGTCGTGCTGAGCTTCTTCAAGATCACCACCCCCTTCACCGCCGCCTGCGCCTGGGCCTATCTGGGCGCGCGGGTGCTTTACGTGCCCGCCTATGCCTTCGGCTGGGTGCCGTGGCGGTCTGTCATCTGGGCGGTGGGGCTCCTGGCCACACTGGCGATCCTGCTTGCCGCGCTTTTCACATGATGCCGGTTGGCCTTGCCCCCGGCCCGTGCGATACCTGGTGCAAAGGCCCGTGCCCGGCGCGGGCGGCACCCGATAACCGGCCGAAAAGGAAGGATACACTTCATGGCTGATTTTGACCTGATCGTGATCGGCGCCGGCCCCGGCGGCTATGTCTGCGCCATCCGCGCGGCGCAACTGGGCCTCAAGGTGGCCTGTGTCGAGGGGCGCGAAAGCCTCGGCGGCACCTGCCTCAATGTGGGCTGCATCCCCTCCAAGGCGCTGTTGCACGCCACGCATCAGCTGCACGAGGCCGAGCATAATTTCGAAAAGATGGGCCTCATGGGCGGCAAGCCCAAGCCCGACTGGAAAAAGATGCTGGCCTACAAGGACGACGTGATCGGCCAGAACACCAAGGGCATCGAATTCCTGTTCAAGAAGAACAAGATCGAGTGGATCAAGGGCTGGGCCTCGATCCCCGAGGCGGGCAAGGTCAAGGTCGGCGACAAGACCTATGGCGCAAAGCACATCGTGGTCGCCACCGGCTCGCAAAGCGCCAGCCTCAAGGGCGTGAAGGTCGATGAGAAAACCGTTGTTACCTCCACCGGCGCGCTGGAGCTGGGCAAGATCCCGAAAAAGCTGGTGGTGATCGGCGCGGGTGTGATCGGGCTGGAAATGGGCTCGGTCTACGCGCGGCTGGGCTCCGAGGTCACGGTGGTCGAATACCTCGACCGGATCATCCCCGGCAACGATGGCGAGGTCGCCAAGGCGTTCCAGAAGCTGCTGACGAAGCAGGGCATGAAGTTCATCCTCGGCGCCGCGGTGCAGGGGGTCGAGGTGCTCAAGACCAAGGCCAAGGTCAACTATACCCTGCGCAAGGACGACAGCGAACACACGCTTGAAGCCGACACGGTGCTGCTGGCCACCGGGCGCGTCCCCTATACCGACGGGCTGGGGCTGGAGCCGCTGGGGGTCAAGCTGACCAAGCGCGGCCAGATCGAGACCGACGCGCATTACGCCACCGGCGTCAAGGGCATCTACGCCATCGGCGACGCCATCGAAGGCCCGATGCTGGCCCACAAGGCAATGGATGAGGGCCACGCCGTGGCCGAGGTCATCGCCGGCCAGGCGGGCCATGTGAATTACGGCGTGATCCCCGGCGTGATCTACACCTGGCCCGAGGTCGCCAGCGTCGGCGAGACCGAGGAAACCCTGAAAGAGGCCGGGCGCGCCTACAAGGTGGGCAAGGTCAGCTTCATGGCCAATGGGCGGGCGAAGGCCAATTTCGCCGGTGACGGCTTCGTCAAGTTCCTCGCCGACAAGGAAACCGACCGCATCCTGGGCGCGCATATCATCGGGCCATATGCGGGCGACCTGATCCACGAGATCTGCGTGGCGATGGAGTTCGGCGCAGCCGCCGAGGACATCGCGCGCACCTGCCACGCCCACCCGACCTATTCCGAAGCGGTGCGCGAGGCGGCCCTTGCCTGCGGCGACGGGGCAATCCACGCCTGAGGCGGGCAGCGCGCCACGGATTGAGGAACGGCCCCGGCGGAAACGCCGGGGTCTTTTGTCATGTGGCACGCGCCATCACATTCTCAGGCCAGCAGGTGCTTGAGCCCCTGCGTGACATCGGTGCGCAAGGCCAGCCGCAGCGCCGGCTCGTCGCCCGCGCGCAGCGCCGCGATGATCTGGCGGTGGTGGGGCGGCGCCGCCTCGCGCCGCAGCCGCCCGTAAAGCGCGCGCATGGTCGGCCCGAGTTGCAGCCAGACGGTCTCGACCATCGCGAGAATCGCCGGCGCCTGCGCGCGCAGGTAAAGCGTGCGGTGAAACTCCAGGTTGGTGCGGATATAGCCCACCGCGTCGCGCTTGGTCACGGCCTCGGCGTTGAGGCTGTTGATCGTCTGCAACCGGTCGATCAGCGCCAGATGTGCCCGCGGCAGGGCGCGGCTGGCAAGCTCGGGCTCCAGCAGCGCGCGAATCGATGCCAGTTCCTCGATACGCTCGTTGCTTAGTTCGGGCGTCGATATCCGGCCTGAGTTGGACAGCACAAGCGCCCCCTCGGCCGCCAGCCGCCGCACCGCCTCGCGCACCGGGGTCATGCTGACCTCATGCGCCCGCGCCAGCCCGCGCAGCGTGAGCGCCTGGCCGGGGGCAAGCTCTCCGTGCATGATCTGGCCGCGCAGGCCGCGATAGAGCCGCTCATGCGCGGCGACGCCGGCATCCGGCGCGCGCGGGGACAAGAGCATCCTGGGCTCGCTCACGCTCACTTTCTCACCCCTCGAACCGATAGCTTTGCAATTCGCCGCCATTCTCGCGCAGCCAGGCGCGCTGGTCGCGCCAGCCGGGCATCAGCCGCGTGACCTGCGCCCAGAAGGCCGGCGAATGATTCATCTCGGCCAGATGCGCGACCTCATGCGCTGCCACATAGGCCAACACCTCGGGAGGTGCCATCACCAACCGCCAGGAAAACATCAGGTTCCCCGCCGAACTGCACGACCCCCAGCGCGAGCGCACATCCCGCAGGCTGATCCGCCCGTATTGCCGCCCCAGGCGGTGGGCGAACCCCTCGCACAGCGGCACCAGCCGCGCCTCGGCCGCATCGCGCAGGCAGCGCGCGGCA
>NZ_QNVJ01000021.1 GCF_003350345.1 Alkalilacustris brevis
TGTCCGTCCCTTCCTTGGGTCGGACTCTAATCGCAGACGGAGGAAAAATCCCGTGGCAGGTCAACGGGACTGAACACCTTAGTTATTTCTGCGACCGTCCCTTTTGAAACAGCGTCTGAAAAAGAGGTGCCAGCAGGGAAAGTACGATCACAACTGCAACAGCCTTGCTGATCGGGCTGGCCAGCAGCGATTCAATACCACCAATCCTTGTCGCGCGCAGAAAATTGCTTTCCAGAAGCGGCCCCAGAATTATCGCGAGCATGAATGCCGGTACCGGGTAGCGGTAGGTTTTGAGGATTACGCCGAACACTCCGAACACGACCATCAGGAGAATATCGAATGCCATGAAACGCCAGGCGTAGGCCCCGATGAAGACCAGCACAGCGACCGTCGGCACCAAGATCGCATTGGGGATGAAGACGATCCGCTGTGCTACTCGCGCCAGCAGGATTCCAAGGGTGGCGATAAGTATCGCGGCAGCGAACATCGAGAACAGGATGGTGTAGGCATCCACCTGGAAATTGCGAAAGAACTCCGGACCGGGGCGAACGCCATGCAGCACGAGCGCCGCCAGCATCACCAGCGTCGAGGCGCTGCCCGGCAAGCCAAGCGTCAGCATCGGCACGACAGCGCCGGTCGCAGTGGCATTGTTTGCTGAATCGGTCGCGACCAGACCCTCCGGATTCCCTTTGCCGAACGCGCTGCGGTTGCGGGACCATTGCTTGGCCTGCCCGTAGGCCAGAAATGAGCCGATTGTGGCACCGGCGCCGGGGACAATCCCGACAAGAAAGCCCAGAATGCTGGAGCGCAGTAGATTCACCTTATGGCGAGCGGAGTCCCTGAAACCCGATAAAATCTCGGCCCAGCCCGTAGATTGACCTGAGCCCCTCTCGGCAATTGTGCAGCGGCTGAGGAGAAGTATGAGCTCTGAAAGACCGAACAGGCCCAGCAAAACCGGTATCAGCGGCATCCCATCATAAAGTTCCGGCACTCCATAAGTGGCTCGCGGGAAAGCAGACATCGAGTCCGCGCCGATCAGCGACACAAGAATCCCGAAGCCTGCAATCATCAACCCCTTGGCGAAGCTGTCAGCAGACAGTGTGCTGACCACGGTAAGTCCCAGCACCGCAACCATGAACATCTCGGCCGGGCCGAAGCGCAGGGCAAACAGACCCAGGATTGGCGCCAGCACGAGCGCGAGGAAAGCACCGATAAAGGCGCCAAAGGACGATGCTCCAAAAGACAGCCCCAGCGCATAGCCCGACCTCCCGGCGCGCGACATGGGGTAGCCTTCGAGCGTTGACGCCGCATTCCCGGGCGTGCCGGGGATATTCATCAAGATCGCAGGGATCGACCCCGCCGCCTGCGCGCCGCAGTAAACACCAACCATCGCGACAATGGCGACGGTCGGTTCCAGCAGCAGCGTAAAGGGCAGCAGAATAGCCATGACATTGGCATCATTGAAGCCAGGAATTGCCCCGACGACAAAACCCAAGGCAAACCCGAGAAAAATGAAAAGCAGAGTTTGGGTCTGAAACAGGGCATTGAGGCCTTCGAGCATGGCCACGGTATCATACATTGCTGAGTCTCCCGACGTTGTCTCAGAATCCTAAAGGACCGGTCGGCACGTTGAAATCCATCACACGGGCCAGGAAATGGAAAACAACGCTTGAGCAGATAGCCGCTGGGACGGCGCCAAGAAACTTCATCCCGGCAAGTATGTAGGCAAAGACCAGAAAGGTCAGGTTGGCCAGATTGAACCCAAGCCATGAAAAAGCGAGAAAATAGCCAAAGCACAGCATCACGAACAAGAGCCGCTTTATAAGAACGTCTCGCTCCACCGGGGGCGAGGATTCCGCGTCCTGTTCGCCTGCTGGCGGCCAAATGAATTCTCGCATGAGGGCAAGCATCGTCATTGCGACTGTAAACAGAATGACGCCGTTTGGTACCCGCCTGGCAACGGCGCGTGCATCCTGAACATGCAACCAGTAAAGCAGACATCCAACCAACACGATCGCAGGGACGACCAGTTCCCCGAGCTTCTGTCGTACTGCCACTTGAACACCTCAGACGGGAAAAGTTTCGGCGCGGGCGGTCACGTTGGACCGCCCGCGAGCTATCTCACATTTCTTCGAGGTCGGCTTCCATGCTGTCACGGAATTCAGCGAGAAGCGCGACGTATTCTTCGACCCATTGGCTGCATTCGTCAGGACTCATGAAGTTGACGAAAGGCGTGAGATCTTGCGCATCGGCCCCGGCGAGAAACTCGGGGTCCTGCAGGCTTTCCTCGAATGTCTCGACGAGACGCGCATAACGGTCAGGATGGTTGGCTGCGCTTTGACTGGAGATCTGGGCGCAGTAGGGTTCCGACAGATAGGGCATCTCGAAGGGCAAGACATCATCAGCTGACGGTGCATCCCACAGACCCTCGGTCGGATCTTGCGGCCAGAAAATCGCCAATGCCTTTGTCAACTCGAGCACATTGGTCGCGGACCAGTAAGGTGCCATGCAACAATCGACGTGCCCGCCTGCCACCGCGTTCCGCGCAGGCCCGCCGCCATCGAAGGGGATAACCCGCAGCTGAACGCCAGCGCGTTCGCGCAGCGCCACTGTGGCGGCATGTGCCGCAGAAAGAGCGCTGGAGACCGATGCGGTAAAGGGCTGATCGGCGCTGGCCGCGGCATCAAGGAATTGCTCGATCGTGTCGTAGGGCGAATCCTTTGGCACCAGCAGCACGTTGGGATCCTGGAAATACGACCCGATCCAAGCGACTTGATCCAACTGGAAGCTTTGCGCCTCCAGTTCTGCCAGCCAAGCGGAGTGTGGTGCCGGCGTGAACAAAACAGTGTGCGCATCATGCGGCGCATTGCGCATCTGGTTCTGGGCGATCAGGCTGCCTGCGCCGGGACTGTGATCGAGCGCGAAATCATCGGCTCCCAGAAGCCGTGACCAGGTCGGCGTTACCAACCGCACCGAGCGATCTGTTCCGCCGCCTGGCGAGAAGGGAATGATAGCCGTCATCTGCCGGCTGGGAAATCCTTGCGCCAAGGCTTGGCCGCCGAGACCCATGAGTGGAAGCGCTGCTGCCCCGGCAGCGGATCTTTGCAGAAAGCTCCTGCGCGTTACATTGGATTTCATCATTGGTCGACTCCCTTGTTGAATTACTCTCTCATCGGTCGGCACGATGACCGTTACGGCACCGGCGCAATCCCCACCTGCGCATTCCTTGAGCATATTTCCAATATGCAACGTGGACTGGCGCGGTGAGCATAGTTTCAGGTCTTGAAACATTGTCAAGTGTTGACAATTTTCTACTTGAAGGTATCACCGGCCCTCGATTGTCACAAGTTAACTCACCCGCAACGCCCGGAGAAACCGTGATGAGTACCAAATTTTGTGCGAACCTGCCCGATTTCACGGCGGAGCGAGAAGCCTTCTTATCCGGCTCGCGATCACCGATGGACCTGCTGGATGATTGTGTTCGCAATATTGAGGCAAGCGAATCCACAGTTCAGGCTTTTGCCCATATCGATCTGGAGGGAGCGCGTCGCGCGGCAGAAGCGTCGGCTCGGCGCTATAGTGAGGGCAAGCCACTCTCGCCGATCGACGGCATGCCGATTGCCGTGAAGGATATCATAGATACCATTGATATGCCGACACAAATGAACAATCCTCATTTTGAGGGGCATCAGCCACGCAGCGATGCGGCCTGCGTGCGCGCGGTACGTGAGGGCGGCGCCGTGATCCTGGGCAAGAGTGTCACGACCGAGTTTGCCATCGGCCGTTCCGGGCCGACAGTGAACCCGCACAACCCCAAACACACGCCGGGCGGCTCTTCGTCCGGGGCGGGGGCGGGCACGGCCAGCGGCATGTTTGCGGCCAGCTTCGGCACCCAGACCCAAGGATCGATCGTGCGCCCGGCCTCGTTCAACGGGGTGGTCGGGTTCAAGCCAACACTTGGCGCACTGTCAACAGATGGGGTTCACCCACTTTCGAGAACGCATGATCACCTTGGTGTCCTCGGGCAAAGCGTCGACACTGTCTGGGCGATGGCCCGCTGGGTGGGAGAGATCGCTCCGGGTCAAGACAGCAACGGCCTTGGTGGCCATGCCGATGGCACGCTTGGCGCTGCCGCGCCCGTCCGCCTGGCGGTTGCCCGCACCCAAGGGTTTGAAGACCTGGATGCTGCAAGTCTCACCGCATTCGAGCAGAAACTTGACGACCTTCGTGCGCTTGGCGTGACCATCGTGGAGCCTGATCAAGACGTCTATCTTGCCGACCTAATGCGGCGCCTCGATCATGTCGTGAATGTCTCCATCCGGATGGTCGCCTTCGACATGCGCTGGCCCTATCGCAGCTATCTCGACGCTGCGTCCGAAAAGATGGGGCCGCGGCTGCATGAACTGGTTAAACTGGGGCACGAAGTCACCCTGGATGAATACCGGCTCATACGGGCAGAGCGCGAAGACCTGCGCCGTCGCGTAAACGAGCTTTCCCGCACCTATGATGGACTGGTGCTGCCTGCGGCATCGGGGCCTGCGCCAGAGGGTTTCGAATATACCGGAGCGCGTACCTTGCTTCTTTACTGGTCATTCATCGGATTTCCGGCCTTCAGCTTGCCGCTGATGTCGGTAGAAGGCATGCCATTCGGATTGCAGCTTGCCGGTTTTGGTGGTCGCGATCACCGACTGGCGCAACATGCAAAATGGATGGCCGCCCACGCTTGATAGGTGACAGGCGAAGATGTCAGCGCCATCTCCAGTCAGGTGCGCGCCGGCAACCAGTATTCCTTGGCGACAAGTTCGGCGCTAGTTGCCTTGATTAACGAGATCATTTCGGGGCCGGCGGCGAAATTCGGACGCCGCGCCCCTGTGGCCAGATACAGATTCTGTGTCAGCACATGTGCGCTGACAATCACCGAGGCTTTTGACCAGACCAGCGCTGCTGCACTGAGGCTGGGCTTGCCCTTTGGGAACAGCGCCGAACGGATGGTGCGCGCAAGCCGCTGGCCCAGCCCTGCGCTGGTGATCTGCGCACGCCAGGCGGTCTTGAGGTCGGTGCCGGACTCGGTCACCGCCTTGCTGACGGCGCGCTCGCCCGCCTTGATCTCGACCGCCATCATGGCCGCGAGATTGCCGGCGACCTCCATCCGGATCATGATCATCTCCCAAAACTACCCGGTGATATCGGCATGCGGATCCGGCCACCAAGGCAGCAGCTCTGCGGTCCAGACCAGCCGCTCGCCATCGAACCTGGGTGCGCCTTGGACTACGAAGATTTCGCCTGCGATCTCGAAGCGGTCGCCCGCAACCAGCTACTGACAGTCGCTGACGCGCACATCCAGCACCACACTGTCGCTGACCAGCCGCGCCGTGCCAAATTCCACCATGCGGTCGGGGCTGCGCCGCATCACGCGGATCTCTACCCCGGGCCCGACGCCCAGCGGGACGTAGAGTGCCCGGGTCGAGAGGTTTGGATCTGCAACGAGCAGATCCAGAGCTGTGGCAATAGGCCGTCATGCCGACCGGCCTCAGTTTGAGCTGTGCAGGCGGATAGCAAGGCGCGGGCGCTTGTTCACCGGCAGGATCGAGGCCGCGGGCATGAGATCAATCCAGCGGCCCTTTCCTGTTCGCAGGATTGCGGTAAGTGCTGAATCTGAAGAAGCGCGACGCTCTGCGTCTCACCACAGAGCAGCTGAAAGGCTGCGCGCCGATTTTCACCTCCGCTTCGCTGTTCATCGAGATCGCCAGCGCCCTGACCCCGGCACAGCCGCAGTTCACCAATTCGGATGGCGACGACGTGATGTTCCACGACCTGCGCTTTCCCTTGGACAGTGGCGTGACCCAGAGAAATGTCGCGGCACGGCTGGGTAAGGTGGAGGGCCTCATTCCCGAAGGCCCAAAATTCTGGAACTGGCTCTCGGCGCGAAAGCCGCGGGACGGCAAGGCAACAGGCGGCATGATGCTGGAGACGGAGATGGATAGGGCCACGGTGCTGGGTTCGATGGAACTGAAGGGCAAGGCCCTGCTGGCGACGGTGAATTCGGCCCAGCGCGCTTTGAGGGTCGAATCGTTGATCATCAAGGCCGCCGGGCATCTGCTGAAGCGCCCGTTGACCACCATCCGGACTATCGATCAGTTGAGGGGCGAGAAGGGCCGCGACGGGCCGCGCGGCGAGGCCAATGAAATCCCTCCTGAAATCGCCAGAAAGGTCATGCAGGATCATCTGGATCAGCACTACCGCGAAACGCTGGACGCGCCGATCCTCGCCCTGGGAGGCATGTCCCCGCGCCAAGCGGTGCGCAGCGCAGCGGGGCGTCGGAAGGTCATCGACTGGCTGAAGATGCTGGAGAACCGAAGCGCCAAACATGATGACGCCGCTATTTCCGAATATGACTTCGGCTGGATGTGGGCCGAACTCGGGCTTGAGGGCTACCGGAAATGATCCCCGAGCCCCCCTTTCCCGATCATCATCAGACCGAATCGCGCGCCCGGCTACATCAACGCCACATCAACCTGCGACCGCGTGTTTCGCGCCGGTTTTGCCGGTCAATCCTTGCAAGTGTTGACTTGTGCAAGGGCAAAAATCGCGCTTATCAAAGGCTTGTCGCGCAAGCCGTTGGTTTATCTAAGTTATTGGAATCACGGGGATTTCGGCTCATAACCTGAAGGTCGTAGGTTCAAATCCTACCCCCGCAACCACCTTTACCGAACCGTG
>NZ_QNVJ01000034.1 GCF_003350345.1 Alkalilacustris brevis
GTCCGTCCCTTCCTTGGGTCGGACTCTAATCGCAGACGGAGGAAAAATCCCGTGGCAGGTCAGCGAATATCCGTCGCATCAAGACCGTTCTTGGGACGCATCACGAACTCTCTCCGGGTTTTGCCTCAGCGTTCGAAAGCATGAGGCAGGAAACACCATCGCACTTGATCAGTTCAATTCTGGTGCACGGACCGAATGCCAGAGATGCTGTTTGCGACCACTTTCATGACTGCACCGAAGAACGAGATCAGGCTTGGTGCGCAACGCCCACTGGCGCACCTCGAACGGGCGCTGCAGGGCACCTTCGCTTCGCTGTCGCACCGGGGGGCATCTGGGCGAAACCAGCTGGAATTTGGTCAAGTCCGTCAAGGTGATGCAATTTCCCGGATGTTCTGAGTGCATGATCAGGCGGCTTTCGTGGTCATGCTGAGAATGGGGTCGATCTCCTCCTTGTCGATCTGGGCGAAAGCCTGCCGAATCGCGGCGGCGACGACTATGTGTCGGCCGCGCGAGACATGAGCGAGGGCATTGCGGATCCAGTGAAAGCGGCCGCGCTGCAACGTCGCCTCGAAGCCCCCTTCGGCTCAACATGCCGGGGTGGGCGCGACGTTTGACCTCGCCTCGGTCCGATCCGGGCCTTTCCGCCGGGGCATCGGGGGGAGTCCGCCTGCCCCACGGTTTTTCGTCGAAATACCGAATTGCTGCAATTTTCGTGGCGTCGGCGATTACATTTGGTTTGTTATCGCTTCAGCCGCTCTGTTCTGCCCATCGCTCCTCGAGGGTCGGCCAATACGTGGCGCCGGCGCTGCGTTGTTCCTGCACCATGTCATCCGGGATGAACGTGGCAATGCCTGCCGCATAGCTTGGCCGCTCGCGCATCGCCGTGAGCCAGGCGCCCACAGCCGGGAATTCGCTGCGCCAAAGCCCTTCGAATCCTAGCCGTTCAATCCGGTCGATATAAGGAACGAGCGCGATATCGGCGAGGCCGAAAGCAGGCCCCGAGACCCATGTGCCGCCTGCGATATCAGCATGCATATCCGCGAAACCGCGTCGCAGATGCAGCAGCGCCTGATCGACATAAATCGACCCCAGCCCATTCGCGAAGAGATCGCGCCGCTTGGCCTGCTGAACCTTGTCGGGCATCCGCGCGATGGCGGCCTCGATCTCTTGTGGCGTTTTCGCGGCCAGGACCTTGTCGCGCATGAATGTCGAGAAGGTCAGCGTGTTGATCGCCGCGTGCACCGAGAGGCACCGCAGCAGCCAATGGCGCACGCGGGCCTGCTGCGCCGCGTCGGAAGGCATCAGCCTGCCCTCGTTATAGGTTCTGTCAAGATACTCGGCGATCAGGCTCGACTCGACCAGCACGAGATCGCCATCGAGCAATGTCGGCACGACCGCATCCGGGTTGAGCCGCATGTAATCCGGATCGAACTGATCGCCCTTTTGCAGATCAAGCATCACCCCCTCGTAGTCGAGGCCGATCTCCGCCAGCGCAACGCGCACCTTCTGCGAACAGACGCTTGTCGCGCCGTGGTAAAGTTTCAGCATGCCGGTTTTTCCCTTCGGCTTGTCGGGGCTGCGATCCGGGCTCTCGCCGCCGCTCACCCCAGATGCGAGGAACCCTGCGCCTGGGTGGCCGCGTCGATGGCTTCAAGCGTGGCCTCGAAGGCCAACTGGATCGAGGCGTGGCGGTTGCGATAATCGCGCGCGGGGTGCAGCACCTCGAGCCCGTCGAACGGTGCTTCGGGCACGGGGCCGCCTTCCTTGAGCATCGTGCGCAACTGGGTCAGCCCCCGGGCGATGTCATCGCGCCCCAGCCCGATCACCTGCGCCCCCAGCACCGCCGCCGCCGCCTGGCCCAGGGCGCAGGCCTTCACTTCCTGGGCGAAGCGGCTGATCCGTCCGTCCTCCATGTCGAGGTCGACCGTCACCGTTGAGCCACACAGCGGCGAGCGCCGCCGCGCGCTGCCCTGCGGTGCCTCCAGCCGCCCCGTATGGGGAATATCCGCCGCAAGCGCCAGGATGCGCCCGGAATAAAGCTTGATCAGGTCGGTTTCGGCAGTCACGGCTTCCCCCCTTGTCCTTGTCCAGTTAGATAACTTCCGCGGCACGTTTTGCAAAGGAGTTCGCGCATGAAGTTCGATCCCGCGACGCTGCGCTATGACGCGGCGGGGCTGATCCCCGCCATTGCGCAAGACCATGCCACGGGCGAAGTGCTGATGATGGCCTGGATGAATCGCGACGCGGTGGCGCGCACGCTCGAGACCGGGCGCGTGACCTACTGGTCGCGCTCGCGGCAGGCCTTCTGGATCAAGGGTGAAAGCTCGGGTCATGTTCAGAAACTGGTCGAGATGCGCATCGATTGCGACCGCGATTGCCTGCTGGTGCAGGTCGATCAGACCGGCCCCGCCTGCCATACCAATCGCCGCAGCTGCTTCTACACCGCGATCCGCGACGGTGCGGAGGTGGAGATCCTCAAGCCCGTGGCGTGACTGGCCCGCCGCGCCGCGGCTTCGCCCGCTCCCTGTAAGCACGGCCTGTCCTTCTTCTTGGCATAAATATCCCCGCCGGAGGCAATGGCGCGGGTCAAGGGCCGGCAGGCCCGCCGCGCCATCGGCCTGCCGCAGGCACGGCCTGCCGCCCGGCGGTGCTTCGCCCGGCGCGTTCAGGTTACAGCCCGCATCCCTGCGCGGTGAAAAGCGCCTCGATGGCCTTCGGCGTCATTCCCTCCGCGCGCAGGGTTTGCAACGCGCGGGCGTCGTCGCGCTTGGCCAGCCTGCGCCCGGCCGCGTCGCGGATCAGCCGGTGGTGGTGATAGCGCGGGCGCGGCAGGCCCAGCAGCTTTTGCAGCAGGCAGTGCAGAGCGGTCGCTTCGAACAGATCGACGCCGCGCACGACTTCGGTGATGCCCTGCGCCGCGTCATCGACCACCACGGCGATGTGATAGGACGTGCCGATATCCCGCCGCGCCAGCACCACGTCGCCATGATCGCGCAACAGCGCCTCGGGCGATGCCGGATGCGCCCCGCCGTGCAATGGCCCGGTTTCGATGAAGGCGCCCGGATCCGGCACCCGCGCCAGCGCGGCGTCCATGTTCAGCCGTAACGCATCTTGCGGGCCGGCATCTCGCATCGGGCGGTTGCGGCAGGTGCCGGGGTAGGTTCCGGAACTGCGGCCATCGCCCTCCTGGGGCGCCGAAAGCGCCGCGCGGATTTCGGCGCGGGTGCAGGCGCAGGGGTAGATCAGCCCCGCCTCGGCCAGTTGCACCAGCGCCGCGCGGTAGGTTTCCATCCGGTCAGACTGGCGCATCACCGGCGCGGGCCAGTCGAGGCCCAGCCAGCGCAGATCCTCAAAGATCGCGGCCTCATATTCGGAGCGGCAGCGGGGCTGGTCTATATCCTCGATGCGTAGCAGAAAGGTGCCGCCATGGGCCTTGGCGCGGCGCGCGGCGACCAGTGCCGAATAGGCATGGCCCAGATGCAGAAGCCCGGTGGGCGAGGGGGCAAAGCGGGTGCGGTAGGGGGCCTCAGGCGGCATCCTGCCCGGCCTCGCGCAGCCATTCGCCGAAGGCCGCCTTGGCACGGTCGGTATAAGCCTTGTAACGCTCGCGCCGTCCGCGCCGCCCGCCGCGTGCGTCGATCGGCGGGAAAAGCCCAAAATTTACATTCATCGGCTGAAAGGTCTTTGCGTCCGCGCCGCCGGTGATGTGGTTGAGCAGGGCGCCCATCGCCGTGTCGGGCGGGGGCGGGGCAAGTGGTTCGCCCAGCAGCTCCGCCGCCGCCAGCCGCCCGGCCAGAAGCCCCATCGCCGCCGATTCCACATAGCCCTCGACGCCGGTGATCTGCCCGGCAAAGCGGATGTTGGGGCGCGAGCGCAGGCGCATCGCCCCGTCAAGCAGCGTGGGCGAGTTGATGAAAGTGTTGCGGTGAATTCCGCCAAGGCGCGCGAAACGGGCCACTTCCAGCCCCGGAATCATGGTTAAAACAGCCTTTTGCGCGCCATACTTCATTTTGGTCTGGAAGCCGACCATGTTGTAGAGCGTGCCCAGCGCGTTGTCGCGGCGCAGTTGCACCACGGCGTAAGGTTTCACATCGGGCGCGTGCGGGTTGGTCAGGCCCACGGGCTTCATCGGCCCGTGGCGCAGGGTTTCGCGCCCGCGTTCGGCCATCACCTCGATGGGCAGGCAGCCGTCGAAATACTGCGCGGTCTCGCCCTCGTGAAACTCGGTCTTTTCGGCCTCCAGCAGCGCGTCGATGAAGGCTTCGTATTGCGCGCGGTCCATCGGGCAGTTGAGGTAAGCGGTGCGCTCCTCCTCGGTCTCGCCCTTGTCATAGCGCGACTGAAACCAGGCCCTGGACAGATCGACCGAATCGAAATGCACGATGGGCGCGATGGCGTCGAAAAAGGCCAGTTGTTCGGCGCCGGTCTCGCGCCGGATGGCTTCGGCCAGATTGCCCGAGGTCAGCGGGCCGGTGGCGATGATCCAGCTCCCTTCGGCGGGAAGCTCGGTAATTTCCTCGTGGCTGACGCTGACGCGCGGGTGCGCGCGCAGCCGCTCGGTCACGGCACGGGCGAAGGGGTCGCGGTCCACCGCCAGCGCGCCGCCTGCCGGCAGGCGGTGGGCATCGGCCATTTCCATGATCAGCCCGCCGGCCGCGCGCATCTCCCAGTGCAGCAGGCCCACGGCGTTCTGTTCGTCATCGTCCGAGCGGAACGAGTTCGAGCACACCATTTCCGCCAGATCGCCTGTGCGGTGGGCGAAGGTGCCGACATTGGGGCGCATCTCGTGCAGCACCACTTCGATGCCCGCGTTCGCGGCCTGCCAGGCGGCTTCGCTTCCGGCCATGCCGCCACCAATGATATGGAGTGTCCTGCTCATGCCGGGGATGTAGCCATGCGCTGGCCAAAAGGAAAGCCCCGCCGCGTGCGCGGCGCACGCAGGCGTGCACATGAGGTGCGCGGCGCAGCCACCCCGTTGACCCCGCCGCAAGGGCGGGTCAATCATGGTGCATGAGCTTTGCATCCCGCCTGTGCCGCGCGCCCATCGCCCATGACCCCGACGCCGGTGCCGAGGCTGCCGCGGCAGTGCCCGGCCTGCCTTCCGAACTGCACGACCTGCTTGCGGGAGCCGCCGGGTGCAGCCCCTACCTGAGAGGGCTTGTCGAAAAGCATGGCGACTGGCTGGCAGAGGCGCTTGAGGTCGACCCTGAGGCCGCGCTCGAGGATGAGCTTGCCGCGCTCGATAGGGTGGACCTGCCCGGCCTCGGCCGTGCCTTGCGGCGCGCCAAGGGGCGTGTGGCTCTGCTGGCGGCGCTGGCTGATCTCGGCGGTGTCTGGGCGCTGGAAGAAGTGACCGGCGCGCTGACCCGGCTGGCCGATAAATCGGTCGATCTTGCCCTGCAAAATCTGGTCGCTGACGAGATCCGCCGCGGCAAGATCCCCGATGCGCGCCCCGAAGACGCAGCGCAGGCGGCGGGTATGTTCGTGCTGGCCATGGGCAAGATGGGGGCGCATGAGCTCAACTTTTCCTCCGACATCGACCTGATCTGCCTGTTCGACGAATCGCGCTTCGACGGCCCGCCAGCCCAGATGGAGGCCCGCGCCGCCTTCATCCGCGCCACCCGCCGCATGACCGCGCTTTTGTCGGACCACACCGAGGATGGTTATGTCTTCCGCACCGATCTGCGGCTGCGGCCCGATGCCTCGGTGATGCCGGTCTGCCTGTCGATGGAGGCCGCCGAGCGCTATTACGAAAGCCTCGGCCGCACCTGGGAACGCGCGGCCTATATCAAGGCGCGCCCCTGCGCGGGCGACATCGCCGCGGGCGAGCGGTTTCTGGAAATGCTGCGCCCCTTCGTCTGGCGGCGGCATCTGGACTTCGCGGCCATCCAGGACGCGCATGACATGCGGCTGCGCATCCGTTCGCACAAGGGGCTGGGCGGGCCGCTGGTGCTGGAAAGCCACGACATGAAACTCGGCATGGGTGGCATCCGCGAAATCGAGTTCTTCACCCAGACGCGCCAGCTGATCGCCGGCGGGCGTGACGCCAGCTTGCGCGAACGCGGCACTATTGCCGCGCTGCAGGCGCTGGCCGGGAAAGAATGGATCCCCGAGGAGGTATCCGACGAACTCGCCCGGCATTACCGCGCTCATCGCGAGGTGGAACACCGGCTTCAGATGGTGGGCGATGCGCAGACCCATAAGCTGCCCGGAAATGCTGAAGGGTTCGACAGGCTTGCCCGTTTCATGGGCGAGGGCGACACCAAGGCCTTTCGCCAGGCGCTGGCCGAGCGGCTGGCGCGCGTGGCTGAACTCACCGAGGATTTCTTTGCCCCCGGCACGGCCCGCAGCGAGCC
This sequence comes from Alkalilacustris brevis, assembly GCF_003350345.1. GTDB lineage: Bacteria > Pseudomonadota > Alphaproteobacteria > Rhodobacterales > Rhodobacteraceae > Alkalilacustris > Alkalilacustris brevis. Next base: position 6,357 of record NZ_QNVJ01000034.1, read on the forward strand.
GGAGCTTTCCGAGGCGGCGCAGGCCATCGTTGCCCGTTGGGAAAACTACCCCGCGCTGCGCTCGAACCGCGCGCATGAAGTGTTTTCGCGCCTGCGCCCCGAGATCCTGAGCCGGATGATGAAACGCGCGGCCAACCCCGACGAGGCGCTCGCCCAGTTCGACGGCTTTCTTGCCGGGTTGCCGGCCGGGGTGCAGCTTTTCGCGCTGTTCGAGGCCAACCCGCAACTGATCGACCTGGTCGTCGATATCTGCGCCACGGCCCCACGGCTGGCGCAATACCTCGCCCGTAACGCGCGCGTCTTCGACGCGGTGATCGGGGGCAGCTTCTTCAGCGAATGGCCCGGAACGGCCGCGCTCACCGCCGATCTGAGCCGGCAGTTCGGGCGCGACGACGATTATGAACGCCGGCTCGATGCCGCGCGTGTCTGGGCGCGCGAATGGCATTTCCGTATCGGCGTGCACCTGCTGCGCGGCATTACCGACGCCTTCGAGGCCGGGCAGCAATATGCCGATCTGGCCGAGGCGGTTGTCGCCGCGCTCTGGCCGGTGGTGATCGAGGAATTCGCGCGCAAGCACGGGGCGCCGCCGGGCCGCGGCGCGGTGGTGCTGGGCATGGGCTCGCTGGGGGCGCGGCGGCTCAATGCGGCCTCCGATCTCGACCTGATCGTGATCTATGATGCCGAAGGGGTAGAGGCATCGGACGGGCCGCGCCCGCTCACCGCCACCAGCTATTTCGCGCGGCTGACCAAGGCGCTGGTCACGGCCCTGTCCGCGCCGATGGCCGAGGGGAGGCTTTACGAGGTCGATATGCGGCTGCGTCCCTCGGGGCGGCAAGGGCCGGTGGCCACGGCTTTCAGCGCCTTTCGCAGCTACCAGCGCAACGAGGCCTGGACATGGGAGCACCTGGCGCTGACCCGCGCGCGTCCGATCGCCGGTGGCGCGGATCTGGCCGACGAGGTTGAAACCTTCCGCCGGGACTTGCTGGCCGGGGCCGGGCAGGGTGCGGCGGTGCTCAAGGACGTGGCCGAGATGCGCGCCCGCATCCGCGAGGCGCGCCCCGGCACCGGCCTGTGGGACGCCAAGTCAGGCCCGGGCAGGATGCAGGAAATCGAGCTGCTCGCCCAGGCCGCGGCGTTGCTTGCCGGATCCCCCGCCCGCGCCGTCGAGGCCCAGCTTCAGGCCGGGCAACGCGCCGACTGCCCCCCCCGCGACGCCGCCGCGGAACTGGCACGCAGCTATAGGCTGTGCTGGCGACTGCATTGCGTGGGGCGGCTGCTCAGCGATGCGCCCGTGGCCCCCGATAAGCTGGGCGAAGGCGCCTGCGCCTTCCTGCTGCGCGAAACCGGCCACGACGGGCGCGATGCGCTCGAGCGCGAGCTGACGGCTCGGGTGCAGGAGGCCGATCGCCTCATCACCCGGCTGCTGGATGACGGCGAGGCCGCGAAATGACGCCCCGCGCCGCGCCACTCACGCTCGTACAGGCCGACCCGAAGGGCCTGGTGCGCGAAAGCTACCGGATCGACGGGATCACCGAAGGCGAATGCCGCTCCATCTTCCTCGACTGGGCGCTCAGCCTCGCGCCGGGCACGGACCCCGGCGCAGCGATGGAGCGCCTGCTCGAGGAATACGGTGCAGCCCAGGCGCATCCGATGAGCGCCATCCTGCGCGAAGGCCGGGCGATGGATGCTGCCCCCGCCCACCGCCGCGGCGGGCGTGCGGGGCGGTTGCGCGGGCAGTGATCCGGGCGCCTCAGCGCAGCCGCGCCGCCTGCCGCGCGAGCCCGGTGATGTCTGCCCAGTCACCGGCCGCCACCATCGCGGGTGGCGCAACCCAGCTGCCTCCGACGCAAAGCACAGTGTCAAGCGCCAGGTATTCCGCTGCATTCGACGGGCCGATGCCGCCGGTGGGGCAGAAGCGCATGTCCGGAAACGGCCCCGCCAGCGCGCGCAGCGCCGCCGCGCCGCCCGAGGAACCGGCGGGAAAGAACTTGAGCACCCGGTAGCCTCGCGCCCGCAGCGCCATCACCTCCGACGCGGTGGCAGCCCCCGGCAGCAGCGGCAGCCCGGCTGTCTCGCAGGCATCGAGCAAGGCAGGCGTCGCGCCGGGCGACACCCCGAAACGCGCCCCGACGGCCACCGCTTCACGGACATCTTCGGCCGCGAGCAACGTGCCGGCGCCCACGATCACACCAGGCACATCCGCGATCCGTCGGATCGCCTCCAGCGCCACCGGGGTGCGCAAGGTGACTTCGAGCACTGTCAACCCCCCGTCGCGCAATGCCTCGGCCAGCGGGCGCGCCCGCGCGGCATCCTCGATTACCAGAACCGGAATGACAGGCGCCATGCGGCAGAAACCTTCAAGAATATCGGAGGCGTTGTGCGGGGTCATGGCGTGTGCCCTTCGCAGGCCAGGGCCAACGCCCGCCGCCCGCGTCGGAATGCCTTCGGCGAGGATATTTTTGCCAAGAAGAGAAACACTCCGCCCCCCGAAGGGAACGGAGTGCCTTCTCCTTGGGCGGTCATCGGCGTCCCCGCCTGTACCGCAGTCAAAGCTTCAACGTGATTGGTTTCTTCTTGGTTAAAATATCCTCGCCGAAGGCAAGAAAGTCTTGGGCGCGCGGGTTCGGCAGGGCCGCGGGCGGCGGTGGGGCGGTGCGATCTCATACCACCACCGATGCGCCGCTGGTGGCGGGGCCGACATTGGCGCGGAAGGCTGCGAAAAGCTCGCGTCCCAGGCCGCTCGCGTTGGCCGAAAGGTCTGCTTCGATGGGCGCGCGGCTGTCAAGATCGGCATCCAGGACATCGAGCGTGCCGCGTGTGGCATCGAGGCGCAGCCGGTCGCCATCGCGCAGCCGGGCGAGCGGGCCGCCCTCGGCCGCTTCGGGGCTGACATGGATCGCGGCAGGCACCTTGCCGCTGGCGCCCGACATGCGCCCGTCTGTCACCAGAGCTACCTTCAGGCCGCGCCCGAGCAGCACCCCGAGCAGTGGCGTGAGCATATGCAATTCGGGCATCCCGTTGGCGCGTGGCCCCTGGAAGCGCACTACGATGATGCAGTCTTGCGTGAACTCGCCGGCGCGGAAGGCCGCCTGCACCGCGTACTGGTCGGCGAAGATGCGCGCCGGGGCCTCGATCTGCCGGTGTTCGTCGGCCACGGCAGAGACCTTGATGACTGCGCGCCCGAGATTGCCCGACAGCGCGCGCAGCCCGCCGCTGGATTGAAAGGGCGCGGAAACCGGGCGCAGGATGCGGTCGTTCAGGGTTTCGCGCGCGCCCTCGCGCCAGACCAGGCGGTTGCCGTCAAGTTGCGGCTCCTGCGTGTAATGGTGCAGCCCGTCGCCCGCGACAGTTTTCACGTCCGGGTGCAGCAGCCCCGCCTCCAGCAACTCGCCGATCATGAAGCCAAGCCCGCCGGCGGCGTGGAAATGGTTCACATCGGCCAGCCCGTTGGGGTAGACCCGCGCCATCAGCGGTGTCACCGCCGAGATCTCGGCGAAATCCTCGGGTTCGATCAGCACCCCGGCGGCGCGCGCCATGGCCGGCAGGTGCATGACCAGATTGGTCGAGCCGCCGGTGGCCATCAGCCCGACCATACCGTTGACGAAGGCGCGCGCGTCCAGGATGTGGCCCGCGGGGCGAAAATCCTTGCCCAGCGCGGTAATTGCCAGCGCGCGTTCCGCTCCGGCGATTGTCAGCGCCTCGCGCAGCGGCGTGCCCGGGTTGACGAAGCTGGCGCCCGGCAGGTGCAGTCCCATGAACTCCATCAGCATCTGGTTGGAATTGGCGGTGCCGTAGAAAGTGCAGGTGCCGGGGCCGTGATAGGAGGCCATCTCGGCCTGCATCAGTGCGGCGCGGTCGATCTCTCCGGCGGCGAACTGGCGCCGGATGCGTGACTTTTCCTCATTGGGCAGGCCGCTGGTCATGGGGCCTGCGGGCAGGAACACTGCGGGCAGGTGGCCAAAGGTTGCCGCCGCGATCACCAGCCCCGGCACGATCTTGTCGCACACGCCCAGATAGAGGGCCGCGTCGTAACAATTGTGGCTGAGCGCCACCCCCGCGGCCAAGGCGATCACGTCGCGCGAGAACAGGCTCAGCTCCATTCCCGGCTGGCCCTGGGTGACGCCGTCGCACATTGCGGGCACGCCGCCGGCCACCTGCGCGCTGCCGCCCGCGCGCCGCGCGGCCTCGCGGATCAGCGCGGGGTAGGTTTCAAAGGGCTGGTGGGCCGAAAGCATGTCGTTATAGGCGGTGACGATTCCGAGATTGGGCGCGGCGCCTTCGGCGAGGCCGGCCTTGTCGGGGCCGGAGGCCGCATAGGCATGGGCCTGATTGCCGCAACTCAGATGCGCGCGCGCGGGGCCGGCCTCGGCGGTGCGGGCGATCCGGTCGAGATAGGCGGCGCGTGTCGTGCGTGAGCGGGCCTCGATCCGGGCCGTCACTTTGGCAATCGTGCTGTCGAGTGTCATGCGCAGACCCTCCCGGCGGTGCTGGCCGGCCCTGTGCGCGGGTGCGCCGCGGGGGCCTGTTTGGGGGCGGGTGTTTCCTGTTGCTGCTGTTAGCGCTAACCAGCCGGAAGTGCAAGCCCGTCCGTGCCGGCCCGGCGCATCACCGCCCCTGGTCGGGCTGCGGCGGGCTTGCAGGGCGCGTGACTGTTGCAGCCGCTGCATGGCGGCATTTCGGAAATGTCTGTAGCAGGCCCGGCCTGGCGGGCCTATCTAAGCTGCAACGCAGAAAACAGAAACATATGCCGGGAAACCGAGACATGACCCAGAAGGACATCGACCAGATGAGTGACCAGGAATTCAACGAAATGCTGCTGAGCATGAAAACCACCGAAATTGACGTGCTGCGAATCGAGCGTGAAGCCCGCCAGTTGCGCGCGCAAATGGTCAGGGAGTTCCTCTCTGCCGCCGTTACCCGCATCGTGCGCCGCTTCAGCGCGCAGCGCGGCAATGGGCATCAGGCGGGCCAGACCGCCTGAACTTGCGCGAAGGATCGCTGCAAGAATCCCGGCCCGAGTGCCGGGATTTTTGCATTTTGGGGCAAGCGTGGCATGGCACTGCTTCCCTAGGGGCGCGGCAGCGCGTAGGAACAAGCCATGACAGAGAGCACCCTTGCGCCCGCGCGCCCCGTTGTCCGCCTCAAGCCCCGCGCCGGGGCGCAGGCGATCCGTCACGGTTTCCCCTGGGTCTATGCCGATGAGTTGGTGACTGACCGGCGCACCCGCGCGCTGGCGCCGGGCACTCTGGCGGTTCTGGAAGACGACTTGCGCCGCCCGATGGGGCTGGTGACGGTGAACCCAAACTCGAAGATCATCGCGCGGATGCTCGATCGCGATCCGGCGGTGGAGATCAGCCCGCCATGGCTGGTCGCGCGGCTGCGTCATGCGCTGGCGTTGCGCGAACGGCTGTATGACGCGCCCTTCTACCGGCTGGTCCATGCCGAGGCCGACGCGCTGCCGGGCGTGGTGATCGACCGGTTCGGCGATCTGGCGGTGGTCCAGCCCAATGCGGCCTGGGCCGAGGCGCATCTCGACATGCTGGTCGCGGCGCTGGTTGATGTCACCGGCGTGGCGCATGTGGTCAAGAACGGCACCGGGCGCGCACGCGGACTCGAGGGGCTGGCCGAGGAAACGCAGGTCGTGCGCGGCAGTGTCGCCGGGCCGGTGACGGTGCCGATGAACGGTGCGACCTATATGGCCGATGTGATCGGCGGGCAGAAGACCGGGCTGTTCTATGACCAGCGGCCCAACCACGCCCTTGCCGCGCGTTTGGCGCGCGGGGGGGCGCTGCTGGATGTGTTCAGCCATGTGGGTGGTTTCGCGCTGGCGGCGCTGGCCGGGGGCGCGGCCAGCGCGCTTGCGGTCGATGCCTCGGCCCCGGCGCTGGACCTGGCGCAGCAGGGGGCCGAATCTGGCGGCGTTGCAGCACGGTTCGAAACCCGGCAGGGCGATGCGTTTGCCACGCTCGAGGCGCTGGGGGCCGAAGGGCGCCGCTTCGACATGGTGGTTTGCGATCCGCCGGCATTCGCGCCATCCAAACCGGCGCTGGAGGCCGGGCTGCGGGCCTATGAGCGGGTGGCGCGGATGGCGGCGACGCTGGTGGCGCCGGGTGGGTATCTGGTGCTGTGCTCGTGCTCGCACGCGGCCGACCTGGCGCGGTTCCGCACGGCCTCGGTGCGCGGCATCGGGCGGGCCGGGCGGCGCGGGCAGATCCTGCACACGGGCTTTGCCGGGCCGGACCATCCGCTGCTGCCGCAACTGGCCGAGTCGGGCTATCTGAAGGCGCTGTTCTTCCGGCTGGACGATGACCGCGCCGCGTGATCGCACAGCGCCGCCGCCGCGTGTGCTGATCGACGCCTGCGTGCTTTTCCCCACGGTGCTGCGCGAGATCGTGCTTGGCTGTGCGCAGGCAGGGCTGTTCACGTCGCTCTGGTCGCGGCGCATTCTGGACGAGTGGCACCACGCCGCCGCCCGCCTGGGGCCCGAGGCCGCGCTGATCGCCGAGGGCGAGATCACGCTCTTGCGCCAGCGCTGGCCGGGGGCTGAGCTGCCCGCCGACCCCGCGCGCGAGGCCACGCTCGATCTGCCCGATGCGGCGGACAAACATGTGCTGGCCGTGGCCATCAGTGGGCGCGCGGAGCTTGTGCTGACGCTCAATCTGCGGGATTTTCCGCGCCGGGCGCTGGCCCCGCACGGGCTGCGCGCCATTGCGCCCGATGCCTTCGTGATGGATCTCTGGCTGTCCAATCCTGCCCCTGTCGAGGCCTGTGTGGTTGCCGTGCAGCGCGAGACCGAGCGCGTCTCGGGCCGGGCGCAGCCCCTGCGCGCGCTGCTCAAGCGCGCGCGGCTGCCAAGGCTGGGCAAGGCGCTGGGCTGACGGGGCGGGACGGTCGCATGCCCTCTGTTCGGGACGGGGTGAGGCCAGGTGCGACAGGCTCCTAACCCCCGGCTCAACCCCCGGCAGGCTCCCGCAGCACCAGCAGCGCGCAGACCAGCGCCGCCAGCGCCATGCCGAGCGCCACGAGGATCAGCGCCGCCGCGCCGCCCGCCTCGATCAGTACCGCACCCAGGAACGGGGCCGCCGCCATGCCCAGCAGCGCCCCGGTGGCCAGGCTGCCTGCCAGCGCGCCATAGGCGGCATGGCCCAGGGCCTCAGCCACCAGGACCGGCTTGAGAATGCTCATCAGCCCGTGCGCCGCGCCCTGGAAAAGCGCGAAGGCGAAGATCAGCCAGGGCGCCGCGCCGGCCGACCACAGCACAAGCGCCGCAAGCACCTGCATCCCCAGCATCAGCAGAGTGGCGCGCGCGGTGCCGATGCGCGCCTCCCACAGCATCAGCGCCAGCCGCCCGGCCACCTGCGCCGGCCCCACGCAGGAGGCCGCGAGCACCGCCATCGCCGGGCTGGCGCCGCGCTCAAGAAAGACGGGGATGAAAAAGTTGACCAGCATGGTGTGGTTGGTGGCGGCCAGCGCGAACAGCATGGCCAGCAGCCAGAAGCGCCGCTGCCCCAGCGCCTGGCGATAGGCTGCCTTCTCGTCGCTTGCCGTGACGGTTTCGCGGGGGGTGGCGCGGGCCTGTCGGCGCAGCCGCCGGGTGGCCAGCAGGTTGGCCGGCATCGCCAGCAGCCCCAGCGCTGCGGCAAAGCACAGCACCGCCCCGCGCCAGCCCAGAGCCTCGGAAAAGTACGCCCCCGCCGGAAAGGCGAGGCTCGAGGCGAACCCCGCCACCAGCGTGATGCGGATGATCGCCGGGCGGGCCGCGCGCCCCAGCCGCCGGATCAGAAAGGCGAAACAGGCCTCATAAAGGCAGGCTGCATGGGCCACGCCGATCAGCACCCAGACAGCGATGAACTGCCCCGGCGTGACCACCTGCGACAGAAGCACCAGCGCCAGCGTGCCAAGCCCCGCCCCGCCAACAAGCAGCGCGCCGCCCCAGCCCCGGTCGATCAGCCGCCCCACCAGCGGCGCCAGCGCCGCCGAGGTCAGGATGGAGGCGGTCGGCCCCAGCGCAAGCTGGCTTTTCGGCCAGCCCAGCGCCGCCTCCCAGGGGACCAGCAGCGCCGCGAAGATATAAAGCAGCGCGGCAAAGCCCAACGTCTGGCTCAGGGCCAGAAGCCAGATGGCGGGCGCATCTGCGGGTTCGGGCGCGGGTTCGGCTGTCGGGCTGTGCATCGCGGGCGGGCCTCCGCAACGTTGATCGCCCGCGCGCGGGGCGGATGCAAGGGGGGAGGGGACCGGCGGCTAGGCAGCACGAGTTGAATTGCGGGCGCATATTGCTGCCGGGGTGAGCCGGTGGTACCGGGGCCCCTTGACAGTCCGGGTGGTGATGGGGGTGGTTTCGTGTGGAGTTACAGGTTGCATCAAGAGGCCAAGCTGATTTTGGCGCATCTTGATCGGGTTCTGGGCGCGCCACTGCTCAAGCGACGTTTCCGGCGCCGGCACGGCTATGCGCTTGACCTGAAGAATCCGCAGACTTTCTCCGAAAAGATCCAGTGGCGCAAGCTCAAGGACGATAACCCGCTCTTCCCGATCCTGAGCAACAAGTACCTCGTGCGCGACTATGTTGTCAGCCGATTGGGGCAGGAGCGCGCGCAAGAGCTGCTGGTGCCGTTGTTGCAATATGTCGAAGATCCGGATGATCTGGATTTTGACACCCTGCCTGCCAGCTATGTCATCAAGGCGACGCATGGCTCAGGCATGAACCTGATCGTTGAGGACAGCGACGCCCTGGACAAGGACGCAGCGCGCGCCCTGATGAAGAAGTGGCTTATCAGGTATCATCGTCTCAGCGCGCATGAATGGGCCTACACGAAGACACGCAGGGGTATCTTGGTTGAAGAGATGGTTGCTGATCCTGCAGAGTTGCATGAGGTTAAGCTGCAATTTTTCAACGGGGACTTGCGATCATTCTATATTAATGGGTTGGAAAATGGGTCAAAATTCCGTACATTTTTCGACGCTGAGCGCAAAGTCCTTAACGTTCGCAGCCCCAGCGTTCCGCGCAATCCGGATGCGCTACTGCCTAATAATATCGATGAGATGATCGAATTTGGCAAGCCCCTGGCCGAGGATCTTGACTTTGTGCGAGTAGACCTTCTTTGCACTGCGGAACGTTTTTACATCGGTGAGTTGACACTTTTTTCTGGCAGCGGCATGGCCGTACTTGACCCACCAAAATACAACGAAGAACTGGGCTCATATTGGACCCTGCCAACCCAGCGTTTAGGTGGGGATGATTGAATAAGAGTCGGGTGTTAATAGGCGTATAAATATCGATCTGCTAGTTACTATAGGACAAAGTTATCTTCCCGAGAGGAGTTTACGGGTGGTGACGTATGTAGGGAATAGTGAATTCAGAATTTCGAAATGCGTATATCAGTATTATATATTAAATTTAATCTTTGGGGAGGGGCCATTTCCCTGAAAAGTAAAGGTGCAATCCGCGGTGGTAGTAACTTTCTATTTTTCTTGCGAAGTGGGGCAGGCGGTGGATAAATGAAGGTTTGGTGAGCTTGGCATTGTTCAGTCCTACGATCTGGCTTTGACCAAAGTCTTCGACATGACTAGGAAATGGCTCCAGTCCGGCGAGCCTATAGTCATGCTCAAAGAATCGTCCGATCTCGTGTTCAAAAGACCAACGCATGCGCTGAATGCGTGGCGCGACTCTGGCAGCAGTATCTGCTTTGAGAAGGTATGCGCCATTCCCTGTGAATCTGCCGTAATAGGCGTTTATGGCGTATGGGCCAGCTTTGCCACGCGATACGGGAAAGCGCGCGCGCGTTGCATTCAAGCGCAGCAAATCCCAATGCGCTTCGGCCTTCAGTGCCAGCGCCAGCGCCTCGCGAAAATCCTCGTGAAAGACCACGTCATCCTCAAGGATCAGCGCCATCGGCTTGCCGGAGTCTACAAGCCGCTCCCAGGCGGCGAGGTGCGAGAAATAGCAGCCCACCTTGCCCGGCAGCAGCGTCTGGCCCATGTTGCGCTCATAGGCGGCGCGGTCGACCCTGGGAAGCAGGCGGTCGAACTCGGCCTTGCCGTCGATTGCGGGCAGCCGTTCGTACGCAAGCCCCTGCGCGCGCAGACCGGCATCCATGCGGCTTAGCCTGTCAGGGGAGCGATCCAGATTGATCAACCAGACCGGCAGATCGGCAAGCGGGTCTGTCATGGGGGCCTCGTTTCTCTCTTCTTCTCGCCGCGCGACTGTCGGCCATGCGTTCTTTTGCCAGTTTCCGCGCCCGCCCGCCAGCCCCGGCCCCGCTACCTTCCCCTGCTGCCGCGCTGCGTCAGGCGGATGTATTCGGCCCAGGCGAAGCGGTCGGTCATGCCGGCCACGTAATCGGCCACGGTCCGGGCCAGCGCGGCCTCGCCCCGTGCCTTGCCTTGCGCCCCGGCCACATCGCGGCGCCATTCGGGGGGCAGCAGGCCGGGCCGCGCCATGAACAGCGCAAACAGCCCGTCCACGGCCTGCGTGACCCTTGCGCGCTGCGCCATCACCGAAGGCGCGCGATACATCCGCTGGAAGAGAAAGCGGCGCACCTGCGCGAGCTCGTGCTTCATCGCGGCCGAGAAATCGGCCACCGGCGCGCCCAGGTCGCGCACCGCTTGTGCGTCTTGCGGCGCGGCGCGGGCCAGCCGCGCGCGGGATTCGGCAATCACATCCTCGACCATCGCGCCGAAGACGCGGCGCAGCGCCTCGTGCCGCCGGCGCGAGGCTTCCAACCCCGGATAGCGCGCGTCCACCGCGGCATAGGCCGGGCCGACCACCGGCAAATCGCGCAGGTCGTCATCGGCGAAAAGGCCCGAGCGCAGCCCGTCCTGCAGGTCGTGGTGGTTATAGGCGATGTCATCGGCGATGGCGGCGACCTGCGCCTCGGGGCCGGCATGGGTGTGCAGCTCCAGGTCGTGGCTGGCGTTGTATTCGGCCAGCGCCTCGGGCAGCGGCCCGTCAAGCGGTGTGCCATCGGGCGCCAGCAGGGGGCCGTTGTGCTTGGCGATGCCTTCCAGCGTCTCCCATGTCAGGTTCAGCCCGTCGAACTCGGCGTAATGGCGTTCCAGCCGGGTGACGATGCGCAGCGCCTGGGCATTGTGGTCGAACCCGCCATATGGTTCCATCAGCCGCGCGAGCGCATCCTCGCCGGTGTGGCCGAAAGGGGCGTGGCCCAGATCATGCGCCAGCGCGACCGCCTCGGCCAGCCCCTCGTGCAGGCCCAGCACCTCGGCCAGGGTGCGGGCGACTTGCGCCACCTCGATCGAATGGGTCAGCCGGGTGCGGTAGTAATCGCCCTCGCCCTCGACAAAGACCTGGGTCTTGTGCTTGAGCCGCCGGAAGGCCGAGGAATGGATGATGCGGTCGCGGTCGCGGTGAAAGGCCGAGCGAAAGGTGCTTTCGGGTTCGGGATGAAGCCGGCCGCGGCTGAGGCGCGGGTCACAGGCATAGGGGGCCGTGAGTTGGGGAGGGCTTGCATGGGGGGGCTGCATCGAGGCGCCTTTCCTGCTGTCGTGCATGTTGTCTTGCGCGCGCTTGCTTGCCGGTATGCTTGCCCACGCTTATATGGCACAAGGACATGATCGGAAATGGCAAAGCGGACGGCATGACCCAACTGACCCTGCCCCCCAAAGTGACCGACCGGGCCTTTGCCCGGCTGGCCGAGATCAACTCCGAAACCGGCGAGGCGCAGGCCCTGCGCGTAGCGGTGGAGGGCGGCGGCTGCTCGGGATTTCAGTATGACATCCGGCTCGATGCGCCTGCCAAGGATGATCTGGTCATCGAGAGGGACGGGCTGAAGGTGGTTGTGGACAGTGTTTCGCTGCCGTTTTTGGCGAACGCGGTGATCGACTTCACCGAAGAGCTGATCGGCGCGCGTTTCACCATCGACAATCCCAATGCCAGCAGCTCCTGCGGCTGTGGCACCAGTTTCTCGATGTAACGGGCAGAGGGGGCCGGAGGTTTCCAGCCGCCCCGCCCGGCGACTTGCGCCGGGCAGCGCCTGCCTGCCCCCCGGCAGGCGCTTTGTGACCTTTTAAGCATTGCCACCTCCGCAAGCCGGGCACCTGACAGCGCAGGCTGCTGAAGAAGGTTCCCGGATCATGCGCAAGCGGGAAACTGTTCCTTGTCTTTACGT
>NZ_QNVJ01000056.1 GCF_003350345.1 Alkalilacustris brevis
CCTGTTGCGCACGGTGCCGCATGTGCCGGTGCTGCGCGGCGAGGTCCTGCCCGAGCGCGTTCCGGCCGAGGGGCTGCTGATCCTGCGCGACGGCGAGCCGGGGGAGCCCGAGGTCACGCTGTCGCCGCTGGCCTACCACTACCAGCACCGCGCCGAGATCGAGGCGGTCGTGCAGGGCTCCGACCGTGACACCACCTTCGACACGCTGACCGCCAGCATCGGCGCGGCGATTGCCGCCGGCCGCACGTTGGGCGGGCACTGCGACTGGATCGAGGCGGAGGCGCCACGCCCCATCGATCTGCCGGTCGAAGGCGCGGCGAGCCTGAAGGCCGCCGTGATCCCGGTTGTCCTGCATTACACCACCGCCGACCCGCTCGGCGGCTGATCTTCACAAGCCCCAAGGAGACGACAATGGCACGAGCCCAGGGGGCGCGGGCGCGGATGGCGCTTGCGTTCGAGACGACCTATGGCACCCCGCCCGCCAGCGGCTATACGCGGATGCCCTTTGCCAGCGCGACGCTGGGGGCCGAGCAGCCGCTGCTGAACTCCGAACTTCTGGGTTATGGCCGCGATCCGCTGCCACCGATCAAGGATGCGGTGACTTCGGATGGCGATGTGGTCGTGCCGATCGATGCGCAGGCCTTCGGGTTCTGGCTCAAGGCCGCGTTCGGTGCGCCGACCACAACCGGATCGGATGCGCCCTACACGCATGAGTTCCAGTCCGGTGCCTGGACGCTGCCCAGCATATCGATCGAGACCGGCATGCCCGAGGTGCCGCGCTATGCGATGTACTCGGGCTGCGTGCTGGATCAGCTCAGTTGGCAGATGCAGCGCTCGGGCCTGCTGACCGCGACGGCGCGGCTGGTCGCGCAGGGCGAGGCAGTCGGCACGACCACCAGCACGGGCACACCCACCGAGCTGGTGCTGAAACGCTTCGGCCACTTCAACGGGGCGATCAAGCGCAATGGCGTCGATCTGGGCAATGTCGTCTCGGCCGAGATCACCTATGCCAACAATCTCGACCGGATCGAGACCATCCGCGCCGATGGGCGCATTGATGGCGCGGACCCGTCCATCGCCGCGCTCACCGGTCGGATCGAGGTGCGCTTCGCCGACCAGACGCTGGTCACGCAGGCCATCGATGGCGACCCCTGCGAAATGGAGTTCGCCTACAGCCTGCCGTCCGGCGAGAGCTTCACCTTCACCGTGCACGCCGTCTACCTGCCGCGCCCGCGTATCGAGATCAGTGGCCCGCAGGGCGTGCAGGCCACCTTCGACTGGCAGGCGGCGCGGGATGCGACCGAGGGGCGGATGTGCACGGCAACGCTGGTGAATGCAGTGGAGGAATATTGATGCTCACGCTCGACCTGACGAACGCGCCCCGCTGGCATGACCTCGCCCCCGGCGTCCGGGTGCAGCTGCGCCCCCTGACCACGGCGCTGATGGTGGCGACGCGCGCAGACCCGGAGGTCGAGGCGGTGCCCGAGGCGGCCTCCGACGAGGAGCGCGCCATGGCCTTCGCGAAAGCGCTCGCACGCCGGGCGGTGCTGGCCTGGGAGGGGATCGGCGACGCCGACGGCACATCCATCGATCCGAGCCCCGAGGCAATCGACGCCCTTCTCGACATCTGGCCGATCTTCGAGGCGTTCCAGCTGACCTATGTCTCGAAGGGGCTGCTGCTGGAGCAGGAAAAAAACGCCTACGCGCCCTCGCCGAATGGGAGTACGGCGGGGGCGCACGATACTGCCAAGCCTGCGAGCCCTGCGAGGGCCACACGCAAGCCTGCCCGGACTGCCCCGCGCGGCTGAACCGGCCCCTCACGCAGGAAGGTTGGCAGGTTTGGGACCTGGCGCAGCGCCTTGGCGGCCAGCTGCGCGCTGTCCCCGGCGCCGTGATCGGCTGGGACATGGGCGCGGCGCTGGCGCTGGCCGAGGCGCTGGGCGTGCCGGCGGTCGTCGCCGCTGAACTCCTGCCGCCCATCGAGGCGGTGATGGTCAGCAAGATCAACGAGCAGATGGACAGCGCACATGGCGGAGAAACGGGTTAGCGTCCGCCTCGCGGCGACGGGCGGGCGTCAGGTGCGCTCCGAGCTCGAAGGCGTCGGCGAGGCTGGCAAGCGCGGCTTCGGGCGTCTGAGCGCGGAGATGGAGGCGGCGAACCGGCGGCTCGCGGGGTTCGCGCGGCGCGTGCGGGTCGCAGCAGCCGCGGCCGTCGCCGCCGCGACCGCTGCGGGCGTGGCCATGGTCCGCTCGGGGCTCCAGACCGTCGATGCGCAGGCCAAGCTCGCCGCCTCGCTCGACACCACGGTCGCCAGCATCCAGGTGCTCGTGCGCGCGGGCGAGATGGCCGGCGTGTCGATGGGACAGGTGGAACAGGCCACGGTGCAGCTCACGCGGCGTTTGAGCCAGGCGGCGTCGGGCACCGGCCCGGCCGTCGAGGCGCTGCGCCGGCTGCGGCTCTCGGCCGAGGATCTGCAGGCGCTGCCGCTCGATGCGCGCATCGCCACCATCCAGGAGGCGCTG
>NZ_QNVJ01000020.1 GCF_003350345.1 Alkalilacustris brevis
TTCACCTCGGGGTCGCGATAGACAGCCTCGGTGCGGAAATCACCGCCGAAGGCCGTCTCCGGGTAGAAGGTGAAGATCGGGGTGTAATAATCACCGCGATACTGCACCAGAAGCGGGCGGTCGTTGGCGATCAGTTCGGCAAAAAGCGACAGGCCGAACAGGATTGAAAAGATGACCAGCGACCACAAGGCCCGGCGATTGGCCTTGAAGTTTCTCCAGCGCCGCTGGTTGAGCGGTGAAAGCCGGATGCCGAAACGCCCCGGCGGGGGCGGCGGCGGGGCAAGCGGGCGCGCGGCGGGGGGCTGGCCTTCCTCGATCTCGGCTGGGCGGCGGTCGTCCATCGCTCAGGTCTCCCGCGTCTCGAAATCGATGCGCGGATCGATCCAGACATACATCAGGTCCGACAGCAGCCCCACGATCAGCCCCAGCAGACCGAAAGCGAAAAGCGTGCCGAAGATCACCGGATAATCGCGCGCCACCGCCGCCTCGAACCCAAGCCGCCCAAGACCATCGAGCGAGAAGATCGTCTCGATGATCAGGCTACCGCCGAAAAAGACGCTCACGAACACCGCCGGGAACCCGGCGATGATGATCAGCATGGCATTGCGGAACACATGGCCATAGAGCACGCGGCGTTCGGACTGGCCCTTGGCGCGGGCGGTGATGACATACTGCTTCTTGATCTCTTCGAGAAAACTGTTCTTGGTCAGCAGCGTCAGCGTGGCGAAGGCCGATATCGTCGAGGCCAGCACCGGCAGCGTGATGTGCCAGAAATAGTCCAGCACCTTGCCGATCAGAGACAGTTCGTGCCAGTTGTCCGATGTCAGCCCCCTGAGCGGGAATATCTGCCAGTATGACCCCCCGGCAAAGAGCACCAACAGCAAGATCGCGAACAGAAACCCGGGGATGGCATAGCCCACGATGATCAGCCCGCTTGTCCAGGTGTCGAACCGCGTGCCATCATTCACCGCCTTTCGTATCCCCAGCGGGATCGACACCAGATAGGCAATCAGCGTCGACCAGAGCCCCAGGCTGATCGAGACCGGCATCTTCTCAAGCACCAGGTCCAACACCGAAATCGAGCGGAAATAGCTTTCGCCAAAATCGAAGCGCATGTAATTCCACATCATTTCAAAGAAACGCTCAAGCGGCGGCTTGTCGAAGCCGAACTGGCGCTCAAGCTCTTCGATGAACTCGGGCGGCAGGCCCCGCCCGCCCGTATAGCCGCTTTCATCAGTGGCGCGCATTCCCGCGTCGGCGCCACCGGCAAAGCCCTCGAACACGTCGCCGCCGCCTTCCATGCGGGCGATGATCTGTTCGATCGGGCCGCCAGGAACAAACTGAACCAGCGTGAAATTGATCACCATGATCCCGATCAGTGTCGGGATGATCAGCAGCAGGCGACGCAGAATATAGGCTGTCATGCGCTTGTCTCCGCTTCAGCGGATCGCACCGGCGGCCCGCAGGGCCTCGGCCTTTGCGGCATTGTACCACCAGAAATCCAGATGCCCCAGCGCGTAGGGGGGCAATTCCTCGGGGTGTTCGAACATGTCGAAATAGGCAACGGTATGGGTATCCTTGAACCATTGCGGCACCCAGAAGCGCTCGGCCCGCAGCAAACGATCGAGCGCGCGCACCGCGTGCGTCACTTCTTCGCGGGTTTCGGCCGCCAGCACCACCTCGATCACGCGATCCACCGCCTCGCTTTGCAGGCCCATCTTGTTGAAAACCGATATATCGGAGGTTTCCGAGCCGAAATACTGCCGCAGCCCCGATCCGGGGATCTGCGACATTGGAAACTGCGCGGTGATGATGTCGAAATCATAGCTGCGCTCGCGGTTGGTCATTTGTGAGCTGTCCACCCGGGTCAGCCGCGCATCCACGCCCAGCGCGCGCAGGTTTTCGACATAGGGGTTGATCACCCGGTCGAAGGTCTGGCTGTCGTTGAGGAACTCGATGCGCAGCGCCTCGCCGGCCGCATTGCGGCGCAGCCCGTCGCTGCCCACTTCCCAGCCAGCGTCGTCCAGCAGGGCCGAGGCCTGGCGCAGGTTGCCGCGGTCAAGCTGCCGCCCGCCCGATGGCTGCCCCATCACGGCGGCTTCGTCCAGAACCCCCGGTGGCAGAATGTCGGCAAGCGGCTCAAGGATTGCCAGTTCCTCGGGGGTGGGCAGGCCTTCGGCGGCCATGTCGCTGTTTTCCCAGAAGGAATGGATGCGCTCATACAATCCGTAGAACAGAGTCTCGTTCGACCATTCGAAGTTGAACATCAGCCCGATGGCCTCGCGCACGCGAGGGTCAGAGAACTTGTCGCGCCGAAGGTTGAAGATAAAGCTCTGGCCGGTGGCCATGTTGCCGTCGGGCAGCGTTGCTTGCACGACATGGCCGCGCTCGACCGCCGGAAAGTCATAACTCGTGGCCCAGATCAGCGATGACGCCTCGTTGCGGAAGGTATAGCTGCCGCCCTTGAACCCCTCGAAGGCCGCGTTGTAATCGGCGTAATACTCGATACGGATGCGATCGAAGTTGGAGCGCCCCGCCATCAGCGGATGATCCCAGCCCCAGTAATCCGGGTTACGCTCGTAGACGAGGGTCTGCCCGGGGTCGAGCCGGCCCAGCACATAAGGCCCCGACCCCATGAGCGGCTGCATCGAGCTTTGTTCGAAATCGCGATCATTCGCCTCGTAAAAGGCGCGCGAAAAGATCGGCAGCCCCCCGACCAGCGCAGGCAGGTCGCGCTTGGGCCAGTCCTCGGCAAAATCGAAACGGATAGTGTGGGGGTCGATCACCTCGGCGCTGTCGACCTGGCGGGCCAGGTTGGCGCGGAAATCCGGCAACCCCTTGTCACGCAGGATTTCAAACGAGAACAGTACATCATCGGCGGTCAGCGGCGTGCCATCCGAGAATGTCACATCGTCGCGCATGTTGAAGATCACCCAAGCGCGATCCTCCGGATATTCAATCGTCTCGCAGATCAGGCAATAGCCGGTGCCCACCTCATCGGCGGTGCCCTCCAGCAGCGATTCGAAGAAGATCGTGGAAAGCCCCCCCGCGCGCCCCCGCGTGGTGTAGGGGTGCATGGAATCGAACCCACCAAAGCCCCAGATCGAAATCTCGCCCCCCTTGGGCGCGTCCGGGTTCACATAGTCCAGATGCGAAAAATCGGCCGGGTATTTCAGATCGCCCAGGATCGAGAACCCGTGCGCGACGATCACGGTCTCGTCCTGCGCCTGCACCGCCTGCGCTGCCCCCAGAAGCAGCGCAATCCCTGCCGCCGCCCCCGTCATAAGCCGTCTGGCTTGCAAAGCCCCTTCGGAGTCACGCGCGACAGCCCCGCTGCGAACATGACGATCCCTTGGGTGGCTCTGCATCGCGGTATCCTCCGGGTTATGTCGCCGCCCTGCTGGGCCGCCTGTTTTCCTTGAAAGGGCAGGCTAATGCGCCGGACGGCACGCGCGCAAGTTGCGATTGCGTGAATTTGTCCACGCAGCCCCCGACATGCAAAGCAAAACGAAAAAGGACCGCCCCGGCTGGAGCGGTCCTTGCCCATCAAGTACGGCCCTGATTCAGTTGCCGACAGAATCGATATAGGCGATCAGGTTGGCGCGGTCCTGAAGGTCGCGCATACCGGGATAGACCATGGTGGTGCCCGGCGCGAACTCGCGCGGGTTTTCGATCATGGCGCTGAGGTTCTCAAGCGTCCAGGTGCCCTCGGGCAGGTTGCCCGAATAGCGGAACCCTTCGACAGCGCCGATTTCGCGCCCCAGAACGCCCACCAGATGCGGGCCGACACGGTTGCTTTCGGAATCCGCCACGTGGCAGGCCTGACAGTTACGCCACAGCGCGCGGCCGGCTTCTGGGTCGGCGTCGGCATAGGCCTGTGCGATCGGCGAGGCGTTGACCTCCTCCGGCTCGACCGCCGCTTCTTCCTCCTCGACGGGGGCTTCTTCAGCAGGGGCTTCCTCGGCAGGCGCTTCTTCAGCAGGCGTTTCTTCTGCCGGCGCCTCGCCCGAGAGCACGGCTTCGGCCACATCCTCGGGTCCGACCGAGATCAGGTAGGCGATCAGATCAGCGCGGTCTTGCAGGTCGCGCATCCCCGGGTAGACCATGGACGTGCCCGGCGCGAACTCACGCGGATTCTCGATCAGGGCGCTGATATTCTCAAGCGTCCAGGTGCCCTCGGGCAGGTTGCCCGAATAGCGGAAGCCTTCGACAGCGCCGATCTCGCGCTGATAGACACCATAGAGATGCGGGCCAACGCGGTTGCTTTCTGAATCCGCCACGTGGCAGGCTTGGCAATTGCGCCACAGCGCGCGGCCTGAATCCGGATCGGCCTGCGCAAAGGCCTGCCGGATCGGCGATTCATCGGCGGCGACTGCGGGCGCTTCTTCCTCGACCGCGGCTTCGTCAACCGGGGCCTCTTCCACCGGGGCCTCTTCCTCGGCGGCGGCTTCCTCGATAACGGGTGGGATGAACTCGTAATCGGGCGACTGGTCGATCAGATAGGCGATCAGGTTGGCGCGGTCCTGAACAGCGCGCATCCCGGCATAGGCCATCGAGGTGCCGGGCGCATACTCGCGCGGGTTTTCCAGAAACGCGTTCAGGTTCTCCGGCTCCCAGGTTTCGCCAGCCGGCAGGGCACCGGAATAGTTGAAGCCCTGGGCCGTGCCGATCTCGCGACCCACGACATTGTAAAGATAGGGCCCAACCCCGTTACGCCCCTCATCCAGCGAATGGCAGGCGCGGCATTGCGCATAAAGGCCCTGCCCCGCACTGGCCTCGGCCGAGACAAGCGCCTGCTCGAAGGTCAGTTCTGCAACTTCCTCGACATCGCCGTCATCATCGGCCAGGGCGATGGAAAAGGCAGGTTCCAGATCCTGGCTGCCGGCAACGTATAGCTCGTCGGCGATCCATTTACCCACAAGAAAGATCAGCAACGCCCCGCAGAATGCGCCGATGATCTTGGTGAAAACCATTGTGTCGAACATGTTCCGTCCCATGCTGCCAGCCGCGTTCCGCGCGTATCTACCCGCTTCCCCTCGGCGATTTCAAGCGATAGTTACCGCGACCAGACGCCCCAGGCGGGCCATGCCGAGGGAAGGAAAGCCGCATGAACGGAAAAATCGCATTCCAGGGAGAGCCGGGAGCCTACTCGCACCAGGCCTGCCGCGAGGCACGGCCAGACATGGAGGCCGTGCCCTGTGGCACCTTCGAAGATGCCATCGACGCCACGATCCGCGGCGATGTCGAACTGGCCATGCTTCCGGTCGAAAACTCGACCTATGGCCGGGTGGCCGACATCCACCACCTGCTGCCGGAATCCGGGTTGCATATCGTAGGCGAGGCTTTCGTCCGGGTGCACATCAACCTGCTCGCCCTGCCCGGCACGCGGCTTGAACAGGTGAGAACCGCAAAAAGCCACACCGTGCTGCTCGGCCAGTGCCGCGGCTTTCTGCGCAGCCACGGAATCAGCCCGGTCACAGGCGCCGACACCGCCGGGTCAGCCCAACAGATCGCCGCACAGAAGGATCCTTCGGCGGCGGCGCTGGCATCGGAACTGGCCGCCGAGATCTACGGCCTGGACGTTTTGGCGCGGCATATCGAGGATCACTCGAACAACACCACCCGCTTTCTGCTGATGTCGCGCGAGCCGCAGCTGGAACGCAACGGCGAAGCGATGATGACATCGTTCGTATTCCGCGTGCGCAACATCCCCGCCGCGCTTTACAAGGCGATGGGGGGGTTCGCCACCAACGGTGTGAACATGACCAAGCTGGAAAGCTACATGGTGGACGGATCGTTCACGGCCACCCAGTTCTTCGCCGATATCGAGGGGCACCCGGATGATCCCAATGTCGCGCTCGCGCTCGACGAGTTGCGGTATTTCACCTCGTATCTGCACATCCTCGGCACCTACCCCGCCGACCCCAAGCGCCGCTGACAGCCTGAGTTCGGGGGGCGATCAGTCCTGGCGCTGCCCCTCGGCATAGGCCGTCTCGGCCCGTTCAACGGCTGCAGCCAGCCGGCGCTGCAGCCCGCGCAACATTCGCCCTTGCGAAAGGCGCAGCCCCTGCATCACCAGCCGCGCGCGCAAGGTGCGGGGCCGCAGCGCCAAGGCCACATCGACGCGGCACCGCCCGGGGCCAAGCGCCGTGAAGTCCACGCGAAACTCGCCCTCGACCGAGGGCGACTCTATGCCAAAGCGCAGCAGATCGGGCGGGCGGCGTTCCAGCAGTTCAAGCGTGAATTCGCGCTGCAAGCCCTGGAAACTGATGGCCACCTCCCAGCGCAACCCGCGTCCTGATTCCGGATCGGGTTCGCGCCGGCGCACCCGCGCCCCATTCTGTCGGGCCTGATTCGCGAAATTGCGGAAACGACGCGCCTGATCGAAAATGAACTCGGTCGGCGCGGCAGCTTCCTGGCTTGCGGTAAGTTCGATCAAGGCAGGCTCTCCTTGCGTCAGGCGGGTCAGGCCAGCCGGTCGGCCAGCCAGTGTCGGATCAGGAAATGCGCAATCGCACCGCGACGCGCGCCCTTGATCCGCGGGTGGGCGCCCGCGATCACCTCGACCAGTTCCTCGCGCGTGAGCCAGAGCGCGTCATCCAGCTCGGTCTCGTCGCGGGTGATGGTGCCGGTTTCGGCTTGTGCCACACACCCCAGCATGAGCGAGGCCGGAAACGGCCAGGGCTGCGAGGCCAGGTAATCCACCCGCCCGACTCGCACGCCGGTTTCCTCGGCCACTTCGCGGCGCACGGCGGCCTCGATAGTCTCGCCCGGTTCCACGAACCCGGCCAGCAGCGAATACATCCCCTCGGGCCAGCCCGGCGCGCGGCCCAGCAGCAACCGGTTGCCGCGCACCACCAGCATGATCACCACCGGGTCACTGCGCGGAAAGTGATGGGTGCCGCAGGCGGGGCAGGTGCGGCGCCAGCCCGCCTCGACCATCTCGCTGGCGGCCCCGCAGGCCGAACAGAAGCGGTGGCTCAGATGCCAGCCGAACAGCGCGCGGGCGGTGGCGGCAAGCTCGGCCTCTTCGGGCGGCAGCCGCGTCATGACCTGCCGCAACTCTGTAAAACGGTGATCGGACGGCAGACCGGGGTGGTGCTGTTCGGTCGGGTCGGAAAAAGCCGCCAGCGCCGCGGCGTCCAGATCGGGCGGCTGCCAGGAGGATATGTCGATTGCGAAGCAAGGCGCACCATCCGTGCAAAACCCCAGAAACACCTGCGGCGCCCCGGCCAGCCCCGCCAGCGCATGGCCCGGCGCCAGCCAGCCGATCCTGTCACGCCCCGCGCCCGCGATCAGCGGCTTGCCGCGCCACAACACCAGCAGCCGCGCCCCGGCCGCAGCCTGCAGCCGGGCCATCGCCGATGGATCGCTGCGCAGATGGCCCGCGCGGTCGCGCCCTGCCCCTGCGAAGGTTACTTTCCCGGCCTCGCGCATCTTGCTGCCCCTGCCCTGCCATGCCTGCCTGCGTAAGTGCCGCTTTGCCACGCTCCGTGCCGCCTGGCAATCGGCGGGGTGCGCCCGCGGCCGCCGCGCTGTTGTCACCACGCAACGCGCTGTTGTCATCATGCAACCTTCACACGAATTTATTTTTAAATTTCACAACCCATGGTGGCGCAAGCGCCGCCCCGTCGTGACATTACCCAAAACTCGATAAAACAGTCGCCGGCCGGGATTTGCCCCGCCAGACAGGCGAGAACCGGGAAGTGATCTTGGAAGACGCGACAGCGCAAGCTTCCGAAGGCCGGCCGAATCAGGTGCATCTGCGCCTGATGGCTACGGCCGATCTGCACATGCACCTGCTGCCATTCGATTACTGTCGGGACAGCACCGCCAATCAACCCGCCCTGGCGCATGTTCAGCACCTGATTTGCCAATTGCGCAAGGAAGCACAAAACTCGCTTCTTTTCGATGTGGGCGACTTCCTGCAAGGCACGCCGATGGCCGATTTCCTGGCCGGCAGCAGGCCCGCATGCGATACCCCGCACCCGATTATCGCAGCGATGAACGGGCTGGGGTATGACGCCGTGACCCTCGGCAATCACGAATTCAACTTCGGGCTGGATTTCCTGCTGCATACGCTGGAAGCGGCACGGTTTCCCGTGGTGGCCAGCAACCTCGGGCTTGTCCATCCGCCGCGGCAGCAAGCAACAGGTGCTAGCGCTCGGCTGGGCCGGGAGACCCTGCTGATCGAACGCGAGTTGCACATATCCGACCATCAGTGCGGCACGCTGCGTATCGGGGTCATCGGGCTGGCCCCGCCGCAAACCGTCGAATGGGATCATCCGCAGCTTGGCGGGCGCGTCGCGGCGCGCGACATGGTCGAGGCCGCCCGCGAGGCATCCGAGAAGCTGCGCGCGGCAGGTACCGACCTGGTCATCGCACTGGCGCATACCGGGATCGGCCCGGCACAACACAGCCCCGGCATGGAGAATGCCGCACTGCCGCTGGCCCGGCTGGGCGGCGCCGACCTGCTGATGCTGGGACACAGCCACATGGTCTTTCCCGGCCCGGCATTCGAGGGGTTGCCAGATGTCGATGCCGTGGCCGGCACGCTGCACGGGTGCCCGGCGGTTTCGCCGGGGCATCGAGCCTCGCACCTCGGGGTGATCGACCTGGCCCTGAAAACCGGGGAAAGCGGCCAGGGCTGGGAAATCGCCAGCGCCACGGCGCGGGCAATTCCCGTTCAAAGGCCGCCCGGTTCCACCCCGCCGGCCACACCATCGCGGCAAGGCAAGGTGCAAGTCGCGGTCGCGGCCGCCCATCTGGCGACACGCGCGCATCTCGGCCGCCAGATCGGCCGGATAGCCACCCCGATGCACAGCTATTTCGCACAAATCGCCGACAGCCCCGCGCTGCGCGCCGTCACCGAAGCCAAGCGTCACTGGCTGCGCGGGCGACTGCACGGCAGCCCATTGGCGCAGCTCCCCGTTCTGGCCGCAACACCGGCCTATCGCTGCGGCGGGCATGGCGGGCCGGAAAATTACACCGATCTGCCAGCCGGGCCGCTGCTGGAGCGGCACCTTTACGATCTTTACTATTATCCGAACACGATTGCCGTGCTCAAGCTGACCGGCCGGCAGGTGCGCGACTGGCTGGAGCGCGCGGCGGGTTGCTACGCCCAGGTGCCCCCCGGCGCGCGCGACATCCCACTGCTTGCCCCCAACGCACCCGGCTATCTGTGCGATCATATCGACGGGCTGAGCTATGAAATCGACCTGACCCTTCCGGCACGTTTTACCCCCGACGGCACCGCCATTTCCGACACGCGTGGCCGCGTGCGGGGCGTGCGGCTGCGGGGCCGGCCACTCGACCCCGGTCAGGAGGTTCTGCTTGTCACCAACAATTTCCGGGTGGGCGGCGGCGGGAACTATCCCGCGGCCCGGCGCGAAAACCTCGTGTTGGAGGACAACCCGCCGGTAAGGCGGATTCTAGGCGAATTTCTCACCGCCCTAGATTCTGCCGTGCCAGCACTGGCAACCCCCGCGCAGTGCCACGAGAGCGGCCTTTCCGACAACACGCTTCAACGCTGGCGGCTGCGCCTTCCGGCAGGCGCCAGCGCCTTGTTCGATACCGGCCCCGGTGCGCAGAATCATCTGGCGTCGGTCCCCCATCTGAACCCCGAACCGATCGGCCGCACTGCGACGGGCTTCCTGCGGTTGCGCCTCCGCGGTTGAAAAATTTAGCTTCCAGCACGCCAAGGGCGCCTATTTTTATCGCATGATCAAAAGAATCGCCTAGTATGCCGGCAATGTTCCGAGCCGGCACGCGGAACGCGCCGATGGCGTTTGTCCGCGCCATGTTCCGCGCCGTTAGGCTGGGGCACAATTTTGACAGGAGGTAACTTAATGCTCACCCGTTCCATCGCAACGCTGGCTGCCGGCATCGCGCTGGCCACGCCCGCCCTGGGGCAGACCGCGATGCCCTTCGCGCTCGACTGGCAGTTCGAAGGGCCCTCGGCCCCCTATTTCCTGGCCATCGACAACGGCCATTTCGAGGCCGAGGGCCTGAGCGTCGAGGTGACGGCCGGCCAGGGTTCGCTCGATGCGATCCCGAAGGTCGCGACCGGCGCCTTTCCGGTTGGTTTTGCCGACATGGCCAGCCTGATCAAGTTTCTCGATCAGAACCCCGGTGCGCCGGTTACCGCGGTGATGATGCTTTACGACAAGCCCGCCTTCGCCGTGGTCGGCCGCAAAAGCCAGGGTGTCGAGGTGCCTTCGGACCTGCACGGCAAGGTTCTGGGCGCCCCGCCTCCTGATGGCGCTTGGGCACAGTTTCCCGCCTTCGCCTCGGCCAATGACCTGGACATGAGCCAGATCACCATCGAGCCTGTGGGCTTCCCCACGCGCGAGCCGATGCTGGCCCAGGGCGAGGTCGATGCCGTGACGGGCTTTTCCTTCACCTCGTTTCTCAACACCGCGCGGCTGGGCGTGGACGAGGATGACATCTCGGTCATCCTGATGGCCGACTGGGGGCTTGAGCTTTACGGCAACGCGATCATCGTCAACACGGATTTCGCCGCCGAGAACGCCGATCATGTCACCGGCTTCCTGCGCGCTGTCGCCCACGGGTTGCAAGACACCGTCAATGATCCGGCCTCCGGTGTCGCGGCGATTGCCTTGCGCAACCCCGCGCTTGACGAGGGGCTGGAACTGCGGCGGCTTGAGCTGGCGCTGCGCGACAACATCATCACCGACTGGGTGCTGGAAAACGGTGTAGGCGGGATCGACGAGGCACGCTTCGCCCGCTCGATCGACCAGATCGCCGAAACCTACGAGTTCGTCAACGAACCCGACATCAGCCTCTACTTCGACGACTCCTTCCTGCCCGACGATGGCAGCCGGATGATCGAATAAGCGTCGCGTCGCCGCCGCAGACAACAAGAGAACTGCGCCGCTCTAGCCATGTGCGGCGCAGTTCCATGACCGCAAACCGGATGCCACATGCCGGGGACCGGTCGCGAGGGACAAAAAGCAGGAACGCGACGGAATCGCATGACAGATCTTATTGCCATCAAAGGCGTGACCCACGCCTATCAGACAGACGCGGGGCCGCTGCCCGTGCTCGACAATCTCAACCTTTCGGTGCCCGAGGGCCGCTTTTGCGCCGTGGTCGGTCCATCGGGCTGCGGCAAGTCGACCCTGACCCGCCTGATCGCCGGGCTGATGTTTCCCGACAAGGGCGAGGTCTGGCTGCATGGCGAACTGGTGAAAAGCCCGCGCAAGACCGTGGGCATGGCGTTTCAGAACCCGGTGCTGCTGGAATGGCGCACCATCCTGCAAAACGTCATCCTGCCACTCGAAATCGTCGCCCCCTCCATGCCGAAGGCAAAGAAGGAGGCCCGCGCGCGCGAACTACTCTCGCTGGTCGGGCTTGAAGGCTTCGAGGACAAGCGCCCCTCCGAGCTGTCGGGCGGGATGCGGCAGCGCGCTTCGCTGTGCCGGTCGATCGTGCACAAGCCCGATGTGCTGATTCTCGATGAGCCCTTCGGCGCGCTCGATGCCTTCACCCGCGAAGACCTGTGGCAGCTCATGCACCAGCTGCGCGCCGAAGAACCCTTCACGGCGCTCTTGATCACCCACGACCTGCGCGAAAGCGTCTATCTGGCCGATCAGGTGGTGGTCATGTCGGGCCGCCCCGGAACCACGCAATACGTGCTGAACATCGACCTGCCCAGTCCTCGCCCCATCGACATGCTCTATTCCGCGCAATCGGTGGAATGGCTGGCCACACTGCGCAAGCAGATCGAGGTGGCGCAGGGCCGCACCCCTGAAAAGGAGGCGCAGGCATGACCGGCATCAACTGGCAAAAGATCGTCACTCCCATATTGGCGATCGTGATCTTCCTCGCCATCTGGGAGGCCTGGGTCTGGTACAAGGGCTGGCCCACCTACGTAATGGCCGCACCATCCGATCTGTGGCCGGCCTTCTGGCGTTTTCGCTGGCTGTTTCTGGAAAACAGCTGGCAGACGCTCTGGCGCACGATGGTCGGCCTGGGGCTTTCGGTGATCGTCGGCACGCTTCTGGGCATGATCATGGGGCTCAGCCGGATGATGAACGACGCGCTGTATCCGCTGCTGGTGGGGTTCAACGCGATCCCCAAGGCCACGGTGGTGCCGATCGTGGCGCTGCTGTTCATCGGCCAGCACGATTTCAACACAGTGCTGGTGGCGTTCATGATCTCGTTCTTCCCGATCGCCGTTTCGGTAGCCATCGGGCTTTCCACGCTCGAGCCCGAATACCGCGACATCCTGCGCAGCCTCGGGGCCTCGCGCTTCACCATCTTCTGGAAGATCGCGCTGCCCAAGACCCTGCCAGAGTTCTTCGGCGCGCTGAAGGTGGCGGTGACGCTGGCCTTCATCGGCACCAACCTGGTCGAGATCGTCGCGCCCCATGGCCGGGGCCTGGGCAGCCTGTTCGATTCAGGGCGCATCGCCTCGAACTATCCGCTGATGTTCGCGGTGCTGATCGCGCTCGCGCTGCTGGGGATATTCCTCTACTACATCGTGGTCATTCTGGAGCGGATCTTCGCCGGCTGGGCCGAGCGGCGACCGACCTGAGCACATGCGGCGCCCCCGCGCCGGGGCGCTGATATCGCCGTTCCACGGCACGGAAATCCAGGTCGCATGGGGCCTGCAGAGTGGTCATGCGTGCAAGCGCAAGTGCCGCGGCAGCTTGACGCGGGGGCATTCTTCCGCGAAGCCTCCTGTCATACGCGAAACGAGCGCAGGCACACAGCCGGCCCGCAACCTGGGCGCATGCAGGATGACGCACGACCGAGCCTACCCCACCCTGGCCGAGGCCACCCGCATCTGGGCGCGCATCGGCCTGCTCAGCTTCGGCGGCCCGGCCGGGCAGATCGCCCTGATGCATCGCATCCTCGTCGAGGAACAGAAGTGGCTGGGTGAAAGGCGGTTTCTGCACGCGCTCAACTACTGCATGTTGCTGCCGGGGCCGGAGGCGATGCAACTTGCCGTCTATATCGGCTGGCTGATGCACCGCACCCTGGGCGGGATCATCGCGGGCGTGCTGTTCGTGGCGCCTGGTGTCGTTGCCATCATGGCGCTCAGCTGGGTCTACGCACTTTACGGCAATGTCGGCGCGGTCGAGGCGCTGTTTTTCGGGCTCAAGGCCGCGGTGCTGGCCATCGTGGCGCAGGCGGTGATCCGCATTGGCGCGCGCGCCCTGAGAAACGGCGCGATGATCTCCATTGCCGCGGGCGCCTTCGTGGCGATTTTCGGCTTCGGCGTGCCCTTCCCCTTGATCATTTTCACGGCAGGGCTGATCGGTTTTCTGGGCGCACGCGCGGACCTTCCTGCCTTTCGCGGCGGCGATGGACATGGGAAGGTGGGCCGGGTGCAGGTCGATGATGCCGAGACACTCCTCGGTGCAGAAACCCCCGCGCATACGCGTGTG
Source organism: Alkalilacustris brevis (assembly GCF_003350345.1). Classification (GTDB taxonomy): domain Bacteria; phylum Pseudomonadota; class Alphaproteobacteria; order Rhodobacterales; family Rhodobacteraceae; genus Alkalilacustris; species Alkalilacustris brevis. The sequence goes on from NZ_QNVJ01000020.1 coordinate 13,416, forward strand.
AACCGGGCCTGGGCCTTTCGCGTTTCCGGCATTTTGCTGGCGCTCTGGCTGGTGCCGGTGGCGGCGCTGTTCGTGTTGCTCGGCCCTGCGAACGTCTTCGCGCAGATCGCGGGCTTTTTCAGCATCATGGCCGTGGTGACTTTCGGCGGCGCCTATGCGGTGCTGGCCTATGTCGCTCAGGAGGCAGTGCAGAATTTCGGCTGGCTTGCCCCGGGCGAGATGCTCGACGGGCTGGGCATGGCGGAAACCACACCCGGGCCGCTGATCATGGTCACGCAATTCGTGGGCTTCATGGGGGCCTTCCGCGATGCGGGTGCGCTGTCGCCACTTATGGCGGCTACCCTGGGCGGGTTGCTGACGACATGGGTGACCTTCACGCCATGCTTCCTGTGGATATTCCTTGGCGCGCCCTTCATAGAACGGCTGCGCGACAACAGGTTGCTGAGCGCGGCGCTGACCGCAATCACCGGCGCGGTGGTCGGCGTGATTCTGAATCTTGCAGTCTGGTTCGGCCTGCATGTCGTTTTCGGGCAGGTGCGCAATGTGACGGCTTTCGGCCTCGATCTCGACCTGCCGGTCTGGTCATCGCTCGACCTGGCCGCCGCCGCCCTGGTGGGGGCGGCGCTGGTCGCGGTGTTCCGCTTCCGCCTCGGGCCTGTCACGGTGCTCGGGGGATGCGCCGGGGCGGGGATCCTGCTGGGCCTTGCGGGTCTCACCGGGGCCTGACGGGCCTGGCCTTGCCGGCCGCGCCCGCGCCGCAAGTCACCGTTCGCGCAGATGGCTGCAGCGGCTTGCATTTGTACGGGTCAGCGCCTATATCGCGACGCGAGAGGCTGGCGCGGGCAGGTTCCTCGCCAACCCGGTCAGGTCCGGAAGGAAGCAGCCGCAACGAGTTTCACCTGGGTCGCTGTCCAGTCTCTCACCTACCCCCCCCCGACCATAGGCACAGATGGCGCGCGACCGGGTCCGCCGCCCCCCGCCGCACAGATGACGTGGCTCTGAAGGCGCGCCCCATCCCTTCACTGTGAAAAAAAATATCCGCGCCGCAGGCCCCCGCCGGCCAGGGGCGCGGCCCTGCGGCCGGACGGTGCGCAGGGGTGCATTCGCCCGGGCTGGCGCGTGCCGGTCAGTTGATCGCCAGCAGCGCGGCCTCGTCCTTTTTAAGGCTGGTGCGCGCGGCAGGGCCGAAACGGTCGGCGCCATGCTCCAGCTCGGGGAACAGCCTCAGCAGTTCCTGGCGCGCCGATTCCTCCATCACGCCCACGCCCCACTTGCCGGGGTGGAAGCTTTCAGTCGGCATGCCGTCCGAAGTGATGATCTCGTGCTGGTCGAACAGCAGGTGGTAATAGGTCACTTGCCGTTCGGAACGATCGCGCGAGATCGTGCTGTCATTGATCAGGTGCTTGGCGGGCACCAGTGCCTCGTCCAGGCCCATGGTCAGTTCCAGCATCGGGCCGCTGACCAGCAGCCGGTGTTGCGGCGACACGCGCAAATCGCGGCTGGGCAGCCCTTCGCCGAGCGCGCCGGCACGGATGCGCACGGGCGCCATCGTCTCGCTGGCGGGCACGGTGGCACTGCCGACCCAGCGGATCGGCTGCGCGCCATGGTCGCGGGTCATCACCAGGTCGCCGGCCTTGAGGCTTTCCACCGGCACCTCGCCCTCGGGCGTCAGGATCATGGTGCCCGCGACGAAGCACACGAAGATGATGTTGCCGTCATCGTCGATCTTGATCAGGCCGGGCAGCTTGCCCGTCGCATCGGGATACTCGGGAAAGAAGACGAACTGCTCGCCATCCACCTCGATCACGGTGGCGATCACCGGTTCCTCGAATTCGGGGGTGTCTGCCGCGTTGTAGATCGAAGGCGTGAAGGTCACCGGGCCGCTGGCGATGGTCTTGAACTCCACCCAGGCATCGCCGCCGTCGAGGCTGACCAGCGTGTTCGGGTCGATTTCGCCATTGGCTTCGAGCGAAAGATCGCCGCCATCGGGGGCGTCATCGTTCTTCTTGAAGATAAGGCCGGAACTTCCCAGGTCGTTGTTCGTGGTCTGGAACCCGCCGGACTTCCCGGCAAAGAAACCCCAGGCAGAGGTGAAGAAATACTCTTCGGACATCAAGGCACTCCATTACTTGGCGACAATCGGGCCGTTGCTCTCGCCCTATAATTCCAGCGCGAAAATTTTACGGCAGCAATCAGGCAGCTTCCAATCAAATCGCCCCAAATCGCCATTTTTTAATGATTCAGGACAACAAATCCATCCCGGTGAACCGGATTGTTTAGCGAAGGGAACCTTTTTGCCGAAGGCCGCACCGCCATACGCGCCGGGCGATTCGCTCGCGCCCGGTTACGGGCATGCGACCAGCCAGCAACAGGTGTTCCGCGCCACGCGCCGGATTCAACTGGATTGGGCAAGTTTAGCAGGTTCTTGCCCGCAAGTCCCGCCCCGATACCTTCGCCAACCGGATCAGGTCCGGAAGGAAGCAGCCGCAACGCGTTTCACCTGGGGCGCTGTCAGATCTCCTGCCCGGTTTGCCCGATATCGCGACAGACCTTATTGCACTGTTGACGCCCGCCGGTTTCGGTTCTCCGCCAAGACCGATATGTTTGAGGGAACATTTTGCGCCCGCCTGGGTTCTTGCTATGCCTTCCCCACGGACGAGTGGGAGGAAGACCCGGTGTCTGCCGAAGCAAGGCACGATCTGCTGAACAATTCTCGTGGAAAACTGTTCGGTTACGCCTTCGCGCTGACCGGCGACGCCGAGCAGGCCGCCGACTTGCTGCAGGATTGCCTGCTGCGCGCGATGTCCAGCCGCAATGCGCCAGGCGATGAACGCGCCGGGCGCGCCTGGCTCTTCACCATGTTGCGCAACCTCTGGATCGACAAGCTACGTGCCCAGCGCCGGCGCAACGAGGTTTATGCCGAGCTTTCGGTCACACAGAACGATACCTTCGCGCCGGCCCCTGAAGAGGTGGTGCTCAACCGTCTTGCCGTGCGGCAGGCCTTCGTCAGACTCAGCAAGGAACACCGCGACGTCCTTGCACTGGTGGATATCGGCGGTTTCAGCTATGCGGAAGCGGCAGAAATCTTGGAAGTTCCCCGGGGCACCGTCATGAGCCGGACAAGTCGTGCGAGACTCGCGCTTTCTCAAATGCTGGCGCACGAGCAAGTGGCGGTGTTTCCCCGCGAAAGGACGCGCAGGGCATGAACGGCGACGAGATACCCCATGAGAAGCTCAGCGCCTATGTCGATGGCGAACTGGCGCCGGAAGATGCCGCGCAGATCGCCCGGCGTGCCGCAAGCGACCCTGCGGTCGCGCGCCAACTGGCCATGCTGCAATCGCTGCGCGCCGAGATCGCCGTCATAGCTCCGGACGTGGTCGTGCCGGAACTCGGAAGGATCGGCCCCAGCATCGGCCGCCGTACTGAGCACGAGATGCCCCGCCTGCCGCAACTGGCTGCCGCTGCTGTGTTCTTTGCCCTGCTGATTGGCGCGGGATGGCTGGTTGGCTCGCAACCGCAGGCGAACGCTTCCGACCCCGAGCGAAATCTGGCGCATCTGATCGAAAGCCACGACACCTGGCGTGACAACCCGGTGCCTATGCACAATGTTAGCGCCCCGGTCGCACCGAGAATCACCAATCTGATGGCCGAGACCGGCCTGCAACTGGTGCACGAAGAGTTGCTCGCGCTACCCGGCAACACCACCGTACGACATTCCGGCTATCTCGGCTCCAACGGCTGCCGGCTCAGCCTGTTCGAGATCGCGGCCCCTATCCGGCAGGCAGCCGCCGCCGACACCATGCTCGCCTTTTCGCAAAACGAGGGACTTCTTCAGGCAACATGGGCCTCCGGCGCAACCCGCTACATCATGCTGGCACGCGACATGGACAGCGTCCGCTTCACCACGATCGCCAGTTCAATCCGCGAAGCTCTTGAAACCACCCCCGACAATGACGGCGACCTGATTACCGCTCTTGCTGGCGCCCGGCAGCGCTGCCTGGCCTGATTTCGGGCCACGCTCGGCGTTCCTATCAAGGGCCTGGAGGCGGAACGGCCTCCTGATTTGCTGCGGCGCAGCGAGAAAAAATTCCGGTCTTCAGGAATAAAATACATCTCCCGTTCGTCTTATCTTGTGTCGGCGCGATTACGCGCCGGTCCGGAACATGCTGCACCAGGGGCAAGGGAATCCCGATGCAACGCGCGCAAGGCCCCACCGACACTGCGTCGGAGCAAAACGGGCAGCAAACGCCGGGAGTTTCGAAACGGGAGGACACGCATCATGCGCAAGATTGAACGCGGGCTCGTAGAGCTCTATAATGAAGACCCGGAACGCGCCGATGAACTGGTTTTCGGCCGCAAGGCCGGCCCTGGACGCCGGGGCTTTCTCAAGGGCGCGGGCCTTGCCTCGATGGGCGCGGTGCTGGGCACGACAATCCCCTTCAGCTCCAACATGCCGGCCGGGCTGATCCCGGCGGCGCTGGCCGAAACTGTCGATGCCTTCCGCTTCGAGGCAAAGCACCCGGACATGATCGTCCATAACGACCGCCCGGTGAACGTCGAAGCCGCCGCGCATCTGCTCGATGACGACGTGACCCCGGCCGACAAGCATTTCATCCGCAATAACGGCACCATGCCCGACCCGATCGACAAGGCTGCCTGGCGCCTGAAGATCGACGGCGAGGTCGAGAACGAGATGGAGCTGAGCTACGACCAGCTCATGAACGATTTCGAGCATGTCACCCTGCGCCTGCAGATCGAGTGCGGCGGCAACGGGCGCGCAGGCTTCAACCCGCTGCCGCGCGGCAACCCCTGGTCGGTCGGCGCCATCGGCAACGCGGAATGGACGGGCGTGCGCCTTAGCGACCTCCTGCGCGCGGCCGGGCTGAAGCAAAGCGCTGTCTACACCGGGCACTTCAGCTATGACGAGCACCTGTCGGGCGACCCCGACCGCCCGTCGATCTCGCGCGGGGGGCCGATCGACAAGATGATGGACCCGCACACCATTGTCGCGCTGAAGATGAACGGCGAGGACATCCCGATCGAGCATGGCTTCCCGGTACGGATGATCACGCCCGGCTGGGCCGGGTCGGCCAGCCAGAAATGGCTCACCCGTGTCTGGGTGCGCGACCGCGAACATGACGGCCCCGGCATGACGGGCCTCAGCTACCGTGTACCGCGCTATCCGGTCGAGGCCGGCGCCGAAGTGCCGCACGAAGACATGATGGTGATGGGGTCGATGATCGTGAAATCGGTCATCACCTTCCCCGAAGCGGGGGCGCAGGTCGCCGCTGGCCGCGCTTTCGAGGTACGCGGACAAGCCTGGGCCGGCGACAACCATGTCACCAAGATGGAAACCTCCATCGACTTCGGGGCGACCTGGCAGCAGGCGGAACTGCACGCCGCACCGAACCGCTACAGCTGGCAGCGCTGGCGCGCGCAGATCACGCCGCCGCAGGCCGGCTACTACGAGGTATGGGCCCGTGCGACCGACGATCAGGGCCGCGGCCAGCCGGTCGTGGTGCCGGGTTGGAACCCGCGCGGCTATCTCAACAACTCCTGCCACCGCATCCACTTCACCGCGGTGTGAGAAGAGGGAAAGGAATGACAACAAACATGCCTTTGTTGAGAGTGTTTGGCGGGGCGGCTTCGGCCGCCCTGCTTCTCGGCGCAAGTTCGGTCTTTGCCCAGGAAGTGGACGAAGACTACGAGTTCTATCCCCTGCCGCCCGGCGAGGGCGTGGAGGAGGTGTATTACAACTGCATCGCCTGCCATTCGCTGCGCACCGTCACCAATGGCGCATACTCGCGCGAAGTGTGGGACGAGTTGCTCGACTGGATGGTGGAAAGCCAGGGCATGTGGGAATTGGACCCCGACACGCGCGAAACCGTGCTCACTTATCTGGCCGAACATATCGGGCCCGATACGCGCTGAAACCGGGCTTGCAAGGCGCGCCGAAACGGCGCGACAATGATACTGGAAGGGGGCGCCGCGCTGCGCCCCTTTTTTCATGCCCCGCGGACAACCGGAGAACTCCCGCGCGCTGCGGCCTCGCATGCTTGCGCCCCATCGGATGGCTGGACGCTCACCCGCTCTGCCCCTACCTTGGCGGAGAACGCGAATCCTCGGGGGAATGGCTCGCCGCATGACCGAAACCGCAACGCCCTATCAGGTGCTGGCCCGCAAGTACCGCCCCGAAACCTTCGCCGACCTGATCGGGCAGGAGGCCATGGTGCGCACCCTGCGCAATGCCTTCGCCGCCGACCGGATCGCGCATGCCTTCGTGCTGACGGGCATTCGCGGCACCGGCAAGACGACCACGGCGCGGATCGTCGCCAAGGGGCTCAACTGCATCGGCCCCGACGGCACCGGCAGCCCCACCACCGACCCCTGCGGCACGTGCGAGCATTGCCTCGCCATCGCCGAAGGCCGGCATGTCGACGTGCTGGAAATGGACGCGGCCAGCCGCACCGGCGTCGGCGATATTCGCGAGATCATCGACTCGGTCGCCTATCGGGCGGCCAGCGCGCGCTTCAAGATCTACATCATCGACGAAGTGCACATGCTCTCGACCAACGCCTTCAACGCGCTGCTCAAGACGCTGGAGGAACCCCCGGCGCATGTGAAATTCATCTTCGCCACCACCGAGATCCGCAAGGTGCCGGTCACGGTGCTGTCGCGTTGCCAGCGTTTTGATCTGCGCCGGGTCGAGCCCGAAGTGATGATTGCCCATCTGGACCGCATCGCCAAGGCCGAAGGTGCCGCCATCGCCCAGGACGCGCTGGCGCTTATCACCCGCGCCGCCGAAGGGTCGGTGCGCGATGCGCTCAGCCTGCTCGATCAGGCGATCAGCCACGGCGCGGGCGAAACCGGCGTTGACCAGGTGCGCGCGATGCTGGGGCTCGCCGACCGTGGCCGCGTGCTGGACCTTTTTGACATGGTGATGTCGGGGGATGCCGCCGGCGCGCTGGCCGAACTGTCCGCGCAATACGCCGAAGGCGCCGACCCGATGGCAGTGCTGCGCGACCTCGCCGAGATCACCCACTGGATCAGTGTCGCCAAGATCACCCCCGAAGCCGCCGAAGACCCCACCATCGGTCCCGATGAGCGTGCCCGCGGCAGCGACATGGCGGCGCGGCTGCCGATGCGGGCGCTGACACGGATGTGGCAGATGCTGCTGGCCGCGCTGGAAGAGGTCGCTCAGGCCCCCAATGCGATGATGGCGGCAGAAATGGCGATCATCCGCCTGACCCATGTGGCCGAACTGCCCAGCCCCGAGGAACTGCTGCGCAAGCTGCAAACCACCCCGCCCGTCCCCGCAGGGACGCCCGTTTCGGGCGGCGCTGCGCGTGGCCCCGGGGGTAGTGCGCAGTCAACGGCACAGACTGCGGCACAATCAACAGCAGGTGACGCGCCGGGCAGCAGCGGCGGCGCGCCCCGAGCCAGCCGCGGCGGCGGCCCGGCCACGGCGCTGGCCCAAGCGCCCGCGCAGGCGCTTGCCGGATTTCCCGATTTCAGCCATGTGGTCGAGCTGATCCGCACCCGGCGCGACGTGACGCTGCTGATCGAGGTGGAAACCTGCCTGCGGCTGGCGCGCTATACACCGGGGCGGATCGAGTTCGAACCGACAAGCGACGCGCCGCCGGACCTTGCCGCGCGGCTTGCACAGCGGCTTCAGGGCTGGACCGGCGCGCGCTGGGCGGTCTCGGTGGTGGGCAGCGGCGGTCAGCCGACCATATCCGAGGCCCACGAGGCCGAAGAGGCCCGCGCCCGCGCGGAAGCCCACAGGAACCCGCTGGTGCGCGCCGTGTTCGAGGCCTTTCCCAAGGCCGAGATTACTGCCATACGCAGCCCCGAAGCGCTCGAAGCGGAGGCCGCGACAGAGGCCCTGCCCGAAGTCGAAGATGAATGGGATCCGTTCGAAGACGGCTGAACGAAAGGATTGAAGCAATGATCAAGGGACTCGGTGGCCTTGGCGACATGGGCAAGATGATGAAGGCTGCCCAGCAGATGCAGGAAAAGATGACCACCCTGCAGGAAGAACTGAAAACAATAACCGTGGTGGGCGAAAGTGGTGCGGGGCTGGTCAAGGCCACCTGCACCGCCAAGGGCGAGCTGACCGCGCTCGACATCGACCCGACCATCTTCAACCCCGAGGAAAAGGAAGTGGTCGAGGATCTGATCCTCGCCGCGATCAAGGATGCGCAGGCCAAGGCCGAAACCCGCAGCCAGGAGGAAATGCGGCGGTTGACCGAAAGCCTCGGCCTGCCGGCCGATATGAAGCTGCCCTTCTGAGCGCGCGGAGCACGAAGCCCTCATGCGCCACGGCAACGCCCCGATCGAAGAACTGATCGAACTGATGGCCCGCCTGCCGGGGCTGGGGCCGCGCTCGGCCCGGCGGGCAGTGCTGCACCTGATCCGCAAGCGTGCGGCGGTGATGGTGCCGCTGGCGCAGATGATGGAGGCCGTGGCGCGCAACGCGTGCGAATGCACCGTTTGCGGAAATATCAGCACCAGTGAGACCTGCGCGATCTGCACCGATCCAGCCCGCGCCACCGGCGAGATCTGCGTGGTCGAGGATGTCGCCGATCTCTGGGCGATGGAGCGCGGCGGCGCCTTCACGGGGCGGTATCATGTGCTGGGCGGCACGCTTTCCGCACTCGATGCCGTTGGTCCCGACGATCTGCGCATCCCCCGGCTTGTGGCGCGGATGGGTGAGGAAGGCATTGCCGAAGTGATCCTTGCGCTGAACGCCACGGTGGACGGCCAGACCACAGCCCATTACATCGCCGAGGCGCTGGAGGGCACGGGCGTGCGCATCACCTCGCTGGCGCAGGGTGTCCCCATCGGGGGCGAGCTGGACTATCTGGACGACGGCACGATCTCGGCCGCACTGCGGGCGCGCAAGACGTTCTGAGGCGGCAGCCGGCACGGCGACCGCCCTCCGGCCGCCGGCGGCGATGCCCAAGCCGGGGGCATCAAGCCCCCTGCCCTTTTACCGGTTGTCTTCTTCGTCGTCCTCGTCATCGCCGTCATCATCGGGCAGGTTGAAGAAACTTTCGGCGTCGCTGTAATCCGCCGGATCCTTGGTTTCCTCTTCCGCGGCCCCGTCGCTGCTGCCGCTGAGCGAGAAATTCTCGAGTCCGGCAATCGCGGCGGGCATTTTCGGCTCGGGGGCCATGCCCAGCGATGTCTCAGTCGAGACCAGCTTGCGGCGCTCATCGTCCGACATCACCTCGCCCTCGGCCGCGCGCTTCTTGGCAGCCTGCTGCACGGCACGGTCAAGCTCGGACTGTTTGCACAGCCCCAACGCGACCGGGTCGATCGGCTGGATATTCGAGATGTTCCAGTGTGTGCGCTCGCGGATCGATTGGATCGTCGGCTTGGTGGTGCCCACCAGCTTGCCGATCTGGCCATCAGTCAGCTCGGGGTGGAACTTGACCAGCCAGAGGATCGCCGCCGGGCGCTCCTGCCGCTTGGACAGCGGCGTATAGCGCGGGCCGCGGCGCTTTTCCTCGCCCACGGCAGCCGGGTTGAACTTGAGCTTCATGCGATAGTCCGGATCGGCCTGCGCCTTGTCGATCTCGATGGGGTCAAGCTGGTTGTTGGCAATCGGGTCGAAACCCTTGACGCCCGCCGCGACATCACCATCGGCGATGCCTTGCACCTCAAGCTCGTGCAGACCGCAGAAATCGGCAATCTGTCGAAAGCTCAGCGTCGTGTTGTCCACCAGCCAGACGGCGGTTGCCTTGGCCATCAACGGCTTGTTCATCGGATGCCTCCTTCGCATATCTCTCCCGCGCCGGGAAAACGGCCGCGGCGCTTGGCCGCTGATCCTCGCTTTCGGGGGAGTCCGGGGCTATATACGCCGCTGTCACGCCGGTGAAAAGAGAAAATACGCAGGCCTCGCCGCGCTGTGAAAGGCCAAGCCCGCCCCTGGCTTGTCACGCGCACCCGCCGCGCACCCCCCGGGCGGCACTGGCAAGGCTTCATCAATGTTCCTGGCGGGCGTTAACCCTTCCTAAACCTGCTTGACCTAGCCGTTAACCATTCAGGCGGCGGTGGAGGGCGACGTGGTCGCACGCAGCTACACGGTGGCATTCGAAGGCGTCGAGCCGCGCCTGATCGAGGTGCAATGCGCCCTCGCGCCCGGGCTGCCCGCATTTCACATCGTCGGCCTGCCCGACAAGGCCGTGTCAGAGGCGCGTGAGCGGGTCCGCGCCGCCCTGTCCGCCATGGCGATCGCACTGCCGTCGAAGCGCATAACAATCAACATGGCGCCTGCCGACATGCCCAAGGAGGGGTCGCATTTCGATCTGCCGATTGCCCTGTCGCTGCTGGCCGCGCTCGAGGTTCTGCCGCGCGACGCCATCGAGGGAACGCTTTCGCTGGGCGAGCTTTCGCTTGACGGGCGCGTGATGCCCGTGCCCGGCGCATTGCCTGCGGCAATGGCCGCAGCCGAAAACGGGCAGACCCTGCTTTGCCCCAAGGCCTGCGGGGCCGAAGCCGCCTGGGTAGGGGCAGTGCAGGTGCTGGCCACCGGTTCGCTGGACGAAGCGCTGCGCCATTTCACCGGGCAGGCACCGCTGGCTCCGGCGGCGCCGGGCAGCATTGTCGCCCCGGGCCCGGGCCGCGACCTGCGCGACGTGAAAGGTCAGGAACGCGCCAAGCGCGCGCTGGAGATCGCGGCAGCGGGGCGGCATCACATGCTGATGGTCGGCGCGCCCGGATCGGGCAAGTCGATGCTGGCCGCGCGGCTGCCCGGCATCCTGTCGGAACTCAGCCCGGAAGAGGCGCTTGAAACCTCGATGATCCATTCGCTTGCGGGGCTTCTGGGCGAAGGCGGCATCCACCGGGCGCGGCCCTTTCGCAGCCCGCACCACACGGCCAGCGTGGCCGCCATCGTCGGCGGCGGGCGAGGCGCCAAACCCGGCGAGATCAGCCTGGCGCATAACGGGGTGCTGTTTCTCGACGAGTTGCCGGAGTTTCCGCGCACGGTGCTGGAAACCCTGCGCCAGCCGATCGAGACCGGTGAGGTCGTGGTCGCGCGCGCCAATGCGCATGTGCGCTATCCCTGCCGGTTTCTGCTGATCGCGGCAGCCAATCCCTGCCGCTGCGGGCACCTGGCCGATGCCGCGCGGGCCTGCGGGCGCGCGCCGGGCTGCGGGGCGGATTACCTGGGGCGCATCTCGGGGCCGCTGATGGACCGCTTTGACCTGCGGGTGGAGGTGCCGCCGGTGGCCTTTCGCGACCTGGACCTGCCGGCAGCGGGCGAAGGCAGCGCCGAGGTGGCCCAGCGCGTGGCGCGTGCCCGTGAAACCCAGACACGGCGTTTTGCCGGTCGGGACGGGATGCGCGTGAACGCCGACGCCGAAGGCGAAGCACTGGAAGAGATTGCCACGCTCTGCCCCGAAGGCCGGGGGCTGCTGACCCGGGTGGCCGAGCGCTTTGCACTTTCGGCGCGGGGGTATCACCGGGTGTTGCGCGTGGCGCGCACCATCGCCGATCTCGACGAGGCCGAGACAATCCGCCCGCCCCATGTGGCCGAGGCCGCCAGTTTCCGGTTGGTCGGAGGCGATGCGCCGGTTCCCGCGTAAGTGTCTCGGGGCGCCATAGGCGAAAGGGGCAACTGGATCGATTCTGTTCCGGAACTCGCCCGACCTTCGTGCGCTCATCCACCGAGAACGGCGGCGCGATACTGTCGCCGCATCACGCGCGCTCCCGAAAGGGGTTGCGCAACAGGGATGCCGTCACGCAGCGATCGCGCGTGCGCATGGCGACGCCTGTGCCTTTCGAGATCCGTGGCAGCGGTCCGCCGGGCGCTTTCGCAACTCCCGCAAGGCAGTCAGGCGCCGGCTTCCTTGCGCTCTGCCGCGTGGATCAGCCGGGCGGCCAGTTTGCGGTATGTCTCTGCGATGGCATCCTCGCCCAGGGCAATGGGTTTGCCCGCATCGCCGGACACGCGCACATCGAGCCTGAGCGGGATTTCCGCCAGAAGGGGCAGACCGAGCTTTTCAGCCTCTGCACGCACACCGCCATGGCCGAAGATATGCGCCTCATGCCCGCAGTCGGGGCAGATATAGGTGGACATGTTCTCGATCAGGCCGATCACCTCGGTGCCAAGCTTGGTAAAGGCCACGAGCGCTTTCTGCGCATCCAGAAGCGCCACATCCTGCGGGGTGGAGACGACCAGCGCGCCGGTGACATCGAAATAGGAACATAGCGTCAGCTGGATGTCGCCCGTGCCCGGCGGCATGTCCACGATCAGCACGTCAAGCTCGCCCCAGCGCACATCGTTCAGAAGCTGCTGCAATGCGCCCATCAGCATCGGCCCGCGCCAGATCACCGCCTCGCCCCTGGGCAGAAGCAGGCCGATCGACATGAATTTCACCCCGTGCGACTCCAGCGGGATGATGGCCTTGCCGTCGGGCGACATGGGCGGCTGGTCCATCCCCATCATGCGCGGCTGGCTGGGTCCGTAGATATCGGCATCGAGCAGCCCCACGCGCCAGCCCTGCCGCGCCATGGCCACCGCCAGGTTGGAGGAAACGGTGGATTTGCCCACGCCCCCCTTGCCCGAACCGATGGCGAGGATGCGCTTGACGCCGGGGATTGGCTTCAGCGCAGGCTTGCCGGTGGGGTGGCGGCCGATTTCCATTTGCGGCGGCTCGCCCTGCCCGGCGCCCCCGGTCGGCTGCTGCGGCGGCGGCGATTTCGCCTTGTGCGCGGTCAGCACGATCTGCACGTCACCCACGCCATCCATGGCCCGCAGCGCCTGCTCGGCGGCCTTTTGCACCGGAGGCAGTCTGCGTGCGGTGGCGGCATCGGGGGCCTCGATCACAAAGCGCACCTTGCCGCCATCAACCTGCAGGGCGCGCACCATGTCGGCGCCGGTCAAGGTTCTGCCATCGGGCAGGGGTACGGCGTTCAACTGCGCCAGGATCGCTTCCTTGGTAACGGGCATTCAGGCTATCCTGTCCTTATGTGTCGTCATTGCGAATGCAGGCGCCCACACCGGGCCCCTCACGCCGCGCGGGTTCGCCGCAGGGAACGCGCCCAGGCGACGATCACGGCAGGATCGGCGGGCAAATCGTGCACCATGCCAGCAGCGAAGCGGTGAAAAGCAGCGTGGTTGAGCGGGTTCACCCCCACCAGCACCGGCAGACCGCGATCCAGTGCGTCGGCAATCGCCGGCACGAAGCCGCGCCCCTCGGCCTCCTGCTTGCCGAATTTGTTGACGATCAGAAGCTCCGCAGCGTCGAGCCGGTTCAGCGTGGCCGCCACTGCCGCCTCCAGCGCGCCGGCATCAAGCCGGCAGCCGCGCGCCTGCGCGCCGCGATCCTCGCTTATGCGCAGCACCGGGCCATCGGGTAACACATGCACATCCATGTCGCACTTCGCCCGATCGGCGCGCACGGGGTTGTCTTGCACCGTGCCGGCCAGACGCAGCCCCTCGCGCCGCATCAGCGCCACTGTCTGCATCAGGCAGGCATCGGTGCGCCCCTTTCCAGCCAGGCTTACGCAGGCCAGTTTCATGCCGTCGCCGCCCGGCCCACGCCCGCACCCTCATCGGCATCACCGCGCGCGCGCCGGGCGGCAAATACGGCATCACTCCAACCCTCATTGGCCGCGACATGGTTCCAGGCCAGCCCGGCCTGTTCCAGCCGGTAGGCGATTTCTGCCAGATCCTCGGCCGAGGGCTTACCGATGCCGCGGGCCGAGCCCGGCGGCAGGCCGGCGCCGGCGGGCAATTCCTGAACTTTCGCACCCCCGCGCACCTGCTCGACCCCCAGCCACAGGATGCGGCCGAGGTGTTCATAGGCGCGATTGAGGTCATGTTCGCTGCAGGCTTTCTCCAGATCGCGCAGGAAGGGCGTGATCCAGCGCGCCGGGTAGCGGGCGATGAAGGCTTCGGCCTCGGACACGAAGGCGCGTGCCTCGATGTCCTTGCCGGCAGCCGCGTGATCGCCCGCGCGGGCATGGAGAAAGGCCAGCATTTCCAGCTGCAGCGGCACAGTGTCATGGAAATCGCGCAGGGATTCGCTTTTCTGCAGCCCATGGCGGGCGATAAAGGCGCGCAGTTCCTGCTCGATCTGGCCGGTCTTGCCGCCCTCCATGTAGAAGCCGGTGTTCAGCATGACAGGCGTCGGCGGCGCCAGGAACAGCTTGGAATAGAGCCGCAGCAGATCGACCGGTTCGCCGATGGCTGCGGCGTCGCGGCGCAGCGCGACGATGTCCTCGCCCGCCATGAGGCCGATCTCATCGCAGATCGCTTCCAGATCGTCGGCGAGGCTGGCGGTAAAGGCGTGGTGAAATTCGTCGCCTTGCGGCTGACCAAAGGCGCGCGCCAGGCACAGCCAGAAATCGCGCCGGGAATGGCTTGTCACGGCGATGTTGTCGGTCATGGGTCTGTCGCTCCTGCTTATGTGACCGGGGGAAAGCGCCCGGGATGCAACAGGGCGGCATGGCACCGCCCTGTGCGTCGGTCTGTCAGCGCACCGCTCAGGCGGTGGCTTCGCTGCCGTTGGCCGCCAGAAAATCGTCGGGCATGGCCGAGAGGTTGAGGAACCGCTCGCCCGCGGCATAGAGCGCGAACAGCATCGCCGAGCCCATGATCGTCAGCGCCCATTCGGTGAGCGAGGGCGTGTATTCGATCAACCCCCATTCCCAGGTGCCACGAAAGAGCGGCACCACCTGCCCGCCGACGACGAAGAAGTAGCGCTCGGCGAACAGCCCGGCGAAGACCGCCATCGACACCAGCACCTGAACCGCCGGGTTGCCGCGCAGCCCGGCCATGAGCATGATCGCGAAGGGCAGCACGATCCCCAGCCAGAGCGACGCCTGATAGACCGGCGAGGCGAACAGGAAGTCACGCCAGACCAGATGGATCTCGGGGTTGTTGGTATAGAGCCCGGTGATCGCGCGCACCGCGATGAACAGCACCGTGCCGCCCAGCACCGCCGCAAAGAGCTTCGGCAGCGGGCCTTCGAACATGGCGCGCATCGCTGCGGGCATGGCCGCGCGGCGAAAGCCGTAGGCGAGGTAGGTGAAGAACACCACCGCAGCCAGGCCGCTGGCCACCGCCGTGAGGTAGAAGTAGATCGGCATCAGGCCATCGAACCAGAAGGGTCGCATGCTCATCATGCCGAAGATCAGCGCCAGATTGCCGCTGGCCAACAGCACCGCGAGGAACGAGGCGATGCCGATCTGGCGGCTGGTCCTGCTGTCCCATTCGCGGCCTTCCATCTTCTGGAACTTCCACAGAAGGAACAGCAGGTCAGCCACATAGAACACGCCCATCCAGAACATCGCCGACTGGATCTGCAGGTTGAACGGAATCACCCAGAGCATGCGGAATACATGGCCGAGTTCCATCGCCAGCACCGCCATGCCCGAGATCAGGATGATGAAGGCCAGATAGATCGAGCGTTTGGCCAGCGGGTAGAACTGCTTGAAGCCGAACACCAGCGGCAGCGCGGCAATCATGCCCAGCCCCGAGGAGGCCAGCGCGAAATAGAGATAGGTCGCGATCGGCTGGCCCCAGGGCATCTGCGACGAGGTGTTGAAGCTGCGATGCCCCACCGCCATCAGGTCGAGCATCGCGTAGCCGAAGGCGGCAATGGCGGCAGCCGCCGAAACAATCAGGAGCCCAGTGCCGAGCGGCCCCTTGAGGATGTTACCGTTGTTCATCTCTCAGCCCTCCTTCAGCTGTCCGACGGGGGATCATAGGCGGGCACATCGGCACCCGAGCCCAGGTAATAGACCTGCGGGCGGTTGCCTGTATGGTCCTTCAGGCGTACGCCGCGTTTGTCCGCGATGAGGCGGTTGACCTCGGAATCCGGGTTGTCCAGGTCGCCGAAATAACGCGCCTTGGGCGGGCAGGTGCGCACGCAGGCGGGCACGTATTCCTTGGTTTCCGGGTTGTCCTCATCCAGGTCGGCCACACCCTCGGGCGCCTGGCTGACCTTGTGGTAGCAGAAGGTGCATTTCGACACGACGCCCTTTGGCTGGATGCCGATACCCCGCCTCGCGTCGCTTTCGGGGTTCTGATAGGGCGGCGCCCAGAGCTGCCCCTCGCCCGGGAACACGTCGCGCACATCGGGCTCCACCACCGGCTGCTCGTCGGCATAGAAGCGCACGCCATAGGGGCAGGCGATCATGCAGTACTTGCAGCCGATGCATTTGTTCCAGTCAACAAAGACGATGCCGCCTGCCTCATCGTCCTTGTAGGTGGCGCGTGTCGGGCAGACCGTCACGCAAGACGGGTTCTCGCACTGCATGCAGGGCCTTGGCAGCCATGTCAGCTTGGCGGTCGGATAGGTGCCTTCGTGATAGAACAGCACGTCCTGCCAGTTTTCCCCCGGCAGGGTGTTGTTTTCCATCGCGCAGGCGGTCGTGCAGGCCTGACAGCCGGTGCACTTGTCCAGGTCGATGACCATTCCCCATTTCGTCATTGTCTCAATATCCTCTCATGCGCCGGGGATCAGGCCCGTTCCAGGGTGACCTTGCCGGTGTAATAGCTGGCCAGCCCCGAGATCGGGTCGGATACGTTTGCGGTGACATCGCCGGAATGGCCCGGCAGGCGCCCCTTGGCCCAGCGGCCCTGCGCCCAGTGGCCATGCTCCATCGGCAGCACGATCGTGTCGCGCCGGTGGGCGGGCACAAGGCGGGCATAGGCCTCGATCGCGCCGATATCGGAGCGGATGCGCACGCGGTCGCCGTCGCGGATGCCGCGGGCGCGGGCGGTGGCGGGGTGGACTTCCAGATAGACGGTGTTCTTGCCGCCCACCATCGGCTGGTGAATGGCGATGCCGTGCGGGATGTTGCCCGAACGGCCCTCGGCATGCATCGGCGTCTTGGGCGAGACGAAATAGAGATCGCCGTCACCGCCTGTATGCACCGGCTCCACCCACTGGATCAGCCCAGCGCGGCCTGCGGGCACGCCCAGTTCGCGCTCGATATAGTCGGCGTGCTGCTCCAGGAAGCCCGAGCGGAACTCGAACTTGCCCGAGGGGGTGCGCAGGAGCTTCTGCTTCACCTCCTCCTCGGTCATCTCGATATTGTAGCCCTCGCCGTCCCACTCGTAGAATTTGCCGCGGCGGTGATGCCAGTGATAGGGCTTGCGGTACCAGACGCCCTTCTCGGCCCAGGACTCGAAGCTGTTCACACCATTGTCGCCGGGGTTGTCCTCGAAGCCGCGCGCGCGGTGGCGCAGGATGTTCTCGACGTTGTCGATCTCGCGGTAGTAGTCGCCCATCGGCCCGTCGATGCGTTTGCCGATCTCGATCAGCGTGTCGCCGAAATGCTTGGTGTCATGGATCGGATCAACGGCAGGCACGCGCAGCGCGGTCATCGGCCAGCCCTCGAACGGGTAGGTCGGGCTGTCCTGCCAGCGCTCCAGATAAGTGTGATCGGGCAGGACGATATCGGCATACATCGCTGTCTCGCCGGGGAAGGGCGAGGTGTCGATGATGAACACGTCCTTGAGCGCCTCTTCCCAGACCTGCGGGTTGGGGGCCGACCAGATCGGGTTGGTATAGTAGAACATCGCAGTGTCGAGCTTGTAGGGGTCGCCCGCCAGATGGTTCGGCCCGGCCTCCTGCATCATGTGCGAGGTCATCGGCCAGCGCTCGGTGCGCGCCATGTCGATGCGCGGCTGGTCCTTCCAGGCGCCATCGCGGGCCCAGTCGTCCAGGTAGTCGTCGGCATTCACGGGCAGGTCGCCATAGGGCACGCCCATCTGGTAGAACAGCCCGCCCTTCTCGGCGAACAGGCTGCCCACCAGCGCGTTGAGTGCATGAATGGCCATGCCCGCATAGGTGCCGTTGGTGTGCGAGGTGGGCCCGCGCTCCATGATCGCCATGGCCGGGCGGGTGGTGCCGAATTCGCGCGCCACGGCGCGGATGGTGGAGGCCGGCACGTCGGTGATCTCTTCGGCCCATTCCGGGGTGCGGTCCTTCAGCTCCTCGTTCCACCAGTCCACCAGCCCGTGGGTCCAAAGTTCGACAAAGCCGCGGCCCTCGGCCGGCTGCGTCGTGACTTCGCCGGTTTCCGGATCGGTCACGGCCACCCGTGCGGCGGCGCTGATGCTTTCGCCGGTCACGAAATGATTCCGCCCATCGGCGAAATCGCCGACAAATTCGCGGTCCCACAACCCTTCGGTCAGAATGACATGGGCCACGGCCAGCGCCATCGCGCCGTCAGTCGCGGGTTTGATGTAAACTGCACGGTCAGACGCCGCCATGGTGGGGCTCATCCGCACATCGATCGAGGTGATGCGCGTCTGCGGGCTTTTGGAGCGCATCTTGCCCCACATCTGCATCAGGTAGTTGTAGGGGCGGAAGGCCTCGAGGAAGCTCGCGCCGAAGTTCAGGATGTAGTTGGTGTTCGCGTAATCGTAGGCATTGTAGGAGTCGTTGCCGTCGGTCGCGCGCTTGGCGCGTTTCGACCCTTCCGCGCACATCGAGGCGTGCCCGATGGCCGAATTCGGCGTGCCATAAAGCCTGCCCCAGTCGCCATAAAGGCCCGCATCGGTCGGCCCCCAGCCGCGACCGTAGAAATGCGCGAAACGGTGGCTTTCGCCGCGCGCGCGCAGATCATTCAGGCGCTCGGCAACGATATCCAGCGCCTCGTCCCAGCTGATCGGAACGAAGCCAGGGTCCTCGTCGCGGCCCTTGTTGGGGTTGGTGCGCCGCATCGGGCCGCGAAAGCGGTCCGGGTCATACAGGAAATAGGTGCCCAGATGGCCCTTCGGGCACAGCTTGCCGTTCGCGATGGGGTTGCCGGTATCGCCGTAAATGGCATGCACCCGCCCGTCAGTGGTATAGACATCGATGCCGCAGCGCGCCGGGCACTGGGCGCAGATATTCTTGGTGATCCGGGTGTTGGGTTGGCGCGCCTGCGCCTGTGCCGGGGCGGGCTTGCCCTGCGGGCCGGTCAGGCCCACGGTTACTGCGGTGGCGGTCAGCACGCCAGTGGTTCCTGTCGTCGCCAGGAACCGTCTGCGGCTGATGCCGGTATTTGCCTTGTCCATCGTGCTCCTCCCTTCGTGAGGTGGTCGGTCAGGCGCCGCGCCGGGCGCGAAATCACGCCCCGTAGGGCACTTGCCTCCGCTGCATCAGCCCAAGGGCTGCGGCGGCGAGATCGTTGTCCTTGTGGCAGCCATCGCAGATGCGCTGGTCCGCGCGCGGTGCGAAGCGGTGCAGGCAATGGGGGCAACTGGCCATGGCCTGGCTGTAGATCGTTGCCACCCCGGAATACGTACCCCGCCCGCGCGGATGCAGGGCCAGCCCGTCTGCCGCTTCGCAAGCCCCGCAGGCCAGACAGAGCGCGGCATCGAAGACCAGCCGGTCGGAATCGGGCTCCTTGTGCAGGGTCAGCGCCTCTGTCGGACAGAGGCTGGCGGCCAGGCGCAGATCGGGCGCGTCGCCTGTCACCTCCAGCGCAGGGAAGAGTACTGCCGGCATCGACTCAGCCCCGCAAAGGGCACGCAGATGATCGCGCCGCGCTTGCAGCGCCGGCACATCGACCTTTCCGGCGAAGGGCTGCGCGGCAGTGACACGGCGGCGATCAGGCGCCGGTGGCGGCGTGGTCAGGCGCCGGAAGAGCTGGCGACGCGAATAGCCTTGCTTTCGGGGATGGCGTTGCTGCGGGGCTGGCTGCGCACGCTCCTGCGGCAGCGGAGCATGAATAACTGCGGGGCGGTCTGCGCGCCGGTTCAGCTGTGCCAGATCGTCCGAGGCCGCCTGCACGGCATCCGCCCAGGGCTGCGGGCACCCGCCAGCAGCACAATCCGCACACCAGCCGCGATCCATTAAAGTGATGGCCGCACCGGCGCCGAGTATCTCGAGAAGCTGCACCGCGCTGACCCCGCCCAGACATGGCACGGTCACCGCCCCCTCGGTCCGGTCGGTGGCAGTGACGCGGCCGCATTCGAGCGTTGTGGAAAAACGGCCATGGCCCGGCCGCATGGCGGGAAGCTCCAGCGCGCCGGTCGGGCAGGCCGCGACGCAACGTGCGCAGCCGGTGCAGGTGTCGTAGTCCAGTTCGACCACGCGCGTATCGATGCGGATGGCCTGCACGGGGCAACGCACCGCGCAGGCGTTGCAGCTTGCATCGGGACGTCGGGTTGTCAGGCAGGCATCTGCATCCACCAACAGCCTTGCCGGCAGGTCTTGAGGGTCATGTTTGCGCACGTCTCCTCCTTCGCTGGAACCCGGCGCTGCCCGCTTTTGCGGGTTCCCCCGGCCGGAATCTGGCTCTCCATGACAGGATAGGGCAGGTGACATGCCAAAGCATGCCGCCGAAACATCAGCGCGATCATCTCAAGATACTGATTAAAAGAAACTTTTTGTGGAGTTCGGATTGCCGGACAGGCTAGTCCGGGCCTTGTTCGGATTTCCGGACAACCTCGTCGGGGCGTTGCAAGCCCAGCTTCTGCATCTTTTCCCAAAGCGTGGTGCGGCCAACACCGAGAAGCCTTGCCGCGGCGCTCATGCTGCCGGCGCAGCGGTTGAGCGCGCGCTGAATCTGCAGGCGCTCGGCCGCTTCGCGCGCCTCGGCCAGGGTGGGGAAGGCGGCTGCCGCGGCAGCTTGCGCCTCGGGGAAGATATCGGCGGGCATGATCATCTCGCCCTGCGCCAGCGCCATGGCCTGCGCCAGCCGGGCACGGATTTCACGCCCGTTGCCGCGCCAGTCGTGGCGCAGGACCAACGCCTCGGCCTGCGCGGAAATTCCCTTGAGCGGTGTCGCCCTGCGACGGTTCATGCCGTCGAACATTCGCGCCATCATCCACAGCGCGTCCTCGGGCCGGTTGCGCAGCGGCGGGATGGACAGGGTCAACGGGCTCAAGTGAAAATAGAGGTCCGGCCGAAGCTTTTCGCGCGCGTCATCGCCGTCGGTGGCCACCACGCGCGGCCCATCGCCGCCCGCTTCCCAGATCGCGGCAAGCAGTTTTGCCTGCACCGCCTCGCGCGCCTCGCCGATGCGTTCGATCAGCACGATACCGTCGCCGGCCTGCTGCCAGGCCGCGCCAAGGCCAAAGAGCCGCGCCTCGTGCTCGCCGGCCTCGATTCGCGACAGGTCGAGCGTGACAAGCGGTGCGGCTGAGCGATCCGAGCGCGCATGCAGCCGCTCGGCGGCCGCCCGTTTGCCAGTGCCGCTTTCGCCCAGGATCAGCACCGGACCTTCCTGCGCGGCAAGGCGGGCGATCATCTCCTCGATCTGGCGCGCCTGCTTCGAGGGGCCAAACAGCGGCCCGTCGCTTTCGAACCCCGGCGCGATCAGCAGCGAAAGCCGCTCGAGCATCTGGCCCATGTCGAAGGGTTTTGTCAGGTAATCTGCGCCCCCCGAGCGCAGCAGCCGCACCGCCTGGTCGGCGCTGGCCTGCCCGGTCATGAACATGAAGGGCGGCGGCACCGTGGTCTCGGAGAGTTTCAGGAAAAGATCCTCGCCCGATCCGTCGCCCAGCCGGATATCACAGATCACCGCATCGAAAGGGCGATGCGGGGTGCGCAGCCCGCCCAGCGCGCGGTGAAAGCTCTTGAACCAGACCACGCGCGCCCCTTCGAGCCGCAGCCGCTGTTCCAGCGAGCCGCCCATGATCTCGTCATCTTCGACGAGCGCGATGTGACGCCCCTCAAGCATCGCGCCCCCCTTCATGTGCCAACGGCAACTGCACGCGGATTTCGTTCAACCCCTCGGGCGACGACCCGAGGCTGATTTGCCCGCCCATACCCTGCACCAGCTCGCGCACAAGCCGCAGGCCGACGCCGCCGCCGGGCTCGACCGGGGCATCCGACAGTAGCCTTGCGCGCAGGGGGCCGGGCAGACCCGGCCCGCTGTCCTGAATGCCCAGCATGATCGTATCGGCCTCATGCGCGACACGGAGACCGATCTTGCCGCCGTATCCGGCCGCCGCGCTGGCGTTAAGCAGCAGGTTGAGCGCGATCTGGCGCACCGGGCCTGCGGGCACCCCGTCCATGCCGCCCCCGGGCAGGGAAACCTGCCAGTGCAGTTCCTGCCCCCGCCGCTCGGCCTCGGGGCGGATCAGCAGGTTCAGATCCTCGAAATCCGAGCGTGAAAGCGCCCGGACCTCGGGGGCCGCGCGATGCGTATCAAGGGTTGCGCGCACCACATCGCGCATGTGCCGCAAACCGCGATCCAGAAGATCGGCCGAGCTTTTGACCACATCGGTTCGGTCCGGATAGGTGCGCAGGGTATCCACGGTGTTCAGCAGCCCGCCCAGCGGATTGTTGACCTCGTGCGCCAACGTGCCCGCCAAACGTCCGAGGCTGACGAAGCGCTCTCGATCAGCCATCCGCTTTGCCGTCAGGTTGCGTTCCTCAACGGCGTGGACCAGTCGGTTGTAGTTATCGTAAAGCCGGGCGATTTCCGGGTTGCCCCGGGGTATGGTTTCTTCCGATATGGGCTGCAGTGCGTCTGTGCCGTGACCCATCGCGTCAGTCAGGCGCGCAACCGGACGCAGGACGTGACGGATCGCGAGGAACCCGACCAGCGCGGCGATGATCGTGGCCAGCGCATTGCCGATCACCAGGAACGCAACCGTTCGCTCGCGTTCGGCGACAAAGCCTGTGGTGTCGAAGTCTATGATCAGTCTGCCAAGCGTGCGCCCCTGATGATGCAGAACTTTCGACAGCGAAACCGTGCCATCGGACAGGTCGTAATGTGGCGCCGTGACCGGGGTTGCCTCCGCGATCATCTCGACCCGCTGCGCGCCGAGCGGATGAATCTCGGGCTCTGACGAGACGATGCTCCGTCCCAGCGGATCGACCAATGTCGCGCGCACAGGGCGCAGGGAACCTTCGCGATGCGTTACACGGTCCAGGAGGTCGAACATCTCCCAGATGTCATCGCGCACAACGAAGGGGCCGATCGTCGCCTCGACTCCGGCGAATTCCAGCGCTGCCATCTCGCGCAGGTGGCGTTCCTGCGTGGCCACGAGTGTTCGCAGCACCAGTTGCGAAGCCAATGCGCCGAAGAGCACCAGCAGCCCTGCCGCCAGAAGCGGGCCCTTGACCATGACCGGCAGATGAGGGGCGCGCACCGGCTCAGCCCCGTTCCGCGACGATCTTCATGCGCGCCGCAATCCGGTCGAAACTCTGCGCCTCGGGCGGGACGAACCCGTCGAGTTGCAGCATCTCCAGCGCCCGCCGCCCGGCATCGGTTCGGAGCATGGCTTCGAGCGCGACCCAAAGCCTGCGGCTCTGCGCTGTCTCGAAGGCTTCGCGCGTCACGGCAATCGGTGGAAAGCCAAAATCCTCGGATTCCCACACGATGCGGGTCTGTTCGACAAGTTCGGGTTCGGTGCGACGCATGGCGTCCCAGACATAGCCATCGACGCTACCCGATTGCGCCAGCCCCCGCGCAACGGCCCGCACCACGTTGCGATGGCCATAGGTAAAGAAGCTTCGCGCGAAAAAATCCTCGGGGCGCTGCTGGCGCAACAGCAGCTCAGACAGGGTGACCAGATGGCCCGAATTCGAGTCGGGGTCGGAATAGGCGTGAATATCGCCGCGCAGATCGGCCAGGTCGTGCACTGTGCGCCGCGCTGCGGTGATGATCCTGGCCTGATAGTGCGGCGCGCCCTGCCAGAGTGGCAGGGCAAGTGCCGCCAGGCGATCGAGGTTTTGCAACAGGGGATAGCCGCACAGCCAGGCTGCATCGATCTTGCCCATGAGCAGGAGGGCCGTGACTTCCTGATAGGTGCGCCGTTGAACGAAAACGATTGGCTGGCGCATCTCGGCGCTCAGATGACTGCGCAGATACTCAAGGAGCTGCCAGTCATTATCGAGAAAGACCGGGGTCAGGCCGAAGCGGAACGCCGCGGGCTGAGCGCGCAAGAGCGAGGGCGCGGCCAGCACCGTTGCCGCAGCACCCGCCAGAAGCGTTCGTCTCTGCAGCTGCATCACGTCCTTTCGGGGGCTCATCCGGCAAGTCCTTCCTTTGCAACATGGGCGGGCATCACCGCATCAGGCATGGCACGACGTTGCGGCGACAGCGCCGGATCGAGCCGGTAGCGCAGCCTGCGCGCATCGCGCCGGTCGTTCACAAACCCCGCGGCCTTGCGTGCCTGCATGTGACGTGACCTTTGGCATTGCAAGGCCTCCAGCCGCACCATCAGTTCGCACAGGCAGTGCGCGCCGCCGTCCCACAGCAGGCGCGTGGCAGCAAGACGCATCGGCTCAGCCATGGCGGAAAGGATTTCGCGCAGCATCGCATGACTTCCATCGCATATGCTTTGCACCGCATATATCGGCAGCCCGCGCCTTGCACATTGACCTGCGTCAAGCCGCGCGGGCCAGCCCCTTGGCCATCTGGCTGCGCGCAGAGTTGGCGACACAGGCAAACAGGATACGCATGGGCTCAACCCTTGTCATCGCGCAGGGGCACCACGAGCACAGGGCGGCGCGCGATTTCGCAGAGATTGGCGGCGGTGGAACCGGTCGCGATACTTTGCACCCAGCCCTGCCCGTGCTTGCCCACCACGATCAGATCGGCGTGGCGCCGGGCGGCGGCGTGCGCGATTTCTGCCGATGGCTTGCCCTCGGCCAGATGCACCTCGGCCTTGCCCCCGGCAGCGGCGATCTCATGCGCGATGTTGTCGAGCGCGGCGCGCGCCATCACACGCCAGCGCGTGTAACGTTCAGCCTCGTCCGGGCTGATGACATGCACCAGATCGACGACGCCCGCATGGGGGGCCAGCCTGGCCGCTGCCATCTCCGCGGCCTGCGCCTGCGGCGAGAAATCGGTAGCCAGCAAGAGCCGCCGCAACCCGGCGTGACAGGTTCGCTCGCAGGCCGCGTCGTCGTCCTTGCCGGTGGCCTCGATCCATTCCAGCCGCACCGGCAGGCGGCTCAGCCGGATCACCTCGCGCGCGACCGATCCGAGGAAGAGCCCGCGGATCATGTTCTGCCCGCGCGAGCCGATCACGATCAGATCGGCACCATGTTCACTGGCGGCTTTCAGGATGTCTTTCGCCGCGTCGCCAGCGGCGCGGATGTCGATCTCGACATCCAGCCCAGCTTCGCGCAGCGGTGCGGCCCGGTCTGACAGCCAGCCTTCCAGTGCATCCCGATTGCCGTATTCCGCCCCCTGACCATAGCCCAGTTGGACAACATGGGTCAGGATCAGGCGGGCGACACCCATCTCGCGCAGATCGGCCAGACAGTCGAGCAGCGGCCCCTGAGCAGCGGAATGGTCAAGGGCGATGAGAGCTGTGCGAAACATCAGTTCTGTTCCTTCCTGCGGGGGGCGCGGATCGGGGTTTCCTCGGCCGGGAACCAGTGGCGCGTGCGATTGGCGAACCACACGAGGCTCAGCATCACCGGCACCTCGACCAGCACACCGACCACGGTGACCAGCGCGGCGATCGAGTTCAGCCCGAACAGACCGATGGCCACAGCCACGGCCAGTTCGAAGAAGTTCGAGGTGCCGATCATCGCGCAGGGGGCGGCAACATTATGCGGTACGCGCCAGGCTTTCGCGGCCCAATAGGCCACGGCGAACATGCCGTAGGACTGGATCAAGAGCGGAATTGCGATGAGCAGGATGATCAGCGGACGGTCTAGGATCACCTCGCCCTGAAAGCCGAACAGCAGCACGACCGTCGCCAGCAACCCGATGATGGAGAAGGGTTTGACCCGAGCGGTAAAGGCGCCGACCGCCGCCTCACCCTGGGCCACATTGCGTACGCTGCGGGTCAGATAGAGCCGCGTGATAACGCCGGCCGTCAGCGGCACCACGATATAGAGCACGACTGACAGCACCAGCGTCTCCCATGGCACGGTGATGTCGGTCACGCCCAGCAGGAAGGCCACGATCGGCGCAAAAGCGAAGATCATGATCACATCATTGAGCGAGACCTGCACCAGAGTGTAGTTGGGGTCGCCCCGGGTGAGTTGTGACCAGACAAATACCA
This sequence comes from Alkalilacustris brevis, assembly GCF_003350345.1. GTDB lineage: Bacteria > Pseudomonadota > Alphaproteobacteria > Rhodobacterales > Rhodobacteraceae > Alkalilacustris > Alkalilacustris brevis. The sequence goes on from NZ_QNVJ01000020.1 coordinate 39,352, forward strand.
TCGCCGTGCAGGGGGCCGCCCCCAGCAGGATCATGCCGGCGATATACTGCCCCGCCGTGCCCGGCTCGATGAAGGGCGCAAAGACGAACTCAAAAAACAGAACGCCGAGCGCGGCCATGGTGAAGGGCTTGATCAGCCAATTCACCGTCAGCGTGATGATCAGCCCCTTGGGGCGCTCATGCACCCGCTTGAGCGAAGTGAAATCCACCCCCACCATCATCGGATAGACCATGAACCAGATCAGCACCGCGACCACGAAATTGATCGAGCCGTATTCAAGACTGGCAAGGAAATTCACCAGCGCGGGCGCGATCTGGCCCAATGCGAGGCCGGCGGCGATGGCCAAGGCTACCCAGATGGAAAGGTAACGTTCGAAAATGGGCATGGGGCTATTTCCTTTCAGGGGGTGCCAGGCCATGGGTGCGGGCCGATCCGATGCAAACGGCGCAGGCGCAGGAAACCGGCTCCCGGGGTCAATCCACTGCCGTCGCGGACTGGGCGCGTTGCGGAATGTAGCAAGCCTGGGGCTCGCCCCCGGACGTTCCTCGTGCCTCGATCCGCCCCAGGAGGGCATGGAGCGCCGCCAGCGCCGCCGGGTCGAGCGAATAGCAGATCCTCGGCCGCTCGATCCTGCCGACGACCAGCCCCGACGCCTTGAGAATGCGCAGATGCTCCGAAACCGTCGATTGTGCCAGCCCCACCTCGTCCACGATATCGCCGCCGATACACTCCTGCCGCGACAGCAGAAACAAGATGATCCGCACACGCGCCGGATGCGCGAGCGCCTTGGCGAGCGAGGCGATTCTCTCCGCGTCCACTGGCACCGAAGACCCGGCCATGACCTGACCTGACATGAGGCTTCCTTCCAGTCTTGTCGATCCGACGACATATATATCGCCGATCGACGATACAAGGGCGAACTGATGAACCGGGTTTCGCAGCACTCGCCAGCGCCATACCTTGGTTAGCTTGAATGATGTCGCTTGCCAAAGCTGCGCGCCGAAAAGCACGGCGGAGAGCGCGTCAAAAAATCGAAGCGCGCGCTACAGCGCCGCACCAATCCACACGCCGGCAGCCGTCAGTGCCGCGCCCAGCATCACCCAGCCCAGCGGCCGCAGCGCCCTGGCCGGCGCGGGCGCGGGCGGGGTGTCGTCAAACTGCTGTTGAAGCCGCCGCTCAAGCAGATCGGGCAGGCGCGGGCCGAAACGCGCCAGAACATGCGCCGTGCGCGACAGGTCGCGCAGCATCGCCCGCGGGCCCAGATTTTCGCGGATATAGGCCTCGACCACCGGCCCGGCGACCTGCCATATGTTGATCGACGGGTTGAGCGAGCGCGCGACCCCTTCGACCACCACCATGGTGCGTTGCAGCAGGATAAGCTCGGTCCGGGTCTCCATCCCGAAACGTTCCGTTACCTCGAAAAGGTAACTCAGCAGCCGTGCCATCGAGATGCGCGTGGCATCCATGTCGAAGATCGGCTCGCCGACCGAACGCAAGGCACGGGCAAATTCGTCGATATCGCGGTCTGCGGGCACATAGCCCGCCTCGAAATGCACCTCGGCCACGCGGCGATAATCCTTGCGGATGAAACCATAGAGGATCTCGGCATAGACGCGGCGGGTATATTCGTCGATCCGGCCCATGATGCCGAAATCGACCGCGAGGATGTCGCCATTCGCCGCGACCTTCAGGTTGCCCTGGTGCATGTCGGCGTGGAAATAACCGTCACGCAAGGCGTGACGCAGAAAAAGCTGCAAGACACGCTCGCCCAGCACACGCCGGTCATGCCCCGCGGCATCGAGCGCGGCATTGTCGCCCAGCGGCACGCCCTCGGCCCATCCCAACGTCATCACGTTGCGCCCCGAAAGAAACCAGTGCGGCGCGGGCACCTGGAACCCTTCGTCCTCGCGCGTGTTGGCGGCGAATTCGGCCGCGGCGGCGGATTCGAGGCGCATGTCCAGCTCACCCATAACCACGCTTTCGAAATGCGCGATCACATCGGTGGGGCGCAGCCGGCGCGTGGCGGGCAACAAAAATTCGATCATTCCGGCGGCGAAATAGAAGGCATCAATATCCTTGCGGAAGGCCTGCATGATCCGTGGCCTCAACACCTTGACCGCCACCTCTTCGCCGGTGTCGGCCAAGCGTGCCTTGTGAACCTGCGCGATCGAGGCCGCCGCGATGGCATCGCTGAACTCGGAAAACAGCCGGTCGACGGGGATTTCGAACTCTTCCTCGATCATGCGGCGGGCGACATCGGTCGGGAAAGGCGGCAGCTGATCCTGCAATACGCGCAGCTGAACGGCGAGTTCGTCGCCCACCACGTCGGGGCGGGTGGAAAGGATCTGTCCGAACTTGATATAAGCCGGCCCCAGTGCGGTCAGCGCGCGCGTCGCCGGCGGCAGCGCCGGGTCGCCCTTGAGGCCGAGCCACTTGAACGGCCAGCCCAGCACCCTTGCGGCCAGGCGCAGATGCGGCGGGGCGCGCATGGCCTCGAGCACGACACGCATGGCGCCGGTGCGCTCGAACGTGGCACCCGTGCGGATAAGGCGCCAGATATTATGCGGCCCGCGCACCTAGAGCTTCCAGCCCGAATGCAGCGCCGCGATTCCCATCGAGAGGTTGCGGTAGCGCACCTGTTCGAAACCTGCCTCACGGATCATGGTGGCAAAGCTTTCCTGATCGGGGAAGCGGCGGATCGATTCGACCAGGTACTGATAACTTTCCCGGTCGTTCGCCACCATCTGCCCCAACGCCGGGATCACGTTGAAGCTGTAGCGGTCATAGGCCCATTGCAGCGCCGGGTTGGGCAACTGGCTGAATTCCAGCACCATCAGCCGCCCGCCGTGGCGCAGCACACGGAAGGCCTCGCCCAATGCCTTTTCGATGCGGGTGACGTTCCTGATCCCGAACGAGATCGTGTAGACATCGAAAACCCCGTCGGGAAAGGGCAGCGCCATGGCATCGCCCACCACCCATTCCAGTCGGTCGGCCATATCCTCGGCCTCGGCCCGTTTGCGGCCCTCGACCAGCATCGACTCGGTCATGTCGAGCACCACGGCCTCGGCGCCCGGCGCGCGTTTGAGAAAGCGAAAGGCAATATCCCCCGTGCCCCCGGCGACATCCAGCAGCCGCTGCCCCGGCCGCGGCGCCAGCCAGTCCATCATCGCCTCTTTCCAGACGCGATGAACGCCGCCCGACATCAGGTCGTTCATCAGGTCATAACGCGACGCCACACGGGTGAAGACCCCGTGCACCATGCCGGCCTTTTCATCCTCGCCCACGGTCTGAAAACCGAAATGGGTGGTTCTGGCGCGATCGTCGGTCATCAGCCCTTGCCGTTTTCTTTCGCTCACCCTCCTTATAGGACGCGCGCGGGGCGACACAATGCGCCTTGCCGCAAAGAGGAACCGCAAGATGCCCGAATTGCCTGAGGTCGAAACCGTGCGTCGCGGGCTTGAGCCGGTGATGCGGGGCCGGGTGATTGAACGTGCCGATATCCGCCGCCCCGATCTGCGCTGGCCCTTCCCGCCCGACATGCGCGCGCGGCTGGAGGGGCACCGGGTCGAGGCGCTGCGAAGGCGGTCGAAATACCTGCTGCTCGACATGTCCTCGGGCGAGACGCTGCTCATCCACCTTGGCATGTCGGGGCGGATGCTGGTCAGCGGCCCGGCGGCAGCGCGCGCCATGCCCGGTGTCTTTGCCCATGACCACCCGGCTCCGGCCCGGCACGATCATGTGGTGTTCGATATGGCGGGCGGCGCCCGCGTGACTTTCAACGATGCCCGCCGCTTCGGCGCCATGGATCTGGCCGCGACCCCCACGATCGAGGCCCACTCCCTGCTGCGCAACCTCGGCCCCGAGCCGCTGGGCAACAGTTTCGACGAGGCCTGGCTGGCCGCGCGCCTCAAGGGCCGCAACACCCCGATCAAGGCCGCTCTGCTGGACCAGCGTCTGGTGGCCGGTCTGGGCAATATCTATGTCTGCGAGGTGCTGCACCGGGCGGGCATCTCGCCGCAACGCAAGGCCGGGCGCATCGCGCAGGCGCGGGTGGCGGCACTGGTGGCGATTATCCGGCAGGTGCTGGCCGAGGCGATCGAGGCCGGCGGGTCATCCTTGCGCGATCACCGCCAGACCAGCGGCGAACTGGGCTATTTCCAGCATGTTTTCCGCGCCTACGGGCGCGAAGGGCAGCCCTGCCCGACCCCCGATTGCGAAGGCGTGATCCGGCGTCTGACACAGGCCGGGCGCTCGACCTTCCACTGCCCGCAGTGTCAAAGATGACTTGATCCGTCACCTGAGGCTGCTATGGACTCCCGCCACTGCTGACCAGAGAGGTGCCTGCAAATGGCCTATGAAACGCTGATCGTCGAAGTCTCCGACCATGTCGCGCTGATCAAGTTGAACAGGCCCGATGCCCTGAACGCGTTGAACAGCCAGCTTCTGGGAGAGCTTGCCGCCGCCCTGCGCGCGGCCGATTCCAACGACAAGGTGCGCTGCATCGTTCTGACCGGCTCGGACAAGGCCTTTGCCGCCGGGGCCGATGTGAAGGAAATGTCCGAGAAGTCCTTCGTCGATGTCTTTTCAGAAGACCTCTACGCGCGCGAGGCCGAGGCCATCGACGGCGTGCGCAAGCCGATCATCGCCGCCGTATCGGGCTATGCGCTGGGCGGCGGCTGCGAATTGGCGATGATGTGCGATTTCATCATTGCCGCAGATACTGCGAAATTCGGCCAGCCCGAGATCAATCTTGGCGTGATGGCAGGGCTGGGCGGCACCCAGCGCCTGACACGCTTTGTTGGCAAGTCCAAGGCAATGGACATGCATCTGACCGGCCGCTTCATGGACGCCGAAGAGGCCGAGCGCGCGGGCCTGGTCAGCCGCGTGGTCCCTGCCAAGAAACTGATGGAAACGGCAATGGAAGCGGCGCACAAGATCGCCGAGAAATCCGCGGTGACCGTGACGGCCATCAAGGAGACGGTGAACCGCTCGTACGAAACCACGCTGCGCGAAGGGATTTTCTACGAGCGCCGAATCTTCAACGCACTGTTCGCCACCGAGGACCAGAAAGAGGGCATGGCCGCCTTCATCGAAAAGCGCGAGGCGCAGTTTCGCGACAAGTGAGCAGGGGCCTTCCCTTTTGCGTTCGGCTGGTATAAACGGCGCCACACATGCGCGTGGGCCCGCTTAAGGCATGAGATCGAATCGGCATTCCTGCCGTGCCGTGGGTCCGTTTGCGCAACAGGAACGCAACAGACCCGAAAGAGACACGACAGATGGCCAACACGCCCCAGTCCAAGAAACGCGCCCGCCAGAACGAGCGACGCTATGCCGTGAACAAGGCCCGCCGTTCGCGGATCCGCACCTACCTGCGCAAGGTTGAAGAAGCGATTTCGTCGGGCGACAAGGACGCCGCCGCCCAGGCGCTGCGCGCGGCGCAGCCCGAACTGATGCGTGGCGTGACCAAAGGCGTCGTCCACAAGAACACCGCCGCGCGCAAGATGTCGCGCCTGTCGGCCCGGGTAAAGGCGCTGGGCGCCTGATCCTGCCTGCGGTCGCCCGCACAATAGCCGGCCGCACCCCTGAAAAGACCACGCGAGAGCGGGCCCGTTGCGGCCCGCTTTTTCGTTTCCGACGCTTGCCCGCAGGATCGAGGCCGTGGCCCGAATCCGACGCCGTTCTCTAAAATCCGCCATAACCCGGCGCGCGCCCTTAAGCCCTCGTTAGAGATTGCCGGACAGTCTTTCCCGGCATCCCGGAAAACCGGGCGCGCGGCCCATGCAGACCTGCGCCGCACCCGTGCAGAACGCCGCTTCTCGCACCCCACAGGGTGAAAACCGTCAATCCCGGCGCAAAAGCGCCGCATATTGCAAGGAATCCGGCAATGGCAAGCATTCTCACGAACACGGGCGCAATGGTCGCCCTGCAAACGCTGAAAGGCGTCAACAAGAATCTCGAAACCACGCAGAACGAAATCGCGACCGGCAAAAAGGTCGCCACCGCCAAGGATAACGCGGCGGTCTGGGCGATCTCCAAGGTGATGGAATCCGATGTGAAAGGCTTCAACGGCATCAAGGAAAGCCTCTCGCTGGGCGAATCCACCGTCGCAGTGGCGCGGCAGGCCTCGGAAACGGTGACCGACCTGCTGACCGAGATGAAGGGCAAGATCGTCGCGGCGCAGGAAGAGAACGTGGATCGCGGCAAGATCCAGACCGATATCGAACAGCTGCGCGAACAGATCTCTTCGGTGGTGGCCTCGGCACAGTTCAACGGGCTGAACCTGATCGACGGCAATGCCACCGACCCGGTGAGCATCCTGGCCTCGCTCGACCGCGCGGCCGATGGCACGCTTGAAAGCAGCGCGATCGATGTCCGCACACAGGATTTCACCACGGACGCCGGACAGTTCGGCACCGGCGACACACTGGATGCCAATCTCGATGTCAACGGGCTCGACGGCGGCAACTTGGTCGGCACCACTACGACCAACGATGTCACCTTCACCACCGATCTGGGCGCGGCCGAAGGCGGCAGCTATGACGTTGCGATCAGCATTGGCGGCGGCACGGCGATCAACATCTCGGTTGCACTGGCCAACGATCAGACGGCCAACACGATCGCCGGCTCGATTGCCAATGCGATCAATGCCGCCGTCGACCCGGGCGATCCGAGCTATAACGCCGACCTTGCGGCCATCGGCCTGACTGCCACCGACACTGCCGGCGCCCTCACCTTCTCGACCTCCGGGACGTTCGACGAGGTCGAGATCGACATGTCCGCGATCAATGCGCTTGCGACCACCGTCGGTGGCGACGGCCCCGTGGCCACCCTCGACCCCACTGCCGCAACTATAACCTTCGACGGCGAGATCAGTGCAGGTGACAGCTACCGCGTGACCATCGATAACGTGGACTATGATTACATCGCAGCGGGAGGCGACACTTTCGAAGATGTGGCCAACGGGCTCGCAGCGTTAATCAACGAATCCGACCTGACTGGTGTCGCAACTCAGGTTACCGAGGACGGCGGCAACTACACGCTGTCGGTGGCGCAGTCCGGTGCGGATGTTTCGTTCAATGCCACAGGTGCCGAAGACGGCACTCCGGCTGGCGGCCTCCTGGCCCTTGCGGGAATCAATGTCTCCACCCAGGAAGGCGCCGTACAAGCGCTCAACGATATCGAGACGCTGATCCAGTTCGGGATCGACGCCTCGGCCTCGTTCGGTTCCGCCCAGGCGCGGATCGAGATTCAGAGCGAGTTTGTCAGCAAGCTGACCGATTCGCTGATTACCGGCATCGGCACACTGGTAGATGCCGACATGGAGGAAACCTCGGCGCGGCTGCAGGCGCTTCAGGTGCAGCAGCAGCTGGCAGTGCAATCGCTGACGATCGCCAACCAGGCGCCGCAGAACATCCTGTCGCTGTTCCGGTAAGCTGACCGGCCGGTGGCGGCCACCACCGCCCCGGCCCACCAGCCTGAAATCCGCGCGCCCCCATATCTTCCAGGGAAGGAAATGCCGTGACCATGACCGCCATGGCCAGCACCGCCTACGCCAGCCCCGGTGCGCCCACACGCACCCCCCGCGCCAGCGAATATGACGCAATCGCACGCATCACCGCCCGCCTGAAATCGGCGGCCGAACGCGGCGACCAGGGCTTTGCGCAACTCGCCGCCGCGCTGCATGAAAACCGCCGGCTCTGGCTGATACTGGCCAGTGATGTCGCCGGAAAGGAAAATGCCCTGCCCCCCAACCTGCGGGCGCAGATCCTCTACCTGGCCGCCTTTACCGAACAGCACAGCCGCAAGGTGCTTGCAAACCAGGCGGCGGCCGATGCGCTGATCGACGTCAACACCGCCGTGATGCGCGGTTTGCGTGGCGATGCAGGAGAAGGGGCATGAGCGGCCTGGTACTGAAGCTTTCTCCCAAGGAGCGCGTGCTCATCAACGGCGCGGTGATCGAGAATGGTGACCGCCGCTCGCGGTTGTCGATCGTCACGCCCAACGCCAACATCCTGCGGCTGCGCGACGCCATCCACCCCGAACAGGCGAATACTCCGGTGCGACGGGTCTGTTACATCGCGCAGCTTGTGCTCTCGGGCGATGTGGCCCCCGAAGAGGCGCGTCAGCAGCTCCTGCGCGGAATCGAGCAACTCAGCCAGGTGCTGACCGATCACGACAGCCGGCGCCTGCTCGCCCAAGCGACCGAGGCCGTTCTGGACGAGGCGCACTATCAGGCGCTCAAGGCCCTGCGCGTTCTGCTTCCGCGCGAAGACCGGCTCCTTGCCGCGGCAAGGCAATGAGCTTTCAGCCGGTTGTGCCGGTGTCGGGGTTCGGCGGCTGGACCTTCCTCAACCGCACCCTTGACACCCAGGTCGAAAGCTTCCGCAAGGCGCCCGCGATGCAGCGCGATACCGCCTATTTCCGCGAGAACATCGCGCGCGTGGAAAGCGCAGCCGACCTGGTCGCCGACCGCCGCCTGCTGCGGGTGGCACTGGGCGCCTTCGGGCTGGAGGATGACATCAACAGCCGCGCCTTCATCCGCCGGATTCTGGAGGATGGCACCGAAGCCCGCGACGCCCTGGCAAACCGGCTGGCCGACAAACGCTATCTGCAGTTGGCGCAAACCTTCACCTTCGGCACCTCCGATGGCCCGGCGACGCAGTCGGAAGGCTTCGCAGACCGGATCACCGCCGCTTATCAAGGCCGTCAGTTCGAGATTGCGGTTGGCAAGCGTGACGACAACCTGCGCCTGGCGCTGAACATGCGGCGCGAGCTGGCCGCAATTGCCGCCGAAGATCGGGGCGAGCGCGCCAAATGGTTCTCCATCCTCGGATCGCCACCGCTGCGGCAGGTGTTCGAAACCGCCTTCGGTCTGCCCGGCAGCTTTGCCGGGATCGACCTGGACCAGCAGCTTTCGGTCGTCCAGCGGCGCACGCAGCGGATGTTCGGCGAAAGCTCCGTCAATCAATTCGCCGAACCGGAAAAGATCGAGGAGCTTGCCCAGCGCTTCCTGCTCCGGGCGGATACGCAATCCATGCTGAACGGTCTTTCAATCTCGGGCGGGGCGGTCGCATTGCAGCTTCTGCAAGCGGGTCAGGGCGGCGCGCCCCTGCGCTAGAGTGACTACATGGAAGCGCCGCACCCACCCTGCCGGGGCCGCCACATTTTCTGTAGATAGTGCCACAGCACAGGGCCACGCGGACCCGGGCGCCCCACCGGTCGCACAGTTTGCCTGGCATTGATCCGGCGCGCAGCCCCCACGGCCCGGCGAACTCACGGGCAGGGCAGCCTTTCCCGCAAGCGGGCAATCCCGGCAGCGAAACAGGGCCGCGCACCCTGCTCAGCCGGCGTTCGCGGACATCTGTTGCCTGGTTTCCGCCTCGTCCGGCGCCACCAGGGAGGCCGCGAGGCGCGCAAAGCTTGCGGCAATATCCTCGGGCGCTTCTTCCGCCAGGAAGGCATCGAGCGCGGGCCAACAGGCAATCGCGCGATCGACCAGCGGATCGGAGCCCGGCGCATAAAGCCCTGCCTGGATCATCATTTCGCTGCGCGCGTAGGCGCCCAGCAGGCGCCGCGCCTCGGAAATGAGGGCATTTTCCCCGGCGCTGGCAGCCTCGGGCAAGCTGCGCGAGACCGACCGAAGCAGATCAATCGCCGGAAAGCGCCCCCGCTCGGCGATTTCCCGGTCAAGCACCACATGACCGTCCAGCACCCCGCGCAGGATATCGGCGACAGGCTCATCCATGTCGGCGCCGGCCACCAGCACGCTGAACAACGCCGTGATGTCGCCCTGCCCCTCGCCCCCCGGCCCGGCGCGTTCAGCCAGCGCGGTGATCATCGGTGCGACCGAGGGCGGATAGCCGCGCAGGCTGCCTGCCTCGCCGGCGGCAAGCGCGATCTCGCGATGCGCCTCGGCAAAGCGCGTCACCGAATCGGTCAGCAGGAGCACATGCGCGCCGGTATCGCGGAAATGCTCGGCCACGGCCATCGCCGTCCAGGCCGCACGGCGGCGCATCAGCGCAGGCTGGTCGGATGTGGATGCCACGACAACCGCGCGCGCCATGCCCGCAGCCCCCAGCACCGCGCGGGTGAATTCGCGCAATTCGCGCCCGCGCTCTCCGATCAGCGCGACCACCACGACATCGGCCTCCAGCCCGCGCGCCAGGTTGCCCAGCAAGGTCGATTTGCCCACGCCCGCGCCGGCAAACAGGCCGATACGCTGGCCACGCACGATGGGCAGCAGCGTGTTGAAGGCGGCAATGCCGGTTTCCAGCCGCGCGCCAAGCGGCTTTCGCCGGGCCGCGGGCGGCGCCGCGGCACGCACCGGTCGCGTGACAGGGCCGGGCGCAAGCGGGCGGTCATCGAGCGGCTGACCAAAGGCGTCGACAATCCGGCCGATCCAACCCGCATGAGGGCTGACCCCGCAGGTGCCCAGCAACTCGACCTCGTCGCCGATGGCGACACCCTCGGCCGGGTCGTCGGGCAGCACGGTCAACCCGGCGACGGACAGGTGCAGCACCTCGCCCCCCATCGCCGCGCGACCGACACCGCGAATCGCAACCCGGTCACCCAGGCGCGCCAGCCGCGACAGCCCCGTCACCATCATGACACCGCGCCCGACCTCGGCCACACGGCCCAGGTGACGGATGCGCCGAATGCCGGAAATCTGCCTTTGAAGGCTGTCGAACATCTCCATCGCGGGTTCTCCCGTTCAGCGCCTTACCTTTTCTAAAGGAATCACCCTTAACCCTCGGTGTATGCCTTCGAGGGAGAAGCCCCGATGTTCGACACACCAGACCTGCTGAAACTGGCCCACGCCAGCGCCGCCCATGCCGCGCAGCGCCAGACTGTGATCGCCGGCAACGTCGCCAATGCCGACACGCCCGGCTACAAGGCCCGCGACACCGAGGGTTTCGCCGCATTCCTGGAACGTACCCGCACGCGGGATCGCGCCACCGGGCCGCGCGACCCTGCCGCCACCCGCTCGCAACCGCCGGGGGCGGGGGCGCAGGTATTCGAGCTGGCCGCACCCGCCGCGCCAAACGGCAATACCGTCTCGCTCGAGGCGGAAATGGTGCGCGCGGTCGAAACCCGGCACCAGCACGAGATGGCGCTCAGCATCTACCGCAGCACCAGCGGCATCCTGCGCGCCGCGCTCGGGCGCTGAGAGGGGCGGCAGCGATGGGCGATCTTGTTTCAACCCTTGCGCTTTCCTCTTCGGGGATGGAGGCCCAGGCACGCCGGTTGCGCCATGTGACCGAGAACATCGCCAATGCCGACACGCCCGGCTACCGGCGCAAGACCGCCAGCTTCGAAATGGCACTACATGATGCAGGCGCCCCGGCCGGCCAGGTCACCCCGGGGCAGGTGCGGCTGGACCCGCGGGCGCTGGCGCGGGTTTACGACCCTGGCCATCCGCTGGCCGATGACACCGGCCATTACGACGGCTCCAACGTCGATCTGGTGATCGAGATCGCAGACGCCCGCGAGGCCCAGCGCAGTTATGAGGCCAATCTCAGAATGTTCGACCAGGCGCGGCAGATGTCGCAATCGCTGCTCGAACTGCTGCGCCGATAGGGAGGGTCCAGAATGGATATCCGCACCGCCATCGCGGCCCAGAGCTATGCCACCGCAAAGCCCGCCACCGCGCCCGCCGCACCCGAAGGCAGCGCCCGCAACCCCGCCGCCCAGGCGGCCGGCAGCTTTGCCGAGACCCTGTCGCGGGGCGAGGAAACCGCCCAGGCGGCCCTTGCCGGCAAGGCCGATGCCCATGCCCTGGTGCAGGCCCTGGCCGAAACCGAGCTTGCCGTCGAAACCGCCGTGACGCTGCGCGACAAGGTTGTCGAGGCGTATCAGGAAATCCTGCGGATGCCGGTGTGACCATGAACGAGGCCATCTTTTTCGACACGCTGCGCCAGGGGCTGTGGATCGCGGTCAGGATTGCAGCGCCGATGCTGACCGTGGCGCTTATTGCGGGGGTTGCCGTGGGGCTCTTTCAGGCGCTGACCTCGGTGCAGGAAATGACGCTGACCTTTGTACCCAAGCTACTGGCCATCGTCATCGTCTTCTGGGTTTCCATGAGCATGATGACCCGCACGCTGGTCGATTTCTTCACGGGCCGCATCGTGCCCCTGATCGCGGGGTTATAGCGATGGACAGCACCGGCTATATCGCCCTTTCGCGGCAATCGGGCTTGATGCGCGAAATGCAGGCCGTCGCGCACAACATCGCCAACCACGCGACCACGGGTTTCCGCCGCGAGGGGGTGATCTTCGCCGAGTTCGTGCGCGGCACCGGCGCAGGCGACTCGCTGTCGATGGCGCATCTGCACGGGCGCCTGGTATCGCCCGTGCAGGGGGCGCTGATCATGACCGGCGGGGAATTCGACTTCGCCATCGAGGGGGACGGGTATTTTCTGGTCGCAACCCCCCAGGGCGAACGGCTGACACGCTCCGGCAGCTTCATCCCCAATGAAGCGGGCGAACTGGTCTCGGCCGATGGTGCCTTGCTGCTTGATGCGGGGGCCGCGCCACTGATCGTGCCGCCGGGAGCCACCGATATCCACCTTTCCGCCGATGGAACGCTTTCGGCAGGCGGGATGCCACTGGGGCAGATCGGCTTGGTGACACCGCCAGACCCGGGCGGCCTTCACCGCGAGCGCGGCACGCTCTTTCGCGCCGATGACGGGGTGGAAGCGGTCGAGGGCGCGCGCCTCCTTCAGGGGCATCTGGAAGAGTCGAACGTGGACCCGGTGCGCGAGGTTGCCCGCATGATCGAGGTCCAGCGCGCCTATGAGCTGGGCCAACAGTTTCTCGACCGCGAGGATGAGCGCATCCGCGGGGTCATCCAGACGCTCGGCCGCTGACGATGGTGGACGGGCATCTGCACATACCCGAGAAAAGGCCACCGAAATACGCGTGCCGTGCCGCCCGACCGGGGCGCGACGCGAAATGAACACGGCAGACCACCACATATCCGAGAAAGGGGCTGAACATGCGCGCCTTGCAGATCGCCGCAACCGGGATGCTCGCACAGCAGACACGGGTCGATGTGATTTCCAACAACCTCGCCAACATGAACACCACCGGCTTCAACGCCCGCCGTGCCGAATTCGCGGATCTGCATTACCAGCAGCACACCCGTGCGGGCACGATCAACGCCGCCGATGGCACCCTGGTGCCTGTGGGGGTGCAGCTGGGCCTCGGGGTGCGGCCGGCGGCGGTATCGGTCATGCTCGCACAGGGCGCGCCGGTCCAGACGAATGGCGATCTCGACATCGCGATCGAGGGGCGCGGCTATCTCGAGGTGGCGCACCCTTCAGGAATGCCCGCCTATACACGTGACGGCGGTCTGCACCGCTCGGCTGACGGACTGGTTGTCACCGCCGACGGGTTCGAACTGGTGCCCGGCATCGTCATCCCCGACGACGCGCGCAGCCTGTCGATCAACGCCGCCGGCGAGGTTTACGCCTATTTCGGCGACCGGCCGGAGCCGGAAATCCTGGGCCAGATCACGCTGGCCGCCTTCACCAACGAAAAGGGGCTTGAGGCAATCGGCTCCAACCTTTTCGCCGAAACCGGCGCCTCCGGCCCGGCAATGATCGGCGCCCCCGGCGAAAACGGCCTGGGCACCCTGCGCCAGGGTTATCTCGAGGAAAGCTCGGTCGATGCCATCCGCGAAGTGAGCGAGTTGATCAAAGCCCAGCGCGGCTATGAGCTCAATGCCAAAGTCATCACCGCCGCCGATCAGATGCTTGGCGCGACGGCGCAGGTGCGCTGATGGCTGCGCGGCAAGCACCCCGCCTGCCCTGCGCTGCGCTCGCCGCCGTGCTGCTGGGCGCCGCGCCGGCCCTGGCCGAAACCCTCGTCGTCACCCGGACGGTTCGTGCCGGCGAGGTGCTCGCGCCGCAGGATCTCGCCATCATCCCCGAAACCACCCCCGGAAGCTTCAACAACCCCGCAGGCGTCATCGGCATGGAGGCCCGCGTCGCGCTCTATGCCGGTCGGCCGTTGCGACAGGGCGATGTCGGGCCGCCGGCGCTGGTCGAACGCAACCAGATCGTCACCCTGGTCTACCGGCAGGGCGGTCTGCGGATCACCACCGATGCCCGCGCGCTGGGGCGCGCCGGCGCGGGCGAGGCGGTTCGGGCCATGAACCTTGCGTCACGCAGCACGATCTCGGCCGTGGTCGGACAGGATGGCACGCTGCATGTCTCCGGCAGCGCCACGCCAGATCACTGAAACACATCCAATCCGGAGGCTGCTCATGCACCGTTTCGCAATACTTGTCCTGTGTCTTTTCACCCTGGGCTGCGAACGGCTGGACCGTATCGGCCAGGCGCCCGGGTTCAACCCGGTCGAGGCAACCGCCCAGCACCACGCCATGCACAGCATCCCCCTGCCTGAACGCGCCGGGGACCGGCGCCCGACCGACACGGCCTCGATCTGGTCGGCGGGGCAGAAATCACTCCTGGGCGATCGGCGCGCCAGCCGCCGCGGCGACATCCTGACCGTGGTGATCGAGATCGACGACCGCGCCGAGATGTCGAACAACTCGGCGCGCGCGCGCACCGGGTCGGAGAGCATGTCGGTCTCGTCGCTGTTCGGTCTGCCACAAAGGGTCGATCGCCACCTGCCCGACGGCGCAAGCATGGGCGATGCGGTCGCCACGAGCGGCGCGGGCAGCTTCAGCGGCGATGGCGCAATCCGGCGCAATGAGCGGCTGACGCTCAGGGTCGCAACCACCATTGTCGAACAGCTCCCCAACGGTGTTCTCCGTATCGAAGGCACGCAGGAAGTGCGCGTCAATCAAGAATTGCGCGAACTCGTCGTGACAGGCTATGTCCGCCCCGAAGACATCAGCCGACGCAACGAGATCACCTATGACAAGATCGCCGGCGCGCGGATCGCCTATGGCGGACGCGGGCTGATCTCTGATGTGCAGCGACCGCGCTGGGGGCAGGATATGGCCGATATCGTGCTGCCTTTCTGAAGGGACGCGCGAATGCACCGGATGCTTCCCATTCTTCTTGCGCTGCTCGGGCTTGCCGGGGGCATCGGTGCCGGTCTGGTGCTTTCGCCGGGCCCCGCGCCCGCGCCCGGCACGGCGGACGCCCCGCCTACGGCCCCTGCCCCGGGCACAGCCGCCGAAGGACGCGATTACGTGCGGCTGAACAACCAGTTCATCGTTCCGGTGCTCACGGATGGCAAGATCAGCGCGATGGTGATCCTCGCGGTTGGCATCGAAACCGCCGCAGGTGAAACCGCCCTTGTCCGAAATCACGAGCCCCGGCTGCGCGACATCTTTCTGCAAACACTTTTCGAACATTCCAATGCCGGGGGGTTCAGCGGGCATTTCACCGCATCGGCCCCGATGCACAGGCTGCGCAGTGCCCTGCGCGAGGCCGCGCAGAGTGTGCTCGGCCCCGCGGCGACCGATGTCCTTATCATCGACCTGATGCGCCAGGACAACTGAGCGACGCCGCTCCAGCCCCCAGGGGCAGGTCGCGCGATCACGCCGGATGCACAGCCCGGCCCGCCACCGTATCGCGACCCTCCCGCTGCAGCCTTTCGGCCTTTCGCTGAAACAGTCGAAACCCTGTGAATCCATGACCTTGCGCGACTGCGACCCGCAAAGGTCCATCAACTTTCTCTGAAGTTGCCGTAAAATACAAAACGCTTTGCCTTTGCGCCCCCTCGCGCAATCTGGCAATCTTCCTCAACGGGCCAGGACGGCCGGAACCAATTTCCAAGACGTGCATGTGCTGTGTGAAGGGCATGTGGGGGGCTGGAGGGTTTCGGGCAACCGGGCCCTCCGGCAACCTTCGCAAGCGCCACGCCATGGGCGGCTCAAGGCCGGCGGCAGTGGCGCGCAGCTTCGCCCACCAGCGGCTTGGCCCCCAGCCAATGCTGGCTTCCCGTCACGCACCCACCCCTTTCTTCTTGGGGCAAATATCCTCGCCGAAGGCAACCGGAACAGGTGCCGCAGGCACCAGCATCCGCATATGCGCGCAACACCCGCACGCAGCGCCCGTATTCAGGGCGCGCAGGCGGCCAGTTCGCAGATGATGCGCCATTCCTCTTCGCGCACCGGCTGCACGGAAAGGCGCGAGTTGCGCACCAGCACCATCTCGGCCAGGCGCGGGTCGGCCTTGATCTCCTGCAGGCTCACCTGGCGGGGCAGCGGCTGTCGCGCCCGGATATCCACGCATTCCCAGCGTGGGTCATCGCTGGTGCTGTCGGGATGCGCCAGCGCGCAGACCTCGGCGATGCCGACAATCGCGGTGTCGCTGCGGGAGTGATAGAAGAAAACCTTATCACCCAGTTTCATCTGCCGCATGTTGTTGCGCGCCTGATAGTTGCGCACACCGTCCCATTCCTCGCCCGCATCGCCCTTTGCAACCAGGTCACCCCACGAGAACACATCGGGTTCGGATTTCATGAGCCAGAAAGCCATCAGCCAAGCACCTTTTTCCACGCGGCGATACTGACCGTTTCGAAAAGCCCGGCCTGTGCGTAAGGGTCCTGGGCGGCCCAGGCCTCGGCCGCGGCGCGGCCGGCCACGTCGAGGATCACCAAAGAGCCGGTCATCCCGCCGGCCTCGTCCAGAAAAGGGCCGGCCATGTGAACCGCACCGCTGGCTTCGGCATAGGCCAGATGCGCGGCGCGGTTCTCCTGTCGCAGGTTGGCATGGCCCGGCTTGTCGTGGCAGATCAGGGCGAACAGAGGCATTGTTCCTACTCCTCCTTCAGGGGGCGGGCCAGAAGGGCCTCGACGGCCTGCGCGATGCTCAGGCGGTCTTCCAGAATCGCGGCGATCATGGCGCAGATGGGCAGTTCGACCGCGTGCCGCTCGGCCAGCCGCAGCACCGCCCGCGCCGTGGCCGCACCTTCGACGGTGGTGCCTTCGGGCAACTGCTCGCCTGCGGCCAGCGCCTTGCCGAAGCGGAAGTTGCGCGATTTTTCCGATGTGCAGGTCAGCACCAGATCGCCAATACCCGAAAGACCCGCCAAGGTCTCTGACCGCGCGCCCAGCGCCTCGGCCAGGCGCAGCATCTCGGCATAGCCGCGGGTGGTCAGCGCCGCGCGGGCACTGTCGCCCAGCCCTGCGCCGATGACGATGCCCGCGGCGATGGCAATGACATTCTTGAGCGCGCCGCCCAGTTCGGCGCCCGCCACATCGGTGCTGCGATATAGCCGCAGCGCCGGGGTCGAAAGCCGCGCCTGCAACTGCCCGGCGGTGGCTTCGTCGGCGCAGGCCAATGTCAGGGCGGTAGGTAGCCCGCGCGCGATATCAGCCGCGAAGCTGGGCCCCGTCAGGATCGCGGCGCGGCTGCCGGGCAGAACGGCGGCAATGGTGCCCACCGGCCCCAGCCCGGTTTCCAGGTCGATCCCCTTGGAGCAGGCCACCAGCGCCCCGACCCTGCCCAGCACCCTGACATGGGCGCGCAGGAACCCCGAAAGCCGCTGCATCGGCACAGCCAGCAGAACGGCCTCCGCCCCGACCATAAGCGCCGGGTCGCTTTCCAGTTCGACCACATCAGGCAGGGTCACGCCGGGCAGGCGGCGGGTGTTTTCGCGCAGGCGCCGCATCTCGGCCACATGATCGGCATCGCGCGCCCAAAGCGTCACCCGCGCGCCACCATGCGCCAGCACAACCGCCAGCGCCGTGCCGAAGGCCCCGGCCCCGGCCACCGCCACGCGCAACCCGCCCTGCGAGGTGCTGCTCATGCCTTTGCCCCTTTCCTGCCGCCGCCATAGCTGGCCGGGTTCGCCGTATCGAGCGGCCAGCGGGGCCGTGCGGCCAATGCCATGCCGTCGCGCGCGCCCAGACGAAAGCGTTCAAGACCCGCCCAGGCGATCATTGCGGCATTGTCGGTGCAAAGAGCAAGCGGCGGCGCGACAAAGGGCAAGCCTGCCTCATTCGCCACAGCCTCGAGCCGGGCGCGGATGGCGCGGTTTGCCGCGACCCCGCCGGCCACGGCAAAGCCCGTGCCCGCCAGCCCTTCGGCGCGAAAGACTGCAATCGCGCGGCGCGATTTTTCGGCCAGCACATCCACCACCGCCGCCTGGAAGCAGGCGCACAGATCGGCCCGGTCGGCCTGCGTCAGCCCCCCCTTTTCGGCTACCAGCGCATCGCGCGCGCGCAACAGCGCTGTCTTGAGCCCCGAAAAGGAGAGGTCACAGCCGGGGCGGTCCAGCAGCGGGCGCGGAAAGCGAAAGCGCGCCGGATCGCCGGCCTGCGCCTCGACCTCGACCGAGGGGCCGCCGGGCTGCGGCAGGCCCAGCAGCTTGGCGGTCTTGTCGAAGGCCTCGCCCGGAGCATCGTCGATGGTGGTGCCCAGGCGGGTGAAATCCTCGGCCCCGCGTACGATGACGAACTGGCAATGCCCGCCCGAGACCAGCAGCATGAGGTAGGGAAATTCCAGCCCGTCGGTCAGGCGTGGTGTCAGCGCGTGCCCGGCCAGGTGGTTGACCCCGACCAACGGCAACCCCGCCCCGGCGGCCAGCCCCTTGGCGCACATCACCCCCGCCAGCACGCCCCCGATCAGCCCCGGCCCGGCGGTCACGGCAATGGCATCCATGTCGCGCAGCCCCAGCCCGGCGCCTTCCAGCGCGGCCTCGACACACAGGTCGAGCTTTTCGGCATGGGCGCGGGCGGCGATCTCGGGAACCACCCCACCGAAGGCCGCGTGCAGATCGGTTTGCGCCGCGACGATATTTGACAGGATCTCGGGTGCCGCGCCCGTGCAATGGCGCACCACGGCCGCAGCGGTGTCGTCGCAGCTGCTTTCCAGTCCGAGTATGGTGAGGCACCGGCCCATGCGCGCGCAATTCGCCTTTTGTTGCGTCACAGTTGCAAGCGGGGTAGCACCCGGAACACGGCCAGACAATATGGAGCGCGCCGCGGCGCGAAAGCCCTTGCCCGAAATGTCACCCGCCCTGTTGCTGACCCGACCGCGCACGCAGGCCGGGCGTTTCGCCCGCGCATTGGCTGAAAGGATGGGCGCACAGGCGCCCGAGGCGGTGATCGCACCGCTTCTGGAAATTGTGCCGCGCCCCCTGCCCGATCCGGAAGAAGCCGCCCGCGCGGCAGGGCTGATCTTCACTTCGGAGAATGGCGTGGCGGGCTTCGCCGCCCAGGCGGCACGGCGCGATTGGCCAGTCTGGTGCGTGGGCACGCGCACGGCTGCCGCGGCACGCGCGGCGGGCTTTGCGCCGGTGCGCTCGGCGCACCGGCAGGGGGGCAACGCCGAGGCCCTGCTGCGCCTGCTGTGCGAGACCCGCCCCGAAACGCCGCTTCTTCACCTGCGCGGCGCCCATGCCCGTGGCGATCTGGCCGAAAGGCTGACTGCCGCCGGTCTGCCCTGCACGGCGCAGGTGGTCTACGACCAGCAGCCCTGCCCGCTCAGCCCCGAGGCCCGCGCCCTGCTGAGCCGACACGGCGATGTGATCGTGCCCCTTTTCTCGCCCCGGTCGGCGCGGCTGCTGGTGGCATCCTTGCCTTCTGCCACGCGCGCCCAGCTCTGGCCCGTTGCCATAAGCGCGGCGGCTGCCGAGGCCTGGCAGGCGGCACGGGCCGACCCTGTCTGCCTTGCCGCGCGGCCCGATGCAAAAGCCATGCTCGGGGCAGTGCAGCGGATTGCCGCGCGGCTGCGCCTTGAGAGAGCACAGCGCAAGGACTAAGGTCATAAGGTAGGGGCGCGCGCCATTGGCGCCAGAATGCGAATCGGAAGGAAGGTTTTCTTGGCACGATCCGGAAAGACGACCCCCAAATCCCCGACGGGGCGCAGGAGCAAAGCGAAGGCGTCCCCATCGCCAGACGAAAAGGAACAGGCCCAGCCCGAAGCGGCCGCGCCCGAAACCTCTGAAACATTGCAAGAACCCGGGGGCGCGCAGTCATCGCCCGCCCCGACCGATCCGCAGGCACCGGAAACCGGCGTGCCTGGCGTGCCGCCGGGGATCGACCCTGCCATCCGGCCCGATGCGGTGGTGCCCGCCTCCCGGCCCGACGATGCAGATGAGGCCGCTGCCACAGAACCGTCGCAAGAGCCCGCGCAAGGGTCATCGCAGGAGCCCGCGCCGGAGACGGCTGCTCCGCCAGCCCCGCCTGCGCCCCCGCGCCGCACCTTCGCGCCGCTGATCCTTGGCGGGGCGCTGGCCGCCGCGCTGGGTTTCGGCCTGGCCGTTTACATGGATCGAACGGGCCTTTGGCCTTTCGGCGCAAGCGGCGAGATGGCCGCCGTGGAGGAGGCTCTTGGCAACCAGCAGGAACGGCTTGACGCCACCGAAAGCGCGCTTGCGGCGCTGCGTGACGAACTCACCACCCGCCTGGACGAGTCCACAACCACTGCCACCGGCCATGCCGATGCAGTCGCGGCAGCCACCGCCGAGACCCTGCGCGCGGAGTTGGCACAGTTCGAGACGCGGCTGGCCACGCTGGAAGCCCGCCCGCCCGTGCCCGATGACTTGGGTGCCGACATCCCCGAAGAATTCCTGCAGCAGCTTACGACCCTGCGAGGCGAGCTTGCCGAACTGCGCGACATCGCCGAGGCGGCGCAGGATCAGGCGCGCGCCGCGCAGACCGCGATTGAGGCCCGCGCTGAGGAGGAAGCCGCCAGGCAGGCCGCCGCCGCCCTGCGCGAGGCGCTGCGCCAGATCGAAACGGCGCTGGCCGATGGCGCGCCCTATCGCACCCCGCTCAACCGGCTCGCCGAGGCAGGGTTTGCCGCACCGCAGGCGCTGGATGCGCGCGCAAACGACGGCGTGCCCACGCTGGCCGCCCTGCAAGCCGGCTTTCCGCCTGCGGCCCGCGCGGCTCTGGATGCAACGCGGCGCGACCTCGACGAAGACCTTGGCCTTGGCGCGCGGATACTGACCTTCTTGCAGGTGCAGACCGGGGCGCGCTCGCTCGCCCCGCGCGAGGGGGCGGACCCGGATGCAGTGCTTTCACGCGCCGAGGCCGCGCTGCGCGAAGGAGCGCTGCAAACCGCCCTTGACGAACTGGGCGCGCTGCCCGACAGCGCTCGCCCGTACCTGACCGACTGGGAGGAGCAGGCTCGCACAAGGGTGCGGGCAATTGAGGCATTCACCGCGCTTGCTGCGCAAATTGACACGCTCTGAGGGGGCAGCATATGCTCTGGTCGCTGCTGAAGATCATCCTTTTCATCGCTGCGGTGGCGGCGCTGGCGCTGGGGGCCGAGAGGCTGCTCGACAGCGGCGACGGGCTGCGCATCGCCGTGGCAGGGTTAGAGTTCACCCTTGGGCCCTTGCAGACACTTGTCGCGGTGTTCCTGCTGCTGCTGACGCTCTGGCTGATCCTCAAGCTCGCGGGGCTGACGGTGGCCGTGCTGCGCTTTCTCAATGGCGATGAGACGGCCATATCGCGATTTTTCGCGCGCAACCGCGAAAGACGCGGGTTTCAGGCGCTCGTCGACGGGATGATGGCGCTGGCCTCGGGCGAACCAACACAGGCCATGACCAAGGTCGCCAAGGCCGAGAAACTTCTGGGCCGACCCGAGTTGACCAATCTGATCAGCGCCCAGGCCGCCGAAATGCAGGGCGACACCCGCCGCGCCATCAGCTATTACAAGAAACTGCTCGACGACAAATCGACAAAGTTTGTCGGCGTGCGCGGGCTGTTGCGCCAGAAACTGGCCGAGGGCGATACCGACAAGGCGCTGAAACTGGCGCAGAAGGCCTTCACGCTCAAGCCCGGCCATGACGAAACTCAGCAGGTGCTGCTCGACCTTCAGGCGCAAAAGCGTGACTGGACGGGCGCACGCGAAACCCTGCTTGCGCGCAAGCACAGCGGGGCGCTGCCCAAGGATATCTACCGCCGTCGTGACGCGGTGCTGGCGCTGCAGGCCGCTGATGATTTCCGCAACGAAGGCAAACCGCGCCATGCCGGCGACGCCGCGATCGAGGCCAACCGCCTATCGCCCGACCTGGTGCCTGCTGCCATTGCCGCCGCCCGCACCTGGATCGAACGCGAGACCCCGCGCAAGGCCGCAAAGATCCTCAAGAACGCCTGGGCCGCCGCGCCCCACCCGGAGCTTGCCGCGGCCTTTGCCGAAATTGCCCCCGACGAGCCCCCTGCCGAACGCCTCAAGCGTTTCCGCCCGCTGCTGACCGCCCTGCCCGACCATCCAGAAACCCGGATGCTGCAGGCCGAACTGCTGATTGCGGCCGAGGATTTCCCCGCTGCCCGCCGCGCCATGGGCACCCTGACCGAAAGCCACCCGGTGGCGCGGGTTTTCACCATCATGGCGGCGATCGAGCGCGGCGAAGGATCAGAAGACGCGGTGGTGCGCGGCTGGCTGACGCGGGCACTGACCGCCCCGCGCGGGCCGCGCTGGGTATGCGAGAAATGCCACAGCATCCATGGCCGCTGGAGCGCGATCTGCAGCAATTGCGAGGGCTTCGATACGCTCAGCTGGCGCGAACCGCCCGAAGATACCGGCCCATCGCCCACCCAGACAGAGATGCTGCCGCTCATCGTGGGCCAGCCCGCACCCCCACCCGCAGCCGATGACACTGACGCCGCCGATACCGGCGAGACAGAAGTGGAGGAAGACGCCCCAGGCAAGGCAGAGCCGGAAACCCACGACAAGGCCGCCGCCACGCCCGACCCGGATTACGCGCGAGATGCCGAATTCATCGACGATGCGGACCGGCCCACCAAAGCCCGAAAAGCACAAGATTAGGGCTACACACCCGCAAAGGCCGGTGTTAAACAGCCGCTCGGTGCCATCAGGGCGCATCGATACCGGGCATTGCCGCAAAGCCGTTGACGCCACGGAGCGATGCGCTAAAAGCGCCCGATCCAGCCCCCGGGCAGGGTCATCATCGATAAGTATGCCGGTGTAGCTCAGCTGGTAGAGCACGTCATTCGTAATGATGGGGTCGGGGGTTCGAGTCCCTTCACCGGCACCAGAATCAGCAAGCCCCGGGGCGCGATGGCCGCTCCGGGGCTTCGCATTTTTCACGCCCTTGCAATACCCTGCCGGAAACAGTCATTTGGGCGCAGGAGATATGCTCGCCCCCTTCGCGGCTGGCGTGAATTCGTCCAGCGGCCACAGGCCAATGCGGAATAAGGCTAACCGACGGCGCTGTCGAAGGGCGAAAAGCATCCGTCCTGTTTGGCTTCTTCGCTGTATCATGGTGGGTGATGACGGATTCGAACCGCCGACATTCTCGGTGTAAACGAGACGCTCTACCAACTGAGCTAATCACCCGAACCGCGCGCTTCTTACGCCGGACAAGGCCGGGTTGGCAAGCGCTTCGCGACAGCTTTCAGCCCCCGGCAGCTTTATGTACGGCTCAGCCTTTCGGCGCGCCCCCGGCACGGCCATCGAAGCGGCGCGCGAGGTCGTCAAACGCACGCAGTTCGGCCACAAGGCGGGCCAACTCGTCGACCGGGATCATGTTCGGCCCGTCGCTCGGCGCGCGATCCGGGTCTTCGTGGGTTTCGATGAAGAGCCCCGCCACCCCGACGGCACAGGCCGCGCGCGCCAGCACCGGAGCGAATTCGCGCTGGCCGCCGCTTGCGCCGCCGAGGCCGCCGGGCTGCTGCACCGAATGGGTCGCGTCAAAGATCACCGGCCAGCCGGTGGCGGCCATTACCGGCAAGGCGCGAAAATCGCTGACCAGCGTGTTGTAGCCAAAGGATGTGCCGCGCTCGCATAGCATGATGCGCTCGTTGCCGGTGCTGGCGATCTTGTCGGCCACATTGCCCATGTCCCAGGGCGCCAGAAACTGCCCCTTCTTGACATTGATCGCACGCCCCGTCGCCCCGGCGGCAAGCAGCAGATCGGTCTGCCGGCACAGGAATGCCGGGATCTGCAATACATCCACGGCTTCGGCCACCTCGGCGCATTGGCCGGGCTCATGCACATCGGTCAGAACGGGGCAGCCGAATTCCTCGCGGATGCGCGCCAGGATCTCCAGCCCCTTGGCCATGCCCAGCCCGCGCGGCGTGCCGATAGACGAGCGGTTGGCCTTGTCATAGCTGGCCTTGAAGATGAACTGCGTGTGGCTCGGCGCGCAGGCCTCGGCAATGCGTTCGGCCATCATCCGCGCATGATCGAGCGATTCAAGCTGGCACGGGCCGGTGATCAGCGCAAAAGGCGCATCGCCGCCAAGTGTCACATCGCCGATGGTGAGGGTCTTGGGGATCATTGCGCGGCCTCCAGAACCTTTTCGATACGGGCGACATCCTCGGGGTTATTGAGTTCCCAGAACACCCGCCCGCGCGCCTCGACAGTCACACAGCGCACCGGCGCACCGTTTTCGAGAAAACGCAGCTGCTCAAGCCCCTCAAGCTGCTCCAGCCGCCCCGGCGCCCAGCCACCATAGGCCGCCAGCGCCGTCGGGCGATAGGCATAGACGCCGACATGGTGAAACACCGGCACCTCGCCGTCGCCCGCGCGCACCGAGGCATCGGTGTAAGGCAGCACCTCCTTGGAAAAATAGAGTGCGTTGCCTGCGCGGTCGAACACGGCGGTGGTGCCCCCCACCCGGCCCGCGCGGCGGTCTTCGAGAAAATGCGCATGGGTTTCGCGGTCGCAGCGCAGCACCGGGGTTGTCACCTGAACGGCGGGATCGCGCGCCATCGTGTCGATCAGCGCCTCAATGAACCAGGGCGGGGTGAGCGGCGCATCGCCCTGCAGGTTGACCACCACATCCGCCGACAGACCGGCCCGCGCCAGGGCATCGGCGCAGCGTTCGGTGCCGTTGGCACAGGCGTCCGAGGTCATGATCACCTGCGCGCCGAAATCCTGCGCGGCCCGTGCGATGCGTTCGTCGTCGGTGGCCACATGCACCCCGTCCACGCCGCGCACGGCTTGCGCGGCCTCCCAGGTCAGCTGGATCAGGGGCTTGCGGGTGCCGTTGGGCAAGCGCAACTCGGCCAGCGGCTTGCCCGGATAGCGCGTCGAGCCATAGCGCGCAGGGATCAGGATGATCGTCTTCACGGCTGCGCCCCTTTCGACCGTCACGCCACGCCCGCGCGCAGGCAATCATGGATGTGCAGAATGCCCAGCGGCGCCCCCTCGTCCGAGACCACGAACAGCGCGCCGATCTTGCGGCGGTTCATGATCGCCACCGCCTCGGCCGCCAGGGTGCCCGGCCCCACCGTCTGCGGGTTTGGCGTCGCCACATCGGTGGCGCTGCACCCCATCAGCCGCGCCATGTTGCGCCGCAAGTCGCCGTCTGAAATGGCGCCCACAAGCCGCCCGCCGCGCGTAACGCCGGCGATCCCGAAGCCCTTGGATGTCATCTCGATCAGCACATCGGGCATGGGCGTATCACCCTGCACCAGCGGCACCTGATCGCCCACATGCATCAACTGCCCGACCTTCACAAGCTGCGCCCCCAGCCGCCCGCCCGGATGATTGGTGCGGAATTGCTCGGCCTGGAAATCGCGCTGCTCCATCAGCGCCACCGCCAGCGCATCGCCCAGCGCCAGCGTCAGCGTGGTCGAGGTGGTGGGGGCCATGCCGATGGCACAGGCCTCGGGCACCTGCGGCAGCAGAAGGCGCAGATCGGCCGCCTCCATCAACGCGCTGCCGGCGCGGCTGGATATCGCGATCAGCGGGATCGAAAAACGCCGCGTATGGGCCACGATGTCGCGCAGCTCGGGCGTCTCGCCCGAATTCGAGATCAGCAGGCAGATATCGGCGGGCGTTATCATGCCCAGATCGCCATGGCTGGCCTCGGTCGCGTGGACGAAATGCGCGGGCGTGCCGGTGCTGGCCAGGGTCGCCGCGATCTTGTGCCCGACATGGCCCGATTTCCCGATGCCAGAGACGATCACACGCCCGCCGATTTCCAGGATCGCCTGCACGGCGGCGGGAAAATCGGCAGGCATCTGCTGCGCAAGCGTCATCAGCGCGGCACCTTCGGCCTCGAGCACACGGCGGCCGCTTGCGGTGATCTGGTCCGGCAGGTTCATCGCTTTCGCCTCTTTTCGCCCTCGGCGATGGGGTAGCGCAAGCGCGGGCCACAATCCAGCGCAACCTGCCGCCACCCCCGGCACAAAGCCATGGCAGCGGACCACCGGACTGGCATAAGGTCAGGCAGCAACCGCGAGACGAGGCAGGAGCGGCAGCCCATGCGCGCCGAGCAGATCACCCCCGAGCTATTGCTGCGTGCCTATGCGGCAGGCATCTTTCCCATGGCCGAACGGCGCGACGACCCGCGCGTGCACTGGATCGACCCGGAATGGCGCGGGGTCATGCCGCTCGACGGTTTTCACATCTCGCGGTCACTGGCACGGCGCCTGCGGGGCGCCGACTACCGGATCACGGTGAATGCCGATTTCGCGGGTGTGATGCGCGGCTGCGCAGAGCGGCCGGAAACCTGGATCAATGACACGATTTTCGCGCTCTGCCTGCGGCTACACGAAGCCGGATATGCCCATTCTCTCGAGGTGCACGCAGGCAGCGCGTTGGTGGGCGGGGTTTACGGCATCGCGCTTGGCGGCGCGTTCTTTGGCGAAAGCATGTTTTCACGCAGGCGCGATGCATCAAAGATTGCACTGGCCTATCTGGTTGACCGGCTGCGTACGGGAGGGTTCACGCTGTTTGATACACAGTTTCTCACCCCGCACCTGGAATCGCTGGGAGGTATCGAGATCAGCCGTGACGAGTATCGCGAAAGATTGCGCCAGGCGCTTGCGCTGCAAGCGGATTTCCACCGCCAGGGAGGCGCGCCGGGCGCTCAGGAATTGTTGCAGCGCAACAGCCAGACATCAAAACGCGCGTGATCCAGCGCACTCAGCGCCGGGCTTGACGCGATCATCCAGCCGCGGAA
This sequence comes from Alkalilacustris brevis, assembly GCF_003350345.1. GTDB lineage: Bacteria > Pseudomonadota > Alphaproteobacteria > Rhodobacterales > Rhodobacteraceae > Alkalilacustris > Alkalilacustris brevis. Next base: position 66,164 of record NZ_QNVJ01000020.1, read on the forward strand.
AGCCGGTTCCTCAAGATGCGGATCGGCGATCTGGAGATGGGCATAGGCTTCGGCGGCGGCCTCGCTTTCAGGGTAGCGGCAATCGTCAAGCGTGATGTCCAGGCGCCCGAATTGCACTGTCTCGCCCACGGCGATGGATATGTCGCGCGCCTCGCCCGCCACCTTGTCGAGGCCGCGCAACACCGCCCCCGTGGCGGAAACCACGCGCCGGTCCGCAGCACCGCCGGTGATCGATTCGATCGGCTCGAATGTCTCCGGGGCCTCCTCGGCGCTCTCGCCTGCGCGGTCTTCCTCGCGCAGCAATTCCTCAAGGTCCAGATCGAGCTGAATGCCGCCTTCTTCTGCCTGTGCGCGGGCAACATCCGGCACCGCAAGAGCCAGGGCCAGGGCCAGGGCCAGCACGCCCGCAAGGCAGGCCGCAGGTGCCGAACGGCTGTTCATGGTGCCTCCGTACCGCCTGCGGCACTGGCGTCGCTGCCAGTGACAAAACGCATCAGCAAGGTGGGCAAGCTGATCGCACTCTGGGTATTGAAGATCATCGCACCGGGTTCGAGGTCATACGGCGCGCCGCCGGGCACGATCTCGATATAGGTGCCGCCCAGCAATCCTTCGGAGGCGACCAGGGCCATGCTGTCTTCGGGCAGCCGCAACGCAGCATCGCGCAGCCCCAGTTGCAGATCGGCGCGGAAGCTTTCAGGGTTGAGCGACATGCCCGTCACCGAACCGATCTTGACCCCGGCCATGCGTACATCCGTGCCCACGCGCACCCCTTCCGCCGAACGGAACGAAGCGACGAGTTCATATCCGCCTCGCCCGGTCTGCGCGACCCCGGTCGCCTGAACGAGATAGACCAGAAACCCCGCCGCGACGGCCAGAACGACCCCGCCCAGCACTGCATCCGCACGATCAGCCGACATGTCGCGCCACCTCACCGGTCATTCCGGCTGCCATGCCTCGTAGTCGCGGCGCTCGACAGGGTTCTTGCGGCGCAGCGACCCTTCAGGCGCATAAGCCAGCGGCGTGCCGGTCAGGTTCTCGATATGGGGTTTTTCCCAGTCCTTGTGGCGCAGCGGCTTGTCGGTGGGCGCTTCGTCCCAGGTATGGTGCAGCCAGCCATGCCAGTCGGGCGAGATGCGGCTGGCTTCGGATTCGCCATTGAAGATTACCCAGCGACGCTTGCCGTCGCGGGTCTGGTAATAGGCGTTGCCCTGATCATCCTCGCCGACCCGGACGCCCTTGCGCCAGGTGAAGAACTGGGTGCCCAGTGTCTGGCCATTCCACCAGGTAAGCAGCCGAGCCAGGATTTGCGTGATCCGCGCCATGGAACCCTCCGCATAGCTTTTCCCCCCTATGCCGCATGTGCGCGCGGAGGTCCAGTCACATCCGCCGGCGGGCGGGAGCAGCGGCGGATGTGGCGGGCGAGCCCCCCCGAAGCTGTTGGAGTCGCAGGTGGCCACCGGGGGATTGGATATTTTTCTCACAGTGAAGGGCAAGGGGTGAACTGCAATGGCAATGGAGCGCACAAGATGGCGACGGACAACGGACAGGCGGAGGGCGCGCAATGGGAAAGGGCGCGGCCATGACGGCCACGCCCCTGGGAATAGCTTGCGAGACAGGCGCGGCGCGCGCCGGGGTCAGCCGGCCGAAACCGGCTCTTCGCGGCGGTCGGAGTAGATCAGGAGAGGCTTGGCCTCCGAGGTCACGGCCTCTTCGTTGACCACCACCTCCTCGACGCCATCGAGGCCAGGCAGTTCGAACATGGTGTCGAGCAGGATGTCTTCCATGATCGAGCGCAAGCCCCGCGCGCCGGTCTTGCGCGCAATGGCCCGCTTGGCGATGGCGCGCAATGCCTCGTCGGTGAAGGTGAGCTGCGCGTTCTCGATCTCGAACAGGCGTTGATACTGTTTGACCAGCGCGTTCTTGGGCTGGGTGAGGATGGTGACAAGCGCGTCCTCATCCAGATCGGTCAGCGTGGCCACCACTGGCAGCCGCCCGACGAATTCGGGGATCAGGCCGAATTTCAGCAGATCTTCGGGCTCAAGCAGCTTGAGCGTCTCGCCAATGCCTGTCTGGTTTTGCTCCTTGACGTCGGCGCCAAAGCCGATGGCCGACCCCTTGCCACGCTGGGCGATGATCCGGTCAAGGCCGGCGAAGGCGCCGCCGCAGATGAACAGGATGTTGGTGGTGTCGACCTGCAGGAACTCCTGCTGGGGATGCTTGCGCCCGCCCTGTGGCGGCACGGAGGCCACAGTGCCCTCCATCAGCTTGAGAAGTGCCTGCTGCACCCCCTCGCCCGAGACGTCGCGGGTGATCGAGGGATTGTCGGACTTGCGGGTGATCTTGTCGACCTCGTCGATATAGACGATGCCGCGCTGGGCGCGTTCGACATTGTATTCGCTCGATTGCAGCAGCTTGAGGATGATGTTTTCCACATCCTCGCCGACATAGCCGGCTTCGGTCAGCGTGGTGGCATCGGCCATGGTGAATGGCACATCCAGGATGCGCGCCAGCGTCTGTGCCAGCAGCGTCTTGCCGCAGCCGGTGGGGCCGATCAGCAGGATGTTGGATTTCGACAGCTCGATCTCATTGGCCTTGGAGGAATGATTGAGCCGCTTGTAGTGGTTGTGCACCGCAACCGAGAGCACCCGCTTGGCGTGCTCCTGCCCGATCACGTAATCATCGAGAACCTGGCAGATCTCGCGCGGGGTGGGAACGCCATCGGTGGCCTTCAGCCCGGAGGATTTGGTTTCCTCGCGGATGATGTCCATGCACAGCTCGACACATTCGTCGCAGATGAACACGGTCGGGCCCGCGATCAGCTTGCGCACCTCGTGCTGGCTCTTGCCACAGAACGAGCAATAGAGCGTATTCTTGCTGTCGCTGCCGGAATTGTTCTTCATAAGCTACCTCTGCGGCCTCGGTCGGTTTCGGCGGGTATTCTGCCGCCGGGGAAGGCTAACCCCACGGGCCAAGACTAGGCCAGCCCCCCGCTGTTCACAATGTGAAATCGTGACGGAAAGGGCAGCCTCAGGCCTTGGCCTCTTCAGCGGCGGCCCGGCTGGACACGATTTCATCGACAATGCCCCAGTCGCGCGCCATTTCTGCGGTCATGAAATTGTCGCGTTCAAGGGCCTCTTCCACAACCTTGATGTCCTGTCCGGTGTGGTGGACGTAGATCCGGTTGAGCCGGTCGCGCAACTCGAGAATCTCCTTGGCATGGATCGATATGTCGGTTGCCTGCCCCTGGAACCCGCCCGATGGCTGGTGCACCATGATCCGGCTGTTGGGCAGCGAGAAGCGCATCCCCTTCTCGCCCGCGGCCAGCAAAAGCGAACCCATCGAGGCCGCCTGCCCCACCACCAGGGTCGAGACCTTGGGCTTGATGTATTGCATGGTGTCGTAGATCGACAGGCCCGATGACACCACACCACCGGGACTGTTGATATACATCGAGATTTCCTTGGCCGGATTTTCGGCCTCGAGGTGCAGAAGCTGCGCCACGATCAGCGAAGACATCCCGTCATGCACCGGCCCCGTGAGGAAGATGATCCGTTCCTTCAGCAGGCGCGAGAAGATGTCATAGGCGCGCTCACCCCGGCTCGTCTGCTCAACGACCATGGGGACGAGTGTGTTCATGTAGGTGTCGATAGGGTCTTTCATCCGCTGCCTGTCTGTTATCTGCGCCTTATGGCACATATCCTGAGAAACCTTATGGAGTCTTAGTGCCGCGGGCAGCCCCCCGCAAGGGCCAGCCGGATATTCTATGCCGCTGCGGCAGGCGGAAAGCCGCAGCAAGAGGAGCGACCGCGCCGCTTGCCGCGCCGCAAAGCGCAAGCTACCAAGAGGCGGCATTGCGCGCGGCGGCAGGAGGCAAGCCATGAAGATAGCCACGTTCAACATCAACGGCATTCGCGCGCGGGTCGAGGCGCTGTGCGCCTGGCTGGATGCCGCGCAGCCTGATGTGGCGGTACTGCAGGAGATCAAGTGCCTCGATGCGGCCTTTCCGCGCGAGTTGTTAGAGGAACGCGGCTATAACATCGAGACCCACGGCCAGAAAAGTTTCAATGGCGTGGCGATCCTTTCAAAACTGCCCCTTGAGGATGTACGTCGCGGCTTGGCTGGCGACGATTCGGACGAGCAGGCCCGCTGGATCGAGGCCACCGTGACGGGCGACCATTCGGCGCTGCGCATCTGCGGACTCTATCTGCCCAATGGCAACCCGGCGCCGGGGCCGAAATACGATTACAAGCTTGCGTGGATGGCCCGGCTGGAGACACGCGCCAGGGAATTGCTGGCCGCCGAGGAACCTGCCGTGATGGCGGGCGATTACAACGTGATCCCCCTGCCCGAGGATGCCGCCCGCCCCGAAGCCTGGGAGCGAGACGCGCTCGCCTTGCCGGAAACCCGCGCGGCCTTCCGGCGGATCGTCAATCTTGGCTTTACCGATGCCTTTCGTGCGCGCCACGCAGGGCCAGGGCATTACACGTTCTGGGATTACCAGGGCGGCGCCTGGCGCAAGAACGACGGCATCCGCATCGATCACGCGCTACTCACACCGCAGGCCGCCGATCTGCTGACCGACTGCGGCATCGACACCGAGCCGCGCGCGGGCGACAAACCTTCCGATCACACGCCGCTCTGGATCGAGCTGGACGCCTGAAAGCCCGCTTTCCACACGAGCCCCGCGAAGCCGGCAGCCGCGCTTGCAAAAAAGCGCGGCCCGGGCCGGGGCGTTACTTCTTGAGCTTGGAAAGCTGCGCCTCAAGCGCCGCAAGCTGGGCCTTGATCTGTTCGAGATCTTCCTTTCCGGCCCCGCCGCCATCGCCCGCGGGCGGCTCCGCCCGGTCAGCCGCCTGGCCGGCATCCGCATCAGGCTGCGCCCCTCCCCATCCGGCCATCATCGATTTCATGAACGCCTGCTGCTGGCGCTGCATCGCTTCGAACCCCGGCATGTTGCGTATCGGCGGCGGCAAGGTGTTCAGGTTTTCCATCATCTTGCTCTGACCCTCGCGCAGCATGTCGAAGGACATGCTGAGAAACTGCGGCACCACGCTTTGCGCCTGGGTGGTGTAGCTGCGCACCAGATCGGTCAGGACATCGAGCGGCAGCACGTTCTCGCCACGGCTTTCGTGTTCAGCAATGATCTGCAAGAGATACTGACGCGTCAGATCATCGCCCGATTTCAGATCGACGATCTTGACCTCGCGACCCGCCCGGATGAACCCGGCGATATCCTCGAGCGTCACGTAATCACTGGTTTCGGTGTTATACAGACGTCGGCTGGCATAGCGCTTGATAAGAAGCGGCTCTTTGGCGTCGGCCATGGGCATCCTCTCCCGGGTTTGTACCGCCATGACGCGGCGCAGCACAGCCTAGGACAGCCGATTGAAAAAAGAAAGGGCAGGCACGAAGCCCGCCCTTTCCACCGCGCCGGCCGGGAGGGAGGGGGCCAGTCGCGGTGTCTGTCTCGCTCATGTATCCGCGGCATTCGCCCGGATCGCCACGCCCTTACTTGGCGGTGGCGGATGCGGTAGCCTTTTTCGCCGCCTGGGTCGCCTGCGCGGTGGCTTTCTTCATCGCGGCGCTGGCGTCTTGCGAAAAGTCCTTGCCGGTGGCCAGCATGACCTCGATGGTGTCCATCTGAACGCGCTTGGCGATCTCGCCGAAGGCGGCAATGTTCTCGGCCGCGGTTTCAGCCGAAGCCGAAGCGAAATCGGTCACAGCCTTGCTGTAATCGGTCGGCTCTTCGCGCAGTTTCGAGGCCTCGCCAAGCTGGGTCAGGGTTTCCTTGGTCCACTTGTTCGAAATCTCGGCCGATTTCTCGGCGGCTTCCAGCACCATGCGGCTCATCTTTTCGCCGAGCGCGGCCTGGGTCTTGAAGGCATCCTGCATGGACTTCGTGTCCACCGGGAAAGAAGCCATCATGTCCTGCATCATCTTGCTGTAGTCTTGCGTATTCGTCATGGTCCAAACTCCTTGCTACGGGACTTTCCCGCCTGCGACTGATACCTAGATAGATGCTGCAGTGCAGCAATGCAAGGGTTTTATGCTGCACTGCAGCAAGATTTTCCGCGGCGGCGCCTGCAGCTTGCCCGATCACTCCTCGGGCCGGGATAATACATACTGCCCCGGCGCCGGACAAAGCGGCGGGTGGTCCGGCCCGCCAGGCTCACGCGCGGGCACCATCGCACCCGACCGGCGCGCCAACCAGGCCTCCCAGCGGGGCCACCATGACCCATCGTGCCGCTCGGCCCCCGCGCGCCAGCTTTCCGGCTCTTCCAGCGGCGCATCACTGACGTAATGGCCGTATTTCTTTTTTTCGGGGGGGTTCACGATCCCGGCGATATGACCCGATTCCGAGAGGATGAAACTGCGGTCACGGCTGCCCATCTGCGCGATGCCGGCGAAACTGCCGCGCCAATGGGCAATATGGTCGGTTTCGCAAGCGATCGCACAAAGCGGCAGGCGCACGTCCTTCAGCGAGAGCTTCTGGCCGAACATCTCGATCTCGCCCGTGGCAAATCGGTTTTGCTGGCAAAGCCAGCGCAGATACTCGACCGCCATGCGCCCCGGCAGATTGGTGCTGTCGCCATTCCAGTAGAGCAGATCGAAAGCGGGTGGCGCCTCGCCCAGCATGTAGCTGCGAATCGCCGGGCCGTAGACCAGGTCGTTCGAGCGCAGAAAGGAAAACGTGCGCGACATGAAGAAAGCGTGCAAAAAGCCCTTTTCCTGCGTTTCCGCCTCGATCCCATCGACGAAATCATCTTCGAGAAAGACGCTGAATTCACCCTGATCCGCAAAATCGGTCAGGGTGGTGAAAAAGGTGGCAGAACGCACCGAGCGATCCTTGCGCTTGTGCAAGAGTGCGAGCGTCAGCGCCAACGTCGTCCCGGCAATGCAATAGCCCACGGCGTTGACCTTGTCCTCGCCAGTAATCGCCTTCACCTGCGCGATCGCTTCCAGATAGCCCTCTTCGATATAGGTATCGAGCCCGACATCGGCGTAAGAGGCATCGGGGTTCACCCAACTGACGACGAACAGGGTGTAACCCTGATCGACGATCCATTTCACCAGGCTGTTTTGCGGCTTCAAGTCCATGATGTAGAACTTGTTGATCCAGGGCGGAAAGATGATCAGCGGCGTGCGATGCACCTTTTCTGTAGTGGGTGTGTACTGGATCAGCTCGAACATGCGGTTGCGATAGACCACCTGCCCCGGCGTGGTGGCCAGGTTTTCGCCCACGCGAAAAGCGCCGCGGTCGGCCAGTGTGACCAGCAACTCGCCATCGTTGGCCTCGATGTCGCGCACCAGGTTTTCCAATCCCTTGACCAGGCTTTCGCCATCGGTTTCCACCGCACGGGCCAGGGCCTCGGGGTTGGTGCTGAGGAAATTGGCGGGCGAGAACATGTCGATGATCTGGCGGCTGAAATACTGCAGCCGCTTGCGATCGCGCGGCGACAGATGATCAAGTTCCGCGACTGCCCGCTCCATCGCCTCGGAAGTCATCAGATACTGCTGCTTGAGATAGTTGAAATAGGGGTGCGTGTTCCACAGCGGGTTGGAAAATCGCCTGTCGTGGGGCGTATTGTCGGTCGGCGGGGTCAGTGTGCCATCGCGCAAGGCCTCCTGCGCCTCGACGTAATGCTTCAGCGCGTTGCCCCAGTAGCTTACCTGCTGCTCGATGATCCTCGAGGGGTTTTTCATCATTTCCGTCATGTAAGCCGCGCCGGCCTTCATGAAGAGTTCCTGATCAGGCCCCTGGAGCGAAGGCCGCACGCCGCGCCTGCGGCCCATTGCTGCCATGAGCCGTTGCGACAGTTCCTCTATGCGCTTCAGGTTGGCGTTCAGCCGATCAAGCTTTTCTGCGGACTCTTCATGATCGGTTGTCATGGAGTACGAACCCTCCTATCTTGCCGCTGTGCAGCATAACGTCGCGGGGCCTTGGGGGGAAGCGACGATTTTAATCGACGGGGCACCCCCGGGGAAAGGACCGCAATGCGCTACATGTTCACCTACGACCTGATGGAAACGATGCGCAATACCAATGAATGGATGGGCGCATCGGCCCGGGCCATGGCCTCCTACCCTGTATGGGGGATGGTACCACACCCCGCTTTCAAGGTCATGTCGGCCTGGGGGCGCGTCACCGAGCGCACCTTCGCCCGCATGGTCATCAAGCCCGATTGGGGCATCCGCACGGTGGTCGGCGAGGACGGGCGCGACCATCTGGTCGAACGCAGCGTCGAGATTGAACGCCCCTTCGGCGATCTGGTGCGTTTCAACGTGCGCGGGCGGCCCGAAAAACCCCGGCGCATCCTGCTGGTGGCGCCGATGTCGGGCCATTACGCGACGCTCTTGCGGTCAACCCTGGCCAGCCTGCTGCCCGATTCCGAACTTTGGGTGACCGATTGGCACAATGCCCGCGACATCCCTGTGTCGGAGGGCAAGTTCGATATCGAGGATTACACCCTCTACCTGATGGAATTCATGCGCCATCTCGGCCCCGACACTCATGTGATCGCGGTCTGCCAGCCGGTGCCGCTGGCCCTGGCCGCCGCCGCCTATCTGGCCGAGCTGGAGCCCGAGGCACAGCCGCGCACCCTCACCCTGATCGGCGGGCCGGTGGACCCTGATGCCAATCCCACCGATGTCACCGATTTTGGCCGCCGCGTCACCATGGGGCAGCTTGAGCATCTGGCGTTGCAGCGGGTGGGCGCCAAATATCCCGGCGTGGGGCGGATGGTCTACCCGGGGCTTGCACAGCTTGCCTCGTTCATCTCGATGAACGCCGAGCGGCACATGAACGCATTTGCGGAAAAGATCACCGCAGCAGCGCGCGGCCAGGATGCCGAGCGTGACAAACACAACCGATTCTACGACGAATACCTGGCGGTGATGGACATGACGGCCGAATTCTACATGTCGACCGTCTATCGGATCTTCAAGGAACGCGAGATTGCGCAAAATCGTTTCGTCGTGGCCGGACACCAGGTGGATATCGGCAAGATCACCAATGTGGCGGTGATGACGGTCGAGGGCGCCAATGACGACATCTCGGCCCCGGGCCAGTGCCGCGCCGCGCTCGATCTGCTGACCAGCCTGCCCGATGAGATGAAATCCGAGCACCTGGAACCCGAAGCCGGGCATTACGGCATCTTTGCCGGACGATCGTGGCGCGACAACATTCGCCCGCTGGTTCTGAGCTTCATCGACAAACACAGCCTTGATCAGGCGCGGACGCAGCGCGAGGCCGGGCCCGGCAACCAGCACATCAAGCTTGCTTCAAGCCAGGGCTGAAGGCCGCGCGAGCCAGCGCACCAGCGCGCGGGAAAACGCCTCGGGTTGTTCCAGCGGCACGAGGTGTCCCGCTCCCTCGATCCGCTCCCACTCGGCATTGCGCATCAGTTCGGCGGCAAAGCCTTGCCGCCTTTCGGGCACCAGGCCATCATGTGCCCCGCTCAGAACCAGCGCGGGGTGTGGCATCCGGCGCAGGGTTTTCTGCTGATCGGGGCGCCGCTGCATGGCGCGGGCCTGGCGCGTGAACACCGCGGCGCCCAGCGCCGTCGCCATCTGTCGCACCAGGTGCGCCACCTGCATCCGGCCCGGCCCCGGTGCAAGCGCGGTGGCCGGCAGGTCTTCGGCTGCGGCCTCATCCAACCGCCCGGCGCGCGCGGCAAGAATGCGCAACTCGCGCGCGGCGGCGGCAGGCGGGGTTTCAGCCAGCGGGTCGGTCGAGACCAGCGCGATGCGATGGATGCGTTCAGGCGCGCGCTGCAACATCTCCAGCGCCACCGCCCCGCCCAGACCCAGCCCCACCAGCGCAAACCGCGCCGGGGCCGCAGCCAGCGCGTGTTCGGCCATCTCGGTCACGGTCTCGCCCTGTGTCAGGCTTGCCACCTGCACGGGCCGGCTTTGCGAAAAGCGCACGATCGCCGGAAGGTAAAGCCGGGCGTCGCACATCGCGCCGGGAAGCAGGAGCAAGGGCTCGTTCATCGGCCGATCGGAGACTTCGAAATGTGAAATAATGTCAAATATTTACCCTTCAGGTCAGCGCGAATCACCGGAATCATCCATTTTCGCAATGGCCGGCTTGCCGAATATCAGCCCTTGTCCGGCAGTTCCTCAACGCTTGTCGTGATCAGGTAAAGGCACTCGGGCGACGAGAACCGGTGATCCGCGCCCTTCACCAAGACAGCGCGCACATCCGCTGCATCGATATGCTCAAGCAGCCGCAGCGCCACGGAAACCGGCACATCCACATCGGCCGTCCCCTGCAACAGCCGCACCGGACAGGGCAGCGGCAACGGGCTGCGCAGCACCAGGTTGTCGCGCCCGTCCTCGATCAGGCGGCGGGTGATGACATAGGGGTCGTCGGAATAATCCGATGGCAGTTCGACCCGCCCGTCACGCACCAGCGCGGCGCGCTGTTCGGCGTCGAAATCCGCCCACATGGAGTCTTCGGTGAAATCCGGCGCGGCGGCAATGCCCACCAGCCCGGCCACGCGCTCGGGCATGGCGCGCGCCAGCAGCAACGCGATCCAGCCACCCATGCTTGAGCCCACCAGCACCTGCGGCCCCTCGGTCAGCGTGCTTACCGCGGCGCGCGCGTCGGCGGCCCAGTCACCGATACAACCATCCTCGAACGCGCCCGAGGATTGCCCATGCCCGGAATAATCGAACCGCAGGAACGCCCGGCCCCGCGCCCGTGCCCAGGCTTCGAGATGCAGCGCCTTGGTGCCCTCCATGTCCGAGCGAAAACCGCCCAGGAACACCACACCGGGCCCTGCGCCCTGTTGCCGGTGATAGGCAATCCTGCGCCCCTGCGGCGTTTCCAGATATGCGGGTTCGGTCATGTCTTGCCTCCCAATTCCTTCAACCCGTTTGCCACGATTGCCCCCCCCAGCGCCATGGTCGCGAACAGGATCAGCACCGCCTGCGGCCCCAGCAGCGAGGCCAGCGCACCAAAGATACCGCTGGCCAGCAGGATCAACCCGATGACAGTGTTCGCCACCGCCGTGTATACGGCGCGCAGATCGGCGGGCGCCATATCGACCAGATAGGTCGAGCGTCCGATCCGCACACCCTGATGCGCGACCATCAAGACAAACAGCGCCAGCGGCATGGTCCAGAACGCCCCGGCCAACCCGAGCGCAGCAAAGCCCAGCGCCAGACCCATCGCCGCCGCGCCCGAAAGCCCGGTCAGCATCAGCACCCGGCGCGCCGAGCGATCGGCCATGCGGCCCCAGACATAGCCGCTGATCAGCGCCGCCAGCGCCGAGGCCAGCACCAGCGCGCCCAGGCCCGACAGCGCCTCCTCGCCCGCCCCGGCGGCCAGCACCACCAGCCAGGGCGGTGCCAGCGCCGTGGATGTCAGTAGCCCCCGCGCCAGGATGAAGCGCGCAAGCTGGCCGTCCTCGCGCAGGTAGCGCAGGTTTGCCAACGCCGCGCTGATCCCGTTGGCGCCGCCCTCGCTGGCGCCCGGCGCTTCGGCGAGGCCCGCGAATATGGCCGCCGCCACCAGCCACAGCAGGCCCGCCAGTGCCAGCGCCCCCAGCACCAGCCCCATGCGCCCCGTTGCCTCGAACATCAGCAGGACCGCAAAAGCGATCACCACCACCGGTGCGGCCGAGGCCGCAAGCCCCGTGGCCGTGCCCCGGTTGCCCTTGTCGATGGTCTTGCCCAGCACGTCCTTGTAGGCGACCGAGCAGACCGAGCGTGCAACCGCCAGCACCGCAAGGGCCGCACAGATCGCCCAGCCGGCAGCGGCACCCTCAAGCCGCAGCGCAGCCAGCGCGATGGCCAGCGCCGCCAGCCCCTGCACCGCACTGCCCGCCGACCAGGCCCATTTACGCAGCGCCATCGCCCGGATACGTGCCGCCGTGAACAACTGCGGCAACAGCGCGCCGGCCTCTCGAATGGGCACCAGCGCGGCGATGAACACCCCCGGCGCACCCAGCGCGGCAAGCAGCCAGCTCAGCACCAGCTTCGGGTCGACCAGCCCGTCAGCAGCCTTGAACAACCCCAGCGCGCCGACATGGCGCATGAAATTTCCCGGCTGTTCATCGCAGGCGCGTTCGGGAATGTCGCGGCAGGTGCGGCCGTCATCCTCGGCGGTGAGCGCCTCGAAGGCGATCTCGACCGGGCGTCTGGCTGGGTCGGGCATGGCAGGGGATCTCGGGCTTCGGTGATATGGCGGTCGGGTGCCGATACTGGCCGCACGCCGCCCCAAGGTCAAACCGATTGCCGGGCGCAGGTTTCCCGTGCACCACGCACGCAGGTATTTGCGCGCCAGAACCTGCAGCCTGGCGCGCCCCACCCGAGGCTTGACACTGCCCGCGCCCGCGATTACCGGCAGGCATCACATACCCGCAACCGGGCGTTCCGTGGGCGCCAAACCGACGAGGAGCAAGGCCGATGGCCCAGATTTCCCTGACATTTCCCGATGGCAATGCACGCGAGTTTCCCGCCGGCGTGACAGCGGCCGATGTGGCCGCGTCGATCTCGACCTCGCTGGGCAAGAAGGCAATATCGGCCAGTGTGAACGGGCGCCATTACGATCTGCAATGGCCGATAGAGGAAGACGCCAGCATCAGCATTCACACGATGAATGACGACGCGCAGGCGCTGGAGCTGATCCGTCACGACCTGGCCCATATCATGGCCCGCGCCGTGCAGGAGCTTTGGCCCGATGTGAAGGTCACCATCGGCCCGGTCATCAAGGATGGCTGGTATTACGACTTCGACCGCAACGAGCCCTTCACCCCTGAAGACCTGGCCGTGATCGAAAAGCGCATGCGAGAGATCATCAACGCGCGCGACCCGGTGCACACCGAACTCTGGAGCCGCGAGCGGGCGCTGGCACACTACGAAACGACCGACGAGCCCTTCAAGGTCGAACTGGTCGAGGCGATCCCCGAAGACCAGCCGATCCGCATGTACTGGCACGGGCACTGGCAGGATCTGTGCCGCGGCCCGCACCTGCAGCATACCGGCCAGGTGCCCGCCGATGCCTTCAAGCTGATGAACGTGGCCGGCGCCTATTGGCGCGGCGATAGCGCCCGGCAGATGCTGCAGCGTATCTATGGCGTCGCCTTCAAGACCCGCGCGGATCTCAAGGCGCACCTGACCATGCTGGAGGAGGCCGCCAAGCGCGACCACCGCCGCCTGGGCCGCGAGATGGACCTCTTTCACATGCAGGAAGAGGCCCCCGGCCAGGTGTTCTGGCACCCCAATGGCTGGTCGATCTACACCACGCTGCAAGATTACATGCGCCGCCGTCAGACAGCAGGCGGCTATGTGGAGGTCAACACCCCGCAGGTGGTCGACCGCAAACTCTGGGAGGCCTCGGGCCACTGGGAGAAGTACCAGGAGCATATGTTCATCGTCGAGGTCGACGAGGAACACGCCCGCGAGAAGGCCGTGAACGCGCTCAAACCGATGAATTGCCCCTGCCATGTGCAGATCTACAATCACGGGCTGAAAAGCTACCGTGACCTGCCGCTGCGCATGGCCGAGTTCGGATCGTGCAACCGCTACGAGCCTTCGGGCGCGCTGCACGGGATCATGCGGGTGCGCGGCTTTACGCAAGACGACGCGCATATCTTCTGCCGCGAGGACCAGATCGAGAGCGAAACCCGCCGATTCATCGAATTCCTCAGCGCAATCTACCGCGACCTGGGGTTCGAGAAATTCGCGGTGAAGTTCTCGGACCGGCCAGAGACGCGTGCTGGCGAGGACGCCGTCTGGGACAAGGCCGAGGAGGCGCTGAAATCCGCGACCGAAGCGGCCGGCTATGCCTATGACCTGAACCCCGGCGAAGGCGCCTTCTATGGCCCCAAGCTGGAATTCGTGCTGACCGACGCGATCGGCCGCGACTGGCAGTGCGGCACGCTTCAGGTGGATTTCGTGCTGCCCGAGCGGCTGGATGCCACCTATATCGGCGCCGATGGCGCCAAACATCGCCCGGTGATGCTGCACCGCGCGGTGCTGGGCTCGTTCGAGCGTTTCATCGGCATCCTGATCGAAAGCTTTGCCGGCAAGCTGCCCTTCTGGCTGGCGCCGCGGCAGGTCGTGGTAGCCACCATCGTGTCGGATGCCGACGACTATGCCCGCGAGGTGGTGCAAACCCTGCGCGCCCACGGCATCCGCGCCGAAGCCGATCTGCGCAACGAAAAGATCAACTACAAGGTGCGCGAACACTCGGTCGGCAAGGTGCCGGTGATCCTGGCCATCGGCGCGCGCGAGGTCGGTGAACGCACGGTATCGCTGCGCCGGCTGGGTGAGCAGCGCACCTCGACCGTGGGCCTGGACGAGATTGCAGGCACATTGGCAGCCGAAGCCACCCCGCCCGACCTGCGCTGACCCCGCGCGCGCGGGGCCGCCTTTGGCCGGCGCCTGCGCGCCACCTCACCCCGGCTGCGCCCCTGGCCGGTGCCGGATGCCTTCGGCGAGGATATTGGGACCAAGAAGAAAAGCCGCGCGATCAGCCTGCCCGCGTGACATTGCTGCCATGAAGAGTGCGGGCTTCAGCCGTCATCCTGGAATTGCAAGCGGCAAAGCTGGGTATAGAGCCCGCCATTTCCGAGCAGTTCGTCATGGGTGCCGACCTCGACCACCCGGCCGCCATCCATGACAACGATTCGGTCGACCGAGCGCACGGTGGCGAGTCGGTGGGCGATCACCAGCGTGGTGCGCCCCTGCGAGAGTCTCTCAAGCGCCTCCTGCACCAGCAATTCGGATTGCGCATCGAGCGCCGAGGTCGCCTCGTCAAGCAAGAGCACGGGCGCGTCGCGCAAGAGGGCGCGCGCAATGGCGACACGCTGACGCTGCCCGCCCGACAGCCCCGAGCCGCGCGGCCCCGCCGGGGTTTCCAGCCCCCTTGGCAGGAGGCGTGCGAAAGGCATCACATGCGCGGCCTCCAGCACGTCATGCAGGCGCGCCTCGTCGATGTCGGTGCGCCCAAGCAGGACATTCTCGCGGATGGTCTCGTCGAACAGGGCGGCATCCTGCGTGACCACCGAAATCTGCTCGCGCAGCATGTCGGTTTCAATGTCGCTCACTTCGGCGCCGCCGATGGTGACACGCCCCGACTGCGGCTCGACCAGCCGGGTGAGCAGGTTGAACACGGTGCTCTTGCCCGCCCCCGAAGGCCCGACGAGCGCCGTGGTGCGCCCGGCCTCGGCGGTGAAGCTGACGCCGCGCAGCACCGGCAGATCGCCATAGGCGAGGTGGACATCCTCGAGCCGGATCTCGGGTGGCTGGTTGGCGGGCCGGATATTGCGGCGTGGGGGCTGGATGGCCGGTTCGGTGTCCAGCAGCCGGTAAATACGCTCGAGGCTGGCGGCGGCGGTTTGCCAGTAGCCGGCGATATTGCCCAGCCGGCGCAGCGGCTGGAAAGCCAGCGCCATGGCCGTGAAGAACGACATGAACTCGCCCACGGTGCGCTGACCCGAGGTTATTTCATTGGCCCCGATCAGCAACACTGCGAGAAAACCAATCCCCGAAACGATGTCGATCATGGCAGGGATGGCGCTGTTGCCCAGCGCCTTCTTGATCTGCATGGTGACGATGCGGCCGACGATATGTTCGAACCGCGAGAGCTGGTAGTCTTCCATCCGGTTCAGCTTGATCGGCATGATCCCGTGGAAGACCTCGTCCAGCCGGGTCGAGCGCAACCCGGATTCGACGCGCATCTGCAGGGTCTTGCGGCGGATATAGCGCTGCGCCAGCAGCACCGGCAGGAACAGCAGCGGCACACCGATCAGCGCCGCCGCCGTCCAGACCGGGCTGATCAGCAGCGCCACCACCAGAAGCCCCACCAGCGAGACCGCATCACGCCCGGCGCCGGTGATGATCGCCTGCCACACGCCCTGCACCGCGACCGTGTCGCCCTGCACCCGCTCCATCAGCGCGCCGGGTGGGTTTTTCTGGTAGAACGCCAGGTCGAGCATCAGCAGATGACGCAGCATATCGACCTGCATCGCTGTCGATGTGAGTTGCGCAACCCGTGTGAGCAGCGTCTTGGAGATCACCAGCGTGATCGCGCGCAGCACGAAGATGCCGAAGATCGCGCCACCGACCCACCAGATCGCCTCGCGCTCGCCCCCCACGAAAACCCGGTCGAAGAGCGGCGCCAGCATGTAGCTGAGCAGCCCCAGCGTGCTGCCTTCGACCACCATGAAGAAGGCCGCCACCGATACCGTTCCCGTATGGCGCTTGAGATAGCCATGCCAGAGCCGGACGATCAGGTTGCGTGAACTGTAAGGGTCGTCGACGGGGCGGGCGTCACGTGCGAGGGCGCGCCTCAAAAGGCTTTTCCTGCCGTTCGGGTCTTTCTTGGCGGGGTCTGTCACGGCGGTCGCTTCGGTTGGGCGCGGATCGGGGCGGGTGAATGGGCTTCCGGCGTGGGCGGGTGGCGTGGCTCTAGCGCGAAAAGCGGGCCGGTGGCAAGCCGGCCTGCCCGATCAAGGCCGCCCCATTATCGGGCGCGCGCGGCGGCAAGCGCCTCGGGCAGGGCCTCGGCCAGCGCATCAAGCTCTTCTGCACGGCCCGCGCTGATTCGGATCGTGCGATCGAGCGGCGCGACCCCGGGCATCCGAACGAAGATGTCGCGTGCCATGAGTTCGCGCAGCACCGCGCGGGCGAAATCGCCGTTTCCACCACAATCGAGCGCAATGAAATTGGCGGCCGACGGCACGGTCTCCAGCCCGTTGGCGCGGCCGATCGTGGCGATACGGTCCAGCGCGGCGCGGACCTGTGCACGCACCTCGCCCAGCCAGGCCTGATCCGACAATGCAGCCAGCGCGCCCGCCTGGGAAATCCGGGTCATGCCGAAATGGTTGCGCACCTTGTCGAAGGCCGCCACCAGTTCGGGTGCCGCGATCGCGTAGCCCACCCGCGCGCCGGCCAACCCATAGGCCTTTGAGAAGGTGCGCAGCCGTATCACGCGCGGATCGTCGGCTGCGATCATCGGCGCGGTGCCGGTCGGGGCAAGGTCCATATAGGCCTCGTCGAGCACCAGCAGCGTGCCTTCGGGCAGGGCCGCGATCATGTCGGCGATCACAGGCGCCGGGTGAACCGTGCCCATCGGGTTGTCGGGGTTGGCGATATAGACGAGCCTCGCGCCTGCTTCGGCGGCGCGCGCCACCAGCGCCTCGGAGTCTTCGTAATCGCCGCGATAGGGCACCTTGTGCAGCACCCCGCCAAAGCCTGCCACATGGTAGTTGAAGGTCGGGTAGGCCCCGTCCGAGGTCACAACCGGATCGCCCGGCGCCACGGTCAGGCGCACCAGGTTGCCCAGCAGCCCATCGACCCCTTCGCCCACAGTGATGTTCGCCATATCCACGCCGTGATGCGCGGCCAGTGCGGCGCGCAACTCATGGCTTTCCGAATCGCCATACATCCAGGCATCGGCAGCAGCGGCGCGCATCGCCTCGATGGCTTTCGGCGAGGGGCCGAAGACGTTTTCGTTGGCCCCAAGCCGCGCGCGGAATGGCCGCCCGGAGGCGCGCATATGCGCCTCTGGTCCGACAAAGGGCACCGTTGAAGGCAGGCTGGCAGCAAGCGGGGTCAAGCGGGGTGCTGTCGTCATGCGGGCGGCTTCCTCTCCTGTTGCAAGCCGCGCGGCCGGGGCTGCGGCGCCTGCCGGTCGCGCAGGGCGCGCTCAGCCCAGCGCGGCCAGCCGGTCGAGCGCGGCGCGCAGTTTGGCGGCCTCGTCTTCCTTCACGCGGGCGGCTTCACGGGTTTCCTCCACCACGTCTTCGGGGGCGCTCTCGATGAACTTGGCGTTTGAAAGCCGCCCGCGCAAGCCGCCGAGTTCCTTGTCGAGCTTGCCAAGCGCCTTTTCCAGCCGCGCGCTTTCGGCAGCCACGTCGATCACCCCGGCCAGCGGCAGCGCGAAGGTGCCACCCTCGACCGGGATCGTGACCGCGCCGCGGGGCACCTCGGGGGCCTCGCTCAGGCTCTCGATCCGGGCGAGGCGCTTGATCAGCGCCGCGTTGCGCGCCCAGGCCCCCTGCCCGGCCTCGTCCAGGTCCACCTGAAGCATTTCCAACCGCAACCCCACCGGCACGCCCATCTGCGCCCTTGCCGAGCGCACGCCCTCGATCAGCGCGATCACCCAGCGCATTTCGCGCATGGCCTCGGCATCGGCCAAATCAGCGGCGGCATAGCCGGGCCAGTCGGCATGCACCAGCAGCTTGTCGCGCCGACCGGTCAGGCCCCAGAGTTCCTCGGTCACAAAAGGCATGATCGGGTGCAGCAGGATCATGCACTGATCGAGCACCCAGGCCATGGTTTCGCGTGTCTCGGCGGCCTGGTCGCCGTCGAACAGCGGCTTGGCGAACTCGACATACCAGTCGCAGACCTTGCCCCAGACGAAGGCGTAAAGCGCGCTGGCGGCATCGTTGAAGCGATAGGCATCAAGGGCGGCGTCCACCTTTTCGCGCACGCGGGCGGTTTCGGCGATGATCCAGCGGTTGACGGTGGCCTGAGCTGCGGGCGGCGCGGCGCGGGTGGCGTGGCCCTCCCAGACGCCGTTCATCTCGGCAAAGCGGGTGGCGTTCCACAGCTTGGTGCCGAAGTTGCGGTAGCCGGCGATGCGGCTGGTATCGAGCTTGAGCACCCCGCCAAGGCTGGCCATCGCGGCATTGGCAAAGCGCAGCGCATCGGCGCCGTATTCGTCGATGATCTCCAGCGGGTCGATGACATTGCCGAGCGATTTCGACATCTTCTTGCCCTTGGCGTCGCGCACGAGGCCGTGCAGGTAGACCTCGCGGAAGGGGATGTCGTTCACCACCGCAAGCTGCATCATCATCATCCGGGCGACCCAGAAAAACAGGATATCCTGCCCGGTGACGAGGACGGAGGTGGGGAAATACTTGCGCAGCTCCTCGGTATCCTCGGGCCAGCCCAGCGTGCCGATGGGCCAGAGGCCGGAGGAGAACCAGGTGTCGAGGACGTCAGACTCTCTACCTAAGAACAATGTCCCAGAGTTGAGCTTCCAAGCAACTTTAACAGGCTTCCAGTCCGGAACGGAAATTTCAGGTTTGCCGAGCAATTCAGCCAACGACTTCCGATCCTCATATGAAAGGATCGGCGCTGCATCTGCTTCTAACTCCTGAACGTCTTTGAGATTAGGCCGAAGCGATCGGTAATGTTCGAGTGCTTGCGCTCTAGCAGCCTCAAATGTGGGAGCGCAGAACTTCTCTGATTCGCGCTCAACATACCTTCCGTTTTTATCAATCTTCGGCCCATACCAAACCGGAATCTGGTGCCCCCACCACAGCTGGCGGCTGATGCACCAGGGCTCGATATTCTCAAGCCAGTGGTAATAGGTCTTCTCGCCGCTCTCGGGCATGATCTTCACGCGGCCCGAACGCACCGCATCCAGCGCCGGGCCGACAACCTTTTCGGCATCCACGAACCACTGGTCGGTCAGGTAAGGCTCGATCGCGACCTTGGAGCGGTCGCCATGGGGCACCATGTGGCGGTCGGGGTCGATGCCGTCCAGCCAGCCTTCCTCGGTCGCCGTCTGCACGATCCAGTCGCGCGCTTCGTAGCGGTCCGCGCCGTCGAGCGCCTCGATCAGCCGCGCCACGCCTTCGGCCTCGCAGCCCTCGGCGAAATCGGGGTTGTCTTTCAGCCACATGCCCGCACGGGTGTTCATGACGTTGATCGCGAGCAGCCCCTGCCGCTGGCCCACCGCCCAGTCGTTGAAATCATGCGCGGGCGTCATCTTGACCGCGCCGGTGCCCTTCTCGGGGTCGGCGTAGTCATCGGCCACAATGCGCAGGCGACGCCCGACAAGCGGCAGGATCGCGTCCTTGCCGATCAGGTGCTTGTAGCGGGCATCGTCGGGGTGCACGGCGATGCCGGTATCGCCCAGCATGGTCTCGGGCCGGGTGGTGGCGACCACCAGGTAATCGCGCGTCTCGGTGGCGGTGACATTGCCGTCTTCGTCCCACTCCGTGGGGTGCTCGTAGGTCTCGCCATCGGCCAGCTTGTAGCGCAGCCGCCACATGTGGCCATCGACCTCGATCTGCTCGACCTCCAGGTCGGAAATCGCGGTCTCGAAATGCGGGTCCCAGTTGACCAGCCGCTTGCCGCGATAGATCAGGTCCTTGTTGTACATATCGACAAAGACCTTGATCACCGCGTCGTGGAAGTTGCCTTCCTCGCCCTCGGGGCAGTTTGGCGCGCCCGACATGGTGAAGGCATTGCGCGACCAGTCGCACGAGGCGCCCAGCCGCTTGAGCTGGTTGATGATCGTGCCGCCGGAGTGCTGCTTCCACTCCCAGACCTTGGCAAGAAACGCATCGCGGGTGAAATCGGTGCGCTGCTTGCCTTCGCGCGCCAGTTCGCGCTCTACCACCATCTGGGTGGCGATGCCGGCATGGTCCTGCCCCGGCTGCCACAGCGTGTCGAACCCGCGCATCCGGTGCCAGCGCACCAGAATATCCTGCAACGTGTTGTTGAAGGCATGCCCCATGTGCAGCGAGCCCGTGACATTCGGGGGCGGAATCATGATGCAGAAGCTCTCGTCGCGCGAGGCATTGGCGCCGGCAGCGAAGGCGTTTTCCTTCTCCCAGCGCGCGGCGATGCGAGCTTCGGCCTCTTTCGCGTCGAAGGTCTTTTCCATGGCCATTTCGGGCAGTCCTTTGCGGGCATCGGTCGCGGGGTGTTTAGCGCGGGCGCGGGCCAAGGAAAAGGGGCGCGTCCCCTGCGCCGCCGCTGCACGAGCGGGCGTTGCCGGGCGCCCGCACGCGCCGCGCCGCTTGCCCCGCCGCCCCCCTTGGGCTAATTGGGCCGCGCAACCCGGAAGGGACCAGGTGACATGGCAAAGAACAAGGGGCCCCGGCGGCCCAGGGCGGCAACGCCCAAGGGCTTTCGCGACTATTTCGGCGCAGAGGTGACCGAGCGCAAGGCGATGCTGGATGCGATTGCCGCCGTCTATCATCGCTACGGGTTCGATCCGCTGGAAACCAGCGCGGTCGAGACGGTCGAGGCGCTGGGAAAATACCTGCCTGATGTGGACCGCCCGAACGAGGGCGTCTTTGCCTGGCAGGAAGAAGACGACGGCGACTGGCTGGCACTGCGCTATGACCTGACCGCGCCGCTGGCGCGCGTGGCGGCGCAATACCGCAACGACCTGCCCAGCCCTTACCGCCGCTATGCCATGGGGCCGGTCTGGCGCAATGAGAAGCCCGGGCCGGGGCGCTACCGCCAGTTTTATCAATGCGACGCCGATACGGTGGGCGCGGCCAGCGTGGCGGCGGATGCCGAAATCTGCGCGATGCTGGCGGATGTGCTGGAAGAGGTCGGCATCCCGCGCGGCGACTACATCGTGCGGGTGAACAACCGCAAGGTGCTGAACGGGGTGATGGAGGTGGCCGGCATCCTCGACCCCGCCGACCCCGAGAAATTCGCCCATGAGCGCGGCATCGTCCTGCGCGCCATCGACAAGCTCGACCGGCTGGGCGAGGACGGCGTGCGCGCGCTGCTGGGCGAGGGGCGCAAGGACGAAAGCGGTGATTTCACCAAGGGCGCGGGGTTGGGCGCGGAGCAGGCCGAAGTGGTGATGGGCTTCATGGCCGCGCGGCGTGACAGCAGTGCCGAGACAGTGGCGCGCCTGCGTGAACTGGTGCGCGGATCGACGCTGGGCACCGAAGGCGTGGCCGAGCTTGAGGACATCGCGTCCCTGCTCGCCGCCCAGGGCTACGGCCCCGACCGCATCGTCATCGACCCTTCGGTCGTGCGCGGCCTCGGCTACTACACCGGCCCGGTCTATGAGGCCGAACTCACCTTCGAGATCTACGACGAAAAGGGCCGCCCGCGGCAGTTCGGCTCGGTCGCGGGCGGTGGGCGCTATGACGATCTGGTCAAGCGTTTCACCGGGCAGGCGGTGCCGGCCACGGGGGCTTCTGTGGGTGTTGACCGGCTGCTGGCGGCGCTGCGCGAAAAGGGCCGCATCGGCGGGGCCGAGGCCGGGCCGGTCGTGGTGACGGTGATGGACCGCGCCCGCATGGCCGAGTATCAGGCCATGGTGGGCGAGCTGCGCCAGGCAGGCATCCGCGCCGAGGTCTATCTGGGCAACCCCAAGAATTTCGGCAACCAGCTCAAATACGCCGACAAGCGCAACGCGCCGGTCGCCATCATCCAGGGCGAGGACGAGGCCGCGCGCGGTGTCGTGCAGATCAAGGATCTGGTGCTGGGCGCGAAAATCGCTGCCGAGGCCACCCATGAGGAATGGAAGGCCCAACCCGCCCAGACCGAGGTGCCGCGCGCCGAGATGGTCGCCGCCGTGCAGCGCATTCTGGCCGGGGGTTGAGGCGATGCTCGCCGCCGCGCCCGACAAGGCCACCATCCGCCTTAAGGCCGCGCGCCTGCTGGCCCATTTCCAGAGCCGCGGTGCGCAGGTGGTCGAGGCCGACATCCTGCAACCGGCGGAAACGCTGCTGGACCTATACGGCGAGGATATCCGCGCGCGCGCCTATGTCACCGCCGACCCCCTGCGCGGCGAGATGATGCTGCGCCCTGATTTCACCGTGCCCGTGGTGCAAATGCACATGGCCCACGGGGCCGAGCCCGCGCGCTATGCCTATATGGGCGAGGTGTTTCGCCGGCAGGAGCATCTGGGCCCTCGCGCCAGCGAATACATGCAGGTGGGCTACGAGTTGTTCGACCGGGGCGATGCCGCTGCTGCCGATGCCGAGGTCTTCGCCGCCATTGCCGAGGTGTTGGCACCGCTGGGCCTGCGCGCAGTGATCGGCGATATCGGGCTTTTGCGCGCGGCCGTGGCGGGGCTGAGCACCACCGCACCGCGTCGCGCGGCGCTGATGCGTCACATCTGGCGGCCCGGGCGGTTTCGTGCGCTGCTGGAGCGTTTTTCGGGCCAGAGCCCGGCCTGCGAGGCCCGCGCGGCGATGCTGCGCCGATTCGAGGCGGCCCGGCCCGAGGCGCTGATAGCCGAAGCCGGGCCGCTGATCGGCAAGCGTTCGGCAGAGGAAATCACCGCGCGCGTCGCGGCGCTCAGGGCGGATGCACAAGAGCCGCCCATCCCCGCCGATGAGGTCGCGCTGCTTGCGCGGCTGCTTGACCTGAAAGGCCCGGTTGCTGTCGTTCTGCCCGACCTGCGCGATCTGGCGGGCCAGATACCGGCGATCGCACCCGCCGTTGCGGGGCTTGAGGCGCGGCTTGACGCGCTCGCGGCGCTTGGCCACCCGGCTGAGGCGTTGGAGTTCGAAGCCTCCTACGGGCGCACGCAGATGGAATATTACGACGGGTTCGTCTTTGGGTTTCTCGCCGGGCAGGGCGATCTGCCCCCTGTCGCCACCGGCGGGCGCTATGACGCGCTGACGGCGGTGCTGGGCGCGGGCGCGGCCATTCCGGCGGTGGGCGGCGTGATCCGCCCCGGCGTGGTGGCACGGCTCAAGGCGGAAGGGGGCGCGGCATGACGATCCGGCTGGGTGTGCCTTCCAAGGGCCGATTGATGGAAAAGACCTTCGACTGGTTTACCGAGCGTGGCGTGACGCTGCGCCGCACCGGGTCCGAACGTGAATATGCCGGCGCGGTCGAGGGGATCGAGGGTGTCGCGCTCAGGCTGCTATCAGCGGGCGAAATCCCGCGTGAGCTGGGCGCGGGGCGCATCCATCTGGGGGTGACGGGCTCGGACCTTGTGCGCGAGGGGCTTGCCGACTGGGATGCGCAGGTCGAGGAACTGGCGGCCATGGGCTTTGGCCATGCCGATCTGGTGATCGCGGTGCCAGCCTGCTGGGTCGACGTTGAAACGCTCGATGACCTGGACGCAGTGGCGGCGCAGTTTCGCGCGGCCCACGGCCACAGGCTGCGCATCGCCACCAAGTATCACCGGCTGGTGCGCGAACATCTGCGTGCGCATGGCGTCGCCGATTACCAGCTTGTCGACAGCCAGGGCGCGACCGAAGGCACGGTGGCCAACCTGACCGCCGAGGCGATTGCCGATATCACCTCGACGGGCGCGACGCTGGCGGCCAACCACCTGAAGGTGTTGCAGGGTGAGCCGGTGCATCGCAGTCAGGCCACGCTGTTTCGCGCACGCAATGCCGGTTGGGGCGCGAGCGATCAAACGGCCTTTGCCGGGCTGATGGCGCGGCTGGGGCTGGCGGCGGGCGTCTGAGGCCTCGCAGCAACTGTCAGGCCAGCGCCACCTGCTGTTCCGACAGCGCAACGGTCAGCCTCAGCCCGCCTTCGTTCAGAAGCCAGCGCCGGATCGTGTAACTGCGCGCGCCGCTGCTGTGCATCGGGTCGGCCTCGGCCAGCACACGGGCGGCCTGCATGGACTCGGCACGCAACACGATCATGCCCTCGCCTGTCATCATTTCCCCGCGCTCATCCGACATCGGGCCTGCCATGAAAAGCGCGCCATCGGCCTCCAGCTGCTTTTGATAGGCCAGGTGCTCGGGCAGGACCTCGCGCAGCGCCTCGGGCGGCTGTGCAGGCACCGAACGCACGACAAAAAGTTCAAACGCCAGAGCGCCGCGCGCGCGGGACGTGGCGACATATTCCGGCCATGATGGCATAACTGTCCCCTCCTGTCGTGACAGTGGCAGGAAGATCATGTCGCACCCATCCGAACCGGGCAACAAAAAAATCGATTTTAGTTGACAGTATGGTCGTTCCATAGATTAGATCAGTGCCGATACAGGCGTATCGCGATTTGGATATCAAGCGTGGGGCCGACAGGACGGATGCAACTTCCAGGCAAGATCACCGGCGAAGACCCCGATGCGCCGATGCCGCAATCGCCACAAGGCGCCGAGCTTGCCGCCCTGCGCGCCGAGGCACAGCAGGCGGTGCGCACGGTTCGGGCACGCAAGCCGGCGCTCGACCAGGATTCGATCGATGTCATCCTGACCGGTGCGCGCACCCATTACGCCTGGAGTGACCGCCCCGTGACCGATGCGCAGTTGCGCCGCATCTACGACATCGTCGCAATGGGCCCGACCAGCATGAACAGCAGCCCGGCGCGATTCGTCTTCGTGCGCTCGCGGGAGGGCAAGGAAAAGATCGCCAAGTCACTGAAACCCGCGAACGTGCCCAAGATGATGGCCGCGCCGGTGACGGCAATCATCGCGTATGATATTGATTTCTGGCACAAACTGCCCCGCCTTTTCCCGCATGAGGACCGCCGCCACTTCTTTCGTGGCAAGGCGGCGCACAGCGAGACGACAGCCTTTCGCAACGGCACCTTGCAGGGCGGGTATCTGATGATCGCCGCGCGGGCCATCGGGCTGGATGTGGGCGCGATGTCAGGATTTGATAACAAGATCGTGGATCAGGAGTTCTTCGCAGGCACAAGCCTCAGGTCGAATTTTCTGTGCAACATCGGCTACGCGGACGAGTCAGCCCTGTTCCAGCGGTTGCCGCGCCTGCCGTTCGAAGAAGTCTGCGGCTTCGCCTGAGGAGGAGGCGAAGCCCGGATGTCGCTAAGCCCGCTTTCTGGCGGGCGCATTGGCACAGGCGCAGACCTGGCCAGCATCAGGGAGGAGAAAGCGAAATGAATATGAGATTTGCCAAGGGTTCAATGGTTGCCGCCGTATCGGCGCTTGCGCTGATGGCACCGGGGATCAACGCCCCCGCGCAGGCACAGGAAACCATCCGCATGGTGGTCCTGGATGGCTACCCCAGCCGATCGATGTGGTTGCAGGAAATGTCCAGCTTCTTCGTCCCGCGTGTGGATGAGCTGCTGGCCGAAACCGGCAACTACCAGATTCAGTGGCAGGAATCCTATGACGGCACGATCGTGCGGCCGCGCGGCGTGCTGGAGGGGATCAAGCTGGGCCTGGGCGACCTGGGCGTTGTCACGACACCCTTCAAACCGTCGGCCCTGCCCAGCCAGGGGCTTGCGGCGGTCACGCCGTTCATTACCTCGGATGCTCGCGTTGTCGCCCGTGTCATTGACGAGATCGCCGACGAGATCCCGCAGATGCGCGCCGAGTTCGAAGCCGAAAACCAGGTATATCTGGCCACCGGCGTGGTGCTTGACACTTATCAGCTGTTCACCCGCGATCCGGTGACATCGCTGGAAGACGTGGAAGGGCTGCGCATTGCCGCTTCGGGTTTCAACCTGCGTTACATCGAAGGCATCGAAGGCACTGCCGGGGTCGTCGGCGGGCTGCCAGATTTCTACAATCACGTGCAGACCAACCTCACCGAAGGCGCCATCCTGTGGCCCGAAGCCGCGATCACCTACAGCATGTACGAGGTCGCGCCCTACATGCTGAATGTCGATTTCGGGTCGGTCAGCACCAAGGCGATCACCATCAATGCCGATTACTGGAACAACCTGCCCGAAGAGGTGCAGGAGGTAATCCAGCAGGCCGCCATCGAATACCGTGACCGGCTGGCCGATGTCGCGATGGATCTTGCCGCGGAATCGATCGCGACCTTCATCGAGAACGGCGGCACCGTGACCGACCTGTCGCATGACGACCGCGTGGCCTGGGCCAACTCGATGCCCAACATCGCCATGGAATGGGCGACCGAGCTGGACGACGAAGGCGCGCCCGGATCGGAAATGCTGCGCGCCTACATCCAGAAGTTGCGCGACGCCGGTTTCGAGCCGCTGCGCGACTGGGCGGCCGAACTGCCAAGCTGATAGAGCGAAAACGGAGCCGCGATACCGATGATCGTCAGTCTGCTCTACAGGATCCGCAATCTGTTCATTGGTGTCGCGGTTGTCGCCAACGTGGCCGGGGCGTTGTTCATCCTCGCCCTGGTCTTGATGCTGAGTGTTGATGTGATCGCGCGGGGTGTGTTCAACGCACCCTTCCGCGGGATCATCGAGTTGGTGATCTTCTCGCTGGTCCTGATCGTTTTCCTGCAATTGCCCGACGTGGTGCGCAGCGGCAGGCTGACGCGCTCGGACGGGCTGATGCTGATGCTGCCGGCGCGCTACAGCGACTTTCTGTCGCGCGCGATCGACCTGCTTGCCGCGATCTTCATGGCCGTGGCGGCCTACACTGTCTGGCCTGAGGTGGTACGCGCCTTCGAAAGCTGCCGCTTCTTCACAGCACCGCTGCGCGGCAGCGGCGGCTTCTGGGCTGATCTTCAGGCTTCGTTCCGGCGCTGCGATTACTTCGGCACACCGGGCATCCTGCGCGCGCCCTGGTGGCCAGCCAAGCTTGCCATCTTCTTCGGCCTTTCGCTCAGCGCGATCCTGTTCCTTTTCCGGGTGATCTTGCCCGAACGCAAGCTCTCCGAAGAAACACTCGTGAGTTCCAAATGACCCATTACAGCGAGGGAAAGCCTGAATGACTCCGGTTGAGATCGGCGCACTTTCGGTTCTTGCGATCGTCATCCTTGTCTATATCGGGGTCTATATACCCATCGCGCTGGGAGTCGTCTCCTTCGCGTCGGTCTGGATGATCAGTGGCAACCCGATCCTGGCGCTGAACTTCCTGCGCGTCGGCGTGACCGATGGTGTGCTGAAATACGAGTTCGCCACCATCCCGCTTTTCACCATCATGGGGTTGCTGGTGTCACGCGCGGGCCTGGGGCAGGACATATACGAGGTGATGAACCACGCCTTCCGAAAGGTCAGCGGTGGCGTGGGCGTGGCCACTGTGGGGGCAAACGCCGTGTTCGCGGCCGTGACCGGATCATCGATCGCCTCGGCCTCGGTGTTTTCCAAGATCGCGGTACCCGAGATGCTGCGTTTTGGCTACAACAAGCGTTTCGCGGTGGGGGTTGTCGCGGGCTCGTCTGTGCTGGGCATGATCATCCCGCCAAGTGCGATGCTGATCATCTACGCCTTCGTGGCCGAGCAATCGATCGGGCAGATGTTCATGGCCGGGATCGTGCCGGGGCTGATCCTGACAGCGGCCTATATCGTGGCCATCATCGGCATGGCGATCTTCTGGCCCGGCTATTTCGGACGCGGCGCAGGGCCGGGAGAATCGATCATCATGCCGCGGCTGGAGATGTTACAAAAGACCCTGCCGATCTGCGGGCTGATCCTGGTGGTGCTGGGGGGCATCTATACCGGCTGGCTCACCGCGGTAGAGGCCGGCGCGGCGGGGGCGCTTCTGGCGCTGATCCTCGCAGTGCTGCGGCGGCGGATGACCTGGGCCATGCTGTGGCAGACGCTGATCGAGACCGGCTATATCACGGCCTCGATCCTGTTCCTGATCGCCATGGCCTCGTTCTACAGCCGGATGCTGGGCTTTGCCGCCCTGCCCAACGAGTTGAACGCGCTGCTGCAGCGAATGGATTTCTCGTTCGTGCAGATCATGGTGATCTATGTCGCGCTGATGATCTTTCTGGGCACGTTGCTCGATACCACCTCGATCATCCTTATCGTGGTGCCGCTGTTCATCGCGCTGGTCGAAACGATGGAGATGAGCCTGATCTGGTTCGGCATCGTCACCGTGATCGGCGCCGAAATCGGCCTTCTGACACCACCGCTGGGCATATCGTGCTTTGTCATCAAGGCCACGCTCAATGACCCGAACATCACCCTCAAGGATGTCTTCCTGGGCGCCTTCCCCTTTGCAGTGATCATGCTGCTCGTGCTGATCCTGCTGATCGCCTATCCGGGGTTGTCCACAGTCTTTATCCGTTGATTCAAGTAAAAAGAGGCCTGCCATGCGCACCGTCACCCAAGATACCATCACCGAGGCGTTTCTCGCCACATGCAGCAAGGAGGTCGACCCGCGGCTGCGTTTCATCCTGGAACAGTTGGCCAACCACCTGCACCAGTTCGCGATCAAGACCGGCCTCACGCATGAAGAATGGCGCAAGGGGATTTCGCTGCTTCGCAAGGCGGGCGAGATCTCGGATGACGAGCGTGACGAATTCGTGCTGCTGTCAGATGTGCTGGGCCTTTCGTCGCTGATCGACATGATCAACTCGGCGCCGGATGGCACATCGTCTTCGGTGCTTGGCCCGTTCCATATTCTCGGCGCGCCCGCGCTGCCGGTGGGCGGCGATCTCAAGCGCGACAATGAGGGGGCCACGGTTGTGATTGCCGGGCAGGTTCGCGATGCCGACGGAAACCCGGTGCGCGGTGCCGCGATGGAGATCTGGCAAACGGCAGACAACGGTCTTTACTCCAACCAGGACCCCACGCAGCCCGATTACAACCTGCGCGCACGCATGACCCTGGGCGATGATGGCCGCTATGCCCTTACCACCGTGCGGCCTGCGCCCTATACGGTGCCGACAGATGGCCCGGTGGGAGAGTTGCTGCACGGGATGGGGCGTCACCCCTGGCGGCCATCGCATCTGCATTTCATCATCACCGCGCCGGGCTATCGCAGCCTGGTGACCGAGCTGTTCCCCGACGATGATCCTTATCTGGACGAGGATGCAGTGTTCGGCGTGCGCGAGGATCTGATCATGGAGTATCGGGAGCAGAAGCCCGGCGACCCGCTGCCCGAGGGGCTTGAGGCCGCGGACCGGCTGACCGACCCCTACTACCGCGTCGATTTCGATTTCGTTCTGGTGCCCGAGGGTTGAGACCGGCCACAGCGCCAAGGCTCATTCACCGGCGTACAGCACGCCTTTCAGGTATGTGCTGGTGCGCTGGTAATGCGCCGTCAGCAGATCGACCGCCTTGTCGGCATCGCGTGCAAGCACGGCGTCGCAGATGGCGCTGTGCTCTTCCGTGATATCGCGTTTCGGATAGGCAGAGGGCACCGCCAGATTCCGATATCTTGTATTCTGATCGTAAAGCTGGCCGCAAAACCGCAGCAGGATCGAGGAGCCGCAGGCCGCCAGCAGCGTCATGTGAAAACGCCGGTGGCGGTGCTCCCATTCCTCGCTCGCGACGATGCCGTCGCCGGATTCGGATCGCGGCACCCGTGACAAGCGGTAGGTGGCCAGCACGACCTGCTCTTCCCATTCGGTGCCGCCATTGGCGATGGATTCCCGCAAGGCCCGCTCTTCCAGCCAGATGCGGGTGCGCAGAAGCTCTTCGAACTCGGCCGCGCTGACCCGGGCCACACGAAACCCGCGCTGGTCGATCCGCTCGACCAGGTGGTCGGATGTCAGCAGGCTCAGCGCCTCGCGGATCGGGCTTGCACCTATACCATAGCGTTGGCGCAGCTCTTCGATCTTGAGCTTTAGCCCCGGCACGAGCGCGCCGGTTATGATATCTTCGCGCATGAGCGCATGAGCCTGAGACGTGAGCGAAAGATGCCCCGGTGCATTCTCTGCAGGGCTGCTTGCCTGCCCTTCTTCACTATCGCCGGTAACAGGCTGTCCGGTCGTCGCTGCTGACAGCTTCGGGCTCGTCATTTCAGGCTCTCCTGCCGATATGTTCCTGCCTGATCCTGTGGCGGTGCGGGGCTTCTGGACCGGGCAGGAAAATATTTGGTTCTCGCCGTATATCTAAAATATCTGCAACCCACCATAGTATGCCCATCTTCGCAGGGAAGAGGCGCGCGGCCCCAGGCGCGGCCCGGCGCTGTTTGAAAAGCGCCAGGTCGAATATCGATAATGTTTCGCCAAACCACTGGACAAGCCCGAAGGCATGCCGCCCCCGCGACAGCACAACATATTGACCCCAACACCCGCCAGAGCACTATATAAACAAATTTATTATGAGCATTCTCGACTGCCATATACAGCATAGGCACGTTATCTCCGAAAACAAATATATTTTTTGCATTGCATGGTGGGATTCCAGCGGTAGGATCGCAGCCGATCCGCCAGTGGGCGGCTGAAATCTGAATGACCGGGAGGCGTGACATGGCTGCGGAATACAAGAGGGATAACCAGTGGTGGGTCAGCCCCTACAACTATGTGCCTGAAGTGCGCAGCAGCCTGGACTTGCCGGCGCAGGTGCGCATCCATGACGCGACCCTGCGCGATGGTGAACAGACGCCCGGTGTGGTGTTCACCGTCGACGACAAGGTCGAGATCGCGCAGATGCTCAACGATGTCGGCGTCGAGCGGATCGAGGCCGGAATGCCCGCCGTCTCACCCGACGATGCTGAAGCCATCCGGCGCATCTCCAAACTGGGCCTCAAGTCGCAGATCTTCACCTTCGCGCGTGCTATGAAGGCCGATATCGACATGGCGCTCGATTGCGGCGCCGATGGCGTGATCATTGAGGTGCCGATCGGCTACCCCAAGCTGACCACCCAATTCGGCTGGACGGTCGATGACGTGCTCAAGAAAAGCGTGCCGATCATAAACTACGCCCGCGAGAAGGGGCTTTATGCCGTCTTCTTTCCCTATGACACCACGCGTGCCCGGCCCGAAGACCTGCAAACCCTGTGCGAAACCGTCATGCGCGACGCGCCGCCCGATTCCATCGGCATCGTCGATACGATGGGCTGCGCCACGCCCGAGGCGATCCGCTACATGGTGCGCTGGGTCAAGGGTATGACCGGCCTGCCCATCGAAATCCACACCCACAATGATTTTGGAATGGGCGTCGCCACCGAACTGGCCGCCGTGACCGCCGGCGCCGAGGTGGTACACTCCTGCGCCAACGGGCTGGGCGAACGCACCGGCAACGCCGCGATGGAAGAGCTGATGCTCGCGCTCAATCTGCTTTATGGCTACGAGAACGATTACCGCTTCGACAAGCTCACCGACGTCGGCGCGCGTATCTCCGAGATTGCGAACATTCCTATCGCGCGCAACAAGCCGGTGCTCGGCTCGGGCAATTTCATCCGCGAATCCGGCATCGGTATCCAGTATGTCACCAATGATCCGCTGGTGATGTTCGGCACCCACCCTGCCCTGACCGGTCGCAAGGGCGAGGTCGTGCTGGGCAAGAAAAGCGGCAAGGCCTCGATCGAATACAAACTCAAGGAGCTTGGCCTGAGCGAGTTCCCCGACGATGACCTTGTTGCCATGCTGGCCCAGGTCAAACAGGCCGGCATCCGCAAACGCGACATCCTGAACGACGATGAATTCCGCGACATTGTCGCGCAGCACACGATCGGCGCCGCCGCCAAATAGCCCGGCCTGCCCGCCCCTTTGACGGGGCGGGCAGCAGGTATCAAGCGCGTTCCAGCGCGATGGCGATCCCCTGGCCCACGCCGATGCACATTGTGGACAGCGCCCGCTTGCCGCCATTGAGCGACAGCTCAAGTGCCGCAGTGCCGGTGATGCGCGCGCCCGACATGCCCAGCGGATGGCCCAGCGCGATCGCGCCGCCATTGGGGTTCACGCGCGGGTCGTCATCCGCGATACCAAGTTGCCGCAGTGTGGCCACCCCTTGCGCGGCGAAGGCCTCATTGAGTTCGATCACGTCGAAATCATCCGCCCCCAGGCCCAGCCGGTCCAGCAACTTCTGGCTGGCGGGTGCGGGGCCGATGCCCATGACGCGCGGCGGCACGCCCGCCGTCGCCCCGCCCAGCACCCGCGCAATGGGTGTGAGCCCGTGTTTCGCGGCAGCCTCGGCGGTCGCCAGGATAAGTGCCGCTGCCCCGTCATTGACGCCGCTTGCGTTGCCGGCCGTGACCGAACCTTCGGGGAAGATCGGGCGCAGTTTCGCCAGCGCCTCGGCCGAGGTACTGCGGGGGTGTTCGTCGCGCTCGACCACCAGCGGATCGCCCTTGCGCTGCGGCACGCTGACAGGGGTGATTTCACGCGCGAGCCGCCCGTTTGCCTGCGCGCTGGCGGCCTTTTGTTGCGACGCGAGCGCCATGGCGTCCTGTGCCTCGCGCGAGATGCCATAGTCATCGGCCACGTTCTGCCCCGTCTGCGGCATGGAATCGGTGCCATGGGCCTTGTCCATCGCCGGGTTGACGAAACGCCAGCCGATGGTGGTGTCGAAAATCTCGGCCCGGCGGCTAAATGCGCTGTCGGCCTTGGGCATGACGAAGGGCGCGCGGCTCATGCTTTCCACGCCGCCGGCAATCATCAGATCGGCCTCGCCGGCCTTGATGGTGCGCGCAGCTGTCAGCACCGCATCCATGCCCGAGCCACACAGCCGGTTGATCGTCGTGCCAGTCACGCCTACCGGCAGCCCGGCCAACAGCAAGGACATGCGCGCGACGTTGCGGTTATCCTCGCCCGCCTGATTAGCGCAGCCAAAGACGACATCGCCGACCGCCTCCCAGTCGACGCCGGCGTTGCGCGCCATCAGCGCACGCAGCGCCACCGCGCCCAGATCGTCGGGCCGGACCGAGGAAAGCCCGCCGCCGTAGCGGCCAATGGGCGTGCGGATATAGTCGCAAATGAAAACATCAGTCATGGCTTACAACTCCGGTGCGGTCAGGTCGCCCACAGGGCCGGGCGTGTGCAGCCTGGCCCCGGTCAGCGATTGCAGATCATCAAGCGAGATCGATGGCAGCTTCTCGCGCAGCACGAAATGGCCGTCCTCGATATCCACCACCGCAAGGCTGGTATAGACGCGGGTAACGCAGCCCACCCCGGTAAGCGGCAGGGTGCAGCTTTCAACCAGCTTGGGCTCGCCCTTCTTGGTCACATGGTCGGTGATGATGGCCACGCGCCGCGCGCCATGCACCAGATCCATCGCGCCACCCACGGCGGGCACGCCCTTGGGCCCGGTGGACCAGTTCGCCAGATCGCCGTTTTCGGCGACCTGATAAGCCCCCAGGATGGCCACATCCAGATGACCGCCGCGCACCATGGCGAAACTGTCGGCATGGTGAAAGAAGGCGGTGCCGGGCTTGAGCGTCACGGCCTTCTTGCCGGCGTTGATCAGGTCCCAGTCTTCTTGCCCCGGCTCTGGCGCCTGGCCGAAACCGAGGATCCCGTTCTCGGTGTGAAAGATCGCCTGCCGACCCGGTGGCTGGAATCTGGCGACCATTTCGGGCAGGCCGATGCCAAGGTTGACGTACGCGCCGTCGGTGATGTCTTGCGCCGCGCGCCACGCGATCTGGGTGGGGGTGAGTTTCTCGGTCATTCTGCCACCTCCGGATAGACCGCCTTGGCGCGGTTGAGTTCTTCTTCCTGGACGGGTTTGGGCACCTCGACCACGCCCTGAACGAAGATGCCCGGGGTGATCACGGCCTCGGGGTCGATCCCGCCCGGCTCCACGATCCTTGACACCTGCACGATGGCACTGGCTGCAGCCGAGCACATCAGCGGGCCGAAGTTGCGCGCCGCCATGCGATAAGTCAGATTGCCCAGCCTGTCGCCGACATGCGCCTTGACCAGTGCGTAATCGGCCTTGAGCCAACGCTCCTGCACATAGGGGCGGCCGTCGAATTCCTCGACCTTCTTGCCCTTGGCGAGGTCGGTGCCATAGCTCGATGGCGTATAGAAGGCCGGTATGCCCGCGCCGCCGGCGCGGATGCGTTCGGCCAGCGTGCCCTGGGGCACCAGCTCCAGCTCGATCTCGCCGGCCAGGTAGCGTTCGGTGAACACCACCGGATCGGCCGAGCGCGGGAACGAGCAGATCAGCTTGGTCACCATCCCCTGTTCGATCATCGCGGCCAGCCCCACATGACCGTTGCCGGCGTTGTTGTTCACCACTGTCAGGTTGCGCGGGTGGCCAGTGGCAAGGAAACGGTCGATCAGTGCATGGATCAGCTCGATCGGGTTGCCCGAGCCGCCAAACCCGCCGATCATCACGGTCATGCCATCCTCGATCCCCGCCACGGCGCTGGCAAGGTCAGGTATTGTCTTGTCCATACTGTCATCCTCCTCTCGGCAAGGTCACTGCCGGGACGGGAGTCGAATAGAAGGGCGGCGCAATTGCGTCCAGTCACTTTGTGCGATAATCTTAATTTGTTCACATAACGCACAAATCAGCAGGGTGGAATGACCAGCGAACGCGACATCATGGGCGGGCTGGCCAAGGGGCTGGCGGTGATCGAATGCTTCACCGCCGAGGCGCCTCGGCAGACAATCAGCGAGGTCGCGCAGACCACCGGGCTTGACCGCGCCACTGCGCGGCGCTGCCTGCTGACGCTGGCGCATCACGGATACGCCGCGTATGACGGCAAGTTCTTCACCCTCACGCCACGTATCCTGCGGCTGGGCACCGCTTGCCTGGCCACCATGCCGCTGCCGCAGGTCGTGCAGCCGCTGCTCGACCGGCTGTCGCAACGGATCGGCGAAAGCACCTCGGTCTCGATCCTCGACGAGGCCGAGATCGTCTATGTCGCGCGGGCGGCGCAACGGCGGGTGATGTCGATCGCACTGATGCCGGGGTCACGGCTGCCGGCGTACTGCACCTCGATGGGGCGCGTACTGCTGGCGGCGCTGCCCGAGGAGGATGTGCGCACCATTCTCGGCCCCAGCCCCCTGCCCGCGCGCACGCCGCGCACGATCACGGACCCCGAGGCGGTGATGGCAGAACTGGACCGCGTGCGCGCACAGGGCCATGCGGTGATCGACCAGGAGGTAGAGATCGGCCTGCGTTCGCTTGCGGTGCCGGTGCTGAACGCGCGCGGGCAGGTGGTTGCCGCGCTCAATGTCGGGCTTGCGGCCGGCGCAGGCCCGGCAGAAGCACTTGCAAGGCGGTTCCTGCCGGCCCTCAAGGAAATCCGGGCTGAGTTGCAGGGGCTACTCAACTGAACACCCGCCACGGTTCACAAGGGCGGGTCTCGGGGACGCGGCACCGCAATGCAGCGCCCCAAAGCCTCACTTGACCGAGACATATTTCTCCGCATCGACAGTCCAGGCCCGCACCGCGACAGGCACACCGGCGGCACCGCCGACAAGATCGCGCAACTGTTCACCAAGTTCGCTGAGCCGCTCGGGCGTGCGGGCGGGGCGCGGCAGCATGCTGATTTCCACGTTGGCACCCGGCTGATCGGGCAGCGCCAGCACCGGAACAACCGCAATCTGGCAGGCGGATGGTTCGACTTCGAGCTTGTCGCACATGGCCTCGCGAACCGCCTTGAGGGATTCGGCAATCGCCTCGCGCCGCTCGGGCATCAGCTTTTCGTCAACGTAGATTTTCAGGTTGGGCATATCTGCACCTTCGCAAAGTGGGTAAGCATGAAGCCGAAAGGCGCAGGCCGGGCGGCGCCTGTGAAGCCACGCCTTTCGAACGGATGAACGGAGGTGTTTGACACCGAAAACCTCACCGCTGTCCAGACGCGCGCGCAAGAAAACGCCAATCCGCACGAAGGCCGCGCCGCGGGTTTCCGGCAACACGGCCAACCGCAATCACATATGGACTGGCTGTGCCGGCACCTGGCACAAGCATTTTTTTCTTTCCCTGCCCCGTAATGTGGGATGCGCCGCAAGGCCGGTTCTGGCAGAATCGCGCCGGTGCCGGAACGCCACCACACCGCTTGCCCGAAGGGCACCATTCGATCCATTGTGAAAAGATGCAGCCAGAATCCCGGTTTCAACCCATGTTCGCCGCAATCGACGCCATCATCTGGGAGGCGGATGCCGACACGCTGGATTTCAGCTTTGTGGGCGGCAGCGTCGAGGAAATTCTCGGCTACACGCCTGAACAGTGGCTTGGCCAACCCGATTTCTGGGAGTCAAAGCTGCACCCGGAAGATGCCGGCTGGGTCATCGAAACCTGTGTCAGCGCCAGCCGAAAGCGCGAACCGCACCGGATGACCTATCGCATGGTGGCGGCCGACGGGCGCGCTGTCTGGCTTCAGGACAATGTGAAGCTTACGATCCGCGAGGGCCGGGCGATCCTGTCAGGCATCATGATTGATGTCACCGAACTGATCCAGCAGCGCCAACATACGGAAGCACTGAGCGAACGGAACGCGCATTTTCACAGGCTCTACGATCTTGTCCCCATCGCCATCTGGGAAGAGGACTGGTCATCCGTGACGCAGGCCCTGCGCGACCTGAAGGCGAAGGGGGTCGCAGATCTGCGTGCGCATATCGCAAGAACACCAGGCTTCATCGACTCGCTGATTGCCGGCATCGAGATACTTTCGATCAACCCGACGGCGGTGGACATCTTCAAGGCGCGCGATGCGGCCGAGTTGATCCGCCGTGCGCCCGAAGTGTTCGAGGCGAACAAGCCCGGTTCTGTCTTCCTGACCACACTGGAAGCGATCCTTGAGGGCCGCGCGGGGATCGAAGGCGTGAACCGGATGCGCAGGCTCGATGGCACACCGGTCCATATCATGTATCGTGCCCTGCTGCCCCGGCTTTATGAACGTGACGCGCGCGTTATCCTTTGCGAAATGGATATCAGCGAGGCCCATACCGCAAACGAGCGCTTCGAACTGGTAACGCGGGCGACCTCGGATGTGATCTGGGATTTCGACATCGTCAACGACAGGCTCTGGGCCAGCAAGGAGCTGAAGCAGACCTTCGGCCTGGAACCGGAGGAAATGTATACCTCGCTGGAGCATTGGACCGCACGCATCCATCTCGATGACCTGGACCGCGTCATGCGCCATTACGACAGCATCCTGCATGAAGGCGTTGACGACTGGGAGCAGGAATACCGTTTCAGAAAGGGCGACGGGGCCTATGCAATTGTCCGTGACCAGGGTTTCATCCTGCGCGACGAAAAAGGGGCCGCCACGCGCATGATCGGCAGCCTTGTCGATATCACCGAACAGCGGCAGCTCAAGGAAAGGCTCATTCAGGCGCAGCGGCTCGAATCGCTGGGCAAGTTCACCGGCGGCATCGCCCATGATTTCAACAATCTGCTGACGGTTGTCCTGGGCGGCCTCGACATGCTGGAAGACAGCCTGGGCGACGACCCCGAAAGGCAACGCCATGTCGCATCTGCCATGCGCGCGGCCGAGCGGGGCATTCAGTTGATCGACAGGCTTCTGGCCTTCGCCCGCCAGCAACCGCTTGAGCCGCAGACGCTGGACCTGCTGACACAGGCTCACGAGATCCGGCAGCTTATCGAACATGCCCTTGGCGCACGCTTCGGCATCCAGGTCGAGGTATCCGCCGACCTCTGGCTGTGCCGCGCCGACCCCGCACAACTTGAAAACGCGCTGCTCAACCTTTGCATAAACTCGCGCGATGCCATGCCCCGGGGCGGCATGCTGACAATCGGCATGAGAAACGCGCGCATCGCAGAGGGTGAGGCCCTCGCAGAACAAGGGCTAGCACCGGGCAATTATGTAGCGGTATCGGTTGCCGACACCGGCCACGGCATGGATGAGGCCACCTTGCAGAAAGCGTTTGAGCCTTTCTTCACCACCAAGGATTTCGGGTTGGGCAGCGGTCTTGGGCTGGCGATGGTGCATGGCTTCGCACAGCAGTCGCACGGGCTGGCCATGATTGAATCAGCGCCCGGCCAGGGCACCACAGTCGAGCTTTTTCTGCCCGCCATCGCGCAGGCGCAGCGCAGCTGACAAACAAGCGCTGCGCACAAGCCGTGCTCCCTTGTCTGCCGTCATCCATCATAACAGGGTGCCGTCTCCGCATCCGCTGCATGATACCCCAGATCGGCACCCCATTTTGGTGGGTATTGGGCGGGGCATCATGTTCAGCTATGGGTATAATACCTACCCGAAAACGGACGAAAAGTCCATGTTTTCGAGCATTTATGAGCATCTATGTTCGCGGGAAATGGTGCCCAGGAGAGGACTCGAACCTCCACGCCCATAAGGGCACTAGCACCTGAAGCTAGCGCGTCTACCAGTTCCGCCACCTGGGCAGGTGTCGTGAGGCGGCAATTACCTGCGGGTTTCGGGCGTGTCAACGGCCCTTGTGAAGTTTTCCGGCAGAAGTTTCCGCGCTGGCGCGCCGCGGCACGGAATTGCCCGCTCACGCCGCGATGCGGCGGATTGCGCCTTGTTTGGCTGTGGCTGCAGGGATAATACCAAGGCGATATCAGGCGAAGGGGGCCACCCATGTCGAAACTGGTGACAATCTATGGCGGCTCGGGCTTTGTCGGGCGCCATATCGCCCGGCGCATGGCACGCAATGGCTGGCGCGTGCGTGTCGCCGTGCGCCGCCCGAACGAGGCAATTTTCGTGCGCCCCTATGGGGCGGTCGGCCAGGTGGAGCCGGTGTTCTGCAATATCCGCGACGATGCCTCGGTCAGGGCCGTGATGGAAGGGGCCGATGCAGTGGTCAATTGCGTGGGCACTTTTGACGCGACCGGCAGGAACAACTTCGAGGCCGTGCAGACCGAGGGCGCCGGGCGCATCGCCCGCATCGCCGCCGAGATGGGGGTTGCGCGGATGGTGCATATCTCGGCCATCGGCGCGAGCCATGACTCACGCAGCCGCTATGCCCGTTCCAAGGCCGCGGGCGAGGACGCCGTGCGCACCGCCTTCTCCAATGCGGTGATCCTGCGCCCCTCGGTCGTGTTCGGGGTCGAGGACAAGTTCTTCAACCGCTTCGCCGGAATGACCCGGATGGGCCCGTTTCTGCCGCTGGTTGGCGCCCGGTCACGGTTTCAGCCCGTCTATGTCGATGACGTGGCACACGCGGCCGAGCTGGCCCTGCTGGGGCAAGCCGCGCCGGGCATATACGAATTGGGCGGCCCCGAGGCAAAGACCTTCCGCGAGTTGATGGAGCAGATGCTGCAGGTCATCCGGCGGCGCCGCGTGATCATCGGCCTGCCGTTCTGGTTCGGGGCGCTGATGGGCCTGGTTCTGGATTTCGCGCAACGGATCACGCTGGGGCTGTTCACCAACTCCATCCTCACGGCCGACCAGGTAATCACCTTGCGCAGCGACAATGTGGTTACTGAAGGCGCGCGCGGATTTGCCGATCTCGGCATCACACCGACGCCGCTCGAAGCCGTGCTGCCCGAATATCTCTGGCGTTACCGTCCCACCGGCGAGTTCGAGGCGATGCGCGAATCGGCCGGGCACCTTCCCCACGGCTGAATCGACCCGCCAACGCCACCCGGGCCGCGCTCAGACATAGGCCACCCACAGCAGCGCCCCGCCCAGCGCCAGGCGATAGATCACGTAAGGCGTGAAGCTGACGGTCTGCAGCAGCTTCATCATGAAGGCCAGCGCGGCCAACGCGGCGAAGAAAGCCATCACCGCCACAATTGCACCGTCGCGCGCGGCCTGGGCATCCATGCGCAGCAGCACATCGCCCCCCATCAACACCCCCGAGGCGATGATCGTCGGGATCGACATCAGCATCGAGATCCGCGCCGCATCGTGGCGGGCGTAGCCGAGAAAGCGCGCGCCTGAAATACAGATGCCCGAGCGCGACGTGCCCGGGACCAGCGCCACCGCCTGCCAGAGCCCGAGAATCCAGGCGTCGCGCAGGCTCCAGTCGGCGGTAACCTTGTGAAAGCGTCCGACCCGGTCGGTCACATAGAGCACAATGCCGAAAATGATCATCGTCCAGCCGATCAACGCGATCGAGCGCATGGCTTCCATCAACCCGGTCAGCTTGAAGATCAGCCCGGCGATCATAACCGGCACGGTCGCGATCACGAGGCACAGCGCCAGTCTCGCGCCTGGGCGTTCAAGCCGCCCGCGCAGCATGTCCGGCAGCCCTGTGAAGGCCGCCGCCACGTCCCGACGGAAATAGAGCGTCACGGCAAACAGCGTGCCGATATGCACTGCCACGTCGATCACCAGCCCCTGATCCTCGAGCGTGGTAAGCGCCGGCAGAAGAATCAGGTGCCCGGACGAAGAAATCGGCAGAAATTCGGTAATGCCCTGAATGATCGCGATCAGAACAAGGTTGAACAATGTCATGGCAGCCTCGTGCTCGATTTTTCAGCACATTAGCAGTCGGGCGGCGAATGTGAACCGTCACATTGTGTCCGGTTTGCGACCTACTTTTCGGATATCCGGCCAGAATTTCGCACGGAGAGGTCAAAAAACCTGAATATAGGGAAACCTTATTGACTTTTATTTTTCTGAAGGCAGGTTTATGACCTCTCGGCCAGACCGGAGGGAACAAACTATGGCTCAACAGCGCATGCTCAAGTTCGTCACCGTGAATCGGGAAATGCCCGACAAGCGGCCGCCCAGCCTGCGCACCGAGGATTTCGGTGAAATCTATGCCGAATATGCCGCCGAGAAGGCCGCCGAACAGGCCGGGCGCTGCAGCCAGTGTGGCGTGCCCTATTGCCAGACCCATTGCCCACTGCACAACAACATCCCCGACTGGCTGATGCTGACCGCCGAGGGCCGCCTTCAGGAAGCCTATGAGGTGAGCCAGTCCACAAACACGTTCCCCGAGATCTGCGGGCGCATCTGCCCGCAAGACCGGCTGTGCGAAGGCAACTGTGTGATCGAAAAGGCCGGGCATGGCACGGTGACGATCGGCGCTGTCGAGAAATACATAACTGACACGGCCTGGGAAGAAGGCTGGGTCAAGCCGATCACGCCGGCGACAGAGCGCCCCGAAAGCGTGGGCATCATCGGCGCAGGCCCCGGCGGGCTGGCCGCGGCCGATGTGCTGCGCCGCGCCGGGGTCCAGGTCACCGTCTATGATCGCCATGACCGTGCCGGTGGACTGATGACCTATGGCATCCCTGGCTTCAAGCTGGAAAAGCCGGTGGTCATGAAGCGGATTGCGCAGCTCGAAGAGGGTGGCGTGGAATTCGTGCAGAATTGCGATGTGGGCGAAGACATCAGTTTCGATGCGATTCGCGGCAAGCATGATGCGGTGCTGATCGCCACCGGGGTCTACAAATCGCGCGATCTGGAGGCGCCTGGCGTCGGCGCCGAGGGCGTGGTGCGCGCGATCGACTATCTTACGGCCTCCAACCGCCATGGCTTTGGCGACGAAGTGCCCGAGTTCGACTCGGGCGAGTTGAACGCCAAGGGCCGCCGGGTGGTCGTCATCGGCGGCGGCGACACCGCGATGGACTGCGTGCGCACAGCGATCCGGCAAGGCGCGAAAAGCGTCAAGTGCCTCTATCGCCGTGACCGCGCCAATATGCCCGGTAGCCAGCGCGAGGTTCAGAATGCCGAAGAGGAAGGTGTCGAATTCGTCTGGCTTACCGCCCCGCGCGGCTTTGCCGGCGACCCTGTCGAGGGCGTCATGGTGCAGAAAATGCGCCTCGGCGCACCCGATGCCACCGGCCGCCGCAGCCCCGAAGTGATCGAGGGCGCCGATTATGTCGAAGAGGCCGACCTGGTCATCAAGGCGCTGGGGTTCGAACCGGAAGAGCTGCCCTCCCTCTGGGGGGTGCCCGAACTGACGGTGACGCGCTGGGGCACCGTCCGCGCCGATTTCGCCACCCATCAGACCAGCCTGCCCGGCGTATATGCTGTGGGCGACATCGTGCGTGGCGCCAGCCTTGTTGTCTGGGCGATCCGCGACGGCCGCGAGGCGGGCGAAGCCATTTTGAACTATCTTTCGGCTCCGGCCCAGGTGGCGGCGGAATAGACACCTGCCTCACCCCGCGGTCGAAGCCATGAAACAATCGGCGCCCGGTGCGCCAGACGGATTTCGGATCAGCCGGACTGATCCCTTTGCGAAAGGACGCTGCAATGACCAAGTTTGATGCAGACTGGGCAGCCGCCGAGGAAAGTCGCCGCCAGTGGATGGCCGGGAACAGCCTTTACCGGGCCGAGGACGAGCACGCCTCCTGCGGGGTTGGGCTTGTGGTGTCGGTCGATGGCAAGCCCTCGCGGCAGGTGGTCGAGAACGGGATCGACGCGCTCAAGGCGGTCTGGCACCGCGGCGCAGTCGATGCCGATGGCAAGACCGGCGACGGCGCGGGCATCCATGTGCAGATTCCGGTGCCCTTCTTCTACGACCAGATCCGCCGCACCGGGCACGAGCCCGACATGGACAAGCTGATCGCCGTTGGTCAGGTGTTCCTCCCGCGCACCGATTTCGGCGCGCAGGAGCGCTGCCGCACCATCGTCGAAACCGAGGTGCTGCGCATGGGTCACGCGATCTATGGTTGGCGGCATGTGCCGGTGGATACCTCGGTTCTGGGCGAGAAGGCCAATGCCACCCGCCCCGAGATCGAGCAGATTCTTATCATGAACGGCAAGGGGCTGGACCAGGAAGCCTTCGAGCGCGAGCTTTACGTCATCCGCCGCCGCATCGAGAAGGCCGCCGCCGCCGCCCTGATCCCGGGGCTTTACATCGCCTCGCTGTCGTGCCGGTCGATCATCTACAAGGGCATGATGCTGGCCGAGCAGGTGGCCGAGTTCTACCCCGACCTCAAGGATGAACGGTTCGAGTCCGCCTTTGCCATCTATCACCAGCGGTATTCCACCAACACCTTCCCGCAATGGTGGCTGGCGCAGCCCTTCCGGATGCTTGCCCATAATGGCGAGATCAACACCCTCAAGGGCAACCTGAACTGGATGAAAAGCCACGAGATCCGGATGGCCAGCGCCGCCTTTGGCGAAATGGCCGAGGATATCAAGCCGATCGTGGCCGAGGGGGCGTCGGATTCCGCCGCGCTGGATGCGGTGTTCGAGGTGGTCGTGCGCGCCGGGCGCAACGCGCCGATGGCCAAGACCATGCTGGTGCCCGAAGCCTGGTCCAAGCAGGCCATCGAGATGCCGCAGGCTTGGCAGGACATGTATGCCTATTGCAACGCCGTGATGGAGCCCTGGGACGGCCCCGCCGCACTGGCCATGACCGATGGCCGCTGGGTTTGCGCCGGGCTTGACCGCAACGGCCTGCGCCCGATGCGCTATGTCGTCACCGGCGACGGGCTGCTGATAGCCGGGTCCGAGGCGGGCATGGTTCCGGTCGATGAACACAGCGTGCGCGAAAAGGGCGCGCTTGGGCCCGGGCAGATGATCGCCGTGGACATGGCCGACGGCAAGATCTATCGCGATACCGATCTCAAGAACAAGCTCTCTGCTGCCCAGCCGTTCGGCGAGTGGATCGAGAAGGTTGTGGAGCTGAGCCCCGACCTGGACAAGCTGCCCGAAACGCCGCTGCATGAGGGCACCGAGTTGCGCAAGCGCCAGGTCGCCGCCGGCTACAGCATGGAAGAGCTTGAGCAGGTGCTCGCCCCGATGGCCGAGGACGGCAAGGAGATGATCGCGTCGATGGGCGATGACACGCCGCCTGCGGTGCTGTCGTCGATGTATCGCCCGCTCAGCCATTACTTCCGGCAGAACTTCAGCCAGGTGACCAACCCCGCGATCGACAGCCTCCGCGAACACCGGGTGATGAGCCTGAAGACACGCTTCGGCAACCTCAAGAACGTTCTGGACGAGAACAGCAGCCAGACTGAAATCCTTGTGCTGGAAAGCCCTTTTGTGGCCAATGCCGAATTCGACGCGATGGTCGAACAGTTCGGCGATCAGGTCGCCTTCATCGACTGCACCTTCCCT
Source organism: Alkalilacustris brevis (assembly GCF_003350345.1). Lineage (GTDB taxonomy): Bacteria > Pseudomonadota > Alphaproteobacteria > Rhodobacterales > Rhodobacteraceae > Alkalilacustris > Alkalilacustris brevis. The sequence continues at coordinate 110,269 of NZ_QNVJ01000020.1, forward strand.
GCAGGCGGCGCGCAGGACGCGCTGCGCAACGGTCTGGCGCGCATCCGCGCCGAGGCCGAGGACGCCGTGCGTTCCGGCGCCGGACACCTCGTGCTGACCGACCAGCACCAGAGCGCCGACAAGGTCGCCATGCCGATGATCCTGGCGACCAGCGCCGTGCATTCCTGGCTCACCCGCAAGGGGCTGCGCACCTTCTGTTCGCTGAACGTGCGGTCGGCCGAATGCATCGATCCGCATTATTTCGCGGTGCTGATCGGCTGCGGCGCAACCACCGTGAACGCCTATCTCGCGCAGGACAGCATCGCCGACCGGCTGCGCCGCGGGCTGCTCGAGGGCACGCTGGTCGAGGCCGTGCGCCGCTACCGCGCGGCCATCGACGCCGGCCTGCTCAAGATCATGTCGAAGATGGGCATCTCGGTCATCTCGTCCTATCGCGGCGGGCTCAACTTCGAGGCTGTGGGCCTGAGCCGGGCAATGGTGGCCGAATACTTCCCCGGAATGCAGAGCCGTATCTCGGGTATCGGCATCTCGGGCATCCAGAAGAAGCTTGAAGAGGTCCACACCCGTGGCTGGCGCGGCAATTCCGATGTGCTGCCCATCGGCGGTTTCTACAAGTTCCGCCGCTCGGGCGAAAAGCACGCCTGGGACGCGACGATCATGCACCTGATGCAATCGGCCTGCGATACGGCGAATTATGACCTGTGGAAGCGCTATTCGGCGGCGCTGCGCTCCAAGCCGCCGATCCATATCCGCGACCTGCTCGACATCAAGCCGCTCGGCCCCGCGCTGCCGATCGAGGAAGTCGAAAGCATCACCGCGATCCGCAAGCGGTTCGTGACACCGGGCATGAGCCTCGGTGCGCTGTCGCCCGAGGCACACAAGACCCTCAACATCGCGATGAACCGCATCGGCGCGAAATCCGACTCGGGCGAGGGTGGCGAGGATCCGGCGCATTTCACGCCGGATGCCAATGGCGACAACCCCTCGGCCAAGATCAAGCAGGTGGCCTCGGGCCGCTTCGGCGTGACTGCCGAATACCTGAACGCCTGCGAAGAGCTGGAAATCAAGGTGGCCCAGGGCGCCAAGCCCGGCGAGGGCGGCCAGTTGCCCGGCATGAAGGTCACCAAGCTGATCGCGCGGCTGCGCCATTCGACGCCGGGCGTGACGCTGATCTCGCCGCCGCCGCACCATGACATCTACTCGATCGAGGATCTGGCGCAACTGATCTACGACCTCAAGCAGATCAACCCGCGCGCCAAGGTTACGGTCAAGCTAGTGGCGCAATCGGGTGTGGGCACCATCGCCGCAGGCGTAGCCAAGGCCAAGGCCGACGTGATCCTGATCTCGGGCCATAACGGCGGCACCGGCGCCAGCCCGGCGACCAGCATCAAGTATGCCGGCCTGCCCTGGGAAATGGGCCTGACCGAGGCGCATCAGGTGCTGGCCATGAACAAGCTGCGCGAGCGCGTGACGCTGCGCACCGATGGCGGGCTGCGCACCGGGCGCGACATCGTCATGGCGGCGATGATGGGGGCCGAGGAATACGGCATCGGCACCGCCGCGCTGATCGCCATGGGCTGCATCATGGTGCGGCAATGCCAGTCCAACACCTGCCCGGTGGGCGTGTGCACCCAGAAGGAAGAGCTGCGCGCCAAGTTCACCGGCAATGCCGACAAGGTGGTCAACCTGATCACCTTCTACGCGCAGGAAGTGCGCGAGATCCTAGCTTCGATCGGGGCGCGCAGCCTCGATGACGTCATGGGCCGCGCCGATCTGCTGACGCAGGTCAGCCGGGGGGCGGCGCATCTTGATGATCTCGACCTCAACCCGTTGCTGATCACCGTGGATGGCGCCGACCAGATCAAGTATGATCGCACCCGCCCGCGCACCCCGGTGCCCGACACGCTGGATGCCGAGATCATCCGCGACGCCGCGCGCTTTTTCGAGGACGGCGAGAAGATGCAGCTCAGCTACGCCGTGCGCAACACCCACCGCACCATCGGCACGCGCGCCTCGAGCCACCTCGTCAAACGCTTCGGGATGCGCAACAACCTGCAACCCGACCACCTGACGATCAAGCTGACCGGCAGCGCGGGGCAGAGCCTGGGCGCCTTCGCCGCGCCGGGCCTCAAGATCGAGGTGCTGGGCGACGCCAACGACTATGTCGGCAAAGGGCTGTCGGGGGGCACCATCGTGGTGCGCCCACGAATGAACTCGCCGCTGGTGGCGCACGAGAACACCATCATCGGCAATACCGTGCTTTACGGTGCGACCGCGGGCTATCTGTTCGCCGCCGGCCGCGCGGGCGAGCGCTTCGCGGTGCGCAACTCCGGCGCGCGGGTGGTGATCGAGGGCTGCGGCTCGTCGGGGTGCGAATACATGACCGGCGGTGTCGCGGTGATCCTTGGCCGGATCGGGCCGAACTTCGGGGCGGGCATGACAGGCGGCATGGCCTATGTCTACGACCCGGAAGGCGAGGCAGAAAAGCTGATGAACATGGACACGCTGGTGACCTGCCCGGTCGCGGTGGAACACTGGGAAGCCGAGCTGAAAGGCCTGATCGAGCGCCACCTGAACGAAACCGGCAGCGCCCGCGCCACCGAGATCCTGCGCCGCTGGGACATCGAGCGCGCCAACTTCTTGCAAATCTGCCCGAAAGAGATGCTGCCGCATCTGTCGCACCCGCTGAGCCACGACGCGGCGGCGATGCCGGCGGAGTAAGCCGAAGAGCCGCCATTGCAGCCTGACATTGCCACCCCCGGGCACATCCCCGGGGGTGGCGCCGTTTTGCCGGCCCCGGATGCCTTCGGCGAGGATATTTTCATCACAGTGAAGGGCAGGCCGCGCACCCGAGCCCGACCCTGCGCCGGATTGGCGCGTGACGCCGGTCAAGGGCACTGGACCTTTGCCGCCGGGGCAGTGTAACCACAGGGCGCTTACATTCTTGACACGAGGGCCGCACATGTCGCGATACGATCCCGCAAGCATCGAACCCCGCTGGCAGGAAGCGTGGGACGCGCAGGCGGTTTTCCGGGCCGACCGGGCCGAGGACCGGCCCAAGTATTACGTGCTCGAAATGTTCCCCTACCCGTCGGGGCGCATCCATATGGGGCATGTGCGCAACTATGCGATGGGTGATGTCGTTGCGCGCTACAAGGCGGCACAGGGGTTCAGCGTGCTGCATCCGATGGGTTGGGATGCCTTCGGGATGCCCGCCGAGAACGCCGCCATGGATCAGGGCGGCCATCCCCGGGACTGGACCTATGGCAATATCGACGACATGCGCGCGCAGATGAAGCCGCTGGGCCTGTCGATCGACTGGAGCCGCGAGTTCGCCACCTGCGACCCGGAATACTATGGCCAGCAGCAGGCGATGTTCCTCGATTTCCTGGAGGCCGGGTTGGTCTATCGAAAGAACGCGGTGGTGAACTGGGACCCGGTCGACATGACCGTGCTGGCCAACGAACAAGTGATCGACGGCAAGGGCTGGCGCTCGGGCGTCGAGGTCGAGCGGCGCGAATTGACGCAATGGTTCTTCCGCATCTCGGACTATGCCGAGGAACTGCTCGAGGCGCTCGACGGTTTGCACGACTGGCCCGAAAAGGTGCGCCTGATGCAGCGCAACTGGATCGGCAAGTCGCGCGGGCTGCAATTTGCCTTCACCACCTCGGGCGCGCCCGAAGGGTTCGACCGGCTGGAGGTTTATTCCACTCGGCCCGACACGCTCTTGGGGGCCACTTTTGCAGCGATCAGCCCCGATCACCCGCTGGCCAGGCATCTGGAACGCCATGATCCCGCTGTGGCCGAGTTCGTGGCCGAGTGCCGCCGCACCGGCACCAGCGAGGAAGCCCTTGAAAAGGCCGAAAAGCGCGGTCTGGACACTGGCATCACCGTGCTGCACCCGTTCGACAATTCGGTCGAGCTGCCGGTTTATATCGCCAATTTCATCCTGATGGATTACGGCACCGGCGCGATCTTCGGCTGCCCCGCGCATGACCAGCGCGATTTCGAGTTCGCCACGAAATACGGGCTTCCGATCCCGCCCGTGTTCGTGGCCGAGGGCGCCGACGAAGCAGAGTTGAGCGAAGCCTATGTGCCGCCCAAGACCGAGAAAGTGCGCTATATCCGCGGCTTTGCGGGCCAGGAAGTGCAGACCGGCGAGGCCGCTGTAGATGCCGCCATCGAGTTCTGCGAAGCGCAAGGCGTCGGCCATGGCGTGACCCGCTTTCGCCTGCGCGACTGGGGGCTGAGCCGCCAGCGTTACTGGGGCTGCCCGATTCCGGTGGTGCATTGCGCGACCTGCGGCGTGGTGCCCGAGAAAAAGAAAAACCTGCCCGTCGCGCTGCCCTATGACGAGGATGGCAAGCCGATCGATTTCTCGATCCCTGGCAACCCGCTGGACCGGCACCCAAGCTGGAAGCATTGCGCCTGCCCGAAATGCGGCGGCGAGGCCAGGCGCGAGACCGACACGATGGATACCTTCGTCGACAGCTCATGGTATTACGCGCGCTTCACCGCGCCGCGCGCCACCACCCCCACCGACCGGGCCGAGGCCGAATACTGGATGAACGTGGACCAGTATATCGGCGGGGTGGAGCACGCGATCCTGCACCTGCTCTATTCGCGCTTTTTCGCGCGCGCGATGGTCAAGACCGGGCATCTCCCGGAAAAGGCGAAAGAGCCGTTCAGCGCGCTCTTCACCCAGGGGATGGTGACGCACGAGATTTACATGACCCGCGACGCCAAAGGCCGCCCGGTCTATCACCTGCCCGAAGCGGTCGGCGAGGGGCGGCTCAAGGATAGTGGCGAGGCGGTGACGGTCATCCCCTCGCAAAAGATGTCCAAATCCAAGAAGAACGTCGTCGATCCGGTCAACATCATCGGCGATTTCGGCGCCGATACCGCGCGGTGGTTCATCCTGTCCGACAGCCCGCCCGAGCGCGACGTGGAATGGACGGCCGCCGGCGCCGAGGCCGCGCACAAGCACCTTTCGCGCGTGTGGCGGCTGGCCGATGAGTTGCGCGGCACAACCGGCACCCCCGGCAACGACGACGCCGATCTGGCGCTGGAAAAGGCTGTGCACCGCGCCATCGAAGAGGTGACAAAGGGCGTCGATGGCTTTGCCTTCAACAAATCCATCGCCGCGCTTTACGCGCTGACCAACACGGTGATGAAATCCGATGCCTCGGCTCCCGCGCGGGCCCGTGCCATGCGGGTGATGGCGCAACTGATGGCCCCGATGGTGCCGCATCTTGCCGAAGAGGTCTGGTCGATGCTGGGCGGCGAGGGGCTGGTCGCGCGCGCGCCCTGGCCCAAGGCCGACCCCGCGCTGCTGGTGGATGACACCGTGACCCTACCGATCCAGATCAACGGCAAGCGGCGCTCGGAAATCGCGGTGGCGCGCGACGCGGCAAAGGAAGAGGTTGAAAAGCTGGTGCTCGCGGATGATGCTGTTCGTCGGGTACTCGACGGACGGGCACCCAGGAAACTGATCGTCGTGCCGGGGCGCATCGTGAATGTCGTCATTTGATCGCCGCAAGCTGCTGATCGCCCTGCCCGGCCTCCTGGTGCTGGGGGCGGCCGGTTGCGGCATGCGGCCTGCCTACGGCCCTGGCGGCACGGGTGGCGCCCTGCGCGGACGGGTGCGCGCCGACGATCCGCAAACGCGCGAGCAACAGCAATTCGTCGCCCGGCTGGAAGAACGCCTTGGCCCGCCGCAGCAGGCCGAGTTCCGGCTTTCCTATGAGATTACAACCGGCAGCGATGTGCGGCTGGGCAGTGGCGCGCTGCGCGATTCCCGCAGCCAGATTTTCGGCCGCGCCCGTTATACGCTGCGCCGCATGGGCGAAGACGACGCGGAGATCGAGCGCGGCGAGGTCACGCAGTTCGTAGGGTATTCCAGCACGTCCACGCCCCTGGCTAACCGCGCCGCGCGCGAGGATGCGCGGGCGCGCCTCATGGTATTGCTGGCCGACGGGGTGGTGACGCGCCTTCTGGCCGGGGCGCCGGGATGAAGCTGGCCCCGCGCGACGCGCCCGGCTATTTCCGCCGCCCCGACCCCAAGCGCACGGGCCTGCTGATCTATGGCGCAGACCCCATGCGCGTGGCGATGCGGCGCCAGGAGGTGATCGCCGCCCTGATCGGCCCCGAAGGCGAGGACGAGATGCGCCTGACGCGGATGAGCGGCGGTGAGTTGCGGCGCGACCCGGCGATGCTGCTTGATGCGGTCAAGGCGCAAGGTTTCTTTCCGGGGCCACGCGTCGCCTTCGTGGATGAGGCCAATGACGGGCTCGCCACGGCCATCGGCGCCGCGCTCGAGGAATGGCGCGAGGGCGATGCCCAGATCATCGTCACCGCCGGGGCGCTCAACGCGCGTTCTGCCCTGCGCAAGATGTTCGAGGGACACAAGAACGCTTATGCCGCCGCCATATATGACGATCCGCCGGGCCGAGACGAGATCGACGCCATGCTGAAAGAGGCCGGGCTGCATCAGATCGACACCGAAGCAATGTCGGCCCTGGGCGCGCTGGCCGCGACGCTCGATCCGGGTGATTTCCGCCAGACCATCGAGAAGATCTCGCTTTACAAGCACGGTGATACCACGCCGCTGGGCAGCGACGATGTCAGCGCCTGCGCCCCGGCCAGTGTCGAGTCGGCGCTGGACGATGTGCTGCATATTGCCGCCGAGGGCCGCGCCGGCGAGATCGGCCCGGTGATCCGCCGACTGCAGGGGCAGGGTGTTCTGCCGGTCACGCTGTGTATTGGGACTCTGCGGCATTTTCGCCAGTTGCACGCGGCCTGCTGCGATCCGGGAGGGCCGGCGGCGGGGCTGGCACGGCTGCGCCCGCCGGTTTTCGGCCCACGCCGCGACCGGATGCAGCGGCAGGCCCGCGACTGGGGCGCGCGCAAGCTGGAACAGGCGCTGGCGATGCTGATCGAGACCGATCTGACGCTGCGCTCGGCCTCGCGCGCGCCGACCATGGCGGTGATGGAGCGCACGCTGATCCGGGTGGCGATGCTCGGACGCAAACGCTGAGACACCCGCCGAGATCCGGACGCCCAGGCACTCGCGCAGTTTCATCCGCCGTCATTGTCGCATGTCGCGACAGAATTGGGTATTTTCGTCACAGACAACGGGACGGACGCGCCCGAGGCCGGCGGTCATGGAAGATGGTGGAGAATGAGAGATGGCTGCATCGCAAGACAGGCTGCAACCCCTTCGCAACGCGCTCCCCTTCTGGCTGTCGCTGGGGCTGATTCCGCTGGCGGTGGTCGGTGCGGTGGTGGGCGGCTGGACGGTGGTGCTGATGCCGCTTTACGCATGGGCGCTGGTGACGCTGCTCGATGTGCTGACGGGGCTGAACCAGGAAAACCCCGACACGGAAACCGCCGAGGAGGATCTGTTCTGGTACCGGCTGATCACCATGATCTGGTTTCCGATCCAGTTTTGCGTGATCTACGGGATGATCTGGTGGGTGACGACAACCGGCCACCTTTCCCTTCTGGAAAAGCTGGTGCTGTTTTTCGGGGTCGGGGTGATCTCGGGCACGATCGGCATCGTCTATGCGCATGAGTTGCTGCACCAGAAGAACCGGCTGGAGCGCTGGCTGGGCGATCTGCTTCTGGCGCTTGTACTCTACAGCCATTTCCGGTCGGAGCACCTGCAGGTGCATCACCGCTGGGTCGGCACCCCGCGCGATCCGGTGACGGCGCGCTATAACGAGGGGTTCCACCGCTACTATTTCCGGGTGCTGCGCGATTGCCCACCTTCGGCCTGGCGGGCGGAAAAGGCGATGCTGGCCCGGCGCGGACTGCCAGCCTGGCACTGGTCGAACCCGTTCTGGCGCTACGGGGTGCTGCAACTGGCGGCGCTGGCGCTGGCTTTCGCCATCGGCGGCTGGGCCGGGCTGGGGCTGTTTCTGGTGCAGGCGGGCTCGGCCATCTGGCAGTTGGAGTTGACCAACTACATCGAGCATTACGGGCTGACGCGGAAGCATCTGGGCGATGGCAAATACGAGCCCGTCAGGCCGCGCCATTCATGGAACGCGGCGCACAAGGCGTCGAACTGGCTGCTGATCAACCTGCAGCGCCATTCCGACCATCACTACAAGCCCGCGCGGCGCTTTCCGTTGTTGCAGACCTATTCCGAGGAAGAGGCGCCGCAACTGCCGCTCGGTTATCCGGCGATGACGGCGCTGGCGATGATCCCGCCCCTGTGGCGGCGGGTGATGAACCCGCAGGTGCGCGCCTGGCGCAAGCAGTTCTACCCGGAGATAGAGGACTGGAAGCCCTATAACCGGGGCGCGACGCCAATGCCCGCGGGGGCGAGTTGAATCACGTCAGTCCGCCTCGATCGACAGGCCGCTGCCGTTGATCTCGATCTCAAGGCCTTCGGTCTGGCTTTCCTGGTAGTACTGATAGCCCAGAAACAGGACGGCCACGGCAAGCGCCCCGACCAGAAGATACAATATATTGCGGCTCATGGATGTGGCCCCTTCCGCCAGTTGTATCTGCATCACATAGGAAGGGGCGCTGGCGGGGCAAGGGGTGCCTGCAGGCGGGGTTCTGAAGAAAGCAAGCTGTCGGCATCCCCCGCAAAAAAGGCCCCGCCACTTTCGTGACGGGGCAAGGTCGTGCGCGGGGGCTCCGAAGCCCCGCGCACCGGCGGTAACTGGGTAAGGGTTCAGGCCGCGCCCGGCCCCATCTCGGCCCGGATCTGCTGGCGCAGCAGGTCGATGGGGATCAGCTTGCCATCGCGCTTGAAGTGCCAGTAGGTCCAGCCATTGCAACTGGGCGCACCTTCGAGCGCGGCGCCCACCTGGTGGATGGAGCCGCGATGCTCGGCCGAGATCAGCGAGCCATCGGCGCGCACCTTGGCGGCCAGCCCGCGCGGGTTGGTCAGCACCTCGCCGGGGCGCAGCAGGCCCCGCTCGACCAGGGTGCCGAAGGGCACGCGCGGCTCGGCCCGTTTCGAGGTGGTGACTTCGAGCGCCGCATTGTCGTAGGGGCGCACCGCTTTCAGCCGCTTGAGCGCCAGCTCGATATACCCCCGGTCGCGCTCGATGCCGATAAAGTCGCGGCCCAGCATCCTGGCCACGGCACCGGTCGTGCCGGTGCCGAAGAACGGGTCGAGCACCACATCACCGGGCTTGGTGCAGCCCACCAGCACGCGGTGCAGCAGGCTCTCGGGCTTTTGCGTGGGGTGGGCCTTTTCGCCGGCCTCGTCCTTGAGCCGCTCATGCCCGGTGCACAGCGGAAGCGTCCAGTCCGAGCGCATCTGCGTACCCTCGTTCAGCGCCTTGAGTGCCTCGTAATTGAAGGTGTATTTTGCGCCCTCCCCGCGCGAGGCCCAGATCAGGGTTTCATGGGCGTTGGTCAGTCGCTTGCCACGAAAATTCGGCATCGGGTTCGACTTGCGCCAGATCACATCGTTGAGGATCCAGTAGCCCTGGTTCTGCAACTCGGCGCCGACGCGGAAGATGTTGTGGTAGCTGCCGATCACCCAGATCGCGCCATTGGGCTTGAGCAGCCGCCGCGCGGCCTTGAGCCAGGCACGGGTGAACTGGTCATAGACCTTGAAGCTGTCAAACTGGTCCCAGGCGTCATCGACGGCATCGACGCGGCTGTTGTCGGGGCGGTGCAGCTCGCCCCTGAGTTGCAGGTTGTAGGGAGGATCGGCAAAGATCAGATCCACCGAGCCTGCCGGCAGGCCGTTCATCACCTCAATGCAATCGCCGGCAAGGATACGATTGCGCGGCAAATCGCGCTGCGCCGCCTTGGGCGCGGTTTGTTTCACTGTCATCTCTGCCTCGTCCCGCGCGTATCGCGCTGTTGTCTTTGGCCCTAAGATGAGTCAAAGCCGATTCGGCGTCAATTTCTTTTTGAATCAGCAGCTTATTTAATTTTCTTCACACAAGATATTGCGTATCGGGGCAAAGCTTCGCCTATGGTATGGGGTGACACCAAGGCGGTGCAGCGCCTCGAGATGGACCTTGGTCGGGTAGCCTGCGTTCTTTTCCCAGCCGTAGCCGGGGAAGCGTTCGGCCAGTTCGGCCATGATCGCGTCGCGTGCAACCTTGGCGACGATGGAGGCCGCAGCAATCGACAGGCAGCGCGCGTCACCCTTGACGATGGCCTCGGCCGGGCAGGGCAATTCCGTGGGCAGCCGGTTGCCGTCGATCAGCGCGAAACCGGGGGTGGGGTGCAACCCGTCGAGCGCCCGCCTCATGGCCAGATGGCTTGCCCTCAGGATGTTCAACGTATCGATCTCGGCGATACTGGCATGCGCGATGCAGACATGGGCGCGGGTCGTGATCTGCTGCGCCAGGGCCGCGCGCTGGCGGGCGCTCAGCGCTTTCGAGTCGCCCAGCCCCTCGGGAATGTCATCAGGGTTCAGGCAGACGGCCGCCGCCGTGACCGGCCCGGCCAGCGGGCCGCGCCCCACCTCGTCAACCCCGGCGAGATGGACAAACCCGCGCGCAAGGGCAGCGGTTTCATGGGTAAAATCGGGGGGCGTGCGTGGTGCCATGACGCGGTTGAAGCGCACCGGGGCACGAGGAGCAAGCGAAAAGCGGCTCGTGCCAGGGGCCTCGGGGCCTCAAGGCTGTGTCTGGGCACCTGGCCAAGGCCAAAGGCCCCGCATGGGGGCCTTTGGGCGGTTCGCGGGTGAGCCCATTTCTGACCCCAGGGCCTTCAGCGCCTACCGCGCTCGGGCCGGAAGCCTTCGGAAATCAGGCACTGTTCGCCATAGATGCTGAGCTGGCCGCCGCCGCGCCCGACGATCCGGGCATCCAGCCGGCAGCGCTCCGGCAGGTTGCGCAGCCTGTAGCGCTCGAGGCAGTCGCTGTAGTAGCCGGTCAGCCGCTGGTTAGCGCGCGTGTAGGTCATGCTGCACGCGGCGGGCAGGGTCGCCTGCGAGTGACGGCCGGGTCTGTCCCAACCCCGGCGCGGGGAGGTGCTGCGTTCAGCGCGGTAGCCGGCTTCGATCAGGCACTGGCGGCTGAACACCCGGCGCGAGCCGCGGTCAGTGCGCACGGTTTGCTCGCAGCGGTTGGGAAGATTGCGCAGCCCGGCCTCGCGCAGACACTGTGCGTTATAGACATCGAGATCGTTGCGCCCGCGGCGCAGTGTCTCGCGGCAATGCTCGGGCAGGACGTTGCTGGTGTAGCGCGGGCTGCTGGAGCTACTGCTACTGCTACTGCTGCGGTTCCGGTCCCAGGCGTGGACAATCACGGCCACCGCGGCCGCCCCGGCCAGAAAGCGCAGCAGGTCATCGGAACTCTGCGCGCGGGCCGGCACCGCCGATGCGGCGAATCCCCCGGCGGCAACCGAAAGCGCTGTAAGCCCCACCAACAGGGGGCGACGAAGCGCGGAAAGGGAGAAGGTCATCATGGCAAGGGCCTTTCTTCGACTCTGTGAAAAGGGTTTCAGGAACGCGGCGCAGCCAGGGCGCGGTGACCCGTCTTGCGCGGCACTGACCCAAGCCTGCGCCGAGGGCTGTCTGACAAACAATAACGGCCCATGGTTATCGGATAACCGGCGGGTGGATTGGCAGCGGTTATTGCATAGCGGCAGTGGCTCGGGGCATTGTTGCTCCGACTTCAGCCTTCCAGGTGTGCCATGAACCGCATGACAATACTTTCCACTGCCGCGCTCGTGCTGGTTGGCCTCATGGCCGTTGCCAGCCCCGCTGCTGCGCAATGCTTTGCCGACTACAAGGCCAAGCGCGACAATCCCCTGCAACTGCATTACGGTGTGGCCGAGGTTTCCCCGGCAGCCTGCGGATCGGTCACGCAGGCCGCGCAGGAACTGCGCCCGCGTCTGGCTGCCGAAGGCTGGGAACTCTTGAACGTCGTATCGGTTTTCGACGAGGGCGGTCTTGCAGAGAGGCAGGAGAATGCGGGGCAGTACTACCTTCGTTTCTGATCTTGCCCGATCGGGCAACCGCACGGTCGCTATCGGGCTTGCGGTCATTGTCGGGCTGCTGGTGCTGACCGGCGTGTTCCTCTTTGCCAGCCTGCCCGATGCCGGCGCCTTCAACCAGCGGGTCGAGCGCATCTTCATGGAGAATGACGACCTGACCAGTCAGGCCGAGATCAAGCTGCTCGAGATCCTCGCGCTGTCCGGCACCGCCTTTTCAGATACGCTGCGGTCTTATCGTGTCGTGATCTTCGTGCTGCTGGTCTTTGCCACCGCGCTTCTGGTTGCGGCGCTGGCGCTGCTGGTGGCGCTGGCCACGCTCAACCGCCGCATGACCGAGATCGAGCGCGCGGGCATTCAGGTTTCTTCACTGGTGATCGCGCGGGGCGAGCGCAAGGTCTACCTCAACGACATGGAATTCGCCCTGTCCGAGGCAGTGGCCGAAACGCTTGCCGTGCTGGCCGAGGCACGGATGGATGGCGACATCCTTTCGGGCGCGCAGATCGAGGCGATGATCTCCGGCCGCAGCGCCGAGGATTGCGACGAGGCCGCCGGCGCCACCCGCATCAAGCGCCTGCGCGACAGCCTGGGCAACCAGATTGTCAGCGAGCTTCTGGTGCGCAACATCGCGCGCCAGGGCTACATGCTGGCCATCGACCGCAAGGCCATCCGCATGGTCTGAACGCAGGCTACCGCTTGCGCCGCCTGCCCGGCACGCGCGAGGCGAACCCCGGCGGCCGCCGCGCCACCCATGCGGCAAAGCGCGCAAGTCGCGGATGCGCGCGCAGCGCCTCAGGGGTGTTGTAGTCGCGCGCCAGCTCGGCCTCGCTGAGTGCCGCGTGAATTTCCTTGTGACAGATGTGGTGCAACAGCACCGTCGGGCCGCGTTTACCCCCGCGCAGCCGGGGCACCAGATGGTGCAGGCTTTGCGGTACATCCGGCGGGATGGAGCGCAGGCAGAGCGGGCAGATCGGATCGTCGTCTTCTGCGGTCATGTTCCGGGCATCCTTGCCGAATGGGCGGGGTGCTGTCAGATGATGGCACGCGAGCAGCCGCAGGCAAGGGGACGGAATGGAACAGCTTGACGCGCTGGTGATCGGCAGCGGCCCCGCCGGGTTGATGGCGGCGCAGGAACTGGCCGCCGCGGGCCGCGCCGTGGTCCTGACCGAGGCCAAGCCAAGCCTCGGGCGCAAATTCCTGATGGCCGGCAAATCCGGCCTTAACCTGACCAAAGACGAGCCGCTGCCACGCTTCACCGAAGCCTTCACCGAGGCCGCCGGATGGCTCGCGCCGATGCTGGCGGATTTCGGCCCTGACGAAGTGCAGGAATGGGCGCAAGGCCTCGGTCAGGAGGTTTTCACCGGCAGCTCGGGCCGGGTGTTTCCCCGCAGCATGAAAGCCTCGCCGCTCCTGCGGGCCTGGGCCGCACGGTTGGCCGGGCAGGGCGTGGAGTTTCGCACAAGGTGGCGCTGGGTCGGCTGGGACGCACAGGAGAAAGGCTGGCACTTCGCCACGCCTGAAGGGCCGCGCCTGCTGGCGCCCCGGGTGGTTGTGCTCGCGCTGGGCGGGGCAAGCTGGGCGCGCCTCGGGTCCGACGGTGCCTGGGCTCCCCTGCTGGAAAGCCGGGGCGTGGCGCTCGCCCCCTTTCAGCCCGCCAACATGGGCTTCTCTGTCAACTGGTCGCCACACATGACCCGCCATTTCGGCAGCCCGATCAAGGGTGTCGCGCTCAGTGCCGGGGCCGCGCGCAGCCGGGGCGAGTTCGTGATCTCGGCCCGCGGGCTGGAAGGCGGCGGCATCTACGCGATCAGCCGCGCGCTGCGCGAGGGCGCGCCCCTGATGCTTGACCTCGCTCCCGACCTGAGCGCCGAGGGCGTCGCAGCCCGCCTAGCCGCCCGCCCGGCGCGTGAAAGCCTCGCCAACCGGCTGCGCAAGGCACTCGGCCTGCCGCCGGCCCAGATCGCGCTGCTGCACGAGTTCGCCCGCCCTCTGCCGCCCGAACCCGGCGCGCTGGCGGCCCGCGTCAAGGCGCTCGAGATCCGCCATTCCGGCCCGCGCCCCCTCGACGAGGCCATCTCGACCGCCGGCGGCATCCGCCAGTCCGCATTTGATGACACCCTCATGCTGCGCGCCCTGCCAGGTGTCTTCGCCGCGGGCGAGATGCTCGACTGGGAGGCCCCGACCGGCGGCTACCTGCTGACCGCCTGCCTGGCGACAGGCCGCCACGCGGGCCGCGCCGCCGCCCGATGGCAGGGCTGAACGGCGCACTCCGAAGCGTTCCGCCCTGCCCTTCACTGTGGCAAAAATATCCTCGCCGAAGGCATCCGCCAGACGGGTCCGGCGCCACGGCAGCAATTCTCTTCGAACGGCCGATAGATGCACCGGGGGGGCACCGATTTCAGCGCCTGTTCCTGCCCACAAGCCCCTGCATCAGATCTGGCTGGACAACCTCGATCCAGTAGCCATCCGGATCCTTGATGAAAGCGATTTCCTTCATCCCGCCCTCGCCCAGACGCTTCTGGAATGTCACGCCCATCTCGTCAAACCGCGCGCAGGCCGCGGCGATGTCTGGCACCGCGATGCAGATATGGCCAAAGCCCTTGGGCGCGGAATTGCCCGAGTGCATTTCACTGCCGTCGCCCTCGCTGCCCCAGTTATGGGTCAACTCCAGCAACCCTGCGCGGCTGAAGGTCTGCGCAAGCGAGCCATCCGCCTGGTCGCCATGCCCGCGCGCCTGCAGGAAATAGAGGGTGAAGCGCGCCTCGTCGAAGTCTAGCTGCGTGACCAGCCGCATCCCCAGGACACCGCGGTAGAACGGCAGCGAACGCGCCGGGTCCTTGATGCGCAGCATCGTGTGGGTCAGCACGTAGTCTTCAGTCGGGTTGGGGGCCTCGGTCGGGTCGGGCGTGTCGGTCATTCTCGCGTCTCCTGTCTTGTTGCAATCGTCCCGGTCCCGGCAATCTCGCCGCACGCCAGATCATAGGCCTTGCGCATCACCGTGGGCAACGCGGCCGGGCGGAACTCGGCCGCGGCCAGGAAATGCCCGCGCACGGGCGCGGCGTCGGGGCCGACATCGGCCACATGCACGGCAAGGCGCAGGTGAAAATGGGTGAAGGTATGACGCACCTCTGCCGGCAGTTGCCACCAATTCGCCGCCAGCGGTGGCAAAGGGTCGGGCGCGTCCGACCAGTCTGACCCCGGCCAACCCAGCATTCCACCCAGAAGGCCATGCGCAGGGCGGCGCTCAACCAGCCAGGCTCCATCGCTGCGCCGCGCCAGATAAACATGCCCCAGGCGCACGGGCTTGGCCGATCTGGGCAGCTTTCGCGGCAATTCGGCCTGCCGCCCCTGCCCCCTTGCAACGCAATGCTGCGCCAGCGGGCAGATGCCGCAGGCCGGGTTGCGCGGGGTGCAGATGGTGGCACCAAGGTCCATGACCGCCTGGGCATGATCGCCGGGCCTGGCCCGCGGTGTGTGCCCGGCGGCCAGGCGCGTCAGTTCCGGCTTGGCCGTGGGCAGCGGGGTTTCCACCCCGTGCAGCCGCGCCATGACGCGCTCGACATTGCCGTCAACCACCGTTGCGGGCCGGTCGAACGCGATCGCCGCGATGGCTGCCGCGGTATAGGGGCCAATGCCCGGCAACGCGCGCAGTTCGGGCTCGGTATCGGGAAAGCGCCCGCCGTGATCGGCCACCACCACGCGTGCGCATTTCAGCAGGTTGCGCGCCCGTGCGTAATATCCCAGCCCCGCCCATTCACCCATCACCGCCGCATCCGGCGCGGCCGCCAGTGCCTCCACATGCGGCCAGAGCGTGGTGAACCTGTGGAAATAGCCCTTCACCGCGGCGACGGTGGTCTGCTGCAGCATCACCTCCGACAGCCAGACACGATAAGGATCGGGCATATCTCCCCGCGCGCGTTGCGCCGGGCCGACCCGCCAGGGCAGCACGCGCGCGTGGCGATCGTACCATGCCAGAAGTGGCCTCGCGAGCCGCAGTTCCTGCCCCTCGTCACACAAGTTTGAGCCTCCTGCCCGCAGGCTTTTGTATCTCGGCGCTGGTCATGGCCGCCATGACGTCTAGAATAGCCCAAGCGCCGCACATGAACAGGGGAAGCAGAGGTGAGTTCAAGGCCCGGATCGCAATTGCCCGGCAAACGCCGGACGCGCGGCTTTCAGCCCGCCGCCCGCCTTGTGCAGGAACGCATCCGCACCGCAGGAGAAGCGCGCGGCTTCGCGCTCTCACGCCTACTGACCCACTGGGATGAAATCGTCGGCAGTGAAATCGCCCGTATGGCCCGCCCGGTCAAGATGGGCTACGGGCGCGACGGGTTCGGCGCCACGCTGGTGCTGCTGACAACGGGCGCGGCCGCGCCGCTGGTGCAGATGCAGATCCCCGCGATCCGCGACAAGGTCAACGCCTGTTATGGCTATAACGCGGTCTCGCGCGTGGCCCTGACGCAGACGGCCGCCACGGGTTTTGCCGAGGCACAGGCAGCCTTTGCCCCGGCGGCAAGACCCGGCCCCGAGAACGCGGATCAGCCCGACAACACTGTGCTGGCGGCTGAGGTCGCAGAAGCCGCCGAGGGGGTGCAGGACGCCGCGCTTCGGGCAGCCCTTGAAGCGCTGGCACGAAACATCCTATCACGAGACCGCAGAAAGAAGGATTTTGCCGATGGATAGACGTGTGTTTCTGGCACTTGGCGCCGCGGGCGTTCTGGGCGCGGGCGGCTGGTGGCTGATGGCCCCGCGCGGCCCGCAGACCGTCCTGCCCGGTGTCGCCGATGCCCAGACCCCGGCCAATGGTGCCGCGCCCGATTTCGAGCGCGTGCCCGACATGGTGCGCGGCGATCCCGACGCCCCGGTCGAGGTGATCGAATACGCCTCGCTGACCTGTCCGCATTGCGCGAACTTCCACCGCAACGTCTATCCGCAGCTTGTCGAGAACTATATCGAGCCGGGGCTTGTGCGCTTTATCCACCGCGAGGTGTATTTTGACCGTTATGGCCTCTGGGCCGCGATGCTGGCGCGCTGCGGCTCCGAAAGCCGCTATTTCCCCATGCTCGACATGATCTACTCCACGCAGTCCGACTGGGCCGGATCCAGCGATCCGGCGCAGGTGGCCGAAAACCTGCGCGCCATGGGGCGCCGTTCGGGGCTGTCGAACGACCAGGTCGATGCCTGCCTTCAGGACGCTGAACAGGCGCAGGCGATGGTGGCGGTCTACCAGCACTACGCTTCGGAACACCAGATCAACTCGACGCCCTCTTTCGTGATCGACGGCGAACGTCACGGCAATATGAGCTATGACGATTTCGCCGCGCTGCTCGATGGCAAGCTTGGAGGCTGAGCGCTTGCCCGGCCCGCTGCACGGCCTTCGGGTGATCGAACTGGCGCGCATCCTGGCCGGCCCCTGGGCCGGGCAGACACTGGGCGACCTGGGCGCCGACGTGATCAAGGTCGAGGCGCCCGCCGGCGATGACACCCGCCGCTGGGGCCCGCCCTTCATCACCCACGAGGATGGCAGCCAAGAGGCTGCCTATTTCCATTCCTGCAACCGGGGCAAACGATCGGTCACCGCCGATTTCCGCACCCCGGAAGGACAGGCGCGCGTGCGCGATCTGGTGCAGGACGCCGATATCCTGATCGAGAACTTCAAGTTGGGCGGGCTGGCCAAATACGGGCTGGATTACGACAGCCTGCACGCGCTGAACCCGCGCCTGATCTACTGTTCAATCACCGGTTTCGGCCATACCGGCCCCTATGCGCATCGCGCGGGGTATGACTACATCATTCAGGGCATGTCGGGGCTGATGTCGGTCACCGGCCCAGCCGATGGCCAGCCCACCAAGGTGGGCGTCGCCGTGACCGACATCTTCACCGGCATCTACGCGGTGAACGCGATCCTGGCCGCGCTGCATCAGCGCCATGCCACCGGCCGGGGCCAGCATATCGACATGGCGCTGATGGATTCAGCCGTGGCAATCATGGCCAACCAGGCGATGAACTATCTTGCCACCGGCACCGCACCGGAGCGGCTGGGCAATTTCCACCCGAACCTTGCGCCCTATCAGGTGTTTCCCTGCGCCGACGGGCATATCATCATCGCCACCGGAAATGACGGGCAATATCAGCGGCTGTGCGCCATCTTGGGGCGCAACGACCTTGCCACTGCGCCGGAGTACCTGACCAACGCCGACCGGGTTGCCCGGCGCGAGGCGCTGTCAGATACCCTGTCGCAATGCACTTCGCGCTGGACTGCGGCAGAGTTGCTGGCCGCCTGCGAAGTCCAAGGCGTGCCCGCCGGGCCGATCAACGACATGGCGCAGGTTTTTGCCGATCCGCAGGTCAAGGCGCGCGGGCTGGAACTGGACATGGACGGGCTGAAAGGCGTGCGCTCGCCGTTCAATTTTTCCGAAGCCGGGGCCGTGGCCAGCCGCCCTGCCCCGCGCCTGGGCCAACATGATGCAGAAGTCGCCGCCGACCTGAGAGGCCGACCAGACGCACCGGCGGACGGCCCCGCAAAAGCCCATGGTTGAAGGTCAATAGCTAAACTAAAGGCCACAAACGCAAGGCGCGCGCCTTCTGCGGCAGCCCGGCGGCCAGAGGCCCCGCTCAATCTTGCGAACCCAGCCCCAGCCGCGCGAAGGCGGCATCAAGTGGCTGCCAATCCTTGATCTCCAGCCGCACCGGAAGCGTCAGCACCTTTGCGCGAAAGCGTGGCGGCAGGCGCACGGCATCCTTTTCGGTGGTGACAAGCTGTGCGCCCAGCGCCTTGGCTTCAAGCTCGAGCCGGGTCATCAGCGCCTCGGTCAGGGGCTGGTGATCTTCCAGCGCCTCGGCGCGGGCCATGATCACACCCTGCGCCTGCAAGGTCTGAAAGAATTTCTCGGGGTGGCCGATCCCGGCAAAGGCCAGCACGCGCAACCCCTCCCACGGCATACCGGTGGGCAAGGGCACCAACACCCCGCGCAGATGCGGCAGCGTGCCCAATGCCGCCCCCCAACGCTGCGCGAAACCAGCCTGCGCGGCCTCGGCACCGATCGACAGCACCATATCCGCCCGCGCCAGCCCCCTGGCCACCGGCTCGCGCAGCGGGCCTGCGGGGATCACCCGGCCATTGCCGAAGCCCCGCGCCGCATCCACCACGACAAGCGAGAGATCCTTGTGCACCGAAGGGTTCTGGAACCCGTCATCAAGAATGATGGCCCCGGCGCCCGCGGTCACTGCCGCGCGCACCCCAGCCGCGCGGTCACGGGCCACCCATGTGGGAGCGAAAGCGGCCAGCAGCAGCGGCTCATCCCCCACCTTCCCGGCCTCATCCCGGCGTGGGTCGACACGCACCGGCCCTTCGAGGCTGCCCCCATGCCCGCGGCTGACCACATGCACATCATCGCGCCCGAATTCGGCGGCGAGGTGCTGAAGCAGCGCAATCGCGGTGGGCGTCTTTCCCGCACCTCCGGCATTGAGATTTCCCACGCAGATCACCGGCACGCCGGCCCGCAACGCCCCCGCACCCCCGTGCGCCAGCCGCCGCGCAGTGCCCGCCGCGTAAAGCGCGCCCAACGGGGCCAGCAGGCGGGGCATCAAGCCCGGTGCTTCGGGCGGCGTGAACCAGAAACGGGGCGCGCGCATCAGGTTTCTCCGCCGGATGAATCGATAAGTTCGAAAATAACTTCGGCGGCACGGTCGGTCGCCTCGGTCCCGGTGGTTACGACCTCCCAGGCGGCACTGGCCAGTTGCGCCGCCCGGTCGGGGGCCAGAAGCTCGGTCACTGCCTCGGCAAGCGCGTCGGGGCCGGACACGCGGCGCGCACCCCCTGCGCGGCCCAGCCGCCCGAAGGCCAGCGCATGTGCCCCCGTAGCCGGACCGTGCAGCACCGCCGATCCCAGCGCAGCTGCCTCGCACGGGTCGCGCCCGGCAACCGCCTGCGCCGCCCCCGCATTGGATGTCAGCCCAAGCGTGCCGCCGACATAACAAAGTGGCGCAAGCCGATACCACAGGCCCAGCTCACCCTCGGTATCGGCAATGTAGACCTGATCTTCGTCGGCGGGTTCCTCATCGGCGCCCCGGCGGGCGGCGCGCAGCCCGGCCTCGCGCGCGGCCACGGTCAGGGCCGGCCCGCGCGCGGGATCGACCGGCACCAGGATCAACAGCAACCGATGCGCGATGCGCTGTGCTGCACGATGCGCCCGCAGGATTGCCACCTCTTCCGCCTGGGGCACCCCCACTGCAAGCCAGACGGGCCGCACCCCGAGTTGCCGGACCAGCACCTCGCGTTCGGCCGGGTTGCAATGCAGCACGCGGCACCCTTCGGCCAGCGGGCCGGTCACTTCCAGTGTCACGGGCCGCGCTCCGGCACGTCGAAAGGCCCTGAGCGCCGCCTCGTCCCGCAGCAGCGCGTGCCGCACCACGCGCAGCAGAGTCCGCTGCAGCCCCATCCAGGGCATCAGCCGCAAGCCGTCCAGTTGTGACGCACCCGCATTGACCAGAACCACCGGCACGCCGGCAGTGTCGGCCTCGTTGATCAGGACCGGGGGAAGCCCCCCCCCTCCAAGCACCAGCGCCGCCGGCTGCATCTGTGCGAGGACCTCGCGCAGTTGCACCGGATCGTCAGGCAGGGCTGGCCATACGGCAACCTCTGGCGGTAATGCGCCGGGGCCAGGGACGATATCACGCGGGTGGGTCAGCAGCAGGCGCAGTGGCGTTCGCCGTTGCTCGTCCAGCCGCCAGGCCAGCCCGGCCAGCACCCGAAACGCGCGTGCATCCTGCGCATGGAGCCACACCAGCGGCCCCGCCCCACCGGGCGAAGGCAACGCCAACGGCGCGCCGCCCTCGGCAGGGCGCCGCACGGCGGCCAGCAGCGAAAGCATGATCCCGAGTGGCTTAGACATGATCGCGACAGGCCCTTGAGGCAATTCCGAGAACAGGCATGCAAGCCCTTCGATCCGCAACCGCGCGCGAACGCAAGTTTACAGCTTTGCCGTATTTCAACAAAGCGCGGCAAAGCGCAGGCGGCGCGACAACCGGACAGGGCATTTCGCCAAGTCGCCGGGTAAGGGATACCAAGGGTGCAACATGGGGGCGATCTCCTGAGCGCGGGGTTTGCGGCACCCTAATCCACTGGCGATGCGGGTCAAGGCACCGGCGGGCAAGCGCGTTCCCGCCGCCCGGCGGCAGCGGGCTGGCACATCACTTGCGGCCAAGCCCCCTGAGAAAATCGGCATGAACCCCCGAAGACCCGGCCAGGAGGCCCTTGCTTGCCGGGTGCGGGCGATTGAAGACCAGCGCCTCGCCCAGCCGATCGGTCACACGCGCCCCCGCCTCGGTCGCTATAAGGGTTGCGGCGGCAATATCCCAGTCCCAGGTCTCGCGCAGGGTCGCCATGCCATCGAACCGGCCCTCTGCCACCAGGCAAAGCCGCCAGGCCAGCGAGGTGCGGAAATGCCGCTCGAAGGCAGGCAGGCCGCCGGGCCAGAGTTCGGGCGCAAGCTGCACGCGGCTGGCCAGAACCCGCGCGCCAAGCAACCCCTTGCGCGGCGGCGTGACGATCGGCCTGTCATTGAGCAGCGCACCACCCCCCTGCCGCGCCGAATAAGTCAGCCCCAGCAACGGCAGGTGCACCACCGCGGCCGTAACCTGCCCGCCGCGCACCAGGGCAAGCGCATGGGCAAAACCCTTGTCGCCTTCAAGAAACGCCCGCGTGCCGTCGATGGGATCGACGATGAAAAGCGCCTGCGCCCCGAGGCGCGCGGGGTCGTCTTCGATCTCTTCCGAAAGCCAGCCGAAGCCTGGGCGCGCCGCCAGCAGGCGGGCGCGCAGCATCCGGTCGATCTCAAGGTCGGCTTCCGATACCAGCCCCTGATTGCCGGGCTTGTGCCATTGCGCAACACCGGTGCCGAAATGCGCGGCCGCTATCGCTCCGGCCTCGTGCGCCGCCGCTTTCAGCAGCGCAAGGTCATCTTCGTCGCGCGCGCTATTCCCCGGCAATGGTCATGCCCTCGACCAACAGGCTGGGCACCTGCATCGGAATGTGCAGGCGCGCATCATTGGCCGGCACGAGGCTGCGCAACATGTCGCGCAGATTGCCCGCGATTGTGCATTCGTTGACCGGATAGGCGATCTCGCCCCGTTCCACCCAGAACCCCGAGGCCCCGCGCGAATAATCGCCTGTGGTCGGGTTCACCGTGGAACCGATGAGCGATGTCACCAGCAGCCCGCTCCCCATTTCGCGCAGCAGCCCGGCGCGGTTCGTGTCGCCCTGGGTCAGGAGCACATTGGAAATTCCCGGTGCGGGCGGCGCGCCGACGCCGCGTTGCGCATTGGCGGTGCTTTCCATCCCCAGCTTGCGCGCCGTCGCCAGATCGAGCACCCAGCCCTGCAACACCCCGCCCGATACCAGCGCGCGGCGGGCGGTGGGCAACCCCTCGGCATCAAAGGCCCTTGAGCCGGAAACACGCGGGCGGTACGGGTCTTCGATCAGGTCCATATGTGCGGGCAGCAGCGCCTCGCCCAGCGCGTCACGCGCCCAGGAGGCCCCGCGCACGATGGCACTGCCGTTGATCGCGCCGAGCAGGTGCGCAATCAGCGAACCCGCCACACGCTCGTCATAGACCACCGGATAGGCGCCGGTCTTGGGGCGGCGCGCACCGGCGCGTGCAATCGCCCGCTCACCCGCGATACGGCCGATTTCGGACGGATCGGGCAGATCGGCCTGATAGACGCGGCCCTCGGCGTGCCAGTCACGTTCCATCCCGGTGCCTTCACCGGTAATCGCCACGCAGGAGGTCATGCGCGAACTGCGCGCATACCCGCCAGAAAAACCGTTGGTCGCCGCAAGATGCAGCCGGTTGCGCCCATACCCGGCCGAGGCCGATTGAACCTGCGAGACCCCGGCAACGGCCAGTGCGGCAACCTCGGCGCGGCGGGCGTCTTCTTCCAGTGCGGCCGGGTCTGGCTCGGGCGCGGGATCATCGAGTTGCAGCGCGGCCATATCCCAGGCGCGAGCCAGTTGCGACGGGGCGGCAAGGCCGACAGTCGCATCCTCAGGGGCCTCGCCGGCCATCGCAACAGCGCGGCGGGCCATCTCGGCCAGGGTTTCGGGGCGGGTATCCGATGCCGAAACACAGGCCTGGCGCTGCCCGATCAGCACCCGCAGGCCGATTTCCAGCCCCTCGGCGCGCTCTGCCTGCTCGAGGACTCCGCCACGCACATCGATTGAAAGCGATGTTCCCTCGACCGCCAGCGCATCGGCGGCGTCCGCGCCGGCACGGCGGGCCTCTGTCAGCAGGGCCTGGGCGAGGGTTTCAAGCTGGTCGGTCATCGGCGGCTCCCGTGGGGTTGCAGGCGCATGCCACCGAGGTAGAGCGCATCGCCCCGAGGTGCAAGGAGCACCCCCTGAATACAGTGGGCCGCCCGGTCAAATGAACGGGCGGCCCGGATACAGAGGATGCGCGGCCTTACTGAAGGCGCTGTCCGTTGGCCAGCACCGCGCCATCTTCGCGCACCTCGATCGTGCTGAGCAACTCATCCGGCGCATCACCGGGGCGGGTAAATAGCGCCAGCATCATCCGCGCGCCCATCGCCTCGTCATCGGCAACGGCGCCGATGGAGACCAGCGAATCGAGCAGCGTATTGCCCCCGCGCAAGGCAAGTTCCAGCACACCTTGCGGGCGCGGCACACCCGGGATGGTATCGAAATCGTCAAAGTCAAAGGTGAACGCACCTTCGCCCGTCAGTTCCGCCCCGGCAAAACGCACGAGAAGCTGGTTCAGGGTGAGCGATTGCAATTCCCCCAGCGCTTCGGGCCCTGCCATCATGGCCATCATCGCCGCCTCTTCCGAGAAGAGGTCGTTCTCAAGCAGGGCCGCACCGACAAGATCCAGAATGATGGTCGCGGGGCCGCGGGTCAGTGCGCCGCCCGGATCGGCAAAGTCCCAGACATCATCGCTGACCGTGGCATCGACGACACGGAGCGATAGCGACACGTCCTGCGGCTCGGGCCGGGCCGAAAGCGGAAGCGCCACGCCGAAGCCGGTTTCGCGGGTGGTCAGGCTGACGGACGGAAAGGGAATCTCATCGCCCGAGGCGTTCAGTTCGCCATTGCGGCTGGAAAACGAGAACGCGATTTCATCGCTGTTGAGCACGAAACGCATTGCCCCGTCTGACGAACTGCCCGACACCTCCGAGCGGCTGCCCCATTCCTCCATATCGAAACTGTAGCGCGCGGTATCGAAGCCGAAGCTGGATTCCAGCGCAAAGCCCGCCCGCAACGCGGCGGCAGGATCATCCTCCATCTGCGCAAGTGCCTGGCCGGTCAGCGCCATCCGCGCACCCGAGACGCTGTAGAAAGCGTCCAGGTCGGTCCATTCGTCGAGCACGCGCATCACCAGGTCGGCCGCGCGCGCCTCAAGTGTCACCGATGTCTCGCCGTCAGGGTCATGCGGGATCGCGTAGGAGCCCGTGACACCGGAAAGCCGCACCGCCACATCCAGTTCTTCGGGCGCATCCTCGCCGGTGAACTCAAGCACCTCCATCTCGAATTCAGGGGCGCGAAGGTTGTATGAAATACCGTCGGCGATCTCGGATGCGATCAGACGCATTGACGGATGGCTGACTCCGATCAGCACGGTTTCATCGGTGGCACCGACCAGGCGCATCGTATAGCTGTCGCTCATGGTCACCAGAACCGTGCCGTCGGACTGCTCATCGAAGGTGATGCGGTCGATCATGAGCGACAGGCTCGCCTCTTCGATCATGCCGGAGATCGCGACATCCTCGACAACCAGCGCGCTTGCGTCACGAGTCTCGCCCGCCGCCTCCATCTGCTGCCCCGAGGTCGCAACATATTCCTGCCAGGACTGCCAGACGGCCTCCGCACTCAAATCGGCCTGGGCCGCTCCGCCCCATGCGATGACCGAGGCCGCCACGGCCGAGGGGATCATTCTTATATACGACATGCTGTGTCCTTTCCGGCAAAAACTTTCGGGTGATGATCCTTGCGGCCAATGGGCTGGTCAAGTGAATTTCTGGCACTTGACGCGCAACAGTAAAACGCCCGACCGCTTTCTTCGGCCGGCAGCCCCGCACGGATCAGGACAGGAATGGCCGATTATTGCTGGCCAGCCCGCCCTGAACATCTATATCCGGACAACGCCACACTGCAACCATACAAGGACAAGCCATATGCCGATATCCGAAGGGGCGCGCCTGCCCGATGCCACGCTACTTCAGATCGGGGCAGAGGGGCCCGAGTCAATCGAACTGGCCAGCTTGTTGAAAGGCCGAAAGGTCATCATCTTCGGCCTGCCGGGGGCCTTCACCCGCACATGCAGCTCGGCACATATGCCCAGCATCGTCGCAAGCGCCGATGCGCTCCGCGCGCGCGGCGCCGATGAGGTGATCTGCCTGGCCGTCAACGACCCGTTCGTGATGGATGCCTGGGGCGAGGCCACTGGCGCAAAGGCCGCCGGCATCACAATGCTGGCCGATCCGGCCGGAGAGCTGGCGCAGGCGCTGGGCATCACTTTCAGCGCGCCGCCCGTGGGCCTGCTCAACCGGCTTCAGCGCTTCGCCATGATTGCCGAGGATGGCGTGGTCAGTGCGCTCATGCTGGAAGAGGAGCGCGGCTCCTGCGCCATATCGGGCGGTGCGGCGGTGCTTGAACGGCTGTAAGGCGTATATCCCCGCGTGCCCGCGGATCTTCCCGGCGGGCACGGGGCGCGACAGAAATTCGGTTTTTCACTGAAATACCGAATCTCTGCTGACTGCTGTTCTGCCGCAATTCCCGAGTCGCCAGTTGATCCCACCGGACTGGAAATCGCCTTACTCCTCAAGCAGCAACACAAGCGCCCCGCCAAGCGACAGATCCCTGTCGAAGGCCCCGTTCTCGATAAAGCCGACCACATGCGCCAGCACCAGCATGTTGAGCATCATGAAGGTGTGCGAAACCGGCAACACGATGTGATCGGTCATCCCTTCCAACCTTGTGCTCTCGACCGAGACCTTGCCGTCATCCGGCCCGTCGATGAACGCCGAATAGACCGGATTCAACGAAAAATCGCCGGCAATGATTCCCAGGTCGTAGTCAGGCTGCGGCAGGACATTGGGCATGCTGTCGGGATCGGTGCCCAGTTCCATTCCTGCCGGGCCGTTGATCCATTGGAAAGGCTCGAACTCGCCAAACACATCGACCAGTTCGGACCCCTGGTTGGGCGGGGCCATCATCACCACCCGGCCCATATGTTCCGGTCGCTCGTCAATCAGCCAGGCCCGCAGCAGGACGCCGCCCATCGAATGGGTCACGAAATGCACCCTGCGACCCGGTTCGCACTGCGCCACCGCGTCGCTGACATTGCTCACAAGCTCAAGAATCGATGCATCGCGCGAAGGATAACCACGATTCACCACCTGGTAGCCACGCAGCGCCAGCAACTCCTCGATGGCGATCATCGAAACCTCACTGCGCGCCAGGCCATGCAACAGCACCACGCAACTCTCCTGCGCCGCTGCCGCAGGCGAAGCCATGGGGGCGCAAGACATCAAGGCAAAGCCCAGCGTGGCAAACGGTGCGAAGAATCCCCTCATATGCTCAAGTTAAGCCGCTTTGTCCCATGAATCGAGAGGCCCCCACGCCGCTATGGACAGGCGGCGGGCAAAAAGGCGAGTGTATCGGCATGATCCAGCCGACGAGTATCCGCCTGGCCGTGCGCGCCGTGATCCTTCATGAGGGCCGGCTGCTGATCGTCAACGCCTTTCCAGGGATGGAAAGCGATCTGTGGTGTGCCCCCGGCGGCGGGGTCGAGCGCGGCACGTCCCTGCCCGAAAACCTGGCGCGCGAGGTGCACGAGGAAACCGGCCTGCGCATCGCCGTGGGTGTTCCCTGCCTCGTGAACGAGTTTCACGACCCTGAAAGCGGCTTTCACCAGTGCGACATCTACTTCCGCGCCGAGATCACGGGTGGCACCTTGCGCGACGACTGGCGCGACCCGGCCGAGGTCGTCAACCGGCGGCGTTTCGTCGATCGCGCAACCCTGGCCGGCCTGCGCTTCAAGCCTGACAGCCTGCCGCGCGTGGCCTGGGACCACGGCACGGCGGATGCGCCGCTTTACGACCCGCTTGAACCCATCCTGCGCTAGGCGGGCGGGCTGCCCTGCTGTGCCTCTTTTCAGCGACGCAACCTCATCGCCATGGTCAGGCCGAACAGGAAGGCCTCGATCAATGGCGGTGACTCGCCCTTGGGCGGCACATGCAGGCCGGCTTCGGCCATCGCGGCGCGCAGGGTCGCATCGCGCCGCGCGGCACGCTCGGCCAGTTCTTCGGGGCCGGGCTGCGGCGGCGCGGGCGGCCTGCGCCCGGCCAGAGCCATAAAGATCAGCCCGAGGCCCATGTAGGCCAAGCCGATGACAAGCGCCGCGAACAGCGGATCACGCAGCGCGGCCAGCGCGATGAACCCCGCCGCCGTCAGAAAGGCCAATCCGACGGTCAGCAGCAACACGGCCCCAAAGCCCAGCGCGGCGCGGCGCCCGGCATCTGCTATCGCCCTTTGAAAAGGAACCACGGCCGTTACTTCCGCGACATCAGCAGGCCGACCAGAAAGCCCAAGCCTGCAGCGATACCCATCGCCATCGCGGGTTTCTCGCGCACCAGTCGGTCGGCATCCTCGGCCAGCCCCTCGGCACGGGCGTGCAAGTGCTCATATTGTGCCTCGCCCTTGCGGCGCAATTCCTCGGCACGGGCGCGCAGGTCTTCGGCCACCGCCTCGCCTTGCGACAGGCCAAGCGCCTTGAGGGTTTCGGCGATATTGCTCAGATCGGCGCGCAGCGCGTCGACCTGCTTTGCGAGATCCTCGGTGCTCGGCTCTTCCGGCCCGGACTGCTTCTGACGTGCCATTTTCCGTCTCCTTGTGCAAAAACCCCGGCAAAGCGCCGTATCCCTGACAGATCAGCTAATCATCCAGGGCGTGTCAGACAACAGATAACCGGAAACATCACACCGCCGGACAGAAAAGCGCCCTGCTCCCGGACGGGAAGCAGGGCGGCATGAGACTACGGCCCGACTGGCTGGTTCATGGCACCGTTCAGGCGGCAATCAGGCCCATGCTCTCCAGCTTGAGCAGAACCTGCTGGGCGCAGTAATCGACATCGACATTCTCGGTATCGACGCGCAGTTCCGGATCTTGCGGCTCCTCATAAGGGTCCGAAATCCCGGTGAACTCCTTGATCTTCCCCTCGCGCGCCAGCTTGTAGAGCCCCTTGCGGTCGCGGCGTTCGCATTCGTCAAGACTTGTGGCCACATGCACCTCGACGAAGGCACCAAAGCCCTCGATCATCTCGCGCACCGCACGGCGGGTGGCCGTATAGGGGGCAATCGGCGCACAGAGGGCAATGCCCCCATTCTTGGTAATCTCTGAGGCTACATAGCCGATGCGGCGGATGTTGATGTCGCGGTGTTCCTTGGAAAAGCCCAGCTCCGACGACAGATGCTTGCGCACGACGTCGCCATCGAGCAGCGTGACAGGGCGGCCGCCCATTTCCATCAGTTTGACCATGAGCGCATTTGCGATGGTCGATTTGCCCGACCCCGACAGCCCTGTGAAGAACACCGTGAACCCCTGGCGGTGGCGCGGGGGAAAGCGATAGCGCAATTCGGCCACCACCTCGGGAAACGAAAACCATTCGGGGATATCGATCCCCTCGCGCAGGCGGCGGCGAAGCTCCGTGCCCGAGATGTTGAGCACGGTCAGGCCTTCCTCGATCTCGTCCGCGGGTTCGTACTGGGCGCGTTCCTGCACATAGACCATGTGCTTGAAATCGACCATCTCGATGCCGATTTCCTCGGCGTGGTCGCGAAACAGCTCCTGCGCGTCATAGGGGCCGTAGAAATCCTCACCCGCCGAGTTCTTGCCGGGGCCTGCATGGTCGCGCCCGACGATCATGTGGGTGCAGCCATGGTTGCGCCGGATGATCCCGTGCCAGACGGCCTCGCGCGGGCCGGCCATGCGCATGGCAAGGTTGAGCAGGCTCATATGCGTGGTCGAGGCCGGATACTTGTCGAGCACTGCCTCATAGCAGCGCACGCGGGTGAAGTGATCGACATCGCCGGGCTTGGTCATGCCCACCACCGGGTGGATCAACAGGTTTGCCTGGGCCTCCTTGGCGGCGCGAAAGGTCAGTTCCTGATGCGCGCGGTGCAGCGGATTGCGGGTCTGGAACGCCACCACCCTGCGCCAGCCCATCTTGCGAAAGAAGGCGCGCAACTCATTGGGCGTGTCGCGCCGGGCGCGGAAATCGTAATGGATCGGCGGCTGGATTCCGGTGATCGGCCCGCCCAGGTAAACCGCCCCGGCCGTGTTGTGCAGATAGTTCACCGCCGGATGTGCCAGATCATCGGCACCGAACACCTTTTCGGCCTCGCGCGTCTTTTCGGGCACCCATTTGTCGGTGACCGACATGATAGCAAGGATCACCCCCTCGGCATCGCGCAGGGCGATATCCTGCCCCGGCTCAACCGTTCCGGCAAACTTCTCGGACACATCCAGCGTGACGGGCATCGGCCAGAGCGCGCCATCGGCCAGGCGCATGTCGTCGACGACGCTGTTGTAATCGGCCTCGCTCAGGTAGCCCTTGAGCGGATTGAACCCGCCGTTCATCAACAGCTCCAGGTCGCAGACCTGCCGCGGCGTCAGATCCCAGGAGGGCAGATCGCCCGCCTCGGCCTTCAGCTTCTGCGCGCTCTCGTACGAGACATAAAGTTCCGGAATCGGGATCGAATTGCTGTGGGTCATCGCGCTTACTCTCAGTCGGACATCGGCTTTCGCGGGGGGCCTGTGGCCTGTTCGGTGGCGGGGCTTAGGCCGCTTATCAGGACAATTTCAAGCAAAGGTGGAACAGTCGCGGCGATTTAAGGACAAAATCTTATCAAACCTGCGAAGATCGCGCGATCGGACCAGATTTGCCGTAATCGCGCGCTTCGTGTTCAGCTCGGGCGCACAACTGCGGCTGGCGGCTGCCTTCGGCGAGGATATTTTTGCCAAGAAGACGGACAGGCGCGGCCCCCGATACCGCGTGGCCCGGGGAATCAGCCCTCCTGCGCGGCCAGGAAACGTTCGGCGTCCAACGCGGCCATGCAGCCCATGCCCGCACTTGTCACGGCCTGGCGGTACACATGATCGGTGATGTCGCCCGCGGCAAAAACGCCGGGGGTCGAGGTTTCGGTGCTGCCGGGTTTGACCTTGACGTAGCCGCCATGGTGCAGCTCAAGCTGGTCCTTGACCAGTTCGCTGGCCGGGGCATGGCCGATGGCCACGAAAAAGCCCGCGCAGGGTATATCGGTGGTTTCCCCCGTAGTGACATGGCGTGCCCGCACCCCGGTCACGCCGAGCGGATCGTCATCGCCCAGCACTTCCTCCACAGTATGGTTCCACAGCACTTCGATCTTGGGATTGCGGAAAAGCCGGTCCTGCATGATCTTTTCGGCGCGCAGCTCGTCGCGGCGGTGGACCAGCGTCACCTTGCTGGCGAAGTTGGTCAGGAAAAGCGCTTCTTCCACGGCGGTATTGCCGCCGCCGATCACCACGATCTCCTTGCCGCGATAGAAGAACCCGTCGCAGGTGGCGCAGGCCGACACGCCAAAGCCCTTGAAACGTTCTTCCGATGGCAGGCCCAGCCATTTCGCGCGCGCCCCGGTGGCAAGGACCAATGCGTCGGCCGTATAGCGCGTGCCGCTGTCACCGGTCGCGGTGAAAGGCCGTTGCGAAAGGTCGAGCGAGACGATCAGGTCCGACGCGATCTCGGTGCCCACGGCCCGGGCATGGGCTTCCATGCGCTGCATCAGTTCGGGCCCCTGCACTTCGGTGTCGCCCGGCCAGTTTTCCACATCCGTGGTGGTGGTCAGCTGGCCGCCCGGCTCCATCCCCTGCACCAGCACGGGCTCTAGCATGGCGCGGGCGGCGTAGACGGCGGCAGTGTAGCCCGCAGGCCCCGACCCGATGATGAGAAGCCTCGTGTGGCGCGTGTCGCTCATGGAACCTGTCCTTTATCTTCTATCTTCGGTTGTTCTGTGCTTTGCTGCATCTGTTGTGCCTCATGGCAAAACGCAATAGGGCCGGAAAGGCAAGATTGTCGCGGCACCGGGGTCCGCGGCACAACCGCAAATCGGCGAAAAATATTGCGCATGCGCGAAACAATATTGCGCCAGGCAGCAACTGCGCATACATTCCCGAAAAATCATCGCCGCATGAACAAAGGATGCCGCTTGATGCCGGGTTCTAAACTCGATCCGATCGACCGCAAGATTCTTGCTGAACTGCAGGCTGACGGGCGCATGACCAATGTGGAACTGGCCCGCCGTGTCGGGATCTCGGCACCGCCCTGCCTGCGGCGGGTGCGCACATTGGAAGAAGCGGGCTATCTGCGTGGCTATCACGCCGCGGTCAACAGCCGCGCCCTGGGGTTCGAGGTGCAGGTCTTTGCCATGGTCGGGCTGCACAGCCAGGCCGAGGCGGACCTGTCGGCCTTCGAGCAGCGCTGCCGCAA
Organism: Alkalilacustris brevis; assembly: GCF_003350345.1. Taxonomy (GTDB): domain Bacteria; phylum Pseudomonadota; class Alphaproteobacteria; order Rhodobacterales; family Rhodobacteraceae; genus Alkalilacustris; species Alkalilacustris brevis. The sequence goes on from NZ_QNVJ01000020.1 coordinate 141,720, forward strand.
CTGGCCGCTTGTGCGCGAGTGCCACATGCTCAACGGCGAGATCGATTTCATCCTCAAATGCGTGGCGCCCGATCTTTCCAGCTTCCAGAGCTTCCTGACCGAGGAACTGACCGCCGCCGAGAATGTCGCCAGCGTGAAGACCAGCCTGGTGATTCGATGCGCAAAGGAAGCGCCCGGCGTTCCCTTCGAGGTGCTCGAGGCGAGGCTGGCCCAGGAGGCCTGACGCCCGCGCAGCACACAGAGCACCGCGCGGGCCGAAAACCACCATGGCAGAAAAGGAAAAGGCGGCCCCTGGCGTTGCGGACAGAGGCTCCGCACCAGTTGGCCGCCCTGACCGAGCGAAAATCCGAACTCTCCGTGAATCCTGCCCCGTCAATTCGGCTGCGCCGTCTCTTCACCGGGCAGGAACAAGAGACCTCGCGCAAATATGTTCAAACCGGCACGATGAAGTCAAAGTTTCTTCATGATTCGCGCCGCTGCAAAAACAGCGCCGGCAATGGCAGGCGCATTGTTTCCAGCACCACCCCAATCAGCAGGGAATGTTGGCGAATCGGGTGTGAAAAGGCCTCATGCACGCGCCGAGGCGGGCTGCCTTGCCTTGCGGGCGCGCCGTTTCCACGGCAGCGAAGGCGCGTTGCGGGCGCTTTCTTCGAGAACCCAGGCAAGCCAGCGGCGTTTCGGTTTCATGGCCAATTCTCCTGATCCTTGATGGCAGCGGCCCCGCTGCAATGGGGCGCCGTCTTTCATTCCGATGGTGCCGAGTGTCGCCCCGATCCCGGGCGCGGGCGAGGCGCCGATGTGGCGTTTGCAGGGAATTTCAGGTTCGGGGCCTTGCCTCTCGGCCCCGGCGAATTCACAGCCGGATCGCCGAGATCAGCCTGCCATAATCGGCCTGACCCTCGTGCAGGGAGCGACGGTAGGAATAGAAGAGCCGCGGGTCGGAATAGGTGCAGTGGCGGGTCCACTCAGCCTCGCCCACGCCGGCGGCGCGCAGCCGGTGCAACCCGAAAGAGGGCAGGTCGAACAACATCCGGTCGCCGTTTCCTTGCGCAAAGAAACGCACATTCTCAGCGTCGTCGGCCATGAAATCGTCAAAGAATTCAGGACCGACCTCATAGGCGCGCTGGCTGATGGTCGGGCCGATAACAGCGGTTATCGCCTCGCGCCGCCCGCCCTGCGCCACCATCGCCTCGACGGTTGCCTCGAGGATGCCATCCAGCGCACCGCGCCAGCCCGCGTGAACGGCGCCGATCACCCCGGCCTCGGCATCGGCCAGAAGAACCGGTTGGCAATCGGCTGTCAGCACGGTCAGTGCCAGGCCCGGCGTGGTTGTCACCATCGCATCGGCGCGCGGCGGATCTTCAAGCGGGGCATCCACGACCACCACCTCGGCCGAATGTACCTGATGCACCGCCACGAGATGCTCGGGCGGCAGGCCCATGGCCGCGGCCACGCGGTCGCGGTTGATCCGCACCGCCTGCGACTGGTCGGACGAGCCCGGCGCGCAGTTCAGCCCCGCAAACACCCCCGAAGACGCCCCGCCGCGCCGCGTGAAAAACCCGTGACGCAGGGGGGCAAGCAGATCGGACGTGAGGATTTCCAGTGTCATGATACCTCGGGCCAGGGGTCGAAACCGGGAGGTGGCGCCATGCCGCGCGGATGAATCGCCAGTGCCTTGAACAGGGTTCCCATTTCATCGGCATGGGTCAAGCGGCGAAATGCGGCCAGGTGGGATTGCCGCGCATCGCCCGTCAGGTCGCGTGCCAGCGCCTCGGCCCGCGCGGCGATTCCCAGCAGGCCCAGCAACACACCCTGCGGCACCATCGCGCCATGCGCCGCACCGGCATCGGCGGCAGCCTCGGCCAGCGCCTCGAAATCCACATGCGCGGTCAGGTCAGCTTCGCCGGGGTGGGCAAGCGGCGGGTCGGGCCGGTGGGCGCGCAACGCCTGCAACGTGTCGCCCAGGCTGCGCCAGTCTCCGTAATCAACGATCAGCGCCGCCCCCTGGCCATGGCGGGCAATACGCGCGCCCAGTTCGTGCATGATCGGCTGCGCGGCGGGGCAGAGTTCGACCAGATCGCCCTCGGCGGTGTCGGCAAGCCTGTGGTCGAGCATCTCCAGCGGCGCGACCGGGCCGAGACCGAAAACCAGATCTTCGCCCTCGACCCCCACCATGCGCTCGCGCCAACCCTGCCCGGCGCGCAAGAACTGCCGGACTGGCAGAGCATCGAAGAACTCGTTGGCCAGTAGGAATAGCGGCAAATCGGGCAGGTCGGCCAGATGATCGTGCCACTGTGGCGCATGGGCTGCCAGTGTTTCCGCCTGCCGGGCGCGCAGGGCGGGCGAGGCTTCGATCAGGTGCAGGCGCAGCGCCGCGTGAAAGCCCGGCACCTTGCGCGTGGCGCGCAGCATGTCGGCCATCAGCGTGCCGCGCCCAGGCCCCAATTCAGCCAGAACGAAAGGTGCGGGGGCGCCCTGCTCCAGCCAGCATTGCGCAAGGCAAAGGCCCAGCAACTCACCGAACATCTGGCTGATCTCCGGGGCGGTGGTGAAATCGCCCGCCGCGCCCAGCGGGTCGCGGGTGCTGTAATAGCCATGCTGCGGATGGAGCAGGCATTCGCCCATATAGTCGGCCACGGTGATGGGGCCGGTGGCGCGGATGCGCCGCAGAAGGATATCCCTGAGCGCAGTCATCGCCCGGTCAGCCCGCGCGCGGCGGCCCAGCCGGGGCCCCGCGCCGCGCCCAGAGGATCAGCCCCAGCCCCAGCAGGATCATCGGCAGCGACAGAAGCTGCCCCATGCTCAGCCCAAGATCGCCCAGCCGGATCACATGGCCCAGCGGGTTGTCGGGGGTGATGAACTGCGCATCGGCCTCGCGCCAGAACTCGACGACAAATCGCGAAAGCCCATAACCGGCAAGGAACACGCCCAGCGTCAGCCCGGGCAGCTTGAGCGCGCCGCGCCGCCAGACCAGCCAGGCCAGAACCAGGCCCAGCACCAGCCCCTCCAGCCCGGCCTCGTAAAGCTGGGTGGGATGGCGCGCACAAGGTCCTTCCCAACCCCAGGGGCAGGATTGCGCGGCCGGGCCGGGAAAGATCACCCCCCAGGGCATGGTCGTAGGCCGGCCCCAGAGCTCGGCGTTGATGAAATTGGCAATCCGGCCCAGAAACAGGCCCACCGGTACCGACACTGCCATGGCGTCGGCCAGACGCATCGGCGCGACACTGTGGCGCCGGGCAAACAGCCAGCCCGCCAGCGCCGCGCCCGCCAGCCCGCCGTGAAAGGCCATGCCGCCCTGCCAGATGAACAGGATCTCGACCGGATTTCGCAGGTAGTACCCCGGCTGATAGAACAGCACAAAGCCCAGCCGACCGCCAAGGATCACGCCGATGATCACCCAGGTGAGCAACCCCTCGACCATGCCCGGTGCCATTGGCGCCGCTTCGCGCCCCCATAGGACCGGGCGCTTCATCAGCGCGACCACGATCGCCCATGCGGCAAGAAACCCGGCAATATAGGCCAGCGCATACCAGCGCAGGGCAAATGTGAAGTTGCCGATCTCGATCGAGAATATCTCGGGCGAGATGTCGGGAAACGGGATCATGGCAAGCATCAAGGTCTCCTTCGGCCTCTCCTTCTCGCGCGGGTGGTGCGAAGTCAACCTTGTGATTCTCCGGGCGCGGGGGCATATCTGGAACAGGCATGACGGAGGATGCGATGCAGGGCCGCAACCGGTTTCTCGACGATATGGCACAATTGATGACCAATGCGATGGGCGTCGCCCAGGGCGCGCGCGAAGAGGCTGAAACCGCCCTGCGCTCGATGCTCGACCGATGGCTGGCTGATCGCGACTTCGTCACCCGCGAGGAGTTCGACGCCGTGCGCGCGATGGCCCAGAAAGCGCGCGAGGAGAATGAGGCGCTCAAAGCGCGGATCGAGGCGCTGGAAGCCTCGGCGAAACCCTCCGGCGCAGGCAGGAAATCCGGGAAAACGGACTGAGGCCTGGCGGGCCAGAGAACCGCGCCACATCACCATCGCCCGTGCGCCCGCCAGCCACCGCCGGATGCCTCCGGCGGGGATATTTTTGCCAAGAAGAAAGCAGGGCGGCCTTGCCCGGGCGGGCGGGCGGTGCGCGGGCGCGGGGCGCCCGGCATACGAAGGCATACGATGCCTCTGGCCCTTCCGGAAAGTTAGGCGTATCAATGACCTGAAGGAGCACGATACGCATGAAAATCGGCATTCCCGGATGGCGCTGGCTGGCGCATGTTGCCCTGATCTACGCAGGCGCGCTGATCTTCGGCGTGATTGCAGACTGGCTGAACCTTCCGCTGCCGTGGATGATCGGCGCGCTGGTTTTTTCCACCATCGTGCGGATGTCGGAGTTGCCGGTCGATGTGCCACGGTTTTCGCGCCCGCTCGGTCAGATGGTGATCGCATCATCGGTGGGGCTTTCTTTCACCCCCGACACCATCGCAGCGATGAGCGGGCTGGTGGTGCCGATGATCGCGGCGGCCCTCCTGACCGTGATTGGCGGCTTCCTCGTGGCCATGCTGCTCATGCGGCTTGCGCATATCGACGTGGTTTCGGCAAGCCTGGCGTCGGTTCCGGTGGGGCCAGTCGAGACAGCCATACTGGCGCAAAAGCACGGGGCCGCACCGGGGCCGGTGGTCTTTGCGCAGGTGTTGCGCATCATGATCCTGGTGCTTTTCATCCCGCCGATCATCGTTGCCGTGCAGGGTGGCGTCGAAGATACCAGTGCTGCGCTCCGCGCCATTCCCTGGAGCATTTCGGGCGCACTGAGCATGTTCGTGCTGGCCGCGCTGGGCGCAGCCGGAGCGCGGTTGCTGCGCATTGCCAATCCCTATTTCCTAGGGCCGCTCGCCGGGGCGGCGCTGGGCGCGGCGCTGAGCCTGCCGATCACCGCCTATCCCTATCCGATGCTGGCCGGGGCGCAGGTGTTTCTCGGCGTCTGGCTGGGTGCGGTGTTCGACCGCGATCTGCTGCGGCGGGCCGGAAAGTTCATTCCCGCCGCATTTCTGAGCACGGTACTGATGATCCTCTACTGCGCCGGGCTGGGGCTGGCGCTGAGCTGGATCACCGGCATCACCTGGCCGGTGATGATCCTGGCGACCGCGCCGGGCAGCATCACCGAGATGGCCCTGACCGCAAAGATCCTGCAGGAGGGCGTGGCGGTCGTCACGGCCTTTCACATCGTGCGTGTCTTCATCATCATGCCATCGGCGCCGCTGATCTTCGGGGTGACAGCGCGCGTTGCCAGGCGTTACGGCCTGGGCCCGCCGGACAACGGCACGGGCGAGGTGCCGGACAGCAAAAGGTAAGTTCGCCCGGTCAGCCCATGCCGCGCAGATCGGCGATCAGCCGGTCGATATCGCCGCGCCGCTGGTCGAGCATGGCGCCGATTTCCTCGCGCTCGACGGCAAGCATGCTCACGCCCTCGATGACCATGTTGAAAAACAGGTTGCTTCCGCTGCGGTCCGAGACATGCCAGCGCACTTCGTAAGGCGGCTGACCGACCAGCGCGGCGGTGCTGACCACCTCGATGAAATTGCCCAGGTCGCGCGCGCCCGAGATCGAGAACCGCGCGCCGATCAACTCGCGGAAGCGGCGGCCGTATTTGCGGGCCATGTAGCCGCGAAACGCCGCTGTGAAAGCCGAAATCTGCGCCGTGCTCGCGGTCCGCGCCGAAGGCCCCAGCACCGAACGCGCGATCACGTTCACATCGGCATAGCGGGTAAAGACCTGCTCGAACTCGGCCAGCATGGCGGCTTCGGACCGGCCCGAATTGATGATCCCCATGATCTCGGACAAGACCTGCTGGACCAGCGCCTGTGCCGCGGCGGGGTTTGCCGCGCGAGCGGGCCGCAAGGCCGATGCCCCGGCACCGAAGGCCGCAAAGCCCGCCAGGCGGGTCAAGAACTGGCGGCGCGGTGTGCGAGGCAGATCGTCAATCGCCATAAAGTTCCTCATACGGGTCGAAGTAGGTGGTGAAGGACTCGTCTCCAAGCTGGAAGCGACGGCTCTGCAGATAGATCAGCCGCGCCTGGGCGTAGCTGTCAGCACTTTCATATAGGGTCGAGTCTATCAGACCGGAATACTCGTAACGATCTCCGATCAGTGCCCCGAACCGGCTGCCGAAGGCAAGGCCGCGCGCATCCCGTGGCAGCAGGATCCGCACCGGATCAAGCGCGATATCGGCGACGAAACCGACTGCGTCACGCTCGGTCGAGGGGCCGATGAACGGCAGTTCCAGATAGGCGCCTTCGGGCGCACCCCATACATGCAGGGTTTCCCCGAAATCGGTCGGGCGTCCGTGCAGGCCGAATTCGGTCGCCGGATCAAAAAGCCCGGCCAGGCCGAGGGTCGAATTGATAAGGAAGCGGAAGGTGTTCTCGACCACGGCATCGGGCCGGCCCTGTAGCAGGCTGTTCACCGCCGCGCCGGGCAGCGACAGGTTGCCGGCGAAATTGCCCACCGCGCGGCGCACGGGTTCGGGCACGGTTTCGCCATAGGCATGGGCGCTGCGCCTGAGCAGGGCGGTATCAACGGCCCGATTCTCTGCGTGGCGCGCGCGGTTTTCGGCTTCATAGGGGTCCCACACCTCAACCCCCAGTGGTGCGGGCGAACAGGCTGCGACCAAACCCAGTAAAAACATGGCAAAAAAGCCCGGCACCAAGCTCCTGACATCAACGAAATGATTTCTCAACGCACCAGGTTTCATATAATCCTGTTCAGGTAACAAAGGTGATTGCCATTGCATTCAGGGCATTGCTGGGCTGGGCCGGGGTCTTTCCGGCATCGTGACAACCTAGGGCGCACATCAGGGTGGTGCAAGTTTCCCGGTGGCGGATTGTCGCGCGCCATCTGCCGAAGGGATGGGCTGGAGCATGAAGAGGGCTGAAAACACAGCAGGCCGCAGGGAACTGCGCGAGACCAGAAATCAGCATCGCGCCCTGTTTCTGGGTGTGTTGCTGTTCAGTATCTTCGTGAACCTGCTGATGCTCACCGGTCCGATCTTCATGCTGCAGGTCTATGACAGGGTGCTGAGCAGCAGGTCGGAGGCGACGCTGGCGGCGCTGATGATGCTTGTGGTGTTCCTTTATCTGGCAATGGGGTTTCTGGATTACGCCCGTGGGCGCGTCACTGCCCGGATCGGCGCCCGCTTTCAGGATCGGCTGGACCGGCGCGTGTTTTCCGCCGCACTCTCGCGCAACGCCGCGCGGCCAAACGACCCGCTCGCGCTGGCCGCGCAGCGAGATCTGGAAGCGATCCAGCGGCTGCTGTCATCGCCGACGCTGCTGGCGTTCTTCGATCTGCCATGGACGCCGATCTTCATCTTCGCGATCTTCATCTTTCATCCCTGGCTGGGCTGGCTTGCGGTGGCGGGGGGCGGGCTACTGGTGATCGCCGCCTTGCTCCATCAGCGCCTCACGCGCGAACCGATGGCGCAGGCCAATGCCGCATCCGCCCGTGCCGAGCGCCTTGCCGAACAGATCAAGGACGAGGCCGACCTGGTGCGCGGGCTGGGGATGCGGGGGCACGGATTCGCCCGTTGGCAGGCAGCACGGCGCCGCGCCCTGGGTGACACCATTGCCCTGAGCGACCGCAGCGGCGGCTTCACCGCGTTTTCCAAGGCGTTCCGGCTGTTCCTGCAATCGGCGATGCTGGGCCTCGGGGCCTATCTGGTCTTGCAAAATCAGCTTACGCCCGGCGCGATGATTGCGGGCTCCATTCTGCTGGGGCGGGCGCTGGCGCCGGTCGATCAGTCGATTTCACAATGGGGTGTCATGCAACGTGCGCAGGAAGGCTGGGCGCGGCTGGGCGAACTGCTGACGGCCGAGCCTCCGCAAAGGCACCCCACGCCGCTGCCCCGCCCGCGCGCCCTGCTCGAGGCGCAGGGGCTGACCGTGGTGCCCCCCGGCGAGCGGCAGGCATCACTACGCATGTTGTCCTTCCGGCTTGAGCCGGGGCAGGCACTGGGCGTGATCGGGTCAAGCGGTGCGGGAAAATCGACACTGGCGCGCGCCCTGATCGGCGTCTGGCCTGCGGCCAGCGGCAAGGTGCGGCTCGATGGCGCGGCCCTTGATCAATACGACCCCGATGTGCTGGGCGCATTGATCGGATACCTGCCGCAGCAGGTCACACTGTTTGATGGCACCATTGCCGAGAATATCGCCCGGCTCTCCCCACGGCCCGACCCCGAGGCAGTGGTGCGCGCCGCCAAACGCGCCGGGGCGCATGACCTGATCGTGACACTGCCTCAAGGATATGACACGCCGGTCAGCCAGCACGGAAGCAAGCTTTCGGGCGGGCAGACCCAGCGGATCGGGCTGGCCCGCGCGATGTATGGCGACCCGGTCATCCTGGTCCTCGATGAGCCTAATGCGAACCTGGACAATACCGGCTCGGCCGCGCTGAACGCAGCAATCCGCGAAACCAAGGCCGCGGGAAACTCGGTTCTGATCATGGCCCACCGGCCCGCCGCCATCCAGGAATGCGACATGTTGCTGGTGCTGGAAGGCGGGATGCGCAAGGCCTTCGGCCCGCGCGACGAGGTGCTGCGCGAAACCGTGCGCAACCACACCGACATCTTGCGCAATGCCGGCCCCGGAGGAGTGTCATGAAAGAGTATTCCAAAGGTCCGGCCCTGTCTGGCAAACTGCCCGGCGATGCTTTGCCCGGGCCTGTCCGCCTCGATCCTGCGGCGCCTGCGGATGTGATCCTGAAGCACATGGCGTTTCACCATCCGGGACGCGGCGGCCACGCCCGGCGCGCCGAAAAGGGCGGGCAGCAGCCTGCACGGCCCACCGCCCCGCCATCCATGCCACCAGCCGCACCGGCATCGCGCCCCGAACCAGGGCAGGACACGCCAAGACCCGCTTGGCCGGTGCGCAAGCCTCTGATCCTGGGCCTGGTAACCTTGCTGCTGCTGATCGGCGGCTTTGGAAGCTGGGCGGTGCTGACCGACATCTCCGGCGCCGTCATCGCGCCGGGGCAGCTTGAGGTCGAACAGAACCGCCAGGTCGTGCAGCACCCCGATGGCGGCGTGGTCGAACAGATTCTCGTCAGCGAAGGGCAAAGCGTGGCAGCCGGCGCGCCGCTGCTGCAACTTGACGGGTCGTTGCTACGATCGGAGCTTGCCATCGTCGAAAGCCAGTTTTTCGAGACCCTGGCGCGCCGCGGCCGGCTCGAGGCTGAACGCGACGGCGCAGAACACCCCACGTTTCCGGCCGAGCTCGTGGCAGCCGCCGACAACCTGGAGATCGCCGCGCTGATCGCGGGGCAGGAACGCCTCTTTGCCGCCCGCGGCGAAAGCCTCGAACAGCTGGTCGCACAGCTTGACCGGCGGCAGGAGCAGATTGAAAACCAGATACTCGGCATCGACGCGCAGACACTCGCGCTCGAGCAGCAGATGGCGCTGGTCGAAGAGGAGCTGAGCGCCCAGCGCACCCTGCTTGCCCAGGGGCTGGCCCAGGCAGCGCGGGTTCTGGCGCTGCAGCGCGAAGAAGCGCGGTTGCGCGGCGCACTGGGCGAGTTGACCGCCGATCGGGCACGCGCCGGCGGCGCAATCACCGAAATCACTGTCGAGCGGCTGCGCCTCGTCAGCACCCGCCGCGAAGAGGCTGAAACCGAATTGCGCGATCTTGGCGTGCGCGCGCTCGAACTGGCCGAACGCCGCCGTGCCCTGGCCGAGCGGATCGACAGGCTCGAGCTGCGCGCGCCGGTTTCGGGCATCGTCTATGGCCTACAGGTCACGACCCCGCGCGCCGTGCTGCGCGCCGCCGACCCGGTGCTTTACCTCGTGCCGCAGGATCGGCCGCTTGTCATCGCCGCCCGCGTCGATCCCACCGATATCGACCAGGTCGAGATCGGGCAGGAGGCACGGCTGATGTTCCCGGCCTTCAGCATGCGCACCACGCCCGAACTGCTGGGCCGCGTGACCGGGCTGTCAGCCGATGCCTTCACCGACGGCGCCAGCGGGCTGAGCTATTACCGTGCCGAAATCATGCTGGAGCCGGACGAAACCGACAAGCTGGAGGGCCGCGCCCTCATTCCCGGAATGCCCGTCGATGTGTTCTTGCAAACCGAGGCGCGCAGCCCGCTCGCCTATCTGGTGAAACCGCTGAGCGACTATTTCACCCGCGCTTTCCGCGAACGCTGACGCCATGGCCTGATGGCCGGCATGGGTCTCGACGCTGGTTCGGTGCAATCCGGCATGCTAGAGCCAAGGTCAAACGGTGATATGCGGAGGATCCGATGAACGACACAATCGATGCGCGGCTTGCCGAACGCGGCCTGTCGCTGCCCGATGCGCCCGCTCCGGCGGCCAACTACGTGCCATATGTTCACGCCGGAAACCTGTTGTTCGTCTCGGGGCAGATCAGCCAGGGGCCGAACGGGCTCATAACCGGGCGGCTGGGCGCAGATCTCGACACTGCCGCAGGGGCCGAGGCCGCAAGGCGTTGCGCGCTCAGCCTTCTGGCGCAGGTGCGCGCGGCCTGTGGCGGCGATCTGGGGCGGCTGAAGCGCGTGGTCAAGCTGACCGGCTTTGTAAATTCCACCCCTGACTTCACTGAACAGCCCAAGGTGATAAACGGTGCGTCCGACCTGCTGGTCGAGCTGCTTGGCGATGCCGGGCGGCATTCGCGTTCAGCGGTGAGCGCGGCCTCGCTGCCGCTGGGTGTGGCGGTCGAGATCGAAGGTATTTTCGAACTGGCATGATGACCGGCCCGGCCCTGCCCGCCGAATTTCTGCGAAAGCCGCTGGCGCATCGTGGCCTGCACGACGCCAAGGCAGCGGGGCGGCCGGAAAATTCGCGCGCGGCTGTCAGGGCTGCGGTGGCGCAGGGCTATGGCGTCGAGATCGACGTGCAGCTTTCGCGCGATGGCGTCGCGATGGTGTTCCACGACGACAGGCTTGCGCGCATGACCGGGCATCGCGGCAAGCTGTGCGAACATGACGCCGCCACGCTGGCGGGTCTGGCCCTGAAAGACGGCGATGGCGAGGGCATCCCGCGCTTGGGCGACCTTATGGCCGAGATCGCGGGGCGGGCGCCGGTTCTGATCGAACTCAAGGATCAGTCGGGCGGGCGCCACCTCAGCGATGGCCGGCTGGAAGCCGCCGTGGCCGACGCGGTGCATGGCTGCGGCGGGCCGGTGGCCGCGATGTCCTTTGTGCCCGCCGCCGTCATGGCGTTGGCCCACGCGGCCCCGGACCTGCCGCGCGGGCTGACAACCGGACGCTGGACCTTGCGCGACGCTCCCCGCCTGGGCGCGGTCGCACGTGCGCATCTGCGAGCCATCCGCGATTTCGACAGCACCGGGGCAAGCTTTGTCTCGCATGACTGGCGCGACCTGGCCCGCGCAGAACTGGCCACACTGAAGGCGCAGGGCGTGCCGATCCTGTGCTGGACGCTGCGCAGCCCCCGCGAAGAGGCCATCGCCCGCAAAACCGCCGATGGCATCACCTTCGAAGGCTATCTGCCCACCCTGCCCCCAAAGGCACCCGTAGGGCACGGCCCTGCTTGACGCGCCGGGCGGCGGCACCATTTGTCGCAAAGACAACATCGCGCCGAGGACCCCGAATGCCCGACACCGACGCCAGTATCGAAGTCACGGTCGTGCCCGGCATCGGTGCCATTCCTGCGGCGGAATGGGATGCCTGCGCCTGCCCAGAAACTGCTGACGGCGGCCTTCCGCACGATCCCTTCACGGCACACCGCTTCCTGCTGGCGCTGGAAGAGTCAGGGTCCGTCGGCCCAGGCACCGGCTGGTCTCCGCGCCATCTGGTGGCGCGGCAGGGGGGCGAGGCCATTGCCGTGGCGCCGGTTTACCTCAAGGGGCACAGCCAGGGCGAATACATCTTCGACCATAATTTCGCCCATGTCTGGCAGCGTGCCGGTGGGCAATACTATCCCAAGCTGCAATGTGCGGTGCCATTCACCCCTGCCACGGGGCGGCGGCTGCTGTGCCGCCCGGGATGCGAGGGAACCGGCCGCGCGGCATTGGTGCAGGGTATGGTGCAGCTTGCAGCGGAAAACCGGCTCTCGTCGGCCCATATCACCTTTTGCACTGCTGACGAAGCGGCCGCCGGAGCCGAGATAGGCCTCCTGCACCGAATCACCGAGCAGTTTCATTGGGAGAATCAGGACTATGCCGATTTTGAAGAGTTCCTGGCCGATCTGAGTTCGCGCAAGCGAAAGGCCATCCGCAAGGAGCGGCGGCAGGCTCAGGAATTCGGCGGCCATATCCGCATCCTGATCGGCGACGATCTGCACCCCGAGCACTGGCGCGCCTTCTGGGCCTTCTATCAGGACACCGGCGCGCGCAAATGGGGCACGCCTTATCTGACGCGGCGTTTCTTCGACCTGGTGCAGGAGCGACTGCGCGATCTGGTCGCGCTCGTGCTGGCCGAACGGGGCGGCAGGCCGGTGGCCGGCGCGCTCAACTTCATCGGGCGCGACACGCTTTACGGCCGCTACTGGGGCTGTATCGAGGATCACCCCTGCCTGCATTTCGAACTGTGTTACTATCAGGCGATCGACTTTGCGCTGGAACGCGGGCTGGCGCGGGTCGAGGCCGGAGCGCAAGGGGCGCACAAGCTAGCACGCGGCTATCTGCCCGCGCAGGTGCATTCGCTGCACTGGTTCATCGATGAAGGCTTCCGCGATGCCGTGGCCAACTATCTGGAAGCCGAGCGCCAGGCCGTGGAACAAGAGATGGAGACCCTGGCCGAACACGGCCCCTTTCGGCGCGGCAGTCCCCGCCCGCTACTGAAACTCGAATAAACGGAGGCAGACCCATGACCGAACGCCTGACCGCCACCGACCGTAACGCCGCGCTCAAGCCGCTGTTGGAAAGCGGCTGGGAAATGGCCGAGAATCGCGACGCCATCACCCGCAGCTTTGTCTTTGACGATTTCGTCAGCGCGTTCGGCTTCATGGCGCGCGTGGCCTTGATCGCCGAAAAGCTAGATCATCACCCGGAATGGACGAACGTCTATCGCAAGGTCGATGTGACGCTGACCACCCATGACGCGGGCGGGCTGTCGGCGCTGGATGTGCGGCTGGCCCAGGCGATGGATGCGCTGGCCGGCGAGGCGGCGGCGGGCTGAGCACTCAGTCCGGCAGCGTCCTGACCCAGAATTGCAGCCGCTTTGCGGTCTCATCAGACTGGTCGATATCCTTCCAGCCGAAGCGCGCCACCGCCCCCGCAAGCGGCGTATAACCACGCTTGCGCCAGAACGGATCCAGCGGGGCGTAATCCGCGGGCCGCAGCGGATGATCAGCAGGGCGCTGCACCGCGCAAAAGGCGACATGCCGCCGACCGAGGCCGCGGGCGTGCCCCTCGCGCAGGTCGAAGAAGCGATGCCCGGCGCCTTGCCCCCGATAGGCGGGCAGCAGGACGGATTCGGCACAGTAGAATATATCCCCGAGCGCCAGCCCCGTGCCACTAAAGGCGGCGGCGAAATCATCGGCGTGGTCTTCCATCGGGGTGCCGGTGGCCGCGCCCACCAGCCGCGCGCCGTCGAACGCCCCTACAAGAATCGCGGCGGGGCTGGTGCGATAGACCTCAAGGTAGCGCCGCTCGTAGTCCGCATCGCCGTCATAAAGGTAAGGCCAGTCGCGAAACACCGCGATGCGCAGCCGCGCCACATCATCAAGCGCAGCATCCAGGGCCGCCCCCCGCAGCGTCTCGATCCGCAGGCTCATGTCTCTTGCTGGTCTGCCATGACGGGCGGTCCGAAACGCGCGATCATGCGCTGGCGGATCTGGTCGCGGGTCTGGCGATAGGCGGCAAGCTTCGCTTCGCGGTCTTCGCCCAGGCCGGTCGGATCCATGATCGGCCAGTACTCCACATCGATATGCGCATAGCGCGTCAGTTCCAGCGCGCGGCGCTGGCTGGCGGGCGAAAGCGCCACGATCAGGTCGAAACCCGAAAGGTCATCGCCCCATTCCTCCATCTCGTCGAAGCTGCGCGAGCGGTGGCGGATCAGTTCGACACCCAATTCCTTGCTGACAGCGATGGCAAAGCCGTCGATCTCGAAATCGCTGCGCACCCCGACCGACTGCACATAGGCACGCTGGCCGTAGAATTTCTTCATCAGCCCCTCCGCGATGGGTGAGCGCACGGAATTATGGTCGCAGCAGAACAGCAACGAAGATGGAAAACGCCCCGGCACCCGATCACCCCCCGAAATGCAGCACACAGATAAGGGTGAACAACCGCCGCGCCGTGTCGATATCAAGCTCGGCCTTGCCTTTCAGTCGCTCCTGCAGGATCCGCGCGCCCTCATTGTGGATACCGCGACGGGCCATGTCGATGGCCTCGATCTGGGCGGGGGGCAGCTTCTTGACGGCGTCGAAATAGCTGCCGCAGATCTGGTAGTAATCCTTCACGACCTGGCGGAAGGGGCCAAGCGACAGATGAACGGCCGCGACCAGCGTCTCGCCCGCATCGGCAACCTCGATCACCAGCCGCCGCTCCCGGATCGCCAGCCGCAGCCGGAACGGCCCCCGCGGCGCGGCGCGCCCCTCGCGCGCGGGCAGGGTGAAGCTGTTGTCTTCCAGCAGATCGAATATGGCAACCCGCCGCTCCTGCTCGATCTCGGGCGTCGGTGTGGGCAGGCCGGTATCGTCAATGGTGATGTGGCTGATGCGGTTCATGGGTGTCCAGTATTATGATCCGGCTGAAGACCCAAACGAAAACCTTCAATCAATCGCCTCAAACGCGGCTTTGGTTTCAGCATGATCGCAAGGTGCGTAACGGGCATCGGCTCGAGAGGGGATGATCGGAACATGGGTATCGCCGCGCCCGCTCAGGCGCATTTGGAATGCCCGCAGGCGCGGCAGGTCATGCAGCCTTCGATCATCACCATTTCAAAGGCACCGCAGGCCGGGCAGGCTGCCCCGCGCGGCGGCTCCCCCACCGCCATGGCCTGCGCGCGGGGGTCGGATTTCAGGCCCATCCCCTCGCCATCGATGAAGCCGATGGCGATCAGATGATGTTCGATCACCCCGCCGATCGCCGCGAGGATCGAGGGCACATAACGCCCCTCCATCCAGGCCCCGCCGCGCGGGTCGAACACGGCCTTCAGCTCCTCGACCACGAAACTCACGTCGCCCCCACGCCGGAACACCGCCGAGATCATCCGGGTCAGCGCCACCGTCCAGGCGTAATGCTCCATGTTCTTGGAGTTGATGAACACCTCGAAGGGGCGGCGATGCCCGGCGATGATGATATCGTTGATGGTGATGTAGATCGCGTGCTCGCTGACCGGCCATTTCAGTTTGTAGGTCGCGCCCTCCAGCGCCTGCGGGCGATCCAGCGGCTCGGAGATATACACCACATCGGCGCCGCTGTCGGCCTCGGGCGTGGCCTCGCGCGTCTCCGAGACCGACAGAACCGAGCCCGTCACCGCATTGGGCCGGTAGGTCGTGCAGCCCTTGCAGCCCTGCTCGAAGGCAGCCAGATAGACATCCTTGAAGGCCTCGAACCCGATATCCTCGGGGCAGTTGATGGTTTTCGAGATCGAGCTGTCCACCCATTTCTGCGCCGCCGCCTGCATGCGCACATGCTCAAGCGGCGGTAAGGTCTGGGCGTTGACGAAATGATCGGGCAAGGGCGCGTCGCCGAATTTCTCGCGCCACATCTGCACCGCGTAATCCACGACTTCTTCCTCGCTGCGCGACCCGTCCTTTTGCAGCACCTTGCGCTTGTAGCTGTAGGCAAAGACCGGCTCGATGCCTGAACTCACATTGCCCGCATAGAGGCTGATCGTGCCGGTGGGCGCGACCGAGGTGAGCAGCGCATTGCGGATGCCATGGGCCTGCACCGCGTCGCGCACATCTTCATCCATCATCCGCATGGTGCCCGAGGCAAGGAACGCGTCCGTGTCGAACAGCGGGAAAGGCCCCTTCTCACGCGCGAGGTCGGCACTGGCCAGATAAGCGCTCCGCGCGATCGCGTGCATCCAGGCTTCGACCTGGGCGGCGGCCTCGGGCGTGCCATAGCGCAGCCCCAGCATCAGCAGCGCATCGGCCAGCCCGGTCACGCCCAGCCCGATCCGGCGCTTCGCCTGCGCCTCCTGTGCCTGTTGCTCCAGCGGAAAGCGGCTGACATCGACCACATTGTCCATCATCCGCACCGCGACGCGCACAAGATCGTCCAGCGCCGCGGGGTCAAGCCGGGCGCCCGTCTCGAAGGGGTCGCTCACCAGCCGCGCCAGGTTGACCGACCCCAGCAGACAGGCGCCATAGGGCGGCAGCGGTTGCTCGCCGCAAGGGTTGGTCGCCGCGATGGTCTCGCAATAGGCGAGGTTGTTCATCGCGTTGATCCGGTCGATGAAGATCACGCCCGGCTCGGCATAGTCATAGGTCGCGCGCATGATCCGGTTCCACAGATCTAGCGCCTCCACCGTGCGATAAACCTTGCCGCCGAACACCAGATCCCAGGAGGCTCCCGCCTTGACCGCCTCCATGAAATCATCGGTGACAAGCACACTCAGGTTGAACATGCGCAACCGCGCCGGGTCGCGCTTGGCCTCGATGAAATCCTCGATATCGGGATGATCGCAGCGCATGGTGGCCATCATCGCGCCGCGGCGCGAGCCCGCCGACATGATCGTGCGGCACATCGCATCCCACACATCCATGAAGCTCAGCGGCCCCGAGGCATCGGCCGCCACGCCCTTCACCTCCGCCCCGCGCGGGCGGATGGTGGAAAAATCATAGCCGATGCCGCCACCCTGCTGCATGGTCAGCGCGGCCTCTTTCAGCATCTCGAAAATGCCGCCCATGTTGTCGGGAATCGTGCCCATGACGAAACAGTTGAACAGCGTCACGCTGCGCTCGGTTCCGGCCCCCGCCAGAATGCGCCCGGCGGGCAGAAAGCGAAAATCGGCCAGCGCGCCGTAAAACCGCTCTTCCCAATGGGTGGGGTCGCTCTCGGGCGCCGCAAGCGCGCGGGCGACCCGGCGCCAGCTATCTTCCACCGTCTTGTCGGTGACGGTTCCGTCAGCCGCCTTGAGACGGTATTTCATGTCCCAGATCTGTTCTGCGATGGGGGCTGCGAAACGGGTCAATGCCATGAGTCCTTGAATGTGCAAAGGAGGGAGGCCAAACATAAGCCGCACGCGCGGCGGGATCAACGCCACCTTGAAAGCCCGGCCACAGGGCTATATCGCCCAGGCATGACAGGGGCGCAACACGAAGATCGGCAGCATGTCCGAACATGTCCATCTGCTTAAACTCTGCGTCGGGGCCGAACGGGTCGAGGATCTCGAAACCTGGCAGGCCACCGCACGCGCCCGCGGCGCCGATGGGCTGCCCGTGCATGTCACCCGCATGTGGCCCCGCCGCGAGGCGGAGCTGCTCGATGGCGGCTCGCTCTACTGGGTGTTCAAGGGCGTGATCCTGGCCCGTCAGCGCATGCTGCGGCTCGAGGAACGCCGCGGCAAGGATGGCATCCTGCGCTGCGCCATCGTGCTCGACCCGGCAATCATCCGCACCGAAGCCGCCCCCCGCCGCCCGTTTCAGGGCTGGCGCTACCTCGCCCCCGCCGACGCCCCGCGCGACCTCCTCACCGCGCGCCGCGATGACGATGCCCTGCCCCCTGACCTGGCCGCGGCTCTGGCCAAGCTGGGCGTGCGCTGACCGCTCCGACGCGCTCCGCCTTGCTCCTTCACTGTGGAAAAAATATCCTCGCCGAAGGCATCCGGCATCAGCCGACAGCGGCCCCGCCGATATCCATGAGCCACCATCGCAACCGCGCGCCGAAACGGCCGCGCCATGCCCTCAATAGCGGAACTGAACGCTGCGCCGGCGACCGTCGCGCAGATACTCGACCTGCCAGAAACGTTCCCGCCCCGCCAGCGCGCGCGCCACATCCTCGGTGCGCTCGATCGTCACGCCGTTGATCGCCAGCAGGATATCACCTCGCCGCAGCCCCACGCGGGCCGCAAGTTCGCTCGCGGCCACCACGACAACACCTTCCGCGGCAAGCGGCAACCCCATCTCGGCGATTAGGGCAGGGCTGACATTCTCCACCACCAGCCCGCGCAAGGCCTGGCCGGCCGGCACGGCAAATGTCCCGCGCGGCGGGGTTTCAGGTGCGACCATCAGCGCAACCCGGGTGCTTTGCATCCGCCCCTCGCGCAGGTAGTCGACTTCCACTTCCCGGCCCAGGCGGGCGACCGACAGACGGTAGAGCAATTCCGGGGGCGTGTTCACCTCGTCGCCGTCGACTTCGGTGACGATGTCACCCGGCCGCAGCCCGGCGGCGCGAAAGGGGCTTTGGCGGTGCAGTTCCGCAACCACGACACCAAGCGGGCGCTCCATGCCGAAACTCTCGGCCAGCGCGGCATCCACCGCCTGCCCTGTCATCCCCGCCCAGGGGCGCAAGAAACTGTCCTGCCCCGCCTCGGCTTGCTCGACGACGCGCGCTACAAGGTCGGACGGCACGGCGAACCCCACCCCCTGCGAGCCGCCCGAGCGAGTCAGGATCGCAGTGTTGACCCCGACCAGCCGGCCCTGCATGTCCACCAGCGCGCCACCGGAATTGCCCGGATTGATCGCCGCGTCGGTCTGGATGAAATAGCCGCGCCCGCTGCCCAGTGACAGGCCCGAGCGCGCCAGCCCGGAAACGATGCCGCCCGACACTGTCTGCCCCACGCCGAACGGATTGCCAATGGCCAGCACCAGATCGCCCACTTCCAGCGGCGGGCCGTCGCGCAATGGCAGGGCGGGCAGTTCATCGGCCCCTTCCAGGCGCAGCACCGCAAGATCGCTGGCCTCATCGGCCAGGATCACCTCGGCGCCGAACTCGCGCCGGTCGTTGAGCACTACCCGGATATCCGAGGCATCGCCCACCACATGGTAATTGGAGACAACCAGCCCGTCAGGCCTCAGGATCACGCCCGAGCCAAGCGCATTCTGCACCCGCGGCACAAGCTGCCCGTGATCGCGAAACAGCGGGCCGAAGAACGGATCGCCCGCAAAAGGGCTGCGCCGCTCCGCCACGATCCGGCGGGCATAGATATTGACAACCGCAGGCGCTGCCGCGCGCACCACCGGCGCATAGCTCAGCGTCACTTCGGATTGCGACCGCGGCACGCGGGTTTCTGGCATGGCTGGCCAGGCCAGCACCATGGCGATCAAGGCTGCAATCATCAGGCGCATCCCCGCCCCTCCCGTTATCCGTTGCAGCGCAGGATATGCAAAGCGCGCGCCTTGCTTTCAAGCCTGTTGGCCTGCCCCCGGATACGCGAAAGCCCGCCGCGATGCGGCGGGCTCTTCAAATCCTGGCGTGGCGAGTATCGCCGCGCAACATCTATCAGGCTTCGGTACTTTCGGCGGCTCCTTCGGCCTCTTCGCGGGCCAGATCGGCGGCACCCTTGGCCGACGGATCCCGCTCAACCAGCTCGATGATCGCCATCGGCGCCATGTCGCCATAACGGAAGCCAGCCTTCAGAACGCGGGTATAACCGCCCTGGCGTTCGCCATACCGGGGGCCGAGCACATCGAACAGCTTGGCCACATGGGCATCCTGCTTGAGCCGCGAAGCGGCCAGACGGCGGGCGTGCAGATCACCGCGCTTGGCCAGGGTGATCAGTTTTTCCACGATCGCGCGCAGTTCCTTGGCCTTGGGCAGGGTCGTCTTGATCTGCTCATGCTCGATCAGCGAGCCGGCCATGTTGGCGAACATCGCCTTGCGGTGTTCGTGGGTGCGGTTCAGGCGGCGGTAGCCCTTTGCGTGACGCATGTCAGTCTCCTATCGTCGTGTTTTGCTTTGTCCGGCGGCGCCTGCGTGAACGCCGCTCTCCTTGGGGCGGGTTTGCCCGGATCGTGATGGGGCGGGCGGCCGAAAGACCGCCCGGCCCCGCTTAAAACTGGTCTTCGAAACGCTTGGCCAGGTCTTCGATATTCTCCGGCGGCCAGTCCTCGACATCCATGCCCAGATGCAGCCCCATGCCCGAGAGCACTTCCTTGATCTCGTTGAGCGACTTGCGGCCGAAATTCGGGGTGCGCAGCATCTCTGCCTCGGTCTTCTGGATCAGGTCGCCGATATAGACGATGTTGTCGTTCTTCAGGCAGTTGGCCGAACGCACGCTGAGTTCCAGCTCGTCCACCTTCTTGAGCAGGAGCGGGTTGAATTCCAGCCCGTCGTCATCGTCCTGGCGGCCGGCAGCTTCCGGCTCGTCGAAGTTGACGAAGATCTGAAGCTGGTCTTGCAGGATCCGCGCGGCAAAGGCCACGGCATCCTCGGGGCTGACCGAGCCGTCAGTCTCGACGTTCAGCGTCAGCTTGTCATAGTCCAGCACCTGCCCTTCGCGCGTGGGCTGCACGTCGTACGAGACTTTCCTGACCGGCGAATAGATCGCATCGATCGGGATCAGCCCGATGGGCGCATCCTCAGGGCGGTTCTTGTCGGCCGAGACATACCCGGTGCCGGTGTTGACGGTCAGTTCGATATAGAGTTCGGCCCCCTCGTCGAGGTGGCAGATCACGTGATCCTTGTTAAGGATCTCGATGCCCGCGCTTTCCGAAATGTCGCCCGCCGTCACCACGCCCGGCCCCTTGGCCGAGATGGATAGCCGCTTGGGCCCTTCGACCTCCATGCGGATGGCCACGCCCTTGAGGTTGAGCACGATGTCGGTCACATCTTCGCGCACCCCGGCGACCGAGGAAAACTCGTGCACAACATTGTCGATCTGGAGGCTGGTGATCGCTGCCCCCTGGAGCGATGCCATGAGCACGCGGCGCAGCGCGTTGCCCAGGGTCAGGCCGAAACCCCGCTCAAGCGGCTCGGCAATGATCGTCGCCTTGCGCGACGGATCTGCACCGGGCTTGATGTCAAGCTGGGTGGGCTTGATCAATTCCTGCCAATTCTTGTGGATCATGTGAACTGCCTCCATTCCTGCCGGCCATCCATGTCCAAGATGGCAGACGCCCGAGGTCCATCAAATAGTGGAACGGCCACGGCCGCGCCTTGTTCTCAAGGCACGGGCCGCGCCCGCTCCGGTCATCTGTCTTACACCCGGCGACGCTTCGGCGGGCGGCAGCCATTGTGCGCAATCGGCGTAACATCGCGGATCGACGTGATGTTGAAACCGACCGCGGCCAGCGCGCGCAGCGCCGATTCCCGGCCAGAGCCAGGGCCCTGAACTTCGACTTCCAGGGTCCGCACACCATGCTCCTGGGCTTTCTTGCCCGCATCCTCGGCGGCAAGCTGGGCGGCATAGGGCGTCGATTTGCGCGACCCCTTGAACCCCATGGTCCCGGCCGAAGACCAGGCAATGGCGTTACCCTGCACATCCGAGATCAGGATCTTGGTGTTGTTGAAGGACGAATTCACATGCGCCACACCGGCTGCGATATTCTTGCGCTCTTTGCGCTTGAGGCGGGTCTTGTCACGAGCCATCTTTCCTGCCTTCCCTTACTTCTTCTTGCCGGCAATGGCCTTTGCGGGGCCTTTGCGCGTACGAGCATTGGTGTGAGTGCGCTGACCGCGCACAGGCAGGTTGCGACGATGGCGCAGGCCGCGATACGAACCCAAGTCCATCATCCGCTTGATGTTCATCTGGACGTCGCGCCGCAGGTCGCCCTCGACGGTGTAGTTGGCATCGATATGTTCGCGAATGGAGAGCACTTCGGCATCCGAAAGCTCGTTCACGCGGCGCGCCGTGTCGACGTTGACGGCCTCGCAGATTGCGGCGGCCGCAGCCGGACCGATGCCATGAATATAGGTCAGCGCGACGGGAACGCGCTTACCCGTGGGGATGTTTACGCCAGCAATACGTGCCACGCGGGAGTCCTCATGTTGCGGTTCCGTACTTCCGGAACCTTTTTTCACAACTCAGGCCCGAACGCGGGGTCCGGGCCAACTGATCCGCCGGCGCACCGGCGATTCGCAAATTCCGCCTCTGTCAAGACGATTCTATCGCGAGTTCGCGTCACTATGGGCTTTTGCCCGACGCGTCAAGAGCCACCCGGCCCTTCCGACAGGACGCTTGCGATTTCCGCCTCGACGGTATCCGGCGCGGCCAGTCCGTCGATCTCGGCCAGAAGGCCCTTGGCGTGGTAATACCCCAGCAGCGGTGAGGTCTTCTTGTAATATTCCATCAAGCGCTGGCGCAGGCTTTCCTCGTTATCGTCGGCGCGGCGTTTCATGTCGGTTCCGCCACAGACATCGCAGACACCGGGCTTTGCCGTCGGGCGGGTCTTGTCGTGATAGACCTCGCCGCAATCGCCGCAGGTAAAGCGGCCCGTGATCCGTTCTACCAGCGCGTCATCATCGACCTTCATCTCGATGGCGGCTCCAAGCCGCTTGCCCTTGCTGGCAAGCAATGCCTCAAGCGCATCCGCCTGGGCAAGCGTGCGGGGAAACCCGTCGAAAATGAACCCACCGGGCGCGCCGCTTTCCAGCTTTTCCTCGATCAGGCCAATGACGATCTCGTCCGTCACCAGCTCGCCACGATCCATCACCTCGGCCACTCGGCGGCCCATCGGCGAGCCGGAGGCACGTGCGTTGCGCAGCATGTCGCCGGTGGAAAGCTGAACCATGGCGCGTTTCTCGACAAGGCGCCGCGCCTGCGTGCCCTTGCCGGCCCCCGGAGGGCCAAGAAGAATGATATTCATTTGCGGGACGGCCCCTTCTTGGCGCCGCGGCGCTTGCCGCGAAGCTGAGATTTTTCAAGCAGGCCTTCGTACTGATGGGCCAGCAGATGCGACTGAACCTGATTGATCGTGTCCATCGTCACGGCAACCACAATCAGAACCGAAGTGCCCCCGAAGAAAAAGGGAATCCCCAGCTCGGCGCGGATGATCTCGGGCAACAACACCACGGCGGCAAGATAGAGCGCGCCGACAGTGAGGATCCGGTTCACCACATAATCGAGATATTCCTCGGTACGCTTGCCAGGCCTTATGCCAGGGATGAACCCGTTCTGGTTCTTGAGGTTCTCGGCCACGTCTTCCGTCTTGAACGACACATTGGCGGTGTAGAAAAAGGTGAAGAAGATCACCATCCCGCCGAGGAATGCCAGATAAAGCGGCTGACCTGGCCCGAAATAAGCCAGGATCGTCGACATCACCGGCCCGGTTTGAGCGCCCGAGAAGGTCGAAACCGTCACCGGCAAGAGCAGCAGAGAAGAGGCGAAGATCGCCGGGATCACGCCCGCCGGGTTGATCTTGACCGGCAGGTGCGAACTGCCGCCATCGTAGACTTTCATACCCACCTGGCGGCGCGGATACTGGATGTGAATCTTGCGCAGGGCGCGCTCCATGAACACCACGAAGGTGAGCACCGCGACCACCATGAGGATCACGCCAAGGATCACCACCGGCGAGATGGCGCCAGTGCGCCCCTGGGTAAAGAATTGCGCAAGCGCGGCGGGAACCTCGGCGATGATGCCGACGAAGATGATTAGCGAAATGCCGTTACCGACGCCGCGCTGGGTGATCTGTTCACCCAGCCACATCAGGAACATCGTGCCACCCACCAGGGTGATCACCGTGGAGGCGCGGAAGAACAGGCCCGGCTCGGTCACCAGATCACCGGCCTCAAGGCTGACGGCGAGGCCGTAAGCCTGGAAGGTCGCCAGGAACACCGTGCCATAGCGCGTGTACTGATTGATCTTCTTGCGGCCCTGCTCGCCCTCTTTTTTCAGCTGTTGCAGGCTGGGCACCATCGCCGTGAGAAGCTGCACGATAATGGCGGCCGAAATATAGGGCATGATGCCAAGCGCGAAGATGCCCATCCGGCTGATCGCACCGCCGGTGAACATGTTGAGCATCCCGCCGATGCCCGCGGCGGCCTCATCCATGAACTCGCGCAGCGCGATCCCGTCAATGCCCGGCACCGGGATATAGGTGCCGACGCGGTAGACAATGAGCATACCCAGAACAAACAGGATCCGCCTGCGCAGATCGGTCGCTTTGACGAGGGCACCCCAACTTGTGTTGGCTGCCATTTGCTCCGCTGCTGATGCCATGCGCTGTCTCTCTTGTCACAGCGCCGCCGAACCGGTTCCCGGTCGGCGGCGCAGGAAAACCATGAGCGCAGATGTAAGCGGCTTGAACGCCGCCGACAACCGCTTATTCGGCGGATGCGCTCTCGGATGCCGCCGGATTGACCGCCAGCTTGCCGCCAGCGGCCTCGACCGCCGAAACAGCCGAACGAGACGCGCCGGAAACCGAGATTTCCACCTTGGCCTTGAACTCACCCTTGGCCAACACGCGCACACCGTCACGCTTGCGGCGCAGCAGGCCGGATTCGACCAGCACGTCCTCGGTGATCGGCGCCTTGGTGTCGATCTTTCCGGCGTCGATGAACTTCTGGATCAGGCCCAGGTTGACCACGGCCCAGGCCTTGCGGTTGGGCTTGGTGAAGCCCCGCTTCGGCAGGCGCTGGTAAAGCGGCATCTGGCCGCCCTCATAGGCGTTGATCGCAACACCCGAGCGCGATTTCTGGCCCTTGATGCCGCGGCCTGCGGTCTTACCCTTGCCCGAACCGGGGCCACGGCCGACACGCATACGCTTCTTGGTGGCGCCGGCGTTATCGCGCAGATCGTTGAGTCTCATGTCGCTTGCTCCTTCTCCGGATGGACCCCGGAAAGCGACGTCCGGGGTCAACGCGGTTTCAAATGTCCATGGCGCGCAAATCGCGCGCCATGTGTTTGCTGGTCGGTCTGATACGGCGTGCGGCGCCGTCAGCCGCGCTCTTCGACGATCTGCACCAGATGCCGGATCTTGGCGACCATGCCGCGGACCGCGGGCGTGTCTTCCAGCTCGCGGGTGCGGTGCATCTTGTTCAGGCCCAGCCCGATCAGGGTGCGGCGCTGCACGTCAGGCCGCCGGATCGGCGAACCGATCTGTTTGACGACGATGGTTTTTGCCATGTCTTCAGCTCCTTACGCTTCAGCCGCTTCGGTTTCCGGCTTGCGCAGGATCTCGGCCACCTTCTTGCCGCGACGCTGCGCGACCATCCGGGGGCTGTATTCCTTTTTCAGGCCGTCCATCGTGGCGCGGATCATGTTATAGGGGTTCTGGCTGCCGAGCGACTTGGCAACCACGTCCTGCAGGCCCAGCATCTCGAACACAGCGCGCATCGGACCACCGGCAATGATCCCGGTCCCCGGCACCGCCGAGCGCATCACCACCTTGCCGGCACCGTGACGGCCCTCGATGTCGTGATGCAGCGTGCGACCATCGCGCAGCGGCACACGGATCATCTGGCGCTTGGCCTGCTCGGTCGCCTTGCGGATGGCCTCGGGCACTTCCTTGGCCTTGCCCTTGCCGAAACCAACGCGCCCGCGCTGATCGCCAACCACCACGAGCGCGGCAAAGCCGAAGCGTTTGCCGCCCTTCACGGTTTTCGACACGCGGTTGATCGCCACGAGACGATCGGCGAACTCCGGGGTTTCCTCGCGATCGCGACGGTCCCTGCGGTTGTCTTCTCTTGCCATTATCGTCTCCTCAGAACTTCAGGCCGTTTTCACGGGCGGCATCGGCAAGCGCCTTGACCTTTCCGTGAAACAGGAAGCCGCCACGATCGAAATAGCATTCCTCGACCCCGGCCGCCTTGGCACGCTCGGCGATGGCCGAGCCGACCTTGGCCGCGGCTTCGGCGTTGTTCTTGCCGACGACCCCAAGGCCCGCTTCGAGGCTGGAGGCGGCGGCAAGGGTCACACCCTGCACATCGTCTATCAGCTGCACGCTGATGTTGCGGTTCGAGCGGTGCACCGAAAGACGCGGGCGCCCGTTCGCCGTTTTCTTCAACTTGTTCCGAACGCGCAGGCGGCGTTTCTGGAACAGATTTCGCTTCGTGTTCGCCATCTTTCGCGCCCTTACTTCTTCTTGCCTTCCTTGCGGAAGATATACTCATCCTTGTAGCGGATGCCCTTGCCCTTGTAGGGTTCGGGCGCGCGCCACTCGCGGATATTCGCCGCAACCTGGCCGACAAGCTGCTGGTCTGACCCTTCGATGAGCACTTCGGTCTGCTTCGGGGTCGTGACGGTCACGCCCTGCGGCACCTCGAAGCTGACCTCGTGGCTGTAGCCCAGCGACAGTTTGAGCGTGTTGCCCTGCATCGCGGCGCGATAGCCGACACCGTTGAGTTCCAGCTCACGCTTGAAGCCGTCGGTCACACCCTGCACCAGGTTGGCAACCATCGTCCGGCTCATGCCCCACTGTTCGCGCGCGCGCTTGTCATTGCCGCGCGGCTTGACGGTGATGACATTGCCATCCAGCGTGATCTGCACATCGTCGGTCGCCGTGAAGCTTCGGGTGCCTTTCGGCCCCTTCACCTCGACGGTCTGGCCGGACACCGTGGCGCTGACCCCTGAGGGCAGCTCAACCGGCTTTTTCCCAATACGAGACATTCCAGCCCTCCTCAGAATACCTGGCAGAGCACTTCGCCGCCAACATTGGCGGCTCGCGCTGCTGCGTCCGACATCACGCCCTTGGGCGTCGAGACGACCGAAACACCAAGACCGTTGCGCACTTCGGGGATTTCCTTGACCCCGGCATAGACGCGGCGGCCCGGCTTGGAAATCCGCTTGAGTTCGCGGATCACCGGCACGCCATCATGGTATTTCAGGCTGATCTCCAGCTCGGGGTGACCGCGCTCGTCCGTGGCATGCTCATAGCCACGAATGTAGCCTTCCTCGAGCAGCACATCGAGCACCCAGGCCCGAAGTTTCGAAGCCGGCGTACGGACAGTGGATTTGCCACGCATCTGCGCATTACGAATGCGCGTCAGCATATCGGCGAGAGGATCGTTCATGTGACCTGTCCTCCTTACCAGCTCGACTTGACCATGCCGGGAACCTGGCCATAGGAGGCCATATCCCGCAGCGCGATCCGCGAAATCTTGAGTTTGCGATAATACGCCTTCGGACGCCCCGAAACCTGACAGCGGTTGTGCAGGCGAGTGCGTGAAGAATTGCGCGGCAGTTGCGCAAGCTTCAGATGCGCCTTGAAGCGCTCTTCCATCGGGCGATTCTCGTCGGCGGCGATTGCCTTGAGCTCGGCACGTTTGGCGGCGTATTTCGCCACCATGCGCTGACGCTTCTTCTCGCGCTCGACCATTGCTTTCTTAGCCATGTTCAGTCTCCCTCCCGCGTCAGCCGTTGATGGGCATGTTGAAATGCTTCAACAGCGCCTTCGCTTCCGCGTCGGTGTTCGCGGTGGTGCAAATGATCACGTCCATCCCCCAGATCTCGTCGACCTGGTCATAGTTGATCTCGGGGAAAACGATGTGTTCCTTGATGCCGAGTGCGTAATTCCCGCGCCCGTCGAACGACGTGGCCTTCAGGCCGCGGAAGTCGCGCACACGCGGCAGCGCCACGGTGACCAGGCGATCAAGGAATTCGTACATCCGATCACCGCGCAGGGTGACTTTCACGCCAACGGGCATACCCTCGCGCAGGCGGAAGCCGGCGATCGAGTTGCGCGCCTTGGTGATGATCGGCTTCTGCCCGGCGATGGCAGCCAGATCGGCCTCGGCCGACTTGATCTTCTTCGAGTCCTTGACGGCCTCGCCGATGCCCATGTTCAGAACGATCTTCTCAAGCTTGGGCAGCTCCATGACGTTCTTGTAGCCGAATTCCTCGCGCATCGCGTCGCGGATGGTGTCGCGATACAGCGCGCGCAGGCGCGGGGTGTATGTTGCAGTATCAAGCATCAGATCACCTCCCCGGTCGATTTGGCGAAGCGAACCTTCTTGCCGTCTTCCTCACGGAAGCCAACGCGAGTGGCCTTGCCGTCCTTGTCCATCAGCGCAAGATTCGACAGGTCAATCGGCATGGCCTGCGGGATGCGCCCGCCCTGGCTGGTCTGGCTTTGCTTCGTGTGCCGGATCGAAACATTGATCCCGTCCACGACGGCTTTGTTTTCCTTGGGCATCACCTGAGTGATCGCGCCTTGCTTGCCCTTGTCCTTGCCGGCAAGCACGATCACCTTGTCGCCCTTTTTCAGCTTCGCAGCCATCAGAGCACCTCCGGCGCCAGCGAAATGATCTTCATGAAGTTCTTCGCACGCAGCTCACGCACAACCGGCCCGAAGATACGGGTGCCCAGAGGCTCGCCGGCGTTGTTGAGAATGACGGCTGCGTTGCGGTCGAAACGGATTGCGGTGCCGTCTTCGCGGCGCACTTCCTTGGCGGTACGCACGACGACGGCCTTGCGCACGTCGCCTTTCTTCACGCGACCGCGCGGGATGGCTTCCTTGACCGACACCACGATGATGTCACCCACCGAAGCGTAGCGTCGCTTGGACCCACCCAGGACCTTGATGCACTGAACCCGGCGAGCACCGGAGTTGTCAGCGACATCCAGATTGGTCTGCATCTGGATCATTTGGTTTCTCCCGACCTTTGGGAACGCGTCCCAGGGTTTCGATCAAACCGGAATGTGGTTGCCTTAGTTGGCGACCACCTCCCAGCGTTTGTGCTTTGAGACCGGCGCGCATTCCTGAATGCGGACAGTATCGCCGATCTTGAACTGGTTCTGTGCGTCATGAGCACGATATTTCTTCGTGCTGCGCACCGTCTTCTTCATCGCGGGGTGCGTGAAGCGGCGCTCGACCAGGACAGTGACGGTCTGGTCGTTCTTGTCGCTCGTCACCTTGCCTTGCAGTATGCGCTTGGGCATGTGCGTGCTCCTCAGTTCGCCGCCGCTTCAGCGGCTTTTTGGTTCAGGATCGTCTTGACGCGCGCAACATCGCGGCGCACCGTGCGCATCCGCGCGGTGTTTTCAAGCTGGTTCGTCGCCTTCTGGAAGCGCAGGTTGAACGCTTCCTTTTTCAGAGACAGCAGCTGATCACGCAGCTCGTCAGGCGTCTTGTTTCTCAGTTCATCGGCGTTCATCGCCATTTCCTCTCATCAGAAGTCGCCGGACCTGCACGCAGCCTGCCGACGCTTTTCCAACAAATACATCAGAGCCCCGGCACAGGCGGGGCCCTGACGAAATCCTTACCAGTCCTCGCGGACGATGACCCGTGTCTTGACGGGCAGCTTCATCGCGGCCAGACGGAGCGCTTCTCTTGCCACAGTTTCACCCACCCCGTCAATCTCGAACATGACGCGGCCGGGCTTGACCTTGGCGGCCCAGAAATCGACTGACCCCTTGCCCTTCCCCATCCGCACTTCGGTCGGCTTCGACGTGACCGGCGTGTCGGGGAAGATACGGATCCAGACACGGCCCTGACGCTTCATGTGGCGGGTCATGGCGCGGCGCGCGGCCTCAATCTGGCGGGCAGTGATGCGCTCGGGCTCCACCGCCTTGAGGCCGTATGTGCCAAAGTTCAGGTCGAACCCGCCCTTGGCTTCGCCCTTGATCCGGCCCTTGTGCAGCTTGCGGAACTTTGTCCGTTTCGGTTGCAGCATCTTTTCTCTCCTGCCGTCGGATCAGCGACGCGGGCGCTGGGCGCCGCCGCTGTCCTGGAGTTCCTGATGGCGGCGGTCACGAGCCTGCGGGTCATGCTCCATGATCTCGCCCTTGAAGATCCAGACCTTGATCCCGATGATCCCGTAAGGCGTCTTCGCCTCGGCCAGCGCGTAATCGATATCGGCGCGCAGGGTGTGCAGCGGCACGCGCCCTTCGCGATACCATTCGGTCCGCGCAATCTCGGCGCCGCCCAGACGGCCCGCCACGTTCACCCGGATGCCCAGGGCCCCCATGCGCATGGCGTTCTGCACGGAACGCTTCATCGCACGACGGAACGAAACCCGCCGCTCAAGCTGCTGCGCAATCGAGTCTGCCACAAGTGCGGCATCCAGCTCAGGCTTGCGCACCTCGACGATATTCAGGTGCAGCTCGCTGTCGGTGATGTTGGCAAGCTTCTTGCGCAGCGTCTCGATATCGGCGCCCTTCTTGCCGATGATCACGCCGGGGCGCGCGGTGTGGATCGTCACGCGGCACTTCTTGTGCGGGCGTTCGATGATCACGCGGCTGACGCCGGCCTGCTTGCATTCCTTCTGGATGAACTCACGAATCTTCAAGTCTTCCAGAAGAAGGTCGCCGAAATCCTTGGAGTCGGCGAACCAGCGGCTGTCCCAGGTGCGGTTGACCTGCAGGCGCATACCGATCGGATTGACCTTATGACCCATTACGCTTGCTCCTCGACTTGCCGCACCGTGATGGTGAGTTCCGAAAACGGCTTCATGATCTTGCCGAACCGGCCACGGGCACGCGGGCGCCCGCGCTTCATCACCATGTTCTTGCCCACCCAGGCTTCGGCGACGACCAGGTCATCAACATCGAGCCCGTGGTTGTTCTCGGCATTGGCAATTGCCGACTGAAGGCATTTCTTGACGTCGCCAGCAATGCGACGCTTTGAAAAGGTCAGGTCGCTGAGCGCCTTTTCGACCTTCTTGCCGCGGATCATGGCAGCGACGAGGTTGAGCTTCTGCGGCGAGGTGCGCAACATGCGCGTCTTCGCCATTGCCTCGTTCTCGGCCACGCGGCGCGGGTTCTTTTCCTTGCCCATGACGCTTACTTCCTCTTCGCTTTCTTGTCGGCGGCGTGGCCGTAATAGGTCCGCGTCGGCGAGTATTCACCGAACTTCTGGCCGATCATGTCCTCGGACACGTTGACCGGGATATGCTTCTTGCCGTTGTAGACGCCAAAGGTGAGGCCGACGAATTGCGGCAGGATGGTCGACCGGCGCGACCAGATCTTGATGACTTCGTTGCGCCCCGACTCGCGCGACTTCTCCGCCTTTTTCAAGACATAGGCGTCGACGAAAGGGCCTTTCCAAACTGAACGTGCCATGTCTTAGCGACCCTTCTTGCGTGCGTGGCGCGAGCGGACGATGTACTTGTCCGTCGCCTTGTTCGAGCGGGTCTTGCGGCCCTTGGTGTCCTTGCCCCAGGGCGTGACCGGCGTGCGGCCGCCCGAGGTCCGGCCCTCACCGCCACCATGGGGGTGATCGATCGGGTTCATGGCGACACCGCGCACGGCGGGACGCTTGCCCTGAAGGCGGGTGCGGCCGGCCTTGCCGAAATTCTGGTTCGAGTTGTCGGGGTTCGACACCGCGCCCACGGTCGCCATGCACTCCTGACGAACCATGCGCAACTCGCCCGAGGACAGGCGGATCTGGGCATAGCCGCCGTCGCGGCCGACGAACTGGGCATACGTGCCGGCGGCACGCGCGATCTGGCCGCCCTTGCCCGGCTTGAGTTCGATGTTGTGAACGATCGTGCCCAGCGGCATCCCCGAGAACGCCATGGCGTTGCCCGGCTTGACGTCGGTCTTGGCGCCCGAAATCACGTTATCGCCAACGGCCAGACGCTGCGGGGCCAGGATATAGGCCTGCTCACCGTCTTCGTAACGGATCAGCGCAATGAAGGCCGAACGGTTGGGATCGTATTCGATCCGCTCCACCGTGGCCGGGATGTCATGCTTGCGACGCTTGAAATCGACAATGCGATAAAGGCGCTTCGCGCCCCCGCCGATACGGCGTGCAGTGATCCGTCCGGTGTTGTTCCGGCCGCCCTTCTTGGTGAGACCCTCGGTCAGGGCCTTCACCGGACGACCTTTCCAAAGCTCCGAACGGTCGATCAGAACCAGCCCACGCTGGCCCGGCGTCGTCGGTTTGTACGACTTGAGTGCCATGCTTTCTGTCTTCCGTCAGCTTCAGACCATAAGGTCCGGTTGATATTGCGGCGGCGAAACCGCCAAAATGCCGGCGGCCCTGAATGACCAGGGCCGCCGAGTCGCGCTTGCTTATCAGAGGCCGGTGGTGACGTCGATAGCGTTGCCTTCCTCGAGCGTCACATAGGCCTTCTTGACATCCTTGCGGCGGCCGGGGCGGCCGCGGAACCGCTTGACCTTGCCCTTGGTGATGGTTGTGTTAACCGCCTTCACCTTGACCCCGAAGAGGCCCTCGACAGCCTCCTTGATCTGGGGCTTGTTGGCATCGATCGCAACCTCGAAGACAACGGCATTGCCTTCCGAGGCCATGGTCGCCTTCTCGGTGATGACCGGCTTGCGGATCACGTCGTAATGTTCGGGCTTCGCGCTCATTTCAGTCGAGCCTCCAGAGCTTCGACACCCGCGCGCGTGATCACCAGCGTGTCACGCTTGAGGATGTCATAGACATTCGCCCCGATCGACGGCAGCACATCGATACCTTCGATGTTGCGGGCGGCGCGGGCGAAGTTCTCGTTCACCTCGGCCCCGTCGATCACCAGCACCTTGCGCCAGCCGAGTTCCTTGGCGGCCTTGGCCAGCTGCGCGGTCTTCGCCTCGGCCATATCGGCCGTATCGAGCACCACCAGCTTGCCGCTGCCCGCCTTGGACGACAGCGCGTGGCGCAGGCCGAGGGCCCGCACCTTCTTGGGCAGGTCATGCGCGTGGCTGCGCGGGGTCGGCCCCTTGTAGACACCACCCTTGCGGAAGATCGGCGCGTTGCGGTCACCGTGGCGTGCGCCGCCGGTGCCCTTCTGGCGATAGATCTTCTTGGTCGAGTAGCTCGTTTCCGACCGGGTCTTCACCTTGTGCGTGCCCGCCTGGGCGCGCGCACGCTGCCAACGCACCACGCGGTGCAGGATGTCGGCGCGCGGCTCCAGCCCGAAGATGGCGTCGTCGAGCTCGATCTCGCCCGCCTTCCCGGCGTCAAGCTTGATCACTTCAGCTTTCATTCTCGCCTCCTTCAGGCGCGGATTTCGCCTCGTCGGCCTCGGCCGCCTCGATCGCGGCCTGCTCTTCGGCCAGGGCAGCCTGGCGCGCGGCCTCTTCCTCGGCGGCGGCCTCGGAGGCGGCCTCCTCGGCAGCCTTGCGCGCGGCTTCGGCGGCCGATTTCAGGGCAGCGGGCAGAATCGCATTCTCGGGGAACGGCTTCTTGACCGCGTCCTTGATGGTCACCCAGCCGCCCTTGGAGCCGGGAACAGCGCCCTTGACCATAATCAGGCCGCGCTCGCTGTCGGTCCTGACCACCTGCAGGTTCTGCGTGGTCACCCGCGCGGCCCCCATGTGACCGGCCATCTTCTTGCCCTTGAACACCTTGCCAGGGTCCTGGCACTGGCCGGTCGAGCCGTGGCTGCGGTGGCTGATCGACACACCGTGGCTGGCCCGCAGGCCGCCGAAGTTGTGCCGCTTCATCGCGCCAGCAAACCCCTTGCCGATCGAGGTGCCCGCCACATCGACGAACTGGCCCTCGAAATAGTGGTCGGCGGTGATTTCCTCACCCACGCCGATCAAGTTCTCGGGGCTGACACGGAATTCGGCGAGCTTGCGCTTGGGCGCGACATTCGCCTTGGCGAAATGCCCCCGCATACCGGCCGGCGTCCGCTTGGCCTTGGCAGAGCCCGAGCCGAGTTGAACGGCCGAATAGCCATCCCTGTCGGCGGTGCGCTGCGCGACAACCTCGCAGGTGTCTAGCTGAAGAACGGTGACAGGCACCTGCCGTCCGTCCTCCATGAACAGCCGGGTCATGCCCAGCTTCTTGGCGATAACTCCAGAGCGCATCTTGCGTGCTCCCTCAAACCTTGATCTCGACATCCACGCCGGCGGCGAGGTCGAGCTTCATCAGCGCGTCCACCGTTTGCGGGGTGGGATCGACGATATCGAGCAGCCGCTTGTGCGTGCGGATTTCCCACTGGTCGCGCGACTTCTTGTCGACATGCGGACCGCGCAGCACGGTGAACTTCTCGATCTTGTTCGGCAGCGGGATCGGCCCGCGAACCTGCGCTCCGGTCCGTTTGGCCGTGTTCACGATTTCCTGGGTGCTGGCATCCAGCACGCGGTAATCGAAGGCCTTCAGCCGGATGCGAATATTCTG
Organism: Alkalilacustris brevis; assembly: GCF_003350345.1. GTDB lineage: Bacteria > Pseudomonadota > Alphaproteobacteria > Rhodobacterales > Rhodobacteraceae > Alkalilacustris > Alkalilacustris brevis. The sequence continues at coordinate 175,519 of NZ_QNVJ01000020.1, forward strand.
GCTCTGCATTTTCTTGCCCTCGGGCTGACAGGTGGCGGGGGCCAGGCCCCCGCCATGGCCTTGGTTACGCGATGATCTTCGAGACGACGCCCGCGCCGACGGTGCGGCCGCCTTCGCGGATTGCGAAGCGGAGCTTTTCCTCCATGGCGATCGGGGCGATCAGC
>NZ_QNVJ01000077.1 GCF_003350345.1 Alkalilacustris brevis
AACACGCCCAAACGGCAAAAACGACCAGTTTTTCCAAAAATAGCCGAGTTTTCACACACCCTCCGGACTTTGCGGACGTTCACTTGACATGCTGACGAAATCAGGGGCTTCAATACCGAGATTTTCGGGGTTAGACATTCTCAATGGACGAGCATCCGAACATTCATAAGCGCCGGATACGTCTGCTTTATTCGTTGAGAGATGTTCAGCTCGCCCTTAGCGCAGCCGATTTCCTTCGGGAATGTGACCCTGATGCCAAGATCGGTAAAATCGAGCTTCGCCGCTACAAGTGCTACGAAACGACCGCAATCTTAGCTTACGCGCGCCCGTTTTCGGATTCGCGGGGTGGCTTCCCGAAGCTTTCATTGAAGATGATTGATGTTCGACTCGATGACCAAAGCCAAGTGCTGCACGACAAAATTCTAGACCTAAGAAACCGTGTGATAGCACATTCAGATGCCGCGATGATGAGGCTGGCCGTGCGGTTTCGCGAGTTGCACATTGGAAATGGCCAGACGATGGCACACATTGAGACCGCGTTTGACGAGGGGTTGGATTTCGTTGGTTTTGGTTCGGTAACGAAAATGCTGACGCTATTCCATACAGTTTATGACGGGATATTCTCGAAAATACAGGAGGACGCACGCAATAACCCCGGCAAGTATGATTTTCGTCACGACTATCTCGATCCAGATTGCCACTAGTGTGGTGCCGACCGAGCAGCATTCAATTGCTTCAATAAGCACCGACCCGTGTGAGCCGTAGGTCTGCTGTGGACTCAAACCCACCCCACGTCAGCCCATCCCCCAACGCAAAAGGGGCGCCCAATCCCGGGCGCCCCTCTCCATTCCTTGCGGATCAGTCTGGCCCCGCCTCACGCCACCTCGAACTGCAGCGGGCGCACCTGCCGGAAGAACCCGCTTTCGCGCAGTTTCTCCAGCACGTCTTCGGGCGGCTGCTCATCGAGGTAGAGCAGCGCGATGGCCTCCTGGCGGCTGGCCGAGCGGCCAAGGGTGAAGTTGGCGATGTTCACGCCGTTCTCGCCCAGGGTCTGGCCCAGGGTGCCGATGATGCCGGGCACGTCCTCGTTGGTGGTATAGAGCATGTGGCTGCCCACCTCGGCGTCGATGTTGATGCCCTTGATCTGGATGAAGCGCGGCTTGCCATCCGAAAACACCGTGCCGGCGATGGTGCGTTCGCGCGTGTCGGTCACCACTGTCAGCTTGATATAGGCGTCGAACACGCCCGATTTCTCCTGCCGGGTGGTGGAAAGCTGGATGCCGCGTTCTTTCGCAACCACGGGGGCCGAAACCATGTTCACATCGGGGTTGGAGGCCTTCATCACACCCGAGATCACGCCGCAGTTCAGCGCCTCGAGGTTCATGTCGGCCACGCCGCCGTCATAGAGCACGTTGATCGCCTTGATCGGCTCATCCGTCATCTGGCCCACAAAAGCCCCCAGATGGCCCGCCAGTTGCAGCCACGGCCCCATCACGGCGGCCTCTTCGGCGGTGACGGACGGCATGTTGAGCGCGTTCTGCACCGCCCCCGTCAGCAGGTAGTCCGACATCTGCTCGGCCACTTGCAGGGCCACGTTCTCCTGCGCCTCGGTGGTGGCCGCGCCCAGATGCGGGGTGCAGACCACGTTGGGCAGGTTGAACAGCGGGTTCGCAGTGGCCGGCTCTTCCGTGAACACGTCAAAGCCTGCGCCGGCCACATGGCCCGACTTGATCGCCTCGGCCAGCGCGGCCTCGTCGACCAGCCCGCCGCGGGCGCAGTTGATGATGCGCACGCCCTTTTTCGTCTTGGCCAGGTTCTCGGCCGACAGGATATTGCGGGTCTTGTCGGTCAGCGGCACATGAAGCGTGATGAAATCGGCCCGTGCGAGCAGCTCGTCCAGCTCCACCTTGGTCACGCCCAACCGCTTGGCGCGCTCTTCGCTCAGGAACGGGTCATAGGCGATGACCTTCATCTTCAGCCCCTGCGCCCGGTCGCAGACGATCGAGCCGATGTTGCCCGCGCCGATCACGCCCAGCGTCTTGGCGGTCAGCTCGACGCCCATGAAGCGGCTCTTTTCCCATTTGCCGGCGTGGGTCGAGGTGTTCGCCTCGGGGATCTGCCGCGCCACGGCCATCATCAGCGCGATGGCGTGTTCGGCCGTGGTGATCGAGTTGCCGAAGGGCGTGTTCATCACGATCACGCCTTTCTTCGACGCGGCCGGAATGTCGACATTGTCAACGCCGATGCCGGCGCGCCCGATGACCTTGAGGTTGGTGGCTGCGGCCAGAACCTTGTCGCTGACCTTGGTGGCCGAGCGGATCGCCAGCCCGTCATATTCGCCGATCACTTCAAGGAGCTTGTCCTTGTCCTTGCCGATCGTGGGGTCGAAGGTGACGTCGATGCCGCGATCGCGGAAGATCTGCACGGCGGTTTCGGAAAGCTTGTCGGATACGAGAACCTTGGGTGCCATTTTCATGGGCCTCCGATGAATGGGGTCTGTGGGGCCCCCGCAGGCAATGCGGGGACTGGTCATCGTGGAAAACCGGGCTAAAGTGTTTCGGCTTTCCGTTGAAACCCTTTAAACACTTTAACTTCTTGATTTATCACAATTTCGAACCGAAAAAGTCTATCAACTTTTTCTGAAATTGCTCTATGCCCTCAGGATGCCTGTGCGGCGATCTCGGCCTCGAAGGCCCATTCGATCCACGGCATCAGCGCCTCGATATCGGCGGTTTCCACCGTCGAGCCGCACCAGATCCGCAGCCCCGCCGGCGCGTCGCGATAGGCGCCGATGTCATAGGCCACGCCCTCAGCCTCAAGCCGCTTGGCGACGGCCTTGGCGAAGGCGGCACCATCGATGATGCGCGAATCGGTGAACTTGAGGCAGACGCTGGTGGTCGAGGCCGTGGCCGGATCTTCGGCGAGGTTGGCGATCCAGTCGCGGCTGTCGACGAATTTCGCCACCGCCGCGGCATTGGCATCGGCCCGTGCGATCAGGGCCGGCAGCCCGCCGATCTCGCGCGCCCAGGCCAGTGTGACAAGGTAATCTTCCACCGCCAGCATCGAGGGGGTGTTGATCGTGGCGCCTTCGAAGATGCCCTCGATCAGCTTGCCGCCCTTGGTCATGCGAAAGATCTTTGGCAGCGGCCAGGCGGGGGTGTAGCTCTCCAGCCGCTCGACGGCGCGGGGGCTGAGGATCAGCATGCCATGCGCGGCCTCGCCGCCCATAACCTTCTGCCAGGAGAAGGTGGTCACATCGAGCTTGTCCCAGGGTAGATCCATCGCGAAAGCGGCCGAGGTCGCATCGCAAATGGTCAGGCCCTTGCGGTCTGTCGGGATCGCATCGCCACCCGGCAGACGCACGCCCGAGGTGGTGCCGTTCCAGGTAAAGACCACGTCGGCGTCGAAATCGACCTGCGCGATGTCGACGATCTTGCCGTAATCGGCGGTGCGCACCTTGGCGTCCAGCTTGAGCTGCTTGACCACATCGGTGACCCAGCCCGCGCCGAAGCTTTCCCAGGCCAGCATCTCGACCGGGCGCGCGCCCAGCATCGACCACATCGCCATTTCCATCGCGCCGGTGTCCGACGCGGGGACGATGCCGATGCGGTAATCGGCCGGCACGCCCAGCAGTTCGCGGGTTTCTTCGATGGCGGCTTTCAGCTTGGCCTTGCCCACGGCGGCGCGGTGCGAGCGCCCAAGCGCGGCGTCAGACAGTTTGTCGATGGTGAAGCCGGGGATCTTGGCGCAGGGGCCAGAGGAGAAACGCGGGTTGGCCGGCCGCGTCGCCGGTTGTGCGGGTACAGTCATGGTATCCTTCCAGATAAGCGCCCTTCGTTGGGGAAGGGTGTCCCGACACCGCCTTTACGGCGCGTCCGGCTCTGGCGCAAGCGGCAAATCTGCCGTATTGGGCCTGCCGAGCGGCCGAAAACGACAGGCCGGGGCGAAACAATCCACTATCGGAAACCTGCATGTATATCGTGACTCTGCTGACCGACCCGGCCAAACCCTGCCTTGATGGCGCCACTGTCGAGGCCCTGCGCAATGCCTGGGGCGGTGGAGCGGCGGGCTGGCTGGCGCCGGATGTGGCGGCGGAATTTCCTGTGGAGAAAGTGCCCGCGAACCGCTGGGAAATCTGGGAGGAGCTTCAGGCGCGCGGCGTCGATCTTGTGGTGCAGCCCGACGCGGGCCGGCGAAAGAAGATGCTGTTGGCTGACATGGATTCGACCATGATCGAGCAGGAATGCATCGACGAGCTGGCCGATGTCGCGGGTGTGGGCGAACATGTGGCCGAAATCACCCGCCGCGCCATGAATGGCGAACTGGAGTTCGAGGGTGCCCTGCGCGAACGTGTCGCACTGCTGCGCGGGCTGGATGCCGGAGTGATCGAGCAGGTGCTGGCCGAACGGATCAGCTATACGCCGGGCGGTGCCGAACTGATCGCCACGATGCGCGCGCATGGGGCGCACACGGTGCTGGTTTCGGGCGGGTTTACGGCCTTCACCCGCGCGGTGGCGGCGCATCTGGGTTTTGACGAGCAGCGCGCGAACACGCTGCATATCGAAGACGGGCGCCTGACCGGCACCGTGGCCGAGCCGATCCTCGGGCGCGAGGCCAAGGTGGCCACACTGCGCGAGGTCGCGGCGCGCCTGGGCATTGGCACCGAGGATGTCATCGCCGTGGGCGATGGCGCCAATGACTTGGGGATGCTGGGGCTGGCCGGCGCTGGCGTGGCGCTGCACGCCAAGCGCTCGGTTGCCGCGCAATGCGATATCCGCATCAACCATGGCGACCTCACGGCGCTCCTTTTCGTTCAGGGATACACGCAGGCCGAGTTTGGCGGAGCGTAAGCCAGAGGCAAAAGGCGCGTGATCTCGTCCTCCTGCCCGGAGCGTCAGCCGATCATGCTGTCAACGGGCCGGTAGGGGGCGATCCGGGCGGTTTCCGCGCGCAGGCGCCGAGCAAAACCGCAGGCGCGCAGCAATGGCTGGCTGCGTTCGCTGCGGCCCCACAGTCCGCCGGTTTGCAGCCAGTAGCCATCGGGATGAAAGATCATGTGGTGGAAAAGTGTTGTCGGACTGAAGCGAAACACGGTCACGACCGCGCCTGCCGCAAGATGTCTGCGCGCCGCGCGCCGCAGCTTCCGGCCCTGCCAAGTCCAGCCGGCCAGAATGCGCCCGGGCCGTGGCCCGTGGGCGGGCGCGAACAGCCGGAACGGGGCTTGCGGGTCGCCTATGGGCGGCAGGCGCGCGATCTGGCGTTGCTGGCCGTCCGCAACTCCGGCTGCCAGACTTTCGAGAAGCCTTTTCACGTCGCGCGGTTCAAGTCGGCCGGCAACCATATGCTCGAGTGCGCGGCGGCGCTGATCGCGTGCAAGGGCGGCCAGCACCATGTCGTGCCGGGCCGGGGGGGCGTGCTTGCGCAGAAAGACCGCGGTACTGGCGCCGATCTCGAACAGGTCGAGCGGCACCCTGTCGGCCCGTCTGCGGCTGCTGGCGGCAAAGCCATGGTGCACCTGTGCCGTGGGCACGATCGCCGTGATCTGTTCTTCGGCGGCTTGCCGCATGTTCAGGTCTGTTTCATCCAGATAGAAATGAAAGGCGGGGTCGAACCCGCCCATCCGTGCCAGCATCGCGCGGCGGAATGCCATGTTGGTGCCTTCGGTCTTTACCGCCACCCCTGCGCGCCCCTGATGCAGGCTGATTGCGTGGGGGTCAGCCTCAAGCGGCATGGTGCGCCCCAGCGCATCGGCCCAGCCCGCGCGGTGCTGGAACGATATTCCATTGCGCCCACGGACAAACCCGGTCGCGGCGGCGACGCGCTCATCGGTGAAGGCGGTTGCAAGCCGGCTCAGCCAGGTCGGTTCGGGCACTGCATCGTCATCGATGAAGGCGACTATCTCGCCCGCGGCCGCGGCGATGCCGGCATTGCGCGCGCGCGAGATGTTGGCCCATTCGAAAGGCACGGTCTTGACCGCGTCCGCCAGCCCGAGCGACACGAGGGCCGCGCGCCCCTCGGCATCGGCGACCACGACCAGTTCGAAAAATGGATGGTCGAGCTGGGCCACGGCGCGCAGACAGCGGCGCAATTCGGCGGAACGCCCACGGCTGACAATGATCAGGCTGGCGCTGGCCGGGGGGATCATGGCGCGGCCCGGTGCCCCTGTTGGCGAAGGGGATGCAACCGCGCGAATATGGCGCCGCCCCCGCGCATCATGGCGCCTTCAGTTTCACGCCGGGGGCATGGGCGATGAAGAAAGGGTTTTCATAGCCCGGCTTGCCATAGGTAAGCGGCTTGTGATCGTCAAAGCGCACCACCATCCCGCCGGCGCCCAGCAGCACGGCATGGCCGGCGGCGGTGTCCCACTCCATGGTGCGGCCCAGCCGGGGGTAGAGATCGGCCTCGCCCGTGGCAACAAGGCAGAATTTGAGGGATGAGCCGGCGCTGGCGAGATCGCGCACCGCGTAGCCCGCGATATAGGCATCGGTCGCGGCATCGCGATGGGATTTTGACGCCACCACCATCAATGCGCGGTTATCGGGTTCGGAAACGGCCAGCGGGCTTTGCCTGCCGGGGGTCTCGGGGTCGAACGGGCCGCGTTCCTCGACCGCGCTGCCATCGGCGCGGGTGTAGAACATGCGCCCCTTGGCCGGGGCATAGACAATCCCCCGGATCGGCTCGCCCTGATCTACAAAGGCGATGTTGACCGTGAAATCGCCGCGTCGCTTGATGAATTCACGGGTGCCGTCCAGCGGATCGACGATGAGGAAACGGTCCGCACTCTGGCTGTGGGTGGCGGCCAGTTCTTCGGTCACGACCAGAATGTCGGGAAATGCTTCGCGCAGGCCGGCATGGATCAAGGCATCGGCAGCTTCGTCGGCGGCGGTGACGGGGCTGTCGTCGGATTTCGCGCGGATCTCGAAATCGCGGGCCTCGTAGATTTCCATGATGCGATCGCCTGCCTGCAGGGCCAGCCGGCGCATGACCTGCATCAGTCTGTCGAAATTCATCCAATCCTCCTGGCGCGGTGTCGTTCGGATCAGCCGGAGCATTGCGAAAAATCCGGCATCCCCTTATCATCGCCCGACAACGGAACGGCAAGGTTTTCCCCGGAAAATTTCCGGGCCCTTGCAAAGCCGTGGCACGATGGGGCGCGAATGACAGGCATGAACCGCCAGAATTCGGGGCTGGCCGCAGCCTTCAGCATGGCCGAGGTCATCTATCATGCCGCCGTGCGCAGCATCCGCAAGAGCCATGGCAATGCCTTCATCGGGCTGATCCTGAACATCGTGCAGACGGTGCTTCTGGTTGCGGTGTTCTATGCCGTGTTCTCGTTCTTCGATATTCGCGGGGCCGCGATACGGGGTGACTTCCTGCTCTATATCATGACAGGCATCTTCCTGTTCATGTGTCACATCAAGGCGGTGGCGGCGGTGCTGGGGGCCGAGGGGCCAACCTCTCCGATGATGAAGCATGCGCCGATGAACATCATCGTCACGATCTCGGCCGCGGCGCTTGGCTCGCTTTACATTCAGGTGCTGTCGCTGGTGGTGGTGCTGTTCATCTATCATGTCGGCTTCACGCCGATCACCATCTACGATCCGGTCGGGGCCATGGCGATGATGCTGGTCGCCTGGTTTTCGGGCGCGGGGATCGGGGTTGTGTTCATGGCGCTCAAGCCCTGGATGCCCGACCTGGTGCAGGTCAGTTCGCAAATCTACATGCGCGCCAACATGGTGGCCTCGGGCAAGATGTTCGTGGCGAACAACCTGCCTTCGACGATGCTGGTCCTTTTCACCTGGAACCCGCTGTTTCACGCGATCGACCAGGCGCGGGGCTATACCTTTATCAACTACACGCCGATGCACAGCTCGGCCATGTATCCGTTCTATTTCGGCTTGGCCTGCCTGGTGCTGGGGCTCATGGGCACATTTTTCACCCGGCAGCGTGCCTCGATCAGCTGGCAGGGGCGCCGCTGACGCCGCCAAGGCGCGGCCGGACGGCGCGGATGCGACGCCGTGGTCTGGTCCGGGGGAAAATTCGCTGCAATTTCACATCCGCGTGACGGTTGCAGGGGTCTGGCGCCCTCCCTATATACCGCAGCGAAGGATGGACGGGCCGCACGCCCGCCCACAGGGATTGGCGGGCAGGGGCCGAAACGGATCTGTCCGCCTAAACATCGCCGAAGCAAGAGGTAGTAAAAATGGGTAAAGTCATCGGGATCGACCTCGGGACAACCAACTCCTGCGTTGCCATCATGGATGGGGCGCAACCCCGCGTTATCGAAAATGCCGAAGGGGCCCGCACCACGCCCTCGATCGTCGGTTTCACCGAAAGCGAGCGGCTTGTCGGTCAACCGGCCAAGCGGCAGGCCGTGACCAACCCCACCAACACCGTGTTCGCCGTCAAGCGCCTGATCGGCCGCCGGTTCGATGATCCGGATCTGGCCAAGGACAAGAAGAACACCCCCTATGAGGTGATCGACGGCGGCAATGGCGACGCCTGGGTCAAGGTGCGCGACGACAAGTATTCGCCCAGCCAGATCTCGGCGTTCATCCTTCAGAAGATGAAGGAAACCGCCGAAAGCTACCTTGGCGAGGAGGTCACGCAGGCGGTCATCACCGTGCCGGCCTATTTCAACGACGCCCAGCGCCAGGCGACCAAGGACGCCGGCAAGATCGCAGGCCTCGAGGTGCTGCGCATCATCAACGAGCCTACGGCGGCTGCGCTGGCCTACGGGCTCGACAAGAAGGAAACCCGCACGATCGCGGTTTACGACCTGGGCGGCGGCACCTTCGATATCACCATTCTCGAAATCGACGATGGCCTGTTCGAGGTGAAATCCACCAACGGGGACACGTTCCTGGGTGGTGAAGACTTCGACATGCGAATCGTCAACTACCTGGCCGACGAGTTCAAGAAAGAGCACGGCGTCGACCTGACCAAGGACAAGATGGCCCTGCAACGGCTGAAGGAAGCCGCCGAAAAGGCCAAGATCGAGCTGTCCAGTTCCAGCCAGACCGAGATCAACCAGCCCTTCATCTCGATGGATAAGGACACCGGCCAGCCGCTGCACCTGGTGATGAAGCTGACCCGCGCCAAGCTGGAAAGCCTGGTGGGCGATCTGATCAAGAACTCGATCAAGCCGTGCAAGGCCGCGCTCAAGGATGCGGGGCTCAGCGCGTCGGATATTGACGAGATCGTTCTGGTCGGCGGCATGACCCGGATGCCCAAGGTGATCGAGGAAGTGACCAGCTTCTTCGGAAAGGAGCCGCACAAGGGCGTCAACCCCGATGAGGTCGTGGCGATGGGCGCGGCCATTCAGGCGGGTGTGCTGCAGGGCGACGTGAAGGACGTGGTGCTGCTCGACGTGACGCCGCTGAGCCTTGGCATTGAGACACTGGGCGGTGTGTTCACCCGGCTGATCGACCGTAATACGACGATCCCGACCAAGAAAGGCCAGGTGTTCTCGACCGCCGAGGACAACCAGAGCGCGGTGACGATCCGCGTCTTCCAGGGCGAGCGCGAGATGGCCGCCGACAACAAGCTGCTGGGCCAGTTCAACCTGGAAAACATCCCGCCTGCCCCGCGCGGAATGCCGCAGATCGAAGTCACCTTCGACATCGACGCCAACGGGATTGTCAATGTCTCGGCCAAGGACAAGGGCACCGGCAAAGAGCAGAAGATCACCATTCAGGCTTCCGGCGGTCTCTCCGATGACGAGATCGAAAATATGGTCAAGGAGGCCGAAGCCAACGCCGAGGCCGACAAGGAGCGCCGCGAACTGGTAGAGACCAGGAACCAGGCGGAAAGCCTGATTCATTCGACGAACAAGTCGCTGGAAGAGCACAAGGACAAGGTCGACCCCTCCACTGTCGAGGCAATCGAGCTGGCCGTGAAGGCGCTTGAAGAAGCGGTTGAAACGGATGACGCCGGAAAGATCAAGGGCGCCATCCAGAACCTGACCGAAGCGTCGATGAAGCTGGGTGAAGCTATCTACAAGGCCCAGGCAGCCGAGGCCAGCGAGGCAGACGATGCCGAAAGCGGCGCGGAAGAACCCCGCGGCGTGGATGAGGACATTGTCGATGCCGATTTCGAGGATATCGACGACGACAAGAAGCGTTCGTAAGCGCGCATAAAACTGACGGGCCGGCCTGCCGCCGCGGCGCGGGCCGGCCCGATGTTTCACGAAGGGGTCAGGCATGGCAAAGCGGGATTTCTACGAGGTTCTGGGGGTTGATCGCGGTGCTTCGTCCGAGGAGATCAAGAAGGCCTATCGCAAGAAGGCTCGCCAGTTTCATCCCGACAGCAACGCCGATGACCCTGACGCCGAAGCCAAGTTCAAGGAAGTCAACGAGGCCTACGACGCCCTGAAAGACCCCGAGCGCAAGGCCGCCTATGACCGGTTCGGCCACGCGGCCTTTGACGGTGGTATGGGCGGCGGCCCGCGCGGTGCCCGCGGCGGGATGCACCCGGGGGGCGACTTCGCCTCGGCCTTCTCCGATGTGTTCGAGGACCTGTTCGGCGATTTCATGGGCGGCGGCCGCGGCGGCGCCCGGCAGCGCGCCAGCCGCGGCTCGGACTTGCGTTACAATCTGTCGATCAGCCTGGAAGAGGCGTTCACCGGGGCGCACAAGACGATCAATGTCACCACCCTGGCGGAATGCGACGCCTGCAATGGCTCGGGTGCCGAAGGCGGGGCCGAGCCTGTTGCCTGCCCCACCTGCGGCGGCATGGGCAAGGTGCGGGCACAGCAGGGTTTTTTCACTGTCGAGCGTACCTGCCCCACCTGCAGCGGCGCGGGGCAGATCGTCAAGAACCCCTGCAAATCCTGCGCCGGTGCGGGCCGTGTCGAGAAAGCGAACACTCTGGCCGTGGACATCCCGCCGGGCGTCGAAACCGGCACGCGCATGCGCCTTGCCGGCAAGGGCGAGGCCGGGCTGCGCGGCGGGCCGCAGGGTGATCTCTATATATTCATCCAGGTGCGCGAGCATCCGTTGTTTCAGCGTGACGGGGTAAACCTCTTTTGTCGCGTGCCGGTCAGCATTGCGTCTGCGGCGCTGGGCGGCGATGTCGAGGTGCCCACGATCGACGGCGGGCGCGCGCGGGTGAAGGTGCCTGCCGGCAGCCAGACCGGGCGGCAAATGCGCCTGCGCGGCAAGGGGATGCCTGCCCTGCGCGGTGCCGGGCGCGGCGACATGATGATCGAGCTGGCCGTCGAAACCCCGGTGAACCTGACCGCGCGGCAAAAGGAACTGCTGCGCGAGTTCGAGGAATTGAGCGAGGACAACAACCCGGAATCCTCGTCCTTCTTTTCCAAGGTCAAGGGGTTCTGGGACGGGATGAAAAGCTGATCCGCGATCTGCGGCTCGGGTGTTAACCCTTCTTTCACCAAGTGACGCAAACCTGCGGGTATGACCCCGCCTGACGCATTCCATGATGTTGCGTTGCCGCTCTTTCCCCCCGCTGCGGAGAGGGCGGGCGCCGGCGCGGAGGATGAAGCCGCGACGGCAGGGCAGCCTGCCGGGCGTCTGCCGTCCTATATCCGTGATCACCGCAAACGCCTGCGCGCCCGTTTCATGCAAGGGGGCGCGGCGGCCATGCCGGATTACGAATTGCTTGAACTGGTGCTCTTTCGGGCGATTCCCCGGCAGGATGTCAAGCCGCTCGCCCGTCGCCTGCTGGAAACATTCGGCGATTTCAACGCGGTCCTCGCCGCCCCCGCCGCACGGCTGTTATCCGTCCCCGGTGCGGGTGAGGCCGTGGTGCAGGAGCTCAAGATCGTTGAAGCCGCCGCGCAACGCATGGCCCGCGCGCGGGTGCTGAACCGCCCGGTGATCTCAGGCTGGAATGCGCTTGTCGATTACTGCCACACCGCAATGGCCCATCGCGAGACCGAACAGTTCCGCGTGCTCTACCTTGACCGCAAGAACACCCTCATCGCTGATGAGGAACAGGCGCGCGGCACCGTCGATCATGTGCCGGTCTACCCCCGCGAGGTGGTCAAGCGTGCGCTGGAACTCAATGCCTCGGCCCTGATCCTCGTGCACAATCACCCGTCGGGCGACCCGACGCCAAGCAGTGCCGACATCGCCATGACGGCGCAGGTCCAGGCTGCGGCCGAGGCGCTGTCGCTGACCTTGCACGATCATCTGATCATCGGCCGCGAACGCGAGTTGAGCTTTCGCGCCGAAGGGTATCTTTCCGGCCCTTCCCTTTCCCGTTGAACGGCCAAAGCCGCGTCGCCACCGGATGAAGCCGTTATGGCACCGGAACGGGCAACATGGGCATGGCCGGCACCGCCGGTTGCCGCGGCGGCCCGGGTCTTGCCGCTGCGCTGGAGTAGTGCAGGCCCCGGGCATGTTCGCGACCGTGCTGCCTGCAAATTACCGCCAAATTGCCACAACTCGCCCCAAGCGCTGCCCGGGTGATCTGGTGAGACACCTTGACCGGCACCGGGGAGGGCGCGCCGGAGGCATTCTTGCAGTTCTTGAGGAGACATGATGAAACGCTGCGTCACCAAGGCCGTATTTCCGGTTGCCGGGCTGGGCACCCGTTTTCTGCCCGCAACCAAGTCGATCCCCAAGGAAATTCTCACCCTCGTCGACCGGCCACTGATCCAGTACGCCATTGACGAGGCCCGCGCAGCCGGGATTACCGAATTCATCTTTGTCACGTCGCGCGGCAAGAGCGCGCTTGAGGATTATTTCGACGAGGCGCCGGTTCTCGAACAGACGCTTGCCCGCACCGGCAAGACGGCGCTCCTGGAAACGCTGCGCGCGACCAATATGGAAAGCGGTGCCATTGCCTATATCCGGCAGCGGCAGGCGCTGGGGCTGGGCCACGCCGTGTGGTGCGCGCGAAAGCTGATCGGGGATGAGCCTTTCGCGGTGATTCTGCCCGATGACGTGATCGCCGGCGAGACCGGGTGCCTGAAACAGATGGTCGATGCCTATGCCGAAACCGGCGGCAACATGGTGGCTGCGATGGAAGTGCCGCAGGACAAGGTCTCGGCCTATGGCGTTCTCGATCCGGCGGGTGAGCAGGGGGACGTTCTGCGTGCCCGCGGCATGGTCGAGAAACCCGCTGTCGGCGCGGCGCCTTCGAACCTCGCCGTGATTGGCCGTTATATCCTCACCCCGGCGATCCTGCGCAACCTGGAACGGATGCAGCCGGGCGCCGGGGGCGAGGTGCAGCTTACCGATGCGATCGCCGACGAGATTTCCGCCGGCGGCGATGTTTACGGCTTCCGGTTTCGCGGAACACGTTTCGATTGCGGCTCCAAGGCGGGGTTTCTTCAGGCGACGATTGCCTTTGCGCTGGCCCGCGATGATCTGCGCGACGAGCTGTTTGATTTCATCGGTGACGTGATATCGATGCGGCAGGCAGCCCAATAAGGGGCGGGGCGGGAGGTCGTCATGCCTTCTTCAGGCGCAACACCGAAGGCTCGGTTGCTTGACCTGACGCGGCTTGTCTCGCGGGTGGGCCGTGGCCCGTTCACAGGCATCGACAGGGTCGAGATGGCCTATCTCGAGGCGCTCTTGCAGCGGCCCGAGCCTGCCTTCGGGCTGGTGCGTGGTGCGACGGGCCGGCTGCATGGTTTGCTGGCCGGGCACCTGCTGCTTGGTCGCGCGGGGCTGGCCGGGCTGCGCGACCGGCTGGCGGGCCGTGCCGGTTGGGGGCGGCCCGACTGGGTTGCCCGGCTCCACCTGCGGCAGCAAAGCTCGCGCAGGCGCGCGCTGTCCGACCTGCGCCGCATGGCCCTGGCACAAGCCACGACACCCGCGCTGGGCAAGATGCTGCGCCAGCATCTGCCTGCGGGGGTGCTGTATCTCAATGTCGGGCACAGCAATCTAGCCGCCGATACGTTCGCTGCGGTGCGCGAAGTGCCGGACGCGCGGATCGAGGCTTTCGTGCATGATACGATCCCGCTGGATTTCCCCGAATTCACCCGCCAGGGCGAACCGGAGAACTTTGCGCGCAAGCTGCGGATGATCGGAGCGCGAGCCGATCGCGTGATCTATAATTCGCAGGTCAGCCGTGACGCGGCCGAGACCCATTTTGCCCGATGGGGGCGCGTGCCGCCGGGGCTGGTGGTCCATCTGGGGGGCACGCCGGCCCGCCCAGATCCGGCGGCACTCGCCGCGGTACGCCCGGCGGCGCTTAGGCCGGGGCGGCCCTATCTTGTGGTGTTGGGCACCATCGAGCCACGCAAGAACCATGCCTTTCTTCTCGATTTGTGGGAGGGGATGGCCTCAAGGCTGGAGGCTGGCAAAATGCCGGCGCTGTGTATCGCGGGTGCGCGTGGCTGGTGCAGCGCGGCCCTGTTCGCCCGGCTCGATGCAAGCCCGCTCACGGGCAGGCATGTTTTCGAGCTTCCGGGCCTGGGTGATGGCGCGGTCGCGGCGCTGTTGCAGGGTGCTTGCGGATTGCTCTTTCCCAGCCATGTCGAAGGGTTCGGCCTGCCCGCGCTGGAAGCGGCGGCACTGGAGGTGCCGGTGCTTTGCAACGACCTTCCGGTGTTCCACGAGACGCTGGGGGATTACCCGGTTTACGTGCCGACAACCGATGACTATCAATGGCAGCGGCAGATTCTGGCGTTGGCCGGTGGTCAGGTGCCGGTGTCTGGTGGCGGCCGTCCGGCCATTCCCACCTGGGACGAGCATTTCGCGGGCGTGTTCGGCGCTGCGGGACGGTGCCGGGATAACAGCGTTGGCAGGGCAGTTTGAACATTATCGAGAAATACGGCCTGCGGCTTTCGCGTAAGCGCGCGCGATTACGTGCCTACCGCAAGGGGCTGCAATTGCGCAGCGTGGCCGACCGGACGGCCAGGATCGGTGGCCGCGATATCCTTGCCTTCACCACGCTGCGCAACGAAAGACTCCGCCTGCCATATTTTCTGAACTATTACCGCGACCTGGGTGTGAATCACTTTCTGATGGTCGATAACGCCTCGGAAGATGGCAGCCGCGAGTATCTTGCCGAACAGCCTGATGTTTCACTGTGGTCGACTACGGGCAGCTACAAGCGGGCGCGCTTCGGGGTTGATTGGCTCAATCGCCTTCAGATGCGCCATGGTCACGGGCATTGGTGCCTGACTGTCGACCCCGATGAATTCCTGGTCTATCCGTTTTGCGATACCCGGCCTTTGCCCGCGTTGACCGACTGGCTGGAGGCGTCGGCGCTGCGCTCGTTCGGGGCGATGCTGCTCGACATGTATCCAAAGGGGCCGATCGATGCGCACCCCTACCGCGAGGGGCAGGACCCATTCGAGATTGCCTGCTGGTTCGACAGCGGAAATTACACCATTCAGCGCAACCCGCGTTTCGACAACCTTTGGATACAGGGCGGCCCGCGGGCACGTGTCTTCTTTGCCGACGAACCAGCGAAGGCGCCTGCACTCAACAAGATCCCGCTGGTCAAATGGCACCGCCGCTATGCCTATGTCAGTTCGACGCACACCCTGCTGCCGCGTGGGTTAAACCACGTTTATGATGTATGGGGCGGAGAAAAGACTTCAGGTTGCCTTCTTCACGCCAAGTTCCTGCATACATTCGTGGAGAAATCGGCGGAAGAGCTTGAACGGCGCGAGCATTATGCCGGCAGCCGGGAATATCTCGCCTATGACAGGGCGCTGAAAGAGAACCCGGACCTGTGGTGCGAATGGTCCGAGAAATACATCAACTGGCGTCAGCTTGAATTGCTCGGGCTGATGTCAAAGGGAAACTGGGCCTGAAACGCTGAAATGACTGTCGGTTTCATCATGCTGTGTCACACGGCCCTGCACCGCGCCGAACAGGTTGCGCGGCATTGGGCTGTGCAGGGATGCCCCGTCGTGATTCACGTCGACAGGTCGGTTTCGCAGGCCGGTTACGCGCGGATGGTCGAAAACCTCGCACCGTTCGAGAATGTGCGTTTCTGCGCCCGCTATCGTTGTGAATGGGGCACGTTCTCGCTGGTCGAGGCGATGCAGGCGGCCTCCGCGATGATCCTGCGCGAGTTTCCCAAGGTGCGCCATGTCTATGCGGCGTCCGGGTCGTGCATGCCGCTCAGGCCGGTGGAGGAGCTGCGCGCCTATTTACAGGAGCGTCCGCATACCGACTTCATCGAATCGGTGACGACCGCAGATGTCGCCTGGACGGCAGGCGGCATCAGTTACGAGCGTTTCGTGCTCAGATTCCCGTTTTCATGGCGGCGGCAGCGCTGGCTGTTCGACCGGTGGGTCGACCTCCAGCGGCTCTTCGCAATGCGGCGGAAGCTGCCCGAAGGGATCGTGCCGCACCTTGGGTCGCAATGGTGGTGCCTGACCAGGCAGACCCTTTCGGCAATCCTGCAAGACCCGCGCCGCCGGATCTATGATGACTATTTCCGCTATGTCTGGATACCAGATGAATCCTATTTCCAGACGCTGGCGCGGCTATACTCGAACGATATCGAAAGCCGGTCGCTGACCCTTTCGAAGTTTGATTTCCAGGGCAAGCCGCACGTCTTCTATGATGATCACTTGCAGCTTTTGCGTCGGTCCGACTGTTTCGTGGCGCGCAAGATCTGGCCACGGGCTGACAAGCTCTACCGTCATTTTCTGCTGCGCGAGACCGGCACCAGGCCCCGGGCCGAACCGAACCCCGGCAAGATCGACAGACTTTTCGCCAAGGCGATCGAGCAGCGCACCCGTGGGCGCGCGGGCCTGTACATGCAAAGCCGATTTCCCAATCCGGGCTGGGAGAACGGCCGCACCGCCGCGCCCTATTCGGTTTTCGAGGGTTTCTCCGAGCTTTTCGAGGATTTCGAAACATGGCTGGGCAAGATGGCCGGAAGCCGGGTGCACGGCCACCTTTATGCGCCCGATCGGGTCGAGTTTGCTGGCGGGGATCCCGTTTTCAACGGCGCGCTTTCGGCCTCGCCCGCGCTGCGGGATCACAACCCGAATGCCTTTCTGACCAACCTGACCTGGAACACGCGGGGCGAACGCCAGTGCTTTCAGTTCGGACCGCGCGACAATCAGGAAATAAGCTGGCTGATCGCGGGTGATCCCAATGCGCAGGTTTCGGTCATTACGGGGGCCTGGGCGCTGCCATTGTTTCGCGCCAACATAGACTTCGGCGAAAAGCGGCGTGCGGCCGCCCGGCTGCAGCAGATCGAGACAGAGCATGTCCAGGTGTTGCGCTCGCCCCACGTCAAGGCGCGGGTGCGGATCTGGTCACTGGCCGATTTTGTTGCCGCCCCGATGGAGCCGTTGCAACAGGTGCTTGACGAGATCACTCCACGTGCGCTGCACCGGCCGATCGTTGCGCCGCGAATGGTTGACCTGTCAGGTTTCGGACAGTTTCTGCAGAATCTGCGGAACCAGGGGATGCAGCCCACCTTGATGGGCGAGTTCCCCCTGAATGACGAACCGTTCCCGGCCCTGCCTGTGCGCCGCAGGCCCTATCTGGTGAAATGAAGCCGATGCAGCGCCGCTTCGATTATTTCGTGATTCTCGCCGAGATGCGCACCGGCTCGAATTTCCTGGAAGAGAACATTAACGCCTATCCCGGCCTGCGTTGCCATGGCGAATTGTTCAATCCGGTCTTCGTGGGGCACCACAATCAAAGCGATTTCATGGGGCTGACACTGGAAGACAGGGTGGCTGACCCGCTGCCCTTTCTTGCGGCGTTGCGCGTGCAGCCGCAGCTTTCGGGTTTCCGGTTTTTTCACGATCACGATCCGCGCGTTCTGGATGCCTGCCTGCCTGACCCGCGCTGCGCCAAGATCATCCTCACGCGCAACCCGCTGGACTCTTACGTCTCGCTCAAGATCGCAAAGGCAACAGGGCAGTGGCGGCTGACCAATGTGACCCGGCAGAAGACCGCCGCGGCCGAATTCGACCCGGTCGAGTTCGAGCGCCACATGCATCAGTTGCAGGAATTTCAGCTCAGGATTCTGCATGGTTTGCAGGTGAGCGGGCAGACCGCGTTCTACATCGCCTACGAGGATCTGCACGATATCGATGTGCTCAACGGGCTGGCGCGTTTTCTGGGAGAGGAGGCGCAGCTTGATGCGCCTGCCTCGAAGCTGAAAAAGCAAAACCCCGAGCCGATCGAGGCCAAACTGGCGAACCCCGAGGCGCTTTCCGAAGGAATCGCGCGGCTTGACCGCTTCGACCTGGCTCGCACGCCCAATTTCGAACCCCGGCGCGGCCCCGGGGTGCCTGGCTTCATCGCTGCGGCCAAGGCGCCGCTGCTGTTCATGCCGGTGCCCGGCGGGCCGCGCGAGGCGCTGCTCGAGTGGATGGCCGCGCTGGATGGAGTTCAGGCTGATGACCTTCAGCAGGATTTCACGCGCAAGACCCTGGGGGGGTGGCTGCGCGCGCAGCCGGGGCATCGCAGCTTCACCGTGCTGCGCCATCCGGTGGCGCGTGCCCATGCCACCTTTTGCGATAACATCCTGAGCGGTCGCTTCGCTGGCATTCGTGCCGGGCTGCGCCGCAACTATGGGCTGAGCCTGCCCGAGCCGGACCAGCGCGCAGGCTATGATACCGCCGCCCGGCGCGCTGATTTTCTGGGTTTCCTGCGGTTTCTCAAGGGCAATCTGGCGGGGCAGTCGGCCATGCGGGTCGATGCCTCATGGGCAAGCCAGGGGGCCGTTCTGCGGGGCTTCTGTGAAGTTCTTGTGCCCGACCTGGTGCTGCGCGAAGAGTCTCTTGACGCGGCCCTTGGGCCGTTGTCCGAGGCGCTGGACCGCCCCGCGCCGCCAGCCGTCGTGGCCGATCCGCAGCCGGGACTGGCAGAGCTGTATGATGACGAGGTAGAACAGGCCGCACAGGCCGCCTATCAGCGCGATTACACCGAATTCGGCTTTGGCCCCTGGCGCGGATGACAGGCGAAGGGGTGCTCAGGCCGCCTGGCTGGTCGCGCCCTCGGTCAGGATGGCATGAAGCGCGACGGGATCGGCATTCGCCCGCAGCTTGGCGCAGATGTTGCTGTCGCGCATCGTGCGCGAGACCAGCGCCAGCGCCTTGAGATGCTCCACCCCCGAATCGCGCGGCGCGAACAGCCCGAACACCAGATCCACCGGCTGCTTGTCGACCGAGCCGAAGTCGATGGCCTTCTCCAGCCGGAAGAACACGCCGACAACGCGCTCCAGCTTGCCGACGCGCGCATGGGGCAGGGCGATTCCGTGCCCCACCCCGGTGGGGCCCAGGCTTTCACGTTCCTGCAGGCTGTCGACCGCCTCGCTTGCATCCAGCCCGTAAAGGCTGGAGGCCACGTCGGCCAGATCCTGGAAAAGCCGTTTCTTGCTGGTGAGGTGTCCGACGACCCGAACTGCTTCGGGTTTGATCAGGCTCGAAAGTTGCATTCGCCAATCCTGTGTCGCGCCGCGCGGGTCAGCGCGCCAATGCCCTGTTTGGCGCGCGGCTGTCGTGGGGCCGCGCGCTGCACTTGGGCAGCCTGGCGGCTCGTGTCACTTGTCCTGCGGGTCTATCCAGCCGATGTTCCCGTCTTCGCGACGGTAGACGACATTGACCCCACCATGCCTTTCGTTGCGGAACACGAGAACGGGCGTCTCTGCCAACTCCATCTGCATCACTGCCTCTCCGGCGGAAAGTGCGGGAACGCGTGTCTGCATTTCCGCAATGATGATTGGCTGCAGCGACTCCGGCTCAGATTCGTCCCCGTCTTCCGTTGAGGCGAGGATATAGGAGGAAGCGCCGCCAAACTCAACCGGCTGTGCACGGGTTCTGTGATGATCTTTCAGCCGGCGCTTGTAACGGCGCAGCTGTTTTTCCATCTTGTCGCGGCAACTGTCGAAGGCGGCATAGATTTCGGCCGCCTGGGCCTTGGCCTGCGCCGTAAGCCCGGTGGAAAGGTGCACCGTCGCTTCGCACGCATACTGATGGGCGTTGCGTGAAAACACCACGACCGCTTCGGTCGGACGCTGGGCATATTTTCCCACCACCTCGTCGATTTCGGTCCTGACATGCGTCTGCAAGGCATTCCCCACATCGATCTGTTTGCCGCTGATCTGATACCGCATCTTGCCTCCTCACGGTAAGGCGCCGGCCGGGGGCGCTCCCATCCGGGTGCGGCCGGTCGGCAGGCGTGTCGCCAAGGTGGCGCGGACTGCTTGCCTTGCGCGGGTTCACGGCCTCGCTTCGCGTTGCGTGACGCCGTCCGTGCAATGCCGGCAGGTAGCATCCACCTCCGGGTATTTGGCGACAGGTCACCGGGCAATGTCAACGTCTTCCGGGGCAAGAATTGCCGCAATCTTGCGGCAAGCCGGATGGGGGGCATCGCGGCTGCGAAGTCAATGCCGAAAAGTCACGAGATGCGAAAGCTCTGTCCGAGATACACGCGCCGGACATTTTCGTCCTGCACCACCTCGCTGGCGGTGCCGCTCATCAAGACGACGCCGTCGTGCAGGATGTAGGCCCGATCGACGATTTCCAGCGTTTCACGCACGTTGTGGTCGGTGATCAGCACGCCAATGCCGCGCCGGCGCAGGTCGGATACCAGGTTGCGGATATCTCCCACCGCGATGGGGTCGACCCCGGCGAAAGGCTCGTCCAGCAGCAGATACTTGGGTTTTGCCGCCAGACAGCGGGCGATCTCGACGCGTCGCCGTTCGCCGCCGGAAAGGGCGAGCGCGGGTGCGCGCCTCAGGTGGCTGATAGAGAACTCTGACAGCAATTCTTCCAGACGGTCGCGGCGCAAGCGGCGGTCGCGCTCGGTGATCTCGAGCACGGCGAGGATGTTGTCTTCGACGCTGAGGCCGCGGAAAATCGACACTTCCTGTGGCAGATAGCCGATGCCCAGCCGCGCGCGGCGATACATCGGCAAACCAGTAATATCCTGCCCATCGAGCATGACGGTCCCGGCCTCGGGCGTGATCAGGCCGGCTATCGCGTAAAAGCAGGTCGTCTTGCCCGAACCGTTCGGCCCCAACAGCGCGACGACTTCTCCGCGCCCCAACTCCAGGCTCACGTCGCGGATTACCGGGCGGCGGCGATAGCTTTTGCGCAGGCCGATCACTCGCAGGCCGGCATTGCCCCCTGCGATTTCAAGCTCGGGCCGATTCACGGAGTGCCGCCGCTGCCTTGCAGGATCGTGCGCACCCGGCCTTCCATGCGTGCCGTGCCGGCGGTCAGGTCAATCACCATCCGGTCGCCGCTGAGCGCGTTGCCTGCTTCTGTCAGCATCACGTTGCCGCTCATCAGCACCTGGCCGCCCTCGATGTCATAAACGGCGCTTTGCGATTCGGCGGCCTCGTCGCCGCTGACGAGCGTCACACCCCC
This sequence comes from Alkalilacustris brevis, assembly GCF_003350345.1. Classification (GTDB taxonomy): domain Bacteria; phylum Pseudomonadota; class Alphaproteobacteria; order Rhodobacterales; family Rhodobacteraceae; genus Alkalilacustris; species Alkalilacustris brevis. The sequence goes on from NZ_QNVJ01000077.1 coordinate 21,275, forward strand.
GTCGGCGTGCATCCGGGCGATGGCGCCACCTTCGTCATACTCCACCCTGACGCTCCCCGCCGAAAGCCGCATTTCGCCCTGGCCTATCACCACATTCCCGGTGAAGATTGCGGTTCCGTCGCCCTGATTGACGCTCAACTCGTCGGCTGTCACCTCGACCGGCGCGGCGGTGTCATGGCTCAATCCGCCGAAGGGCACGCGCGCGCCCTGGGCCTGGGCCAGCGCGGGCAGCAGGATCAGCGCGAGCGCGGCGAAAAGGGAAAAACGGCGATAAGGCATGATTACTCCTGTCTATCAGGCAGATATAGCAGCTTTACCCCGTCTGTGAACACCAGAAGATGTCCGCCTCCGGTGGGGCCGTCTTCGGTGTCAGAGTTGTCATCCGCGGTCAGGATGTCGGTGTGTTTCAGAATCATTCCACCTGCGGTGATCTGCCCCGGAGGGCCTTCGGCGCGCACCGGGGCGTGGCCTTCCAGCCAGGTGCGATCTGTCGCGGCGCTCAGGCGCTCGGTCCAGAGCCGATACCCCGCCGCGCTGCGCATATGTACGGCGCCTTCCAGCTCGAGCACGCCGCCGGCCCGATCCAGATACGCATTGTCGGCGACAATCGTGCTGACCTGGCCCGCGCCGGATTCCATAATCAGTTCGATCATTTCTGCCGACATCCATTCGCCCGGCCCCGCGGGGCTGGCGCGCACGATACGGGCCGCGACCGTCATTGCCGTTCCGTCTTCGGTGACGCTGGCAAAGCGTGGCGCGCCGACTTGTGGGTCGCGGGTCAGTTCATCGACATCGATATCCGCATAAGGCAGGGCGTTGGTCGGTTCGATCTGGCGTGGAAACAGGAATATCGTGGCCAGTATGCCCAACCCGACCAAAGGCAGCAGGATCTTGAGCCCGGCGACAAGCCGGGAATACCGGTTGGATTGCGGGGTCATGTGCGGCCCGGCCCCGGCGGCACCGCCACCCTGACACTGACGGATGCCTGCCGGCAGGCGCCGCGCATGCCGCCTTGATCGGGTGTCGCTCTGGCTAGGGCATTGGTCATCGGTGCCTCGGCACAGCTACGCATATCCAGACGTCCGGCCCCGGCGCGAGCGTCAATGCGCGAAAACATCCGTTTCCGGCCATCCCGCAAGGTCGAGTGCCGCCCGCGTGGGCAGAAAATCGAAACAGGACTGCGCCAGTTCCGAGCGGCCTTCGCGGGCCAGCATTGCATCGAGCGCATCCTTCAGTCGATGCAGATAGAGCACATCCGAGGCTGCATAGGCAAGTTGCGCTTCCGTGAGCGCGCCCGCGCCCCAATCGGAGCTTTGCTGCTGTTTGGAAACATCGATGCCCAGCATCTCGGCCAGCAGAAACTTCAGCCCGTGCCGGTCGGTATAGGTGCGCACCAGCTTCGAGGCGATCTTGGTGCAGTAAACCGGCGCCGTCACCGCGCCGAACGCATTTTGCAGCGCCGCAATGTCAAACCGCGCGAAATGAAAGAGCTTGAGCACGCCCCGGTCGGTCAGCAGGCGTTCGAGGTTGGGCGCGCGGTCCTGACCCTGTGCAATCTGCACCAGGTGGGCCGTGCCATCGCCCGAGGAAAGCTGCACCAGGCAGATCCGGTCGCGATGCGGGTTGAGGCCCATGGTCTCGGTGTCGATGGCCACCACAGGGCCGAGGTCGAGATCGTCGGGCAGATCGTTCTGGTGCAGGTGGATTGTCATTGCGGCTTCCCCGGCTGCTGCAAGGCGCGTGATGCGATGCGCGGACATGGCCGCCCTAATAGGCTGCCCGGCAGGGGCAAGGCAAGCGCGGCGCACGATTTGCATGGGGCAGAGGCCGGTTTTGCGGGTGATTGCCCCTTTCGAGACGGTTCTGGAGGTTGACCACGGGGCAGTAAAGTGGCTCCATGCGGCGCAAAGCTGAACCATAACCTGAGTGGGGGACGAAAACATGACATTCGCCGGAAAGGCCGCAGCGGGGATCGCTGCGCTGACACTGAGTATGGCTGCGGCCCAGGCCGAAACCGTGACCGTGGGCATGATAACCACGCTTTCGGGCGGCGGCGCCGGGCTGGGCGTTGATGTGCGCGACGGCTTCCGGCTGGCACTTGAAAAGTCGGGTAACGAGAACCTGCACCTTGTCGTCGAGGATGACGCGCAGCGCCCCGAACTGGCGGTGCAGATCGCCGAGCGGATGATCCAGTCGGAACGCGCCGATATCCTGACCGGGATCATCTGGTCGAACCTCGCGATGGCGGTGGTGCCCTCGACCGTGGCGCAGGGGGTGTTCTACATCTCGCCCAATGCGGGGCCTTCGGCGCTGGCCGGGGCAAACTGCCATCAGGATTATTTCAACGCCGCCTGGCAGAACGACATGCTGCACGAGGCTGCCGGGCAGACAGCGAACGAGCTGGGCTATGAAAACACCTTCATCATGGCGCCCAACTATCCGGCGGGCACCGATGCGCTGACTGGTTTCAAACGCTATTACGAGGGCGAACTGGCAGGCGAGCTTTTCACCCAGGTCGGCCAGACCGACTATGCTGCCGAGATCGCGCAGATCCGTGCCTCGGAGGCGGATTCAGTGTTCATCTTCCTGCCCGGGGGTATGGGTATCAGCTTCATGCGGCAATACGCCGAATCCGGGGTTGATCTGCCCATCGTCTCGGCGGGTTTCAGCTTCGATCAGGACGTGCTGCCCGCGATGGGTGAGGCGGCGCTTGGCGTGATCAATACCGGGCAATGGTCGCCCGACCTGGACAACGCGGCCAACCGCGCCTTCGTCGAGGCGTTCGAGGCTGAATACGGCCGCCTGCCCTCGATCTACGCCAGCCAGGGGTTCGACACCGCGAACCTGATCCTTTCGGCGATGGAGACGGCAAGCGTTTCGGATCGCGATGCCTTCCGAGAGGCGCTGCGCGCGGCCGATTTCGCCTCGGTGCGGGGCGATTTCGCCTTTGCCGACAACCAGCACCCGATCCAGAGCGTCTATGTCCGCGAGGTGGTCGAGGTGGATGGTGTTTTGCAGAACCGGATCATTGGCACGGCCTTTGAAGAACATCAGGACGTGCACGGCGCCGACTGCCAGATGTGAGCAGTTCTTACACATGACCGGCGCGTGCCCTGACCCGGCGCGCGCCGTGGCGATTTCAGGAAAGCCCCCGCATGAGCCTTGCCCTGATCCTTGAGCAGTTGCTCAATGGTGTTCAGTTCGGATTGATGCTGTTTCTCATGGCCGCCGGCCTGACGCTGGTGTTTGGCGTGATGGGGCTGATCAATCTGGCACATGGCTCGCTTTTCATGATCGGCGCTTTCGTCTGCGCGGCGGTCGCTGGTGTGGCGGGCAGCTTCTGGGTGGGGCTGGTGGCAGGGCTTGCCGCCGCCGCTGCGGCCGGGGCACTGATCGAGATTCTGGTGATCCGCCGGCTCTACGGGCGCGACCATCTCGACCAGGTGTTGGCCACCTTCGCACTGATCCTCATCCTGTCTGAGGGCGTGCGGATGATCTTCGGGCCCTTTCCGCTGTATCTTTCGGTGCCCGATGCGCTGCGCGGCACGCTCGATCTGGGTGTGGTGGAGTATTCGCGCTATCGCCTTGCGCTGATCGGCTTTGGGATCGCCACCGCCATCGGTCTTTGGCTGCTGATCGCGCGCACGCGGCTGGGCATCCGCATCCGCGCCGGCGAAAGCGACCGCGAGATGATCGCTGCGCTGGGGGTCAACATCCGCGTGCTCTATACTGTGGTTTTCGCGTTGGGCGCGGCACTGGCGGGGATGGCGGGCGCGCTGGTGGGCGCAATCCAGTCGGTGCAGGTGGGTATGGGCGAGCCGGTGCTGATCCTTGCTTTCGTGGTGATCGTGATCGGCGGCATCGGCTCTATCAAGGGGGCTATGGTCGGGGCGCTCATGGTGGGCGTGATCGATACGATGGGGCGTTTTCTGCTGCCGCGCGCCTTCGCGCTGGTGCTGGAGCCTGCCCAGGCAACCGGCGTTGGTGCGGCACTGGCCTCGATGCTGATCTATGTGCTCATGGCACTGGTGCTGGTGCTGCGCCCCAAAGGACTGTTCCCTGCCCATGGTTGAAAAGCGCCGCGAATGGACCCTCAACGCCGTGCTTGCCATCGCGCTGTTCGCGGTGCCACTGGCGGCGCTTTGGCTTGACGAGCCGTTCTACATCACGCTGGCCACCCGCGTGGCGATCCTGGCGCTGGCGGGCGTGGGGCTGAACATCGCGCTGGGGCTGGGCGGGATGGTGTCGTTCGGCCATGCGGCCTATTTCGGGATCGGTGGCTATGTGGCAGGGATTCTGGCGCATCATGCCTTTTCGGGGCAGCCGTTATTTCTGGGGCTGTCGGGCAGCAACCAGATGCTGGTGATCTGGGCCGTGGCGATGGCCATTTCGGCGTTGGCCGCGCTGGTGATCGGGGCGCTGAGCCTGCGTACCTCGGGTATCTTTTTCATTATGATCACGCTGGCCTTTGCGCAGATGATCTTCTATTTCGCGCTATCCTGGCCGGCCTATGGCGGCGAGGACGGGCTGCCCATCTTCCTGCGCAACCAGTTTCCCGGCCTCAATACAATGCGCGGATGGGAAATGTTCGTGCTGTCTTACGCAGTTCTGATGCTGGCGCTGGCGCTGTTCGCGATGCTGCGGGGCGCGCGCTTTGGCGCGGCGCTCATGGCGATCCGGCAGAACCCGGCGCGGGCGGCGGCGGTGGGGATCTCGCCCTTCGGCATCAAGCTGACGGCCTTCGTGATCTCGGGCATGATTACCGGGCTGGCGGGGGCGATGATGGCGGAACTGACACGCTTTGTCAGCCCGGCGATGATGACCTGGCAGATGTCCGGCGAGTTGATCGTGATCATCATTCTCGGCGGCGTGGGGCGGCTGTTCGGTCCGGTGGCGGGGGCCGGAATTCTGGTGGCGTTCGAGGTGCTTTTCGGCGGGCTGACCGAGCACTGGCAGTTTTTTCTGGGCCTCGTGCTGCTGGGGGTGGTGCTGTTCGCGCGCGGCGGCCTGATCGGCCTGCTGGCAGGGAGGGAGCGCCATGGCTGATCCCGTTCTGCGGCTGGAGGGTGTCAGCAAGTCCTTCGCTGCGCTTCGCGCGGTGCAGGACGTGTCGCTGAGCCTGGCGCCCGGCGAGATTCACGCGCTGATAGGCCCGAACGGCGCGGGCAAGTCCACCCTCATGGCGCTGGTCAGCGGTGCACTGGCGCCCGATGCCGGGCGTATCGTTTTTCGCGGGCAGGATGTGACGCGGTTGTCGGTCGCGCAGCGGGCCCGCATGGGGCTTGGCCGCAGCTTTCAGGTGTCGTCGCTGATCCCGGAATATTCGGCGCGGCGCAATGTGATGCTGGCACTTCAGGCGCGGCAGGGTCATTCCTGGCGGTTCTTCCACCCGGTCTCGCGCGACAGGTCGCTGATGGATCCCGCGCGCGAGATCCTGCGCCGTGTGGGGCTGTCGGGGCGGGCCAGCGTGCCCTCGGCCGAGTTGAGCCATGGCGAGCGGCGGCTGCTGGAAATCGCCCTGGCGCTGGCGCTGCAGCCTGCGGCCTTTCTGCTGGACGAGCCGATGGCAGGCATGGGCACCGAGGGCACGCGACAGCTTACCGGCTTTCTGGACGGATTGCGCGCCGAGGCGCCGATCCTGCTGGTCGAGCATGACATGGATGCGGTCTTCGCACTGGCCGATCGGATTTCGGTGCTCGCGGGCGGGCGGGTGATCGCCAGCGGGACAGTGGCCGAGATCCGCGCCGATGCCGATGTGCGCCGCGCCTATCTGGGCGAGGAGGAAGGCGCATGACCGCGTTGCTGGACGTCGAGGAGCTTGAAGTCTTCTATGGCGCAAGCCAGGCACTGTTCGGCGTGAACCTATCCGTGGCCGAGGGGCAGGCGGTCGCCCTGATGGGGCGCAACGGCATGGGCAAGACGACCACCATTCATGCGCTGTGCCGGATGCTTCCGATCCGTGGCGGGCATGTGCGTTTTGCCGGGCGCGACATCACGGCGCTGCCCTCGTTTCGCGCTGCGCGGTTGGGGATCGGGTTGGTGCCCGAGGGCCGGCGCTGTTTCCCCAACCTCACGGTGACCGAAAACCTGATTGCCGCCGCCCGCCCCGGCCCCTGGACCTTGCGGCGCGTGCGCGATTTTTTCCCCCGATTGGCAGAACGCGAAGGGCAGTATGCTGCCACCCTGTCGGGGGGCGAGCAGCAGATGCTGGCGATCGGCCGGGCGCTGATGACCAATCCGCGCCTTTTGGTGCTGGACGAGGCGACCGAGGGCCTTGCCCCCGTGATCCGGCGCGAGATCTGGGCCGCCATCGCCGCGCTCAAGGCGCAGGGGCTGTCGATACTGTTGGTGGACAAGACGCTATCTGAAATTTTGCCGCTGGCCGATAGCTGTGTCGTGCTGGAACGCGGGCGCAGCATCTGGCGCGGTCCGCCCGGCGATGTTACCGAAGAGGTCAAGCGCCGTTATCTGGGGCTCTGACATTGAGGCTGCACCATGACGACCCCGCCCGAGTTGCGTTTCCTGAAATGGCTGGTCACGGCGCTGGCCGGGGTAATGATGGTGGGGATTGCGGTGATCGTCGGGGTGCTGGTGCTCCGGCTGGGCCCGGCGGTGACGCCCCCGCCGCTGCCCGCGTTGCCCGATCATGTCAGCCTGCCCGCCGACAGTCGCGCCAGCGCCGTCACCTTCGGGCAGGGGTGGATCGCGGTCGTGACCGAGGGGCAGGAGATCCTGATCTTCGACGCCGCCAGCGGCGACCTGCGCCAGCGCTTCGTCATCGAGTGAAATACCCCTCAAGGCTTTGCCGTCTTGCAGTGGCCGGAAAACAGGAAAGGGGCCGCCAGTCATGCCCAAGCGCCCTGTTCACAGCCGTGACCGGCACGGCAGCGCGCGCCGGACCGTGCGCGCGCTTCTGCTGGTGTTGGCCGTGCTTCTGGTGCTTGCGGCGGCAACCTGGGCCAGCATCCGCCACGCACCCTTTTACTTGCCCCGGATCGGCCCGCCTGCCATCACCGAGATCGAAGAGCCAATCCCCGTTTTCGGATATGCCACGCTGACCAGCCCGCTGGTGCGTTTCGTCGTGATAGGGCGTGCGGTGCCATCCCGCGCGGCCCGCCTGGATGGATACCGCCAGCAGGGGCGGGCGATCTTCGCCGATCCGGGCGGAACAGTGTCAGGCCGGCTTTTCGAGGTCACGGCGGCCGAACTGCATCGGATCGACCGTTACGAACGCCTCGGAACACGCTATGATCGTTCTGCGCTGGTTTTACGTGACGGTGCCGAGGCGCAGGTCTACATTTCGTTGCGCTGACTGCATCGGTGGTTTGATCGTCGGGCGGTGGATTGTCACAAATCTATTGCAATCGGCGGTTAGAAGGTGGCGAACGGGATCGTGATCGGCCTTTTGCCGGGGCGGTCTGCCATATTGTTCCGGCTTCAGGAAAGCTTTGCCATGACCCAACCTCATACTGCTTCGGCCTTCGACAAGGACATGAAGAACCTGCAAGCCATGGTCCTTTCGATGGGCGGGCTGGTCGAGACCGCGATTGACGAGGCGGTGATCGCCCTGGATCAGCGCGACGACGAGCGCGCGGCCGCCGTGCAGCGCAACGATGGACGGATCGACCAGCTTGAAGACGAGCTGAACGCCGCCGTCGTGCGGATGCTTGCGCTGCGCCAGCCGATGGCCAGCGACCTGCGCGCCGCCGTCACCGTGATGAAGATGGCCGGCGATCTGGAGCGCCTCGGCGACTATGCAAAGAACCTGGCCAAGCGCGTGCCGGTTCTGGCGCAAAGCGTGCCGGTTTCCGGGGCGACCGGCGCGCTGCGCCGACAGGCCAAGCTGGTGCGGCTGATGCTCAAGGATGCGCTTGAAGCCTACGCGCGCGAAGATGGCGACATGGCGCGTGACGTGATTCTGCGTGATCTCGAAGTCGATCAGATGACCAACGCGCTGTTTCGCGAATTCCTGACCCACATGATGGAAGTCCCGCGCAACATCACGCCCTGCATGCATTTTCTGTTCATCGCCAAGAATGTCGAACGCATGGGCGATCATGTGACGGAAATCTGCGAACAGGTGATCTTTCTCAACACGGGCACGCGCCCCGGAAGCCGGCCCAAAGCCGACAACACCTCGTCGCTGATTGGTCCCGACACCGGAGAGGGGGGCTGATCGATGGCGGCCCGCCGAGGCGATTCCTCCAAACCGGCGCGCGCGACCGGTGCGGGGCTGGCGCCGCTGGTGCTGGTGGTCGATGACGAGCCCGCGCAACGCACACTTCTGGGCTATAACCTCGAGGCGGCGGGCTTTCGCGTGGTGACTGCGACCGATGGCGAAGAGGCGCTTCTGCTCGTGGCCGAACATGGCCCTGACATCATCCTGCTTGACTGGATGCTGCCGCATCTTTCCGGCGTCGAGGTCTGCCGCCAGCTCAAGGCGCGCGACGACACGCGCGACATCCCGGTGCTGATGATCTCGGCCCGCAGCGAAGAGGATGATCGTGTGCGTGGGCTGGAGATCGGTGCGGATGACTATGTCACCAAGCCCTATTCCGTCAACGAACTGGTGGCGCGGGTCCGCGCGAATCTGCGCCGCACGCGCCCCGGTGCTGTAGGCCGGGTGCTGGAAGTGGGAGACATCACCCTCGACCCGGAACGTCATCAGGTGTTTCGGGCAGGCGCGGAAATCCACCTCGGACCGACCGAATATCGTCTGCTTGCAACCTTCATGGAGCGCCCGGGCAGGGTATTCAGCCGCGAGATGCTGCTCGACCGGGTCTGGGGGCGCGACATCTATGTCGACAGCCGCACCGTCGATGTGCATGTGGGCCGCCTGCGCAAGGCATTGCGCGCCCATGGCGGAGACGACCCTCTGCGCACGGTGCGCGGCGCGGGATACGCGCTGGGCTGAACAGCACGGCCCGTTGCGTCAACGGGCCGCAGCCGGAACGCGTATTCCGGCGCTTGTTCGTGGCTTCGTGATCTTGCCATGCTCGCCATCACGGCGCATTCTATCGGGGCCCTGAAAGGTTGAAGACCGTGGCTCCGATGCGGATCTGGTGCAGCATTGTTCTTGCCTGCGCGCTTGCGCTGGGTAGCGTTACCATGACGGTGGCGCGGGGCATGGCGCCGCCCGATTATACCGCGACCCTTTGCACCGAAGCCGGGATCGTCACAATCCACCTTGATGCCGAGGGCAACCCCACCGGCCCGGGCCATATCTGCCCCGATTGCGTGATCGTCCATGGTGCGCTGCTGCCCGATCAGGCCGAGGTTGTCCATCTGGCCCGGTTGTCCTTTCTGCGCCTCACGCTGCCTGCCGAACCCGCGCCGCGGCTGCGCGAGGTCTGGTTCTTCCATCCGCGCGCGCCACCCCTGCCTGCCTGATTGCCTGCAACCCAATGCAATCCACAGACAGGATACAGATAATGAAACGCACAGTCTTTCTTGCGGCCGCGATCGCCGCGACTCTTCCCGTGGCGGGCTTCGCCGGCGGCGATATCGAGATCCACGATGCCTTTGCGCGCGCTTCCACCGCGGCCTCGGTGTCGGGGGCGGCCTTCATGGTGGTCGAGAACCACGCCGCGCAGGATGACCGCCTGGTCGCGGTCAGTTCGGACGCCGCCGAACGTGTCGAACTGCACACCCATATCGAAACCGACGGGGTGATGCGGATGGTCGAGGTCGAAGAGGGGTTCGTGATCCCCGCTGGCAGCACTCATGCGCTGGCACGCGGCGGCGATCATGTGATGTTCCTCGGGCTGACCGCGCCCTTCGTGCATGGCGAGACCGTCACGGTCACCCTGACCTTCGAGCAAGCGGGTGATCTGGTGGTCGATATTCTGATCGACCTCGAGCGCGGCGTCGATCACGGGCACGGTTCGGGCGGCATGATGGGGCACTGACCCGAACGTGCTTCGCGAGGGGGCGCGCCCGGCGTGCCTCCTTCAGCCTTGCTCGCGGCCCTGAATTTCAGACCCGACGGCCCCAGAGGTCGTAATCGCTGGCTTCCTCGACCTCGACGCTCAGGATCTGCCCGGGCACCAGATCGGCGAAATCACGGTCGATGAACAGGTTTCCATCAATCTCGGGCGCGTCGGCCTTAGTGCGGCAGACGGCGCCCTCGTCATCGACGGCATCGACGATCACCTCGACCCGCTTGCCGACCTTCGCGGCCAGCCGGTCAGCCGAAATCGCCTGCGCCTTTTCCATGAAGCGCTCCCAGCGCTCCTGTTTCAGGGCCTCGGGCACATGATCCGGCAGCGCGTTCGAGCGCGCGCCGGCGACGTTCTCGTACTTGAAACACCCCACCCGGTCGAGCTGTGCCTCGTCCAGCCAGTCGAGCAGGGTCTGGAACTCGTTCTCGGTTTCACCGGGATAGCCGACAATGAAGGTCGATCGCAGGGTGATTTCGGGGCAGACGCTGCGCCAGCGCGCGATCTCATCAAGCGTGTGCGCCGCTGCGGCTGGCCGCGCCATCCGCCTGAGTGTCTCGGGGTGCGCGTGCTGAAACGGGATGTCCAGGTAGGGCAGGATCAGCCCCTCGGCCATGAGCGGGATCAGGTCGCGGACATGCGGGTACGGATAGACATAATGCAGCCGCACCCAGGCGCCCAACTCTCCCATGGCGCGCGCCAGATCGGTGATATGGCTGCGCACGGTGCCGCCGCGCCATGGGTGGCTGTCGTGCTTGCGGTCCACCCCGTAGGCCGAGGTATCCTGACTGATCACCAGTAACTCTCCGACACCGCTGGCAACCAGCCGCTCGGCCTCGCGGAGCACGGCATGGGCGGGGCGGCTGGCCAGACGACCGCGCATATCGGGGATGATGCAGAAGCGGCACTTGTGATTGCAGCCCTCGGAAATCTTCAGGTAGCTGTAGTGGCGCGGGGTCAGCTTTACCCCCGAAGGCGGCAGCAGATCGACGAAAGGGTCGGGATCGGGGGGCACTGCCGCGTGCACGGCATCAAGCACTTGTTCGTACTGGTGTGGTCCGGTGACGGCCAACACCCTGGGATGCGCGCCGGTGATGTATTCGGGGTCGGCGCCGAGGCAGCCTGTCACGATCACCCGTCCGTTTTCTTGCAGCGCCTCGCCGATTGCGTCCAGGCTTTCGGCCTTGGCGCTGTCGAGAAACCCGCAGGTGTTGACGATCACCGCATCCGCGCCCGCGTATTGCGGGCTGACGGCATAGCCCTCGGCGCGCAGGCGCGTGAGGATACGCTCGCTATCGACCAGTGCCTTGGGGCAGCCCAGGCTGACCATGCCGATCGACGGCTGGCCCGAGCGCCGGCTATCGGGAACCTGCGCGCGCGCGCGGTCGGGGCGAAGGTCTGGCGGGTTCGCTTTCATAGATTGCCATATAACGGACTGTTTCGCGCAGGCAAAGGGCCTGACAAGGGAGTGATCGGTGTTGTTGCGCGGCTGCTTGCCGGTGGCGGCAGGCGGCCCTATCCTGACATGTAGCAGGCAGGAGACATCATGCGCTGGATTTTCAGGACACTCGGGGCCCTTGTCGTGTTTGCGGTGCTCGGGACTGGCGCGTTACTGCTGATCCCCGGCGAGCGCATCGCCAGTCTGGCCGCGCAGCAGTTCGAGGCGGCCACCGGACGCACACTCGAATTCTCGGGCGAGGTGCAGCCGACCCTCTGGCCGGTTGTCGGGGCCGTCAGCGGGCCGGTGCGGCTGGCCAATGCCGACTGGTCCGACGAAGGCCCGATGCTGGAGGCCGAGGGGCTTGAGATCGGGCTTGATGCGCTGGCGCTGATGCGCGGCGAACTGGCTATCCGCAATATCCGGGCGGTGGCGCCGCGCATCGTGCTTGAGCGCGCGACCGACGGGCGCGAAAACTGGAATTTCGGCGATGTTGGCGGTGCCGCCGCCGATCCGGCGGGAGGCACGCCCTCAGCCGCATTTTCAGGGCGCGGGTTCACTCTTGACCGTGCCGAGATCGAAGATGGCGCTCTGGTCTTTATCGATCACGGCGCGGGCATGCGGCTTTCGCTGAGCGCTCTGAACGCCGCCATGTCGCTGCCTGATCCTGCCGGGCCGGCCAGCCTGGTGGCCAGCGGGCAGCTGGGGCGCGAGGCCTTTGCCATCGATACCCGTGTCGAAGGGCTGGCGCGCGCGCTCGACGGGGCTGTCGTGCCCTTGCGTGTCGCGCTGGAGGCGGCAGGCTCGTCGCTTTCCTTTGATGGCCGGGCTGGCAGCACGCCGCTTTCCGTGGATGGCCCGCTCGAGCTTGCGCTTGCCGATCCGGCGCGGCTTTTCGCCATGTTCGGCCTGCCCGCGCCCGATCTGCCGCCCGAGCTTGCGGGCGGGGTGCAGGCATCGGGCCGGGTCACGCTGACCGGCGAGGGGGCGCTTTACCTGCGCGGGGCCGCGCTTTCCCTTGCCGGGGTCGCGCTTGAGGCGCTCGACCTCGATCTCACGCCCCCTGCCGAAGCGTCAGGGCCGGCGCGCCTTGTGGCCTCGGGGCGGCTTGACGGGCAAGCGCTGTCGCTCGACGGGCAGAGCGGTGCGCTCGATGCGGCGTTGTCCGGGGCGCAGGGGCCGCTGGCGCTGACCGTCAGGCTGGGGGAAAACCGGCTGCGATTTGATGGCCGGGCCGGGCATGCGCCGCTGGCCGCCGAGGGCCGAATCGAGGCCAATGTTGCTGATCTGCCCCGCCTGCTGCGCAGCGTTGGACAGCCTGCCCCTGACCTACCCCCCGCGCTGCGTGCGCCGTTGGCCGCGACAGGGCAGTTGCGATACGGTGCCGATGGCACGGCCAGCCTGAGCGACGCGGCAATCTCGCTGGGGTCGAACAGGCTGAACGGGCAGCTTGTCTTCGTGCCGGGGGGCGAACGCCCGCGCCTGACAGGCAGCCTGTCAGGTGGCGCGCTCGATTTCAGTGGTTTCCTGACGCCTGCGGCACCTGGTGGCGCGGGGGCCGACGGGCAGGCGCAGGGCTGGCCAACCGATTCGATCGACGCCTCTGCGCTTGGGCTGTTTGACGCCAACCTCAATCTTGCGGCGCAATCGGTCAACCTGGGCGAAGTGCAGCTTGGCGCGACGCGGCTCAACTTTGCGCTAGACCGTGCGCGGGCGGTCACGACCTTGCACGAGATGCGCATTTATGACGGCAACCTGACCGGCGAATTTGTCGTGAACAACCGCAGCGGCCTGTCGATGGGGGGCGAACTGCGGCTGGCCGATGCGGCGCTGTTGCCGCTGCTGCGCGATACGGCCGATTTTGAGCGGCTTTCCGGCCGCGCCTCGGGGCAGTTGAATTTCCTGGCTGTCGGCAACAGTGTCGATGCGCTGCTGCGCAGGCTGTCGGGGCAGGGGCGGATCGAGTTCGGCCAGGGCGAGATCATCGGCTTGGATCTTGCCGGGATGCTGCGCAATCTTGACCTGTCCTACATGGGCGAGGGTAACCGCACCATCTATGACAGCGTCACTGGCAGCTTCACCATCGCGGACGGGGTGCTTTCGAACAGCGATCTGCGCATGGATGCACGGCGCGTGACGGTGGACGGGCGCGGAACGGTCGATATCGGCCGCCAGCAGCTGAATTACCGCGTGACTCCGCGCGCCTTTACCGGTGACGAAGGCAGCGGGCTGCGGGTGCCGCTCCTGATCGCAGGCGCCTGGGCCGCACCGCGGGTGCGCCTGGATCTGGAGGCGCTGGCCGAAGAGCGCCTGCGGCTGGAGCGTGAAGACCTGGAGCAACGCGCCCGCGAAGAGGCGGCCCGTGCCGAGCACCGCGCCCGCGAAGCGGCCGAACAGGCGATCCGCGACCGCATCGGGGTTGAGGTGGAGGAAGGCGAAAGCGCCGAAGACGCCCTGCGCCGCCGGTTCGAACGCGAGATCGAGCGCAGCCTGCGCGGCCTGCTCGGCGGTAACTGACACATCCGGGACTGCCGCCCCGCAATTCACATGAGGCGTTTCCTGAAAGTGGGCAGCGCCCGAAGGCGGCTTACCCCGTCAGCGCCGGCGGTCGCGGCGGGTGGACATCGGCTGGAACGCCAGCGACACATGCGCCTCGCAATAGGGTTTTCCCGGTTGCGAAGGCAGCCCGCAAAACCAGAAATCATCGGTCGCGGGGTCGCCGACAGGCCATTTGCAGGTGCGCTCGGTCAGTTCCATCAGCGACAGGCGCAGCGCACGCTTTTCGGTTTCGCGCACGGTTTTCAGCGCCTCGGGGCTGACTTCGTTGGCCGATGGCTGCGGCGGCAGCGGCTGGCCCGCGGGGATGATCTGGCGGCGCGGCGGTGTTGGCGCGGCGGCCGGGCGCGGCTCGGGGCGGGCAGCGGTGTTTTCGCTGCGGCCATTGCCGCCAGGCGTGGCCTTTGCTTTGCCCGGGTCGGCTTCGGTGGGCTTGCCGCCGTTTTCGCTTGTGCCGGGGTTTGCCCCGGCCGCCGGACGGGACCGTGCACCCTGCGGCGCTGCGACAGCGGCTGGTTGACTGTCTTCGACCGTTTCTTCGGTGGATTTTGCCACTGGCCCCGCTGCTGAGGCAGCCCGGTTTGAAAGGCCCAGCCGGTGCACCTTGCCTATAACCGCATTGCGTGTGACCCCGCCCAGTTCCTTGGCGATCTGCGAGGCAGACTGCCCCTCGGCCCACATGCGCTTGAGCGTTTCGACCCGCTCGTCCGTCCAGGACATGATCCGTGCCTCCGGATTGAAAATTGGCCCCCGCGCCGCTATTGGGGCGAGGTCATCGAGGATGATTTCCCGTGCGCCCCTATTGTAAGGGCGACGCAGTGAGATACAAGCCGAACAGGCCGAATGCAAGCAGCGAGGACGCGCGATGGATACCCGCCCGACCGAAATGGCGGCCAGTATAGCAAGGTCGATGGGGGTGCGGCGTTTTGGCCGGGTCAACTGGATCGGCCTGTGGTCGCTCTGCGAGCGCGAAGTGCGCCGCTTTCTGGCTGTCTGGACGCAGACACTCGCCGCGCCGCTGATTACCGCCGCGCTGTTCCTGGCAGTCTTCAGCCTGGCGTTGGGACCGACGCGGGGCGAGGTGATGGGCGTGCCCTTCGTGCAGTTCCTTGCCCCCGGCATCCTGATGATGACGGTGATTCAGAACGCCTTTGCCAACACCTCGTCATCGATCATGGTCTCGAAGGTGCAGGGCAATATCATCGACACGCTGATGCCGCCGCTTTCTCCGATCGAGCTGGTGCTGGGCTATCTGGTGGGCGGGGTGGCGCGCGGGCTGCTTGTGGCGGTGGCCGTGGCTCTGCCTATGGCGCTGCTTCTGGGGGTGGGGCTGGCCAATCCCGGATGGGCGCTGGTCTTCGTGCTGCTCGGATCGGCCTTCCTGGGCGCGCTTGGCGTGCTGGCGGGGATCGTCGCGCACAAGTTTGACCATATGGCTGCGATCACCAATTTCATCATCACGCCGCTGTCGTTTCTTTCGGGCACCTTCTACTCGGTTGAGTCGGTGCCGCCGCTGATGCAGACAATCCTGCACTGGAACCCGGTGTTCTACCTGATCGACGGGGTGCGCTACGGCATGATCGGGCAATCGGATTCATCGCCGTGGCTGGGGCTGGTGGTTGTCAGTCTTGCCACATTGGCGGCGACGGCGCTGTGCTGGCACTGGTTCCGCACGGGCTACCGGCTGAAATCCTGACGTGCCGCAGGGTGAGGGGCCACGGGGCGGAGGGCCGCTTGCCCCGCCGGATGCAAACGGGCATGACAGAAGGGCAGGGCCGGGCAAGGCAGGACGGGATGGCATGGACATAGCCGAGTGGAGCCGCAAGATCAGCGCCGGAGACCGGCGCGCGCTGGCGCGGGCGATCACGCTTGTCGAAAGCGGGCGCGCCGATCACCGTGCGCAGGCCGCCGCCCTGCTCGAGGCCTTGGCGCAGGACGGGCGCGAGGCCCTGCGGCTGGGGCTGTCCGGCACACCCGGCGTGGGGAAATCCACCTTCATTGAAGCTTTCGGCCTGATGCTTGTGGAACAGGGGCTGCGGGTGGCGGTGCTGGCGGTCGATCCGTCCTCGGCGCGTTCGGGTGGCTCGATCCTGGGCGACAAGACCCGGATGGAACGGCTTTCGCGCGATCCGCGCGCCTTTATCCGCCCGTCACCCAGCCAGACGCATCTGGGCGGTGTCGCGCGCCGCACGCGCGAGGCCGTGGCCCTGTGCGAGGCGGCCGGCTTCGACGTGGTGCTGATCGAGACCGTGGGTGTCGGCCAGTCGGAAACCGTGGTGGCCGAGTTGTCGGATGTCTTCGTTCTGCTGATCGCGCCGGCGGGCGGGGATGAGCTTCAGGGTGTCAAGCGCGGCATCATGGAAGCGGCTGATCTGATTCTGGTGAACAAGGCCGATGGCGAGTTGAAAGACGCCGCCCGCCGCACCTGCGCCGATTATGCCGGGGCGCTGCAGCTCTTGCGCAAGCGCAGGCATGACCCGGAGGGCTTCCCCAAGGCGCTTTGTGTCTCGGCACTCGATGCCAGCGGGCTGAACGAGGCCTGGGCCGAGATCACCGCGCTTGCCAGCTGGCGCAGGGAGCAGGGGCACTGGAAAGCCCGCCGCGCGGCGCAGGCCCGCCACTGGTTCGAGGAGGAGGTGCGCGAGGCGCTGCTCGCGCGTCTGCGCGCCAGCGGGACGGCCCGCGCGCGCATGGACCGGCTGGGCGAGGCGGTTGCCGAAGGGCGCATGAGCCCGGCCGCCGCGGCCGCCGACGTGCTGGCCGCCTTTTCCGCGCCGCCCGTGGCGGACACTTCACCGCGCAAAGGGGGATGAATCGCTTGACGCTGTGGCGCTTTGCCCGTAAATCGCCCCGATGAAATGCCAAGGGGACGCCATGTGCGACCCCTCACAACCGTCTGAACAAGGATCACCATCATGTCGCGCGTCTGCGAACTGACCGGCAAGGGGCCGATGAGTGGCAACAACGTGAGCCACGCCAACAACAAGACGCGGCGCCGCTTTCTGCCGAATCTGAACGATGTCACGCTGATTTCCGATGCGCTGGGCCGCTCGTTCAAGCTGCGTATCTCGGCGGCGGCGCTGCGCACCGTCGATCATCGCGGCGGGCTGGATGCCTTTCTCGCCCGCGCCAAGGATGACGAACTTTCGCCCACCGCGCTGAAGATCAAGCGCGATATCGCCAAGGCGCAGGCTTCCGCCGCCGCCTGATCGGGTGCAATGATCGAGAAGTGTACACGGCCCCGCCTTCCGGCGGGGTCTTTTGCGTTGACGGTGCGCATCCGGCAGGCGCTGGCGGTTGCAACGGGATGGACAGCGGGGCCAAAGGGCGCTATCGGCAGGGCATGAACAGATGTGCCCATATCACCCTGCTGCCGCTGCGCCGACGCCGCCGCGCGTGATCCGGCCAGGCGCGCGCCTGCTGCCGCTGTTCCTGCACTTTTCCCGCCTCACGTTGACTTGCCCTTGCGCCTTTGGCACTTGATGGGCTTCCGCAAAAGGATTTTCCACATGATCCCTGCCGTTTTGCCGACCTATAACCGCGCGCCGCTGTCCTTTGTCGAGGGGTCGGGCAGCTGGCTGACCGAAGCCGGGGGCGCGCGTTATCTGGACATGACTGCGGGGATCGCGGTGAATGCGCTGGGCCATGCTCACCCAGCACTTGTTGCGGCGCTGACCGAGCAGGCCGGCAAGCTGTGGCATGTGTCGAACCTCTATCGTATCCCCGCGCAGGAGGCCCTTGCCGAGCGGCTGGTGGCCGAGAGTTTCGCCGATACGGTCTTTTTCACCAACTCGGGCACCGAGGCCGCCGAACTGGCGATCAAGATGGCGCGCAAATACTGGTATGACAAGGGCCAGCCCGAGCGCGTCACGATCCTGACGTTCGAGGGCGCCTTTCACGGCCGTTCGACCGGGGCGATCTCTGCCGCGCCGTCGGAAAAGATGGTCAAGGGCTTCGGCCCGCTTCTGCCCGGCTTTCGGCAGCTTCCCTGGGCCGACCCGGCGGCGATCGAGGCGGCGATGGATGAGACCGTGGCCGCCGTGATGATCGAACCCGTGCAGGGCGAAGGCGGCATCCGGCCGCTGCCCGAGGACCAGCTCAAGGCCCTGCGCGCGCTGTGCGACCGCACCGGGACGCTGCTGATCCTCGACGAGGTGCAATGCGGCATGGGCCGCACGGGGCGGCTGTTTGCGCATGAATGGGCCGGGGTCACGCCCGACATCATGATGGTCGCCAAGGGCATTGGCGGCGGCTTTCCGCTGGGCGCGGTGCTGGCCACCGAAGACGCTGCGCGCGGCATGGTTGCTGGCACGCATGGCTCGACCTACGGCGGCAATCCGCTGGCCTGCGCGGTCGGGCTGCGCGTGACCGAGATCGTCTCGGACCCCGGCTTTCTGGATGCGGTGCGGCGCAAGGCAGGGCGGCTCAACCAGGGGCTGGCGGCGCTGGTGGACGCGCACCCGGACGTATTCGAGGGGTTCCGCGGCATGGGCCTGATGCTGGGCCTGAAATGTCGCGAGGGCGTGGCCGCGGGCGATGTCGTCGCGGCGGGCTACGGCGCGCAGCTGCTCACGGTGCCCGCAGCCGACAATGTGGTGCGGCTGCTGCCGCCGCTTAACATTACTGACGAAGAGATCGACGAGGCCCTGGCCCGGCTCGATCGCGCGGCAACCAGTGTTGCCGCACCGTCAGGCTGACCTGCCCCGACGTTGCAGCGGCACATAATGAAAGCAGGGCAGGACCCCAAAAGGAACAGGGACATGAAGCATTTTCTCGACATTCACAAAACCCCGGCGGATGAGTTGCGGGCGATGATCGATCAGGCCCGCGCGATGAAAGCCGCGCGCGCCGGTCAGCCCCGCGGCACGCCCGACAGCCAGCAGCCGCTGGCTGGACGCATGGTGGCGCTGATCTTTGAAAAGCCCTCGACCCGCACGCGCGTCAGCTTCGATGTCGGGGTGCGCCAGTTGGGCGGCGAGACCATGGTGCTATCGGGCAGCGAGATGCAGCTTGGCCACGGTGAAACCATCGCCGATACCGCACGGGTGCTGTCGCGCTATGTCGACCTGATCATGATCCGCACATTCGAGGAGGCCACGCTTCTGGAACTGGCCGAATATGCCGATGTTCCGGTCATCAACGGGCTGACCAACCGCACGCATCCCTGCCAGATCATGGCCGATATCCTGACCTACGAGGAACACCGCGGCCCCATCGCCGGGCGCAAGGTGGTGTGGTCCGGCGATGGCAACAATGTCTGTGCCTCGTTCCTGCATGCTGCCGGGCAGTTCGGCTTCGATTTCACCTTCACCGGCCCGCCCGAGCTTGACCCGGAACCGGCCTTTGTCGATGGCGCGCGCGCGGCTGGCGTCACCGTCGAGATCGAGCGCGACCCCCTGCGCGCCGCCCAGGGCGCCGACCTGATCGTCACCGACACCTGGATTTCGATGCATGACAGCCAGACAGCCAAGGAGCGCCGCCACCGGCTGCTGCGCCCCTATCAGGTGAATGAGCGCCTGATGGCGGCTGCCGGCTCCGATGCGCTGTTCATGCATTGCCTGCCCGCGCATCGCGATGAAGAGGCCACAAGCGGCGTCATGGACGGCCCGCAATCGGTGATCTTCGACGAGGCCGAAAACCGCCTGCACGCGCAAAAGGCGATTATGCGCTGGTGCCTCGGGGCCTGAGGCGTCAGCGCCGCGGCTTTGCGCGTAGCGTCGGCGCGGCCTCGGTCGGGTCTTCGGGCCAGGGGTGTTTGGGATACTGGCCGCGCATGTCCTTGCGCACATCGGCATAGCTGGTTTTCCAAAACCCCGGCAGATCGGCCGTCACCTGCACCGGGCGCTGCGCAGGTGACAGCAGCGTCAAGCGCAAAGGCAGGCGCTGCGGCCCCACGACCGGATGCTCGGTCACGCCGAACACCTCCTGCAGGCGCACCGCAGCGGAAGGAAACTCGCCGCTGTAGTCGATCGGCACCCGCCGCCCCAGGGGCGTGGTGAAATGGGCAGGCGCCAGCCGGTCGAGCATTTGCAACGCATCCCAGCCAAGGCTCTGGCGCAGCGGCTCATGCAGGTCGAGCGCGCGCAGATCATCCGCCGTGCGGCAACCGGCAAGATGCGGCAGCAGCCAATCCTCGGCACGGTCCATCAACGCCGCATCCGAGAAATCCGGCAGATCGGCGCCTTGCCCGCGCAACAGCATCACCCGCGCCTGCAACCGCCGTGCCGCCGGCGTCATGCCGCAAGCATCAAGCGACAGCTCGCGCACCCCTTCAAGCGCGGCGCGCGCCACTGCCTCGGGCGGGACGTCGCGCCAGATCCTGTCGACCAGCACCAGCGCGCCCAGCCGCTCCTGCTGTCGTGCGATGACACGGCGTTCGCGGCGCGACCAATCGCAAACATCCACCCAGCCGATCTGCCCGGCGAACAGCACGCGCAACTCGGATTCGGTGATCTGCGCCGCCTGCCTGATCCGGGCCTCGCGCGCGTCGCCGTCCAGATCGGTCGCCACGATCAGCCGCGCGCCCGCCAGCGGGTCATGCGCATCCATCACGGCCCCCTTGCCGCCCGAAAGCACCCAGCGCGGCGCCTCGCCCTTGCGGCGCAGGCCGATGCGGTCGGGATAGGCCAGTGCCGCCATCGCACCGGGGCTTTCGGCATCGTCCTGTGGCGCATCGGGTGCCATCCGGCGCAACCGCCGCACCTCCTGACGGATGCGATCAAGTGTGCCACGGTCGGCCTGCATGCCGTGCTCGGCGGCAAAGCGGGAAGGGTCCGCAAGCGCCGACAGCCGCAACCCCAGATCCACGGGCGCGCCCCGCAACGGGTCACGCTCTGACAGGAGCGCGGCCAGCGGCGCGGCCTGAGCGCCCGCGCGCAGCAGCATATGCGCCAGACGCGGGTGCAACGGCAGCGCCGCCATCGCCCGCCCGTGTGCGGTGATCCGCCCCGCCGCATCCAGTGCCCCAAGATCGCGCAATAACCGCCGCGCGGCGGCCAGCGGCCCCTCGGGCGGTGGCGTCAGAAAGGCCAGCCCCGCGCCATCGCCCACGCCCCATAGGGCGAGTTCCAGCGCCAGCCCGGACAGGTCAGCCACTTCGATCTCGGCCGGGGCGAAGGCGGGCAGCGCCCCTTCCTCGCCACGTGTCCAGAGCCGGTAACAGACCCCCGGCGCAACCCGCCCGGCGCGACCCCGGCGCTGCTCGGCCTCGGCGCGGCTGACACGTTCGGTCACCAGCCGCGACATGCCCGAACCGGGGTCGAAACGCGCCCGCCGCGCGCGGCCGGCATCGACCACCACGCGGACATCTTCAATTGTCAGCGATGTTTCGGCAATCGCGGTGGCCAGCACGAGCTTGCGCCCCTGCGCAGCGGGCGTAATCGCGGCGCGCTGGTCGCGGAAAGGCATCGCGCCGTAAAGCGTATGGAGCACGCAGTTTGCGGGCAGTTGCCCCTTCAGGCGCGCGGTGACCTGCCTGATCTCGCCCTCGCCCGGCAGAAAGACCAGCAGGCCGCCCTCGGTCTCGTCCAGCGCGCGCAGAACGAGGTCGGCCACCGCCTGATCGAGCCGCGCCCCCACCCGCAACGGCTGATCCAGCCAGCGGGTTTCTACCCGATGGCTGCGCCCTTCGGCGGTGATCACGGGTGCATCTCCCATCAGCGCGGCAACCGGCGCGGCATCCAGCGTTGCCGACATGACCAGCACCCGCAGATCGGGGCGCAGCGCCGCGCGGGCCTCGAGCAGCAGCGCAAGGCCCAGGTCGGCGTTCAGCGAGCGCTCGTGAAACTCGTCGAAGATGACGGTGCCGACATCCTCTAGCGCAGGGTCGGCCTGGATCATCCGGGTCAGGATGCCCTCGGTCACAACAATGATACGTGTGCGCCGCGATACTTTCGCCTCGCCCCGGATGCGATACCCCACGGTATCGCCCACGGCCTCGCCCAGACTGGCGGCCATGTGCTCGGCTGCGGCACGGGCGGCCAGCCGGCGCGGCTCCAGCATCACGATGCGGGAGGAGAACCCGGCTTCGACCAGCGCCAGTGGCACGCGCGTCGTCTTGCCGGCGCCGGGCGGTGCCTGCAACACGGCACGTCCGGCCCGGGCAAGCGCCGGAACCAGGGCAGGCAGAACCGCGTCTATGGGAAGCTCTTGCCGCATGTCTGCCCTTATCGGGAAATTTCGCGCCCCTGGCCAGTGCCGCCTGGCCGGACAAAAGCGCATTTGGCGACCCCGGCAGGACTCGAACCTGCAACCATCGGTTTAGAAGACCGGTGCTCTATCCGTTGAGCTACGGGGCCGCGATACCGGCGGTTGGCCGGTGCGGGGCAGATTTACCCCGCGCGGCCGGGCACTTCAAAGGCAAAATGCGTGCCTCCGGGGCGCGGTGGTGTGAACAGACCGGCTTGAGCCTGCGCGCGTGCGCGGATAAAGCAGCCTCAAGGGAGTGCGCGCCATGAGCTTCAACACCTACGGTCATCTTTTCCGCGTCACCACCTGGGGCGAAAGCCACGGGCCGGCACTAGGCGCCACGGTGGATGGCTGTCCGCCGGGCATTCCGCTCGAGGCCGCGATGCTTCAGCACTGGCTTGACCGGCGCAAGCCGGGGCAGAGCCGTTACACCACCCAACGCCGCGAAGCCGACGCGGTCGAGATCCTTTCGGGCGTCTATGAGGGCCAGACCACCGGCACGCCGATCCAGCTGATGATCCGCAATACCGACCAGCGCTCGAAGGATTATTCCGAGATCGCGCAGAAGTTCCGCCCCGGACATGCCGATATCACCTACTGGCAGAAATACGGGCTGCGCGATCCACGCGGCGGCGGGCGGTCGAGCGCGCGGGAAACGGCAGCGCGGGTGGCGGCCGGAGGTGTCGCGCGCGAGGTTCTGGCGGCGCTGATGCCAGGGCTGAAGATCACCGGTTACATGGTGCAGATGGGGCCGCACGGGATCGACCGCGCGCGTTTCGACCGCGATGAGATCGGGCGCAATCCATTCTGGGTTCCGGATGCGCAGGCTGCGGCCCAATGGGCCGAATATCTGGATGGGCTGCGCAAATCCGGCAATTCAGTGGGGGCGGTGATCGAGGTGGCCGCTTCGGGTGTGCCGGCGGGGCTGGGTGCGCCGATTTATGCCAAGCTCGATAGCGAACTGGCCGCGGCGATGATGACAATCAACGCGGTGAAAGGCGTCGAGATCGGGGCGGGCATGGCGGCGGCGGCGCTGACGGGTTCGGAAAATGCCGACGAGATCCGAATGGGGGCAGACGGGCGGCCGGAGTATCTGTCAAACCATGCCGGAGGCGTGCTGGGCGGTATTTCGACAGGGCAGGAGGTTGTGGTGCGTTTCGCGGTCAAGCCGACCTCTTCGATCCTCGATCCGCGCCGCACCGTCACGGTGAATGGCGACGAGACGGATATCATCACCAAGGGCCGCCATGACCCCTGCGTCGGCATCCGTGCGGTGCCGGTGGGTGAGGCGATGATGGCCTGTGTGCTGCTCGATCAGCTGTTGCTGCACCGTGCGCAGGTTGGTGAAGGGCCGCGCGGCGCCATCGGCTGAACGCTTCGAGGGGTGTCTGGCCTGCATAGCGCAAGCATCGGCTGTCAATCGATCTCGCGCGCCTGATCGACCAGCATGATCGGAATGCCGTCACGAATCGGATAGGCCAGATGCGCCGCGCGCGAGACAAGCTCCTGCCGGTCGGCGTCATAGCCCAACTGCGCCTGGGTGGCGGGGCAGACCAGCGCTTCTAGCATCCGCCGGTCGAACCGGGGATGGGCGGGCGTTACGGTAGCCTCTTGCGGGCTTTCGGCCTGTGTGTGGCTTTGATCGTCGGGCTGGTTCATTGCATCGTTTCCTCGCCATGTCCGCTGCGCAGGGCGAACTCGATCAATGTTATCAGGGTTTCGCGCCGTATGGCCAGCGAGGGGGCTTCGAGCAGCGCCTGCCTGTCCTCCGGGTCGAAGGGGCAGAGCATCGAGAGCGAGTTGATCAGAAGCTCGTCCTCGGCATCTTTCAGGCTGTCCCAGTCGGTTGAAAGTTCCTGCGCGGCAAAGAACCGCCCCAGAAGTTCGAGAAACGTCTCACGGTCGAAATCCGGGTCGCTTTCCGGCCCGGCGCGATCACGCTCGAACCCTTGCCACGAGACATCTGCCCGCCGATAGGGCGCAAAGCCGGAAACCTCGCGCCTGAGCCGAAAGCGCGAGATGCCCGTGAGAGTGATCATGTAGCGGCCATCTTCGGTTTCCGAGAACCCGGTCAGCCGCCCGGCGCAGCCGATACTGTGCAGGGGTGGGGCACTGCCGCCGGCGCGCTGTGCGGGGCCGGGCGCCGCGCGTGGTTGGACCATCCCGATCAGGCGGTGCGTGGTCTTCATCGTATCGTCGAGCATGGCGAGGTATCGCGGCTCGAAGATATGCAGCGGCAGCCGGGCACGCGGCAGCAGCAGCGCCCCCGGCAGGGGAAAGATCGGTATGGCGTCAGGCAGATCGGCTTTCAACATGATCAAGACCTAGCCCGCCCCACCGGCTCAGGCAAATATCATCGAGCTGAGCCGGCGGCGCCCCTTCTGTGCGATCGGGTCGCCGGGCTTGAGCGCCTCGAAGATGGTGAAGAGCTGCGCCTTGGCCGCGCCGTCATTCCAGTCGCGGTCGCGGCGGAAAAGCTCGAGCAGTTCTTCGACCGCCTCTTCGACCTCGCCATTGGCGTGCAGCGCCTGAGCGAGGTCGAAGCGGGCCTGATGGTTGTCGGGCTCGGCCCCGACCTTGGCGCGCAATTCGTCGATGGGGCCCGCATCCGCGGCCTGGCGGGCCAGCGCAAGCTGGGCACGAGCGGCCTCAAGCTCGGGGCTGTTTGCGATTTCGGGCGCGGCTGCGTTGATCAGTGCCTCGGCCTTGTCCAGATCGCCCATGGCGATATGAGCGCGCGCCAGCCCGCCATGCGCGGCGGCGCTGCCTGGTTCCTGCCCGAGAATTGCGGCAAAGGTCTGGGCCGCATCTGCTGCGGCGCCTTCGGAAAGCATGGCCTCGGCGGCATCGATGGCCTCGCCCAGGCCGTCATCGCCGCCAGCCAGAGCGGCGATCTTGTCGACAAAACTCTTGATCTCGCTGGGGGGCAGGGCGCCCTGGAAGCCGTCGGCCGGTTGCCCCTGCCAGAAGGCATAGACCGTGGGAATGGATTGGATGCGCAACTGCGCGGCGATCTGCTGGTTTTCATCGACGTTGATCTTGACCATCCGCACCTTGCCGCCCGCAGCCTGCACGGCGGCTTCGAGCGCGGGGCCAAGGGTCTTGCAGGGGCCGCACCAGGGCGCCCAGAAATCCACGATCACGGGCACTTCGCGGCTGGCCTCGACAACCTCGGCCATGAAGTTCTGCTCGGATCCGTCGGTGATCAGATCACCTTTCGCCTGCGGCTGTTGGTTGCCGCTGCCAAGTTCCAGCATCTTTTTTTCCTCAATCTGGTGTCGCGTGTTGCGCCCTATATGTGCGCCGGCGCCTCAAAGGCCAAGGGGGAAGTGCCGACGCGGGCGATCAGATGTCGAACCGCGCCAGCACCGGCGCATGGTCCGAGGGGCGATCCCAGCCGCGCACATCGCGCAGGATCCGGCTGTCATGCCCGGCACCCGCGATGTCGCGGCTGGCCCAGATGTGATCCAGCCTGCGCCCCTTGTCGGCGGCGTCCCAGTCGCGCGCGCGATAGGACCACCAGCTGTAAAGCTGCCCTTCGGGGATGTCCTGTCGGGTGATGTCCACCCACCCGCCGGCTTCCTGCGCGGTGCCCAGATGATCGACCTCGACAGGGGTGTGGCTCACTACCTTGAGCAACTGCTTGTGGCTCCAGACGTCATCTTCGCGCGGGGCGATGTTGAGATCGCCCACAAGGATTGCCTTTTCCGGCCGACTGTCGCCGAAATGGGCGCGCATCTCGGTCAGGAAATCGAGCTTGTGGCCGAATTTCTCGTTCACTTCGCGGTCGGGCACATCGCCGCCTGCGGGAATGTAGAAATTGTGGATGGTGACGCCGTTTTCCAGCCGCGCGGCCACATGGCGTGCATCGCCCCGCCCGCACCAGTCGATGTTCCCGGCGTCCTCGAGCGGCAGACGCGACAGGATCGCCACGCCGTTGTAGCCCTTCTGCCCGCGCGCCACCATGTGTCCATAGCCCAGCCTGGCGAACATCTCGGCGGGGATCTTCTCGACGGGGCTTTTGCATTCCTGAAGGCACAGGATATCGGGCGCCTGCTCGTGCAGCAGGCGCTGCACCAGTTCGGCGCGCAGCCGGACCGAGTTGATGTTCCAGGTGGCGATGGTGAAGGGCATGGGTGACTCCGTGTGATCCGCCGGCGGTGAAAGCATGGATGCCGGGCGCGATGCAAGGGTGCCCGTCACGGCAAGGGTCAGCCGCTTCCCCCCGCAGGGTCCACAAGTTCCAGAAGCGCCTCCACCGTCGGGCCGATGGCCTCGACGATCTGGCGCACGCCCTCGGCGTTTGGGTGGATGCGGTCGTCCTGCATCAGGTCGGCAAGCGACATCCCTGAAAGGGCCTTTTCGCTGACCGGGCCGAGGAAATCGGGGTAGAGCAGCGCGCCGTATTCTTCGGCCAACTCGGGATACATGCCCTCAAAGTCGCGCTTGAACTCGGGACCGTAATTTCCGGGCGCGGGCATCCCGGAGATCAGCACCGGCACCCCTGCGGCGCTGGCCGCCTCAAGGATTGCAGCAAGGTTGGCGCGGCTTTCCGCCGGGTCGAGCCCGCGCAGCAGGTCGTTGCCGCCCAGCGTCACGATCAGCGCATCGGGATTGTCGGCGAGGGTCCAGTCGATACGGGCGCGGCCGCCTGCCGTGGTGTCGCCCGACACGCCCGCGTTGATCACATTCACGTCATGGCCGCGCGCGCGCAGCCAGTTTTCAAGCACGGGCACGAAGCCCTCGTCCTGCGGCAATCCGTAGCCCTGGATCAGGCTGTCGCCCAGTGCGCTGATGGTCAGAGTGCCGTCATTGGCGGCAGTGGCGCCGGGCAGGGCAAGCCCCACCACGGCGGCAAGTGCAATCAGCGGCTTGCGCAGGGTGCCCCATGCCCCATATCCCCGTGATATGGCCAGCCAAAGG
The DNA here is from genome assembly GCF_003350345.1 of Alkalilacustris brevis. GTDB lineage: Bacteria > Pseudomonadota > Alphaproteobacteria > Rhodobacterales > Rhodobacteraceae > Alkalilacustris > Alkalilacustris brevis. The sequence continues at coordinate 48,317 of NZ_QNVJ01000077.1, forward strand.
ACAGTTTTCATGACCGACCCCATACTTTCGCTCAAGGAGGCCCGGCTGACCCTGCAAGGCAATGCCGGGCCGGTCGAGATATTGCGGGGCATCACCCTGGACGTGGGCACGGGCGAAACACTCGGGCTGGTGGGGCCTTCGGGCTCTGGCAAGTCTTCACTCCTCATGTTGATGGGCGGGCTCGAGCGCGCCACCGGGGGGGTGGTCATGGCTTTGGGCCGCGACCTGACCGCGATGAACGAGGACGCGCTGGCGCGCTTCCGTCGTGACAATATGGGAATTGTTTTCCAGTCCTTCCACCTGATCCCCACCATGACGGCGCTTGAAAATGTCGCGACCCCGCTTGAACTGGCCGGCGCGCCCGATGCGTTCGAGCGCGCCGAGCAGGAGCTGCGCTCTGTCGGGCTGGGCGCGCGGATTGACCATTACCCCAGCCAGATGTCGGGGGGCGAGCAGCAGCGCGTGGCGCTTGCGCGTGCAGCTGCGCCACGACCCAAGATTCTGCTGGCCGACGAGCCGACCGGTAACCTTGATGCTGCCAACGGCAACGCGATCATGGACATGCTGTTCGATCTGCGCGACCGGCACGGTGCCACGCTGATCCTTGTGACCCATGCGCCGGAACTGGCCGCGCGCTGCGACAGGGTCGTGCGGCTCGATGACGGGCAGATCGCCGGCGAAGACCTGCGGAGGGCGGCAGAGTGATGTTGCCACTATGCCTACCTCAGTTCGTGAAGCTGGCTCGCAATGAAGAGCTTGAGCCGGGTATCGATATTAGCCGGGCGGATTTGCGCGTTAAAGGTGAATACCCTCGCGTAGGAGTCGTTAGGGGAAACTCCTCGAGCGAGCAATATCGCGGCGTAGCCCTCGATGAACAGGTCGCCTTGCAACTTTGGAACCTCCATGCTTCTTGCGTGGAGGGCAATTTCGGTCACGCTTCTTCGGCTCCAAATGCACAAGGTCCCGCCCCCTCGCGGGAGGTCCGGCCATGAACCTTGCCGTGGCATTCCGCATCGCCCGGCGCGAGCTGCGCGGCGGGCTGAGGGGCTTCTGGATATTCCTGGCCTGTCTGGCGTTGGGGGTCGGGGCGATTGCCGCCGTGGGTTCGGTGCGTGCGTCGATCGAGGCCGGGCTTGCGCGCGAAGGGGCCGTGCTTCTGGGGGGCGATGCGCAACTCAGCTTCACCTATCGCTTCGCCACTGAGGACGAACGCGCCTGGATGGAGGGCCGCGCCGCGCGCGTGTCCGAGATCGTCGATTTTCGCTCGATGGTGGTGATCGATGGCGCCGAGGGGCCGGAACGCGCCCTGAGCCAGGTGAAGGGCGTCGATGACGGCTGGCCACTGGTCGGCGCAGTGGTGCTGGAGCCTGACATGCCGGTTGGCGACGCGCTGGGTGAACAGGCCAGCGGCCTGCCCGGCGCGGTGATGGACCGGCTTCTGGTGGATCGGCTGGGGCTGGTTCCGGGCGATACCTTCCGGCTGGGCACCCAGGAATTCGAATTGACCGCCATCCTGGTCAGCGAACCCGACCGTGCCACCGGGGGGTTCGGTGTTGGCCCACCCACAGTGGTGCGCACGGAGGCGCTGGCAGGCTCTCAACTGCTGGAACCCGGCACGCTGTTCGATTCGCGCTACCGGCTGCAACTGGCGCCGGGCACTGACCTTGAGGCCCTGCGCGCCGAGGCCGAGGCCGCCTTCAGCGACACCGGGATGCGCTGGCGCGACAGCCGACGCGGGGCGCCGGGGATCGAGCGTTTCGTGGACCGGATCGGTGCGTTTCTTGTGCTTGTCGGGCTGGCGGGCCTGGCCGTGGGCGGGGTGGGCGTTTCGGCCGCCGTGCGCGCCTATCTCGACGGTAAGACCGCCGTGATCGCTACGCTCAAGACGCTGGGCGCCGAGGGGCGCACGATCTTTGCCGTGTATTTCTTCCAGATCGGGGCGCTGACGCTGCTGGGTGTGGGGCTGGGGCTGGGGCTGGGGGCAGGGCTGCCGCTGGTGCTTGCGCCGGTCCTCTCGGCGCAGCTGCCGGTGCCGGCCGTTTTCGCCGTTCATCCCGCGCCGCTGGCCGAGGCCGCGTTCTACGGGGTGATGACGGCCCTGATCTTCACGCTCTGGCCGCTGGCGCGCACGGGTGAGGTGCGCGCGGGCGCGCTGTTTCGCGACTCGGGTGGCGGGGGGCGCCGCGCGCTGCCGCATCCGGTCTATCTGCTGGTCACGCTGGCCTTGGTGGTGGCGCTGGTGGGGGCCGCGACCTGGTTTTCGGGCGTGCCGGTGCTGGCGCTGGGCAGTGCCGGGGGCATTATCGGCGCGCTGCTGGCGCTGATGCTGGCGGCCTATCTGGTCGCGCGGCTGGCGCGCCGGGCGGCACGGTCGCGGTGGGTGCGCGGACGCTCGGCGCTGCGGCTTGCCCTGGGAGCGGTGGGCGGCCCGCGTGAAGAGGCGGCGTCAGTGATCTTGTCGCTGGGGCTGGGCTTGTCGGTTCTGGCCGCCGTGGGGCAGATCGAGTCGAACCTGCGCATGGCGATCGAGCATGAACTGCCCGAACGCGCGCCGTCATATTTCTTCGTCGATATCCAGAACGATCAATTGCCCGGCTTTCTCGAGCGGCTGGACGGCGACCCGATGGTGTCGAATGTGGAAACCGCGCCGATGCTGCGTGGGGTCATCACCCGGATCAACGACCGCCCCGCGCGCGAGGTTGCAGGTGAGCACTGGGTCTTGCGCGGCGATCGGGGCGTGACTTATTCGGCGCTCCCCCCGGAGGGCACCCAGATCACCCAGGGCGTCTGGTGGCCGCAAGATTACGACGGCCCCCCGTTGCTGAGTTTTTCCGCCGATGCGGGCGAGGAACTGGGCCTTTCGATCGGCGATACCGTCACCGTCAACATCCTCGGCCGCGACATCGAGGCCGAGATCGCCAATTTCCGCGTGGTCGATTTCTCGACCGCGGGAATCGGCTTCGTCATGGCGGTGAACCCGGGCGCACTGGCGGGGGCGCCGCATACCCACATCGCCACGGTCTACGCGGCGCCAGAGGCCGAGGCCGAAATCCTGCGCGATCTGGCGGGGGCTTACCCGAACATCACCGCCGTGCGCGTGGGTGATGCGATCGAACAGGTGGCCGAGGCGCTTTCGGGCATCGCGGCGGCCACGACCTATGCCGCGGCGGCGACGCTGCTGACGGGCTTCATCGTGCTGATCGGGGCGGCGGCTGCCGGCGAGCGTGCGCGGGTGTTCGAGGCGGCGGTGCTCAAGACGCTGGGCGCGACGCGCGGGCGCATTCTGTCCAGCTTTGCGCTGCGCTCCGCGATGCTGGGCGCAGCGGCGGGTGGGGTGGCCATCGTTGCAGGCGGGCTGGCGGGCTGGGCGGTCATGACCTTCGTCATGGAAACCGGCTACCGGTTCGAGCCCGTTTCGGCCATCGCCATCGTGCTGGGCGGGGTCGTGGCGACATTGCTGGCCGGGCTGGGCTTTGCCTTGCGTCCGCTGGCGGCGCGCCCGGCTTCGGTGCTGCGCGCGCAGGAGTGAGAGGGGCAAGTTGGCGTTCCTGGCCGCGGGAGTGCCCTTCGCTTTGGCTGTCGCACGGTTGACAGCCGGAACAGGGCCTCCGGCGGGGATATTTTTCTCACAGTGAAGAGGCGGGCAGGATGCGCATCTGGCATGGCGGCGGGCCAGTGATCCGATCGGTGAACCGAGGCGGTTCATGCTGCCAACTCCGTGTGAGGTGTGAAGGATGCGCCTGCTTCGGCAAACCGCCAGGCCAAGAGGGCGGCAGGAACGAATGGCGCGGTGGGCCTGCGGCCTTCGTTCCACGCCGGCGGTTTCCTTCTGCGCATGTCCTGGGATAAAGCTTCATGATGCCCTACGCACCTGCCACGCTTGCCGAACTTCTTGCCGCCGGTTTCGATGACATCATCGACGTGCGCTCGCCCGCGGAATACGCCGAGGATCACATCCCCGGCGCGGTGAACCTGCCGGCCCTGAGCAACGCGGAACGCGCCCGCGTCGGGACCGTCTATGTGCAGGAAAGCCGTTTCATGGCGCGTCGAATGGGGGCGGCACTGGTGGCGCGCAATGTGGCGGCGCATCTGGAGGGGCACCTGGTCGGCAAGGGGCCGCGGTATCGCCCGTTGGTCTATTGCTGGCGCGGGGGGCAGCGCTCTGGCTCGGTGGCGACGATCCTGCGCCAGATCGGCTGGCAGGCCGAAACGCTGGAAGATGGCTGGCGGGGGTATCGCCGGATGGTGGTGGAGATGCTTTACAAGGCGCCGTTCCCCGCGCCTCTGGCAGTGCTCGATGGCAATACCGGCACGGCGAAGACCGAGCTTCTGCACCTGATGGCTGCGCGCGGCGTGCAGGTGATCGACCTTGAGGGGCTGGCGCGGCATCGCGGTTCGCTTTTTGGGGCGCGCGCCGGCGGCCAGCCTTCGCAGAAGGCGTTCGAGACGGCGCTGGCGCGGGCGATGGCCGGGTTGGACAGCGCGCGCCCGGTGGTGGTCGAGGCCGAGTCGAACAAGATCGGCGATCTGTTCCTGCCCCCTGCCCTGTGGCAGGCGATGCAGCGCGCGCCTCGTGTCGCGCTTGCCGCGCCGCTGGCAGAACGCGCGGCCTATCTGGCGCGCAGCTATGCCGACCTGACCGAGGATCGCGCGGAACTGGCAGCGGTGATTGACCGGCTCAGACCCTATCATGCGGCTGAACGGATCGAGACCTGGCACGCCCTTGCCCGCGAGGGGGCGTTCGAGGCGCTGGCCGCCGCGTTGATGGAGGTTCATTACGACCCCCGCTATGCCCGCAGTGCCCTGCGCCGCGCCGAACCCCCGCAGCACAGGATCGAGATGACCGACATGCGCGCTGAGGGTCTTGCCGCCACGGCGGACAGGCTGGAGCAGGCGGTCGCGCGGCTCAGGCAGCCAGATGCGGGCGGAACCGTTCGATCAGCCGGGCATAAACATCGCGCTTGAAGGGCACGATCCCCTCAAGCAACTCAGCCGCGCGCAGCCAGCGCCATTCGGAAAACTCGGGATGTTCGGTGTCGAGGGCGATCTCGCTGTCGGTGCCGGTAAAACGCATCAGGAACCAGCGCTGCTCCTGCCCCCGGTAATCGCCGCCCCAGATCTTGCCGACCAGGTGGTCCGGCAGGTCATAACGCATCCAGTCCTCGGTTTCGTCGAGGATATCGACCTGGCCGGGGGGGATCCCGGTTTCCTCTTCCAGCTCGCGCAGGGCGGCGGTGCGCGGGTCTTCGCCCGAGTCGATTCCGCCTTGGGGCATTTGCCAGGCCGGGATTGCGCTGTCGAAGCGCTGCCCGGCAAAGATCAGCCCGTCGCGGTTGATCAGCATGACGCCCACACAGGGGCGATAGGGCAGGCGGTCATGGGCAGCGGTCATGGGCAAGTGCTTTGTTCGGGAAAAGAAATGGCAGACCGGCAGCTGGGCTGCCGATCTGATCGCGTTATCCGGGCCGCGCTGTTTGCCGCATCGGGAGCGCGAATCAGCGCCGGCCGTTGATTGCCGACAGGCCGCGCAGAATGTCCAGCGCATAGGCAAGCTGGTAGTCTTCTTCGCGCAGGCGTGCGGCCTCTTCGGCGGCGCGGCGCTCTTCTTCCAGCACGCGCAGTTCGTCTTCCGACATGCTGTCATTGTCGAGCCGTCCGCGCAGATCGGCCTCGGAGCGCGGTGGCAGCACCGAGCCATTGTCGTTTTCATCTGCGGGGCTGCGGCGCGGCGGTTGCTCGACCACGATATCCGGCGAGACACCGAGCGCCTGAATCGACCGCCCGGAGGGCGTGTAATAGCGCGAGGTGGTCAGCCGCATGGCACCGTCGCCGCGCAGGGGCATCACCGTCTGAACGGAGCCCTTGCCGAAGCTGCGGGTGCCCACGACGATGGCGCGGCGGTGATCCTGAAGCGCGCCCGCCACAATCTCGGAGGCCGAAGCCGAGCCGCCATTGATCAGCACGACGATCGGCTTGCCTTCGATCAGGTCGCCCGCCGTGGCGTTGAAGCGTTCGCTGTCTTCGTCGCGCCGCCCGCGGGTCGAGACGATCTCGCCCTGGTCGAGGAAGGCATCGGCCAGCCGGATTGCCTGGTTGAGCAGCCCGCCGGGGTTGTTGCGCAGGTCGAGCACCACGCCGCTGACACTGTCCAGCCCGCCGGCGGATTCAACCGATTCCATCAGCCCGTCACGCAGGTTGGGCCATGTCTGGTCGTTGAAGGTGGTGACGCGCAGCACCACGCTGTCGCCTTCCATGCGGGTGCGCACGGCGGTCAGGGTGATGGTGTCGCGGATGATCGAGATTTCGAAAGGTTCGGGCTGGCCTTCGCGCACCACGGTTATCACGATTTCCGAGCCGACCGGCCCGCGCATCATGTCCACAGCCTGATCCAGGGTCAGCCCCATGACCGATTCGCCGTCGATATGGGTGATGAAATCGCCCGCCTCTATGCCGGCGGCAGCGGCCGGGGTGTCATCAATGGGCGAGACGACCTTGACGAAGCCGTCTTCCATCGTGACCTCTATGCCCAGTCCGCCGAACTCGCCGCGCGTCTGCACGCGCATGTCCGAGAAATCCTTGGGCGGCAGATAGCCCGAATGCGGATCGAGCGAGGTGAGCATCCCGTTGATCGCGGCCTCGATCAGATCGGCGGGATCGACCTCTTCGACGTAGTTGGCGCGGATGCGCTCGAAAATATCGCCGAACAGGTCAAGCTGCTGATAGACGGACTGGCTGTTGCGGGTCTCCTGGGCGACCAGCGGCCCGGCGATCTGCGTTGTCAGAAGGGCTCCGGCCATTACACCGCCGATCGCGGCGAACAAGAACTTTTTCATGGCGTCTTCCTATTCCCTTGTCTGTGCGAACCACGCGGCGGGGTCCAACGGCTCTGCCCCTTGCCTCAGTTCTATATAGAGCGTTTCCGTCCTGTCGCCGCTGCCCTGGCGGGCCAGCACGAGAAATTCCTCGGCGCCGGGCTCCTGACCGCCCATAAGGCCCAGGGGAGTTCCCTCGGGCACCACTTCACCCACGTCACCATATACGATGTCAAGCCCGGCGATCACTAGCAGATAGCCCTCGGCCGGTTCGAGAATCATCACGTTTCCGTAGTCGAGCAGCGGGCCGCGGTAGCGGATCGTGGCGGCCGAGGGGGCCGTGACCAGCGCGCGGGGGCGGGTGGCCAGCAGCAGGCCGGGGCGGCGGATGCCGGCGGCGTCGGCCTCGCCCGCGCGGCGCAGAACGGTGCCCTGCACCGGCAGCGGCAGGGTGCCGCGCGCAGCTTCGAAGGCCGCGGTGCTGGTGGTGTCGCCGGGGGCGCCTTCATCGCCCGGCAGGGCAATGCCCGCAAGCCCGCTGGCAAAGCTGTCCAGCGTGTCGGCGGAGTCGAGCAGGGCGCGCAGTGCCTCGGGGTCGTCGACGATCCGCTGTGGCAGGTCGCGGCGGTCGGCGATTGCCTGCGCAAGCGCGACGCGGGCCTGCTGCACCTGCACCAGCCCCGCCTCAAGCGTATGCGCAGCACTTTCCTGAAGCGCGCGGATCATCGCGATCTCTTCGAGGTTCGCGCGGATCGCGGTGGCCTCGGCGGCCAGCGCGGGCGCGACCTCGGCCAGCATCATGCCCGAGCGTGCGGTGCCCAATGGCCCCGAAGGGTGCAGCAGAAGAAGCGGGCCATCTGTCCGCTCGACCGTCGCAAGCACACCCAGAAGCTGCGACAAATCGGCCGAGCGGGCGTCAAACTGGCGGCGGATGGCGGTTTCGCGGATAGCGGCGCGGCGCAGCCCGTCGCGCAGGGCGGCCAGCCCCTCTTCATAGGCGGCGATGGTGCGGCTGAGCGCGGCGACGCGGTCGCGCGCGGCTTCGGCTTCGGACAGTGCCTCGATGGCCTCCTGCAACTCGCGGGTGGCGTGTTCGGCCGCTTCCGCTGCGCCCGCCCCGGATTGTGCCTGCGCAGGCAGCGGCGACAACAACACGGGCGCCGCCGCCAAGGCGATCACGATCAGCACCCCATGCAGCAAAACCCGCAGCCGCCATCCCCGCCGGGGTTTCCCGGCTCGGGCAGCGGAAGGCGGCCGCGGCGCAGTCACGGTCCCTCAATCAGATTCCGGCCCGTCATTTCGGGCGGCTGTGGCAGGCCCAACAGCGCCAGCAGCGTGGGCGCGATGTCAGCCAGGCGCCCGCCCGCGCGCAGTCGCGCACCCGCCGGCCCGCCGATCAGTACCACGGGCACCGGGTTGGTGGTATGGGCGGTGTGAGGGCCCCCCGTTTCGGGGTCGATCATGGTTTCGCAATTGCCGTGATCGGCAGTCAGCAGCATTGCGCCACCCGCGGCCTCAAGTGCTTTCAGGGCACGCGCCAACCCGGCGTCAACGGCTTCGCAGGCGCGGGCCGCGGCGCCTAGGTCGCCAGTATGGCCCACCATGTCGGGGTTTGCAAAATTCACCACGATCAGATCATAACCCGCCCCGATCGCCTCGACCAGTTTCTCGGTAACTTCGGTTGCGGCCATCTCGGGCTGCAGGTCATAGGTGGCCACTTTGGGGCTGGGCGGCATGAAACGGTCTTCGCCCGGCTCCGGCGCTTCCTGGCCACCATTGAGAAAGAAGGTCACATGCGGGTATTTCTCGGTCTCGGCCAGGCGGAACTGCCGCAAACCGTGTTTTGCGACCCATGCGCCCAGCGTATTGGCGATCTCGCGCTTGGGAAAGACGGTGTCCATATAGGCGTTGTGTTCGTCGGAATACTCGACCATGCCCAGAAGTGCCGCCCATTGCGGGCGGCTGGACACGTCGAACTCGGCAAAGCCGGGCGCGCCGATGGCGGCGAGGATCTCGCGCGCGCGATCGGCGCGGAAGTTCAGGCAGAACAGCCCGCCTCCATCGCTTGCGCCGTCATAGTCGCCAATCACCGTGGGCGAGATGAACTCGTCGGTTTCGCCGCGCGCATGTGCCTCGGCCACGGCGGTGGCGGCATCGGGCGCCCCGCCGCCGATGCCCGGAACCATGACGTCATATGCCCGTTTCACCCGCTCCCACCTGTGGTCGCGGTCCATCGCCCAATAGCGCCCGGTAACGGTGACGATGCGTGCCGCATCGGGTAGGCCGGCCTCAAGCGCGGCGACGTATTCGGGCGCCGAGGTCGGCGCCACATCGCGCCCGTCGGTCAGCGCATGGATGGCCACCGGCACACCCGCCGCCGTGATCGCGTCAATCGCGGCGCGCATATGGTTTACATGGGCATGAACCCCGCCATCCGAGACCAGTCCGAGCAGATGCGCCGTGCCGCCGGTTTCCCTTAGCCGCGCGATGAACCGCGTGAGTGCGGGCAACGTGGCAAAGCTGCCATCCTCGACCGCGAGGTCGATCTGCCCCAGGTCCATCGCCACGACCCGGCCCGCGCCGATATTGGTGTGCCCGACCTCCGAGTTGCCCATCTGCCCGCTTGGCAGGCCGACATCGGGTCCATGGGTGATCAGCGTGGCGTTGGGGCAGGTGGCCATCAGCCTGTCATAGGTCGGGGTCGCGGCCTGTGCGATTGCGTTGCCTTCGCGGCTGTCGCGCAACCCCCAGCCATCAAGAATGCACAAAACGACGGGGCGCGGTGATGTCATGGGCGGTTTCCTTGCTGCTCGGCGTTTCTTCTAGGCGCTTGGCTGCGGTGGGGCAACCTGCCAGAGCGGGCAGACCAGACCGGTTTGCAGTTGGTTGGAATCGGATTGTTTCCGCGCACGGATCAACAGCCATGTTGCTGTTCCGGCGATATCTGCTAACCAATTTTCAGTTTCGGCCTCGGCTGGCTCGCTGCCGGGCGAGGGCCTTGAGCGCGCCCTTCAGGTGAAACGGCGCCAGGATTCGATGATCGAAAGGTGAGTGACGTGGCAACACCCAAGGATTCCGCTATGCTTAATACCGTGGCTCCCACCGGCAGGCTCCGCCTTGCCGTTGCCGTGGGTCAGGCCATTTCAGGCGTTTGGTGCAAGCGCGATTCCGATGGTGAGCCGGTCGGTGTCACGATCGATCTGGGGCGGGCGATCGGCGTGCAACTTGGCCTGCCGGTTGACCTGGTGGTCTGTGACAGTTCGGCCCATATCGTGGCCACGGCCAATGATGGCACATGGGACGTAACTTTCGTGCCCGTCGATGCGGAACGCAAGAAGCTGCTTGCCTTCGGGCCGGATTACTACCTCGGCACCAGCACCTACGGCGTGCGCAAGGATGACCCCGCGACCGACATTCCCGGATTCGACCGCCCCGGATGCCGGATCGGCGGGGTTGAGGGCACGGCGACCCTGCGCAGCGCGCGGCGCACGCTCCAGCACGCCGAAAGCACGGGGTTCGCGACGCTGGATGCCGCGATCGCTGCCTTCCGCGCGGGCGAGATCGACGGGATCGCCCTTGGCCGCGAGTCGCTTGACAGCATGGCGGCAAACCTGCCCGAGATGCGGGTGCTCGACGGGCATTTCCATGCCACCGGCACTGCCCTGGCCGTGCCCCTGGGCCGTGAGCCCGCGCTCGAGCCGCTTGCCGGAGCGCTGGACGAGTTGCGCGAAGCCGGGGTCGTCGCGCAGTTTCTGCACGAACATGGGTTGCCTGTATCGGGTGTGGCGCCGAAAGGGTCGTTCAGCTAGGGCATGTTGCGCCTGATTGGTTTCATTCCGCCCGGGCCGCTTGCGGCCCGGGCATGCGCCCGCCCGCCCCCCAGGCGGGCGCATCCGCGC
>NZ_QNVJ01000011.1 GCF_003350345.1 Alkalilacustris brevis
CCATTCGCTGCCGTTGGGATCGTGGTTCATCAGCAGGTTGGCAGCGCGGATGGCTTCCATTTCGACGGCACGGACGGGGTTCATGATGGCGCTGGTCATGCCCGCGCCGATCGCCATCGGCAGGAAGGCCGCGTTGACGCCATGCCGGTTGGGCAGCCCGAAGCTGATATTCGAGGCGCCGCAGGTGGTGTTCACGCCCAGTTCTTCGCGCAGACGGCGCACCAGCGCAAAGACTTGCCGCCCGGCGCTGGCCATAGCGCCGACCGGCATCACCAATGGGTCGACCACGATGTCATGGGCCGGGATGCCGAAATCGGCGGCGCGCTCCACGATTTTTCGCGCGACGGCGAAGCGCACATCGGGGTCTTCGCTGATACCGGTGTCATCGTTCGAGATTGCCACCACCGGCACGTTGTATTTCTTGACCAGCGGCAGCACCAGGTCCAGGCGCTCTTCCTCGCCGGTGACGGAATTCAGCAGCGGCCGCCCCTGGGCCGCCTCGAGCCCGGCCTCGAGCGCGGCGGGCACGCTCGAATCGATGCACAGCGGCACATCGACCAGCCCCTGCACCAATTCGATGATCTGCCGCATCAGCGGCGGCTCGGTCAGGTTGGGATCGGGGTTGGAATTGTAGACCACGCCCGCGTTCACATCGAGCACCATCGCCCCGCAGGCGACCTGTTCCAGCGCGTCGCGCTCCACGGTCGAGAAATCGCCCGCCTCCAGCTCGGCGGCCAGTTTCTTGCGACCGGTGGGATTGATGCGCTCGCCGATCACGCAGAACGGCTCGTCAAAGCCGATGGTGACGGTGCGGGTTTTCGATTCGATCACGGTGCTGGTCATGGCGGCGCCTTTCAGGCCGGGGCGGCGGGGGTGGCGGCGGCGCCGCCATGCTCGGTCGTCCAGGCGGCGCTGGCTGCAATGCCGCCCAGCGGGAAGAAATGCACCGCCTCGATCCCGAAATCGGGGTTGGCGGCCTTGTGCGCGGCCAGGTCCTCGAGCAACGCGGTCGGCTCGAACGGCAGCAAGAGCTTGCTGACATCGCGCGCGCGTTTTTGCAGCACCTTCAGTGAGGGGCCGACCCCGCAGGCGATGGCGAAGCGGATCAGCGTTTGCAGCTTGGCCGGGCCGGCGGCGCCGATATGCACGGGCAGGGTGATGCCCTCGGCCGCCAGCCGCTCGACCCATGCGATCACCGGCGCGGCCTCGAAGGCGAACTGTGTCACGATGGCCATTTCGGCATCGGTGCGCGCGGCGAAGGCCTGTTTCCAGCGCAGCGCCTCCATCACGCGCGCGTCGCTGCCATCGGGGTCGATGTCGCGGTTGCCTTCGGGGTGGCCGGCGACGTGCAGCCGCTCGAACCCGTCGAACAGCCCGCTTTCCATGAGCTGCATCGAGCTGTGGTAATCGCCATGCGGTTTCGCCACACCGCCCGCCAGCAGAAGCGCCTGTTTCACGCCGGCCTCGCCCTGATAGCGCGCAACCCAGTCGGCCAGCATCGCCTTGTCTTCGATGATGCGGGCGGGGAAATGCGGCATCGGCTCGAAGCCTTCCGCGCGCAACCGCGCGGCGGTGGCCACCATGTCGGCGATCTCTGTCCCCTCGATATGGGCGATGTAGACGCGGGTGCCTGCGGGCAGAATCTGGCGGAAGTCGCTGATCTTTTCGGCGGTGCGCGGCATCACCTCGATGGAGAATCCCCGCAAGAGGGCCACCAGCGCCGGGTTGGCCGGGCGCGGGCGCCTTTCTTCACGACGAAAGTTCAACAGTGCCATCATCTTCTCCCAGAAATCTGCCATTGCGCCGGGCTTTCCTCAGGCCCGGCCGTCGTTTGCGATCAGGGCGCGCAGGCGCGCGCTGTCATAGCTGGCCTCGATCCGCGCGGCTTCGGCTTCGGCCAGGTCTTCCTCGCGGCCCTCGGCCTCATGTAGCGGGGCCTTGCGCCATTCGGCAAGGTAGCTGTCCGAGTCGCGCGCGCCGACCTTCATCGCGCAGCGGTCGATCGCCTGTTCGAAGCGTTCGGCCAGCACCCGCCGCACCGAACTCCGCCCCCGGCCCACGATGACCTGGGCCGGGATGTCGCGCCAGTAGACGATCGTGACCTGCGGCATCGGTGATTCCCCCTTCGCCCTTGCTTACGCTGCCCGCAGGCCCCGCCGTCGCCCGATTTCGACACAAGGCGGCACCGTTGCGACCCGCGTCAGGATAGCGCGAAATCGTGGCCGGAACAGCCTTTCGCGCGCGGGGTGTTGCGCGGAGTGTGCGGAAGTTGGTTGTCGCAGTCCCTTGCGCGGGCGGGGTTCCGCCTCTACCTTTAGCGTCAACCTGAGTTGGAGGGCGATCAATGGCGCCCGAGCGTCCCGCCGGCGCGGACGCGTTCCCGAAATCGGTAGAGCCGCCGCGCCGTTCCCCGCCCGACCGGGGGCAGCTTTATGCTGCGCTCGATCTGGGCACGAATAGCTGCCGAATGCTGATCGCCCGGCCGACGGGTGCTCAGTTTCAGGTGGTGGACAGTTTTTCCAAGGCTGTCCAGCTTGGCGCGGGGCTTGAGGCCTCGGGTCGGCTTGGCCATGCCTCGATGGCGCGCACGGTTCAGGCGCTGCGCATCTGCCGCCGCAAGCTTGAGCGCCACCGGGTCAACCACATGCGCCTTGTCGCGACCGAGGCGTGCCGCCGCGCCGCGAACGCGCGTGACTTCATCCGCAAGGTGCAGCGCGAGACCGGCCTGCAGCTCGAGATCATCCAGCCGGAGGAGGAGGCGCGGCTGGCCGTGGTTTCCTGTGCCTCGCTGGTGTCGCCGCGGACCGAGCAGCTTCTGGTCGTCGATATCGGCGGCGGCTCGACCGAGCTTGTCTGGATCGACCTTTCCGGCGTGCCGCCGGGCGAGCGCGCGCGCGCCATCATGCGCCTGCATCGCGGCTTCGACCCCGAGCAGCAGGGCCACGGGCCGGCGGCACGGGTGGTAGACTGGATCAGCGTGCCGCTGGGGGTGGCGACGCTGCGCGACCAGTTCCGGGATGTCGATGACGATGCCGCGCATTTTGCCCTGATGAGCTGGTTCTTCGAGGAGAATCTCGCGAAATTCTCGCCCTATGACCGTGAGCAGGCGCGCGACGGATTCCAGATCATCGGCACATCGGGCACGATCACCACGGTGGCGGCCTCGTTTCTGGGGCTGACGCGCTATGACCGCAACCGCGTGGACGGGCTGTGCATGACGACCGACCAGATCGACAGCGTGATCCGCGAATACCTCGCGCTTGGCCCCGAGGGGCGGCGCGTCGACCCGCGCATCGGGCGCGACCGCCATGCGCTGATCATGTCGGGGGCGGCGATCCTGCAGGCGCTGATGCGGGTCTGGCCGACCGACCGGATGTCGGTGGCCGACCGTGGCTTGCGCGAGGGGCTGCTTTACGCGCAGATGTGCAATACCGGCGTCTTTGTTGACGGCTGACAGGACAGGGGCTGATGGCGAAACCACCGGGGCGGAAAACGGGTAGCGGATCGGGGCGCGGGCAACGCGAACTGAAGGTCAAGGTCAAGACGGCACGCGGACGCAAGCTGTCCTCGACCCGCTGGCTGGAGCGCCAACTCAACGACCCTTATGTGCAGCGCGCCCGTGCCGAGGGCTATCGCGGCCGCGCGGCCTTCAAACTGATCGAGCTGGATGACCGCTTCCGCTTTCTGCGTCCGGGCGCGCGGGTGGTCGATCTGGGCTGTGCGCCCGGCGGCTGGCTGCAGGTGGCGGTGGCGCGGGTCAATGCGCTGGGCGAGGCAAAGGGCAAGCCGCAGGGCCGTGTACTGGGCATCGACCTGCAGGAGGTCGAGCCGCTTGCCGGCGCCGAGGTGCATGTGCTCGATTTCCTGGCCGAGGGCGCCGACGATCAGGTGAAGGCCTGGCTCGACGGGCCGGCGGATGTGGTGATGTCGGACATGGCGGCTTCGGCCTCGGGGCACAAGCAGACCGACCACATGCGCATCATCGCGCTGTGCGAGGCGGCGGCGGAGTTCGCCTTCGACGTGCTCGAAAAGGGAGGCACTTTCGTTGCCAAGGTGCTGGCCGGCGGCGCCGAGGGCGATCTGCAGAAGCTTCTCAAGAACAATTTCGAGAAGGTCGCCAATGTGAAACCCCCGGCAAGCCGCGCCGACAGTTCCGAAAAATATGTGGTGGCCATGGGGTTTCGCGGCCGCCCTGACGAGGAAGACGATGCCACGGCCCAGTGAAACCCGTTTCGCCCCGCGCACCGGCGAGTCGCGGCTGGATTTCGACCCCGCCGCACGCCCCGATGCGGGCGTGGTGTTCATCGGGCGCATCCGCTCGCCCTGGGGGATCGACGATTGCCCCAAGAACCTGCGCGCGGCACGCGAAACGGGGCAGGGCGCGCGGTTCGAGATCGATGCGGCCTATCGTGCGGGGCTGGAAGGGATTGCCCCCGGGGACAGACTTGTCGCGCTTTACTGGATGGCCGAGGCCCCGCGCGACCTGATCCGCCAGAAGCCCCGCCACCGCGACCGCGCCACCGGCGTCTTCGCGCTGCGCTCGCCCGCGCGGCCGAACCCGGTGGCCCTGGGCGTGGTGCGTTGTGTAAGTATCGACGCGGCGCGCGGCGTGATCGAGGTGGACGCGATCGATGCCTTCGACGGCACGCCCCTGATCGACATCAAACCCTTTGTCGAGGCTGTCGATACGCCAGACAGCGCTGGCTGAAACAGGCCAGCGCACAGGCGGCGGTGCGATTACTCGACGGTGATGACACCGCGCATTCTCGGATGGATCGAGCAGCGATATTCGTAAACGCCGGGTTCGGTGAGGGTGATGGTATCGCTGTTTCCCGTCCCGAGGCGCGCGGTCTCGAAGGCACCATCGTCGGCGGTGGCGTCATGGGGCGCGCCGTCAGTATTGGTAAAGCGCACGCTGTCCCCTGCGGCGATGGTGAGTTCCGCGGGCTGAAAGGCAAAGCCCTCGATGCTCACCTCATGCGTCGTGCCGGCTTGGGCCGGACGGCCGTGCAGTGCCGCTCCGGCCGCGGCCAGCGCGAACGCCCCGGTAAGGGCGCGACGTCTTGTGATATCGGACATGTTTTCCTCCCGTTTTCGCCTGCGGTTCCAAACGGGGAGGATGCGCGCGATACGCCGCCCGATCAATCGGGCGGCGATCAACTTGTGGTGCAGGCACGCTGGCGTGCGGGCGGGCGGATCAGTCCATCGCCTTGAAATGGAACTCGCCGCCTTCCTTCAGCCCCGAGGGCCAGCGCGACGTGACCGTCTTGGTGCGCGTGTAGAAGCGGAAGGCGTCCGGCCCGTGCTGGTTGAGATCGCCAAAGCCCGATTTCTTCCAGCCGCCGAAGGTGTGATAGGCCAGCGGCACCGGGATCGGCACATTGATGCCGATCATTCCGATATTCACCCGCGCCGCGAAATCGCGGGCGGTGTCGCCGTCGCGGGTGAAGATGGCGGTGCCGTTGCCGTATTCATTGTCCATCGCCAGCTTCAGCGCCTCTTCATAGCTGTTCGCGCGCACCTGGGCGAGGACCGGGCCAAAGATCTCCTGACGGTAGATGTCCATCTCGGGAGTGACGTTGTCAAAGAGCGTGGGCCCCACGAAAAAGCCGTCCTCATAGCCCTGCAGCGCAAAGTCGCGCCCGTCCATCACCAGTTTCGCGCCCTGCTCCACGCCCGAGGCGATCAGCCCCTTCACACGTTTCATCGCGTCCGCGGTCACCAACGGGCCGTAATCCACGTCATCGCCTGCCGTATAAGGGCCAACCTTGAGCTTTTCGATGCGCGGAACCAGCTTCTCGATAAGCTTGTCGGCGGTCTTTTCGCCCACCGGAACGGCCACGGATATCGCCATGCAGCGCTCGCCCGCCGCGCCATAGCCCGCGCCCACCAGCGCATCCGCTGCCTGGTCCATATCGGCATCGGGCATGACGATCATGTGGTTCTTGGCGCCGCCGAAGCACTGCACCCGCTTGCCCGCCGCACAGCCGCGCGAATAGATGTATTCGGCGATCGGGGTCGAGCCGACAAAACCGATGCCCTGGACGGTCTCGTTATCCAGGATCGCGTCCACCGCCTCCTTGTCGCCGTTGACGACCTGCAAAAGCCCGTCGGGCAGCCCGGCCTCCTGCATCAGCTCGGCCAGCATCAGCGGCACCGAGGGGTCGCGCTCGCTGGGCTTGAGGATGAAGGCGTTGCCGCAGGCCAGCGCCGGGCCCATCTTCCACAGCGGGATCATGGCGGGAAAGTTGAACGGCGTGATGCCCGCCACAACACCCAGCGGCTGGCGCATCGAATACATGTCGATGCCGGGGCCGGCGCTGTCGGTAAACTCGCCCTTCAGCAGATGCGGCGCACCGATGCAGAACTCGATCACCTCGAGCCCGCGCTGCACGTCGCCCTTGGCGTCGGGGATGGTCTTGCCATGCTCGCGCGACAGGGCTTCGGCCAGCTTGTCCATGTCGCGGTTCAGAAGGCGCACGAACTCCATCATCACCCGCGCGCGGCGCTGCGGATTGGTGGCGCCCCACTTCGGCTGTGCCGCGGCGGCCGAGGCCACGGCGGCGTCAAGCTCGTCTTTCGAGGCCAGCGCCACGTGCGCCTGCACTTCGCCGGTGGCGGGGTTGTAGACATCGGCAAAGCGCCCCGAGCGGCCGGGTACGCGCTTGCCGTCGATCCAATGGCCAAGCTCCTGCATGACACGTCTCCTTTTCGATGCTTCAAGAACCAGCATAGCCTTGCATAAATGGCCTGGAAACAGGCATGGTCCCAAAGAAGTATTGCATTTTTGCAAAACGAGGGGCGGATGCAGGCCGATTGGGATGATCTGCGGGTGTTTCTGGCACTGGCACGGGGCGAAACGCTCAGCCGCGCGGGGCGCGTGTTGCGGCTTGACCCGGCCACGGTGGGCCGCCGCATCGCCCGGCTGGAAGAGGCGCTTGGCGCGCGGCTTTTCGCCCGCTCGCCGCAAGGTTACGCGCTGACCGATGAAGGCCAGCGCCTGCTGGCCCACGCCGCCGATGTCGAAGAGGCCGTGATCGGCAGTGTCGAGGCGCTGCGCGGCGTGCCCGGGCAGCTTTCGGGGCAGGTGCGCATCGGTGCGCCCGATGGCTGCGCGAATTTTCTGCTGCCGCAGGTGGTGGCCGCGATCTGCGATGAAAACCCGGGGCTCGAGGTGCAGATCGTTGCGCTGCCGCGGGTGGTCAACCTGTCCAAGCGCGAGGCCGACATGGCCATCGCCGTCAGCCGGCCCACTGCCGGGCGGCTGCTGGTCCAGAAGCTTGCCGATTACCGGCTGCATCTGGCCGCCTCGCGCGACTATCTGGCGCGGCATGCGCCGATTCGCAGCCCCCAGGATCTGCGCGCGCATCGTTTCATCGGCTATATTCCCGACATGATCTTCGACAGGGAGCTTGATTATCTCGCCGAAACCGGGCGCGAGGCGGTCACGCTGGCGTCGAACTCGGTTTCGGTGCAGCTCAACTGGGTGCGGCAGGGCGCGGGGCTGGCGATCGTGCATGATTTCGCCATCCCTGCGGCGCCCGAGCTTTGCCGGGTGCTGCCCGACCAGATCGCCCTGACACGCGCCTTTCACCTGGTGCGCCATGCCAGCGATCGGCGGCTCGAGCGGCTCAACCGCTTTGCCGAGGCCCTGGCCCAGGGCGTGCGGCGCGAGGTGGCGCGGCTCGAATCGGCGGCGGCTGCGCATGATCCTGCCGGTTTGACAGAGCCGCTTGACAGCGGGCGCCGCGCGGCGAACCATGGGGAATTGTAGGTCGCGGAGGAAAACGCCATGCTGGTGCAGCAGATTCTCAAGTCCAAGCAGCAAAACGACGTAGGCGCCGAGGTCGTGACGATAACGCCGGAAAGCGCGGTCAGCGAAGCCGCGCGCCTGCTTTCCGAAAGGCGCATCGGCGCGCTGGTCGTATCCACCGATGGCAAGGCCGTGTCCGGCATCATTTCCGAGCGCGACATCGTGCGTGAACTGGGCCGGCGCGGCCTTGAATGCCTTGATGAGGCCGTGGGCGACCTGATGACCCGCAAGATCAGCCATTGCAGCCCCGAGGAAAAAGCCGACCAGGTGCTGGCCCGCATGACGGCCGGGCGATTCCGCCACATGCCGGTGCTGCAGGACGGGCAGATGGTCGGCCTGATCTCGATCGGCGACGTGGTCAAGGCCCGCCTCGACGAGCTTGCGATGGAGCAGGAATCGCTCAGGGAAATGATCATGGGGCGCTGAACCCGCTTGCATCTCGGCGCGCAATATAGTTGCGTGCCCGAAAAGCGAGGGACAGCAACATGCGCATCGGTCTCTATCCGGGCACTTTCGACCCGATCACCCTGGGTCACGTCGATATCATTTCGCGCGCTTGCGCGCTGGTTGACCGGCTGGTCATCGGCGTGGCGATCAACCGCGACAAGGGGCCGCTCTTCACGCTGGAAGAGCGCGTCGCGATGATCGAGGCGGAAATCGGCGCCCTGGCCGCGCGCACCGGCACCGAGATCGTCGTGCACCCGTTCGAGAACCTGCTGATCGACTGCGCCCATGACGTGGGGGCGCAGGTGATCGTGCGCGGCCTGCGGGCGGTGGCCGATTTCGAATACGAGTTCCAGATGGTCGGCATGAACCGCGCGCTCGACAGCCGGATCGAAACCGTGTTTCTCATGGCCGAGGCCCGGCACCAGGCGATCGCCTCGAAACTGGTCAAGGAAATCGCGCGGCTGGGCGGCGATGTCACCAAGTTCGTGCCCGGCGCGGTCAAGCAGGCGCTCGAGGCAAAGCTGCGCTGACAGGCTGCTGAATAGCCATTTCCAATGCAAAACCGGGGCATGCGGGCAGTTTCCGTCGAAACTGCTTCGCGCCCTGCCGCGTCACTGTGAGAAAAATATCCCCGCCGGAGGCATTCGGCACTGGCCGCCGGGCGCGTCCGGTTGGGCGTGGGCGCGGCTCCGCATCAGTCTGGTCGCGCGACCATCCGGCCTGGCGGGGATCACCCGCCTTTCAGCCGCTCCTCGACCTGGTCGGCCAGCGCCTCGGCACGGGCGGCGATCTCGGCCATGGTGTCGGTGACATCGTCGGGAATGACCGGCACCTCGATGCGCTCGGGCGCGGGGGCGGGGCGGTTTTCCTGCTCGGCCAGCCGGGCCTCGCGGTTCGACAGCTGTGCGCGGGCGTCGCGCAGCTGATCCTCCAGCCCGGCAGTGCGGTCGGCCAGCATCAGCGCCGCCATCAGCAGCATCCGGTTCTCGGGCATTCGGCCGATCTGGCTGAGCAGCACCTGCGCCTCGGCATCGAGCATCTTTGCCGCGGTCTGAAGGAAATGTTCCTCGCCCTCCTGGCAGGCGACGTTGAATTCCTTGCCGCCTATGGTGATGGTCTGTTCAGCCATGTGCCTGCTCCCCGATCAGCGGTTCCAGTTCTCCCATGATCTCTTCGAGTTCGGCCATCTCGGCGCGGCGCTCGGCGTGCAGGCTTTCCAGCTCGGCCTGAAGCGCGCGGTTCACCGCCGCCGGGTCAAGCCGGTCGCCCTTCTCGGCGGCCTCGGCCAGCTGGCGGTTCGCCTCGACAAGCTGGGCATTGGCGCGCTTGAGCCGCTGCAACTCCAGCCCCTGGACATCAAGCTGTTCGGTGGCGCGGGCAAGCCGGCGCTCGACTTGCGAGGCGATGGATTCCTGCTTTTCCTTGATCGCGCGCACCCGTTCGGTGAGCTGGGCATTGGCGTTGCGTTCGGCATCGAGCGCCTCGCGCAGCGCGGCAAGCTCGGCCTCCGAGGCGCTCGCGTCACCCGCGGGCGGGGGCGCGGCGGCCTGCGGGGCGGCCGCCGGGGCGGCACTGCCCGCGGCCTCGGCGGCCTGGGCGATACGCTCCAGCGCAGACTTGATCCGCCGTTCCAGTTCGGAAATCTGGCTCATCAACATGCTCTCCTGCTTTCTGCATCCTGTCATCCCGGTCCGCGCGGCGGGCGAATCGGGCCGTGCCCCCGTGCGGCGATCATAAACCAAAGCGGGCTTGTGATGCTCCCCCTTTGTGAACAAGGGCTTGCGGGGTCAGCTTGATCTTGCCCGCAGGGGTGCTATCAGTCGCGCCCAAAGGTCGCGCCGGTCAGTGGCGCGGGCAAGCCACACCGCGCCATCATCGAAGGATCTGTCTGCCGTGGATATCAGCACCCTGCGCCAAAGCCACCCCGAGCACTGGAACAAGGCCTGCGCCATCCGCGCGCTGGCGATGGATGCGGTCCAGGCCGCGAAATCCGGGCATCCGGGGATGCCGATGGGCATGGCTGATGTGGCGACCGTCCTGTTCGAAAAGCACCTGAAGTTCGACGCCAAGGCCCCCGGCTGGCCCGACCGCGACCGCTTCATCCTCTCGGCCGGGCATGGCTCGATGCTGCTTTATGCGCTGCTGTATCTCACCGGCTCGCCGGACATGAGCCTCGACGAGATCCGCAATTTCCGGCAATGGGGCGCAAAGACTGCAGGCCACCCCGAATTCGGCCACGCGCTGGGGATCGAGACGACAACCGGCCCGCTGGGGCAGGGGCTGGCCAATGCGGTGGGCTTCGCGCTGGCCGAGGAATCACTGCGCGCGCGCTACGGCCGCAAGATCGTCGACCACCACACCTATGTCATCGCCGGTGATGGCTGCCTGATGGAAGGCATCAGCCACGAGGCGATCGGCCTGGCGGGGATGCAGAAGCTGTCGAAGCTGATCGTGCTTTGGGACAACAACGAGATCTCGATCGACGGGGCGGTCAGCCTGTCGGATATCACTGACCAGCGCGCGCGCTTTGCCGCTGCCGGCTGGCATGTGCTGTCCTGCGACGGTCATGACCCCGCCGATATCGACCGCGCCCTGACCGCGGCGAAGAAATCCGATCGCCCCGTGCTGATCGACTGCAAGACGGTGATCGGCTTCGGCAGCCCCAACAAGCAGGGCACCGCGGGCGCACATGGGGCGCCGCTGGGCGATGACGAAATCGCCACCGTGCGCGAAATCTACGGCTGGCCCCATGCACCATTCGTGATCCCCGCCGAGGTCAAGACCGCATGGGAGGCGATCGGCAGCCGCGGCGCGGCGGCTCGCGCCGAATGGGAAACCCGCCTGGACGGCCTTGGCAAGGGCAAGCGCGCCGAGTTCGACCGCCGCATCGCCGGCGAGGCTCCGCGCAAGCTGGCCTCGACCATCCGCGCGCTGAAAAAGCAGGTCAGCGAGACCGCGCCCAAGGTCGCCACGCGCAAATCCTCCGAGATGGTGCTCGAGGTGGTGAACCCGGTGATGCCAGAAACGCTTGGCGGTTCGGCCGACCTGACGGGCTCGAACAACACGCGCACGGCGGATCTCGGCATCTTTTCGCCCGAGAATCGTCAGGGCCGTTACCTGCATTACGGGATCCGTGAACACGGCATGGCGGCGGCGATGAACGGCATGGCGCTGCATGGCGGCATCCGCCCCTATGGGGGGACGTTCCTGGTGTTTGCCGATTATGCGCGCGGCGCGATCCGGCTTTCGGCGCTGATGGGCGTGCCCGTGACCTATGTGATGACGCATGACTCGATCGGCCTGGGCGAAGACGGCCCGACCCACCAGCCGGTGGAGCATCTGGCGATGCTGCGCGCCACGCCCAACACCCATGTCTTCCGCCCCGCCGACACGGTGGAAACCGCCGAGGCCTGGGAACTGGCGCTGACCAGCGAGCGCACGCCCTCGCTGCTGGCGCTGAGCCGGCAGAACCTGCCGACCCTGCGGCTGAAGCACACGAACAAGAACCTGACCGCGCAGGGCGCCTATGTGCTGGCCGAGGCCGAAGGCAAGCGTCAGGCAATCCTCATGGCGACCGGCTCGGAGGTGGAGATCGCGCTGGCTGCGCGTGATCTGCTGCAGGCCGAGGGGATCGGCACGCGCGTCGTCTCGGCGCCCTGTCTCGAACTGTTTGCCGCCCAGCCCGAAACCTACCGCCGCCGGGTGCTGCCGGGCGGCGCGGCGGTGCGCGTGGCGGTCGAGGCCGGCGTGCGCCAGGGCTGGGACCGCTGGCTGTGCGGTGAGCGCGGGCGCGAGGCCAAGGCCGCGTTCGTGGGGATGGAGGGCTTCGGCGCCTCGGCCCCGGCGCCGCGCCTCTATGCCGAAATGGGCATCACGGCCGAAGCCGTCGCTCAAAAGGTCAAGGCGCTGCTGTAAAGCCTGCTGCGCGCGACCGGGCTGCGGCTGGATTGGCCCGGGGTGCGTCATCGGAAGGCCTCGACAGAACACGGCACCTTGCCAAAGGGCCCGCCCGGCGGCAACGCCGGGCAGGCCTGCCATTCCGGTGGCTTACGCCGCCCCACCGGGGCGACGGTCCCCCTCCATCCCGGCAGG
>NZ_QNVJ01000052.1 GCF_003350345.1 Alkalilacustris brevis
GCAAATTCACTGTGGCAAAATATCCCCGCCGGAGGCTTCGGTGCGGCGCAGCCGCGCCGAAAACCGGGGGCATGCTTCCCTTCCAGCGCCTCGGCTGTTCGGGAGACTGCAAGGTAAACCGGGGGGAGACAGCAGCGCCGCGCGCGCCACGGTCATGCGACGGGCGACAGCCCCCCATCAACATTGAGCGCGGCACCGGTGATGTAGGAAGCCGCGTCCGAGACCAGGAAGCAGGCGGCATTGGCGAATTCCTCGGCCTCGCCCAATCGGCCCATGGGCACCGTTTCAGCCACCGGGCGCAGGAATTCCTCGTAGCTTTGCCCCTTGCCCGAGGCCGCGTAGCGCCGCTCCCACTGGCCCGACTTGATCTTGCCCACGCAAAGCGCATTGACGCGAATGTTCCATGGCGCGAGTTCCTGGCTGAGCGTGCGCGTGAGCGACAGCCCCGCCGCGCGGCTGAGCGCCGTGGGCACAGCCCCCCCGCCGGGCGCCTTGCCCACCACCGCCGAGACATTGATGATGCGTCCGTCGCGACGCGCCTTCATTCCCGGCACCGCAAGCTGGATCAGGCGGATGGCGGCCATCAGCTTTAAGTCGAAATCGGCGAGGATTTCGTCATGCGTGATCTCGTCGATCGGCTTGCGCAACGAGCTTCCGGCATTGTTGACAAGAATATCCACCTGTCCGAAGCGGGCCTCGGCCCGGGCGAAGGCCGCGTCGAGCGCCTGCCGGTCGGTCACGTCGCAAGCGATGGCCTCGACCGCGCCGCCGCCTTCGGCCTCAATCGCGTGGCGGGCCTCCTCAAGCGCCTCGGCCCCGCGCGCGAGGATCGCCACATTCGCCCCCGACGCCGCGAAACGCCGTGCCATTGCCAGCCCCAGGCCCATGCTGGCCCCGGTAACAAGCGCGGTCTTTCCCGAAAGGTCTATCTGCACCATTGCCCCCTTTTTCGTGTTTGCCTCAGTCGCCCGCCAGAGGACTGACAAGCCCTCCTCGCCGTCTGCGGCGCACGACCGACCAGAGTGTCCACAGCAGCATCAGCACGGTCAGCGCCAACAGCGTGCCCGCGATGGGACGCGAGGCGATGACCAGCCAGTCACCACGGTAGATCTGCATTGCCCGGCGAAAATTCTCTTCGACCATCGGCCCCAGGATGAACCCGATCAGGATCGGCGCCAGTTCGAATCGCATCAGCCGCAAGGCATAGCCCAGCAGCCCGAACATCATCACCAGCCCGACATCGAGCACCGAATTGCGCACCGTGTAGACCCCGATGCAGATCAGGCAGATCACTGCCGGATAAAGGATCGCGTAGGGAATTTTGAGCACCCGCACCCACAGCCCGATCAGCGGGATGTTCAGCGCCAGCAGCAGCACATTGCCGATCCAGAAGCTGACAGCCAGCCCCCAGAAGATTTCGGGGTTGGAGTTCATCAGCCCCGGCCCCGGCGATATTCCGTGAATAAGCAAGGCGCCCATCATCACGGCCATCGTGGCGCTGCCCGGAATGCCGAGCGTAAGCGTGGGAATGAAGGCCGTCTGCACGGCCGCGTTATTGGCCGACTCGGGCGAGGCGATGCCTTCGATCGCGCCCTTGCCAAAGCGTTCCGGCTCGCGGGCGATGCGCTTTTCCAACGCATAGCCGACAAACGTGCCGATGCTCGGCCCGGTTCCGGGCAGCGCGCCGAACAACCCCCCGATGCCCGCCCCGCGCAGCATTGGCAGGAAGGTGCGGCGTGCTTCGTCCCGTGTGGGGATCATGGAGCGCAGCGATACCTTCTGGTTGAAAGGCTTGTTCACCGTGCGGGTCAGCGACAGGATCATTTCGGAGACCCCGAACAGCCCCATCGCCAGTGCGATGAAATTGATGCCGTCGCGCAATTCGGCATACCCGTAGGTGTAGCGCGGCGCACCGGTGGCGAGATGGGTGCCGACAGTGCCCAGCGCCATGCCGAACACCACCATCGCCAGCCCTTTGGCGGGCTTGTCCTGCGTCACCGTCGCCGCCGCGACAAGCCCGAAGAGCATCAGCGCGAAATATTCCGCCGGGCCGAAGACGAGTGCCCATTTCACAATCAGCGGCGCCAGCGCGAAAAGCGCAATGATGCCGATGGAACCGCCGAAGAACGACGCCAGAGTCGTGACAAGCAATGCCACCCCTGCCCGGCCCTGCTGCGTCATCGGGTAGCCGTCGAGACAGGTCACGGCATTGGACGGCGTCCCCGGCAGGTTGAGCAGGATCGACGAAGTCGAGCCGCCATATTCCGCCCCGTAATAGACCCCCGCCAGCATCACCAGCGCCGTGGTCGGCTCCAGATAGAAGGTTATCGGCAGTAGCATCGACACCGCCGCCAGCGAACCCACCCCCGGCAGGACGCCGAAGAATGTGCCAAGAAAGACGCCCAGGAAACAGTAAAGCAGGTTGTTCGGGGTAATTGCGGTATCAAGCCCGATAAGGATATTGGCCCAAAGATCCATTATGGCGCGGTTCCCTAGAACGGATTACGGAAAGCGGGAATGGACAAGCCCAATCCCTGGATGAACAGCAGCCAGCAGGCGAACGAAAGCAGCACCGCTGTGACCACCGCGAAAAGCGGGGTGGCGTCCCGGTTGCCCGTAACTGCAATCAGCACGGTTATGACAATCGAGGGCACAAGCCCCAGCCGCGGAAGCAGCAGGGCAAACGCCAGGATTGCCCCGAGAACAGCGACCAGCGCGCGGGGGGCAAGTTCAGGCCAGCGGGTTTCCTGGCCCCGTGCGGCGATGGCAATCAGCACGCCGAGAATCATCGCGGCAATACCCAACGCAAGCGGCAGGAAGCCCGGCCCGGTGCGGGCCATCGTGCCCACCTGATAATCCAGCGCACCAACAAAGAAAAAGACGCCGACGGCAAACATGAATGCCGCCGCCAGCAGTTCGACCTTATCCATTCTGGGCATGTTGTATGACCCCGTGATCCTGCCTGCAGGCGACCAAGCTTAAGATCGCCACATCATCCGCCATCATGTCACAGATGCAACCGGCCGGGCAGCACCCGGCCGGTTGTTCATTGTCGGTTGCGCATGCGCTCAGTTGCCGTCACGCATTCCGGCATCGACAGCGACTTCTTCCCAGCGGTCGAAGTTGGCTCCCATGAAGTCATGGAATTCCTGCACCGACATCGGGCGCGGCTCACCGCCATCGCCGGCGAGAAACTCGCGGAATTCGTCGGTGGCCAGCACTTCGTTGATCGAGGCATTGAGAAATTCGACGATGTCTTCGTCCATTCCTGCCGGCCCGAGGATACCCCACCATTGCAGCACCTCGAAACCTTCCAGCCCGGATTCGTGCAGGGTGGGAATTTCAGGCGCCGCGGGCGAGCGCTCGAGGCTGGTCACGGCGATGGGCTTGATGTTGCCCTCGACGATCTGCGGCAGCATCTGGGTCATCGAACCAATCGAATACTCGATATGGTCGCCCATCACGTCGACCATGGCAGGCCCGCCGCCCGAATACTGGATGGCCTCGACATCGACGCCGGCCTGCTGGTTGAGCAACTCGCCCGCAAAATGCTGGATCGAGCCCACACCGGTGGCGCCATAGCTCAGCTCGCCGGGGTGCTGGCGCAGGTATTCGAACAGCTCCTCCGGGGTGTCGGCGGGGATATTCGGTCGCGCCCCGATGACCAGAGGCACCTGGCCGACCAGCGCGATGCGGGTGAAGTCCGCGCGCGGATCATAGGGGATGTCATCCTGCACCGCAGGATTCATCGTGAACGTCACCGACGCAATCTGGATCGTGTAGCCGTCAGGGTCCTGCTCGGAAACATAGAGCGAGCCGACAGTCGCCCCGCCGCCCGGACGGTTCTCGATCACCACGGGCTGGCCCCACATTTCGGAAAGCTGGCGCCCGAGTTGACGCGCCACGATGTCGTTCGACCCGCCCGTTGCGAAGGGCACGACCAGCGTGACCGGGCTGTCGGGGTAATCGGCCAGCGCCGGCCCCGCCAGCGCCGTGGCCGCAAGCAGCCCCGCAGCGGTGCTCAGGAATTTTCTCTTGGTGGATGGCATCATGGCTTCCTCCCTATTTAGCCTTGGTTTGCCGTCTCTTACTGTCAGGCCTCCTGCCTGCGCTCCGTTACAGCCCGGCACGCCTTCTTGACCGCGCCAAGCTGTATACAGCATTATCCTACCGTATACTCCATGCTTCTTGATCCTCATTCTCTTGTCAAGGGCTGTGGCCGGAAGAAGCCGCCCCCGACGCGAAAACCCTTGTGGCACAGGGCACAACCAACGCTTGCATAGATGAGGAAGGCGGCTTGAATGACCTGCGCCGACGATGCGCCGCGCTGTTCTCTTGCCAGCCGTGAGCTTGCGAAACCTCGTTTCACGAAACGCCGCTCCCGTGATCTGCGCCGTCAGGTGTTCTGACAGGCGAAACACCGTATCATTCTGGAAGAGCGCCCCTTCCAAAGCAAGTCAAATCTTGGGAAAGCGCGGCTTGCCGCACGTCATACGCCGGGCCGACTGCGTCAGATCGCGCCAGCGAGGCGCATGGTCGGCGGAACACCGGATCGAGAAAAACAATACAAGAGCGGCCTGAACCTGCATAGGCATATCCCGAATCACATCCCCGATTGACCAGCCATTCCCCATTCTCTAGCTCTTTCACCAGCCGACGCCGCAGCCAGAGGAACCTGATGTTTCAGAACTTCACCGCCACGACCCGGCCCGAACAGGGGCCGCCACGGCTGGCGAAGCTCAGGGCTGAACTGGCCGGGCACGGGCTCGACGGGTTTATCGTTCCGCGCGCCGATGCCCATCAGGGCGAATATGTCGCCCCCTGCGACGAACGCCTGGCCTGGTTGACGGGGTTCACCGGCTCGGCGGGGTTCTGCATCGTGCTGACCGGCGCGGCGGGGCTGTTCGTCGACGGGCGCTATCGGGTGCAGGCCCGCGCACAGTTGGACCTTGCCCATTTCACGCCGCTCGACTGGCCCGCCACCCAGCCCGGCGCCTGGCTGCGCGCGCAACTGCCCGAAGGTGGCACCATCGGCTTTGACTCCTGGCTGCATGGCCGCGATGAAATCGCCCGGCTGGAGAGCGCGCTGAAAGGCAGCGGCATCCGGCTGACCCGCTGCACCAACATGGTCGATGCCGTCTGGCATGACCGCCCTGCCCCGCCGGCCGGGCCAATCCGCACCCACCCCGAAGCGCTGGCCGGTCGCAGCGGTGCCGAGAAACGCGCCGAAATTGCCGAGTCGCTGCGCGCGGCAGATCAACGCGCCGTGGTGCTGCCCCTGCCCGACAGCTTGTGCTGGCTGCTCAATATTCGCGGGTCCGACATCCCGCGAAACCCGATCGTGCAGGCCTTTGGCATTCTGCATGACGATGCGCGGCTGGACCTGTTCCTGAACCCCGAACGGCTGGATGACGACCTGCGCGCACATCTGGGCGATGACGTAACGCCCCGGCCACCTGAAGCCTTCGCCGAGGCCCTGCGCGCCCTGACCGGCCCGGTTCGGCTGGACCCCAGCAGCGCGCCGCTTGCCATAAGCGATGCGCTCACCGAGGCCGGGGTCGCGATCGCATGGGCCGAAGACCCCTGCATGTTACCCAAGGCGCGCAAGACCGAGCCCGAGATCGCCGGCATGCGCGCGGCCCATCTGCGCGACGGGACTGCGATGGTGAATTTCCTCGCCTGGCTTGATGAACGTGCCGAGGCCGTGGTCAAGGGCGGCACGCAACTGGCTGAGATCGACGTCGTCCGCGCGCTGGAGGGGTTCCGCCGCGACACCGGCGCGCTGCGCGACATCAGTTTCGAAACCATCGCCGGCAGCGGCCCCAATGGCGCCATTGTGCATTACCGCGTCACCGAAGACACCAACCGCCCCCTGCGCGCAGGCGAGGTGCTGCTGGTCGATAGCGGCGGGCAGTATGACGACGGCACCACCGACATCACCCGCACCGTTCCCATCGGCCCGGCAGGCGACGAGCCGCGCGCGGCCTTCACCCGCGTCCTACAGGGTATGATCGCGATCTCGCGCCTGCGCTGGCCCGAGGGGCTGGCCGGGCGCGACCTGGATGCACTGGCGCGCTATCCGCTGTGGCTGGCCGGGCAGGATTACGACCACGGCACCGGCCACGGCGTAGGCGCGGCGCTGTCGGTGCATGAGGGGCCGCAGCGGCTTTCGCGCGCCTCGACCGTGCCAATTGAGCCGGGAATGATCCTGTCGAACGAGCCGGGATACTACCGCGAAGGCGCCTTCGGCATCCGAATCGAGAACCTGGTGGTGGTGCGCAAGGCCGCCCCCCGGCCCGGCGCGGATGATCGCCCGATGCTGGATTTCGAGACGCTGACCCATGTGCCGATCGACCGCCGGCTGATCGACACCGCCGCGCTGTCGGCGGGCGAACGCGCCTGGCTCGATGCCTATCACGCCGAAACCCGCGCGCGGCTTGCGCCTTTGGTCGAGGGTGCCGCGCGGGAATGGCTGCTGCGCGCCACCCGCCCGCTGTAAGCGCAAGACTTGCACGCGGGCCGGGCGGTTCTAGTGTCATGGGTCGCGCGATTATTCACCCGGAGCCGCCACCATGCCGCTTGAGTTTCCCGACGCCATGCCCCAGGCCTTTGCCGATGCCTGGATGGCGCGCGATGCGCGGGCCCTGGCGTGGCTCTTCGCGCCGGATGCCGATTTCGTCAATGTCGTCGGCATCTGGTGGCATGGCCGCGACAGGATCGAGGCTGCGCATCACCACGGACTGACACGGTATTTCGCACATAGCCGCCTGACCCCGGGGCGGGTCGAGCAGCGGCAGCTTGGCCCCGACGCGGCCGTGGTGCGCTGCCGCTATCGGCTGAGCGGGCAGACCACCGAGGCCGGCGACACAGCGGCCCCGCGCAGCACAATGATGATCTTCGTGATGCAGCGCTCGCCCGAGGGCTGGCACTGCGTCGCCGCTCAGAATACCGATATCCACCCCGGGGCCGAGACCCACGAGGCCGCCCCCGAAGGGCTGCGGCAACGCCCGGTCCGAAAGGGCGCACCGCCAACAGGCGAAAATTTGGCCGATAAAAACAATCGGAATTGACATTCCCGAGTCTTTCACTCAGCATGCCGGCAGATCCAAGCCATCCTTCGCGGCCAGCCCGGATATCCAACCCGTGTGTGACGCCTGACGAGCGGAGTGTGACGATGACCGCGACGACCCGACCTGCCACGGCCCCTGCCCGGAACCGTCCGGTTTCCAGGGGGGCGGTACGATGAACATGGCCAGCCGCTTCACCCCCGCGGCCACACCCGGCCATGACAGCCGCCGGCCTGACCACGGCACCCATCCCCAGCCTGACCCGCTGCCGACGCACGATGCGCGCGCACTCACGGGTGGCGGGGTGCAGGCCCGGATCGTGCTGGACGGCCAGACATACAACCTGCGCATCACCCGCGCAGGCAAGCTGATCCTGACCAAGTAACCGGAAGCCCCGCCATGATCGTCTGTCACTGCGCCTCGATCACCGACCGCGAAATCCGCGCCGCCATCGACTGGATGCGCGCGGCGGACCCGCACACGATCATCACGCCCGGGAAGGTCTATCGCGCCCTTGGCCAGCGGGCCGATTGCGGCGGATGTCTGCCGCTCTTTCTTGATACCATGCGAGAATGTGCCACATTGGAAGTACCGGTGGAATTGCGCGGCCTGCGCCAGCCCGGCACGGGCCACGCCAGGCAAAGCCAAGCCAAGCTGAGAAGGAGCCAGCATGAAGGGCGACAAGAAAGTCATTGAGTATCTCAATGCCGCGTTGCGCAGCGAATTGACCGCAATTAGCCAGTATTGGCTGCATTACCGCCTGCAAGACGATTGGGGCTATGGCAAGATCGCGGACAAGTCGCGCGCCGAAAGCGTCGAGGAGATGCACCACGCCGACAAGCTGATCGAGCGTATCCTGTTCCTCGAAGGGCATCCGAATCTGCAAAAGCTCGACCCGCTGCGCATAGGCGAGAACCTGCGCGAAACGCTCGACTGCGATCTCGCGGCCGAACACGATGCGCGCAACCTTTACATCGAGGCTCGCAATCACTGCGACCAGGTCGGGGATTACGTGTCAAAAAACCTGTTTGAGGAACTGATCGCCGACGAAGAGGGGCATATAGACTACCTCGAAACGCAAATCGGCCTCTATGACGAGATCGGCGCCGAGCGCTACGGCTTTCTCAACGCCAAGTCCGCCGACGAGGCCGAAGGCTGAACGGGCCGGCCCGAGGTCGCGCCAGAACGGCCATGCAGGATTACGTTCTCGTGCTGCTGACCGCGGCGGGTGCCTCGCGCCGGATGCGGGGGCGCGACAAGTTGCTTGAGCCGGTCCGCGGGCAGCCATTGCTGGCCGTGCTTGCCGCGCGGGCCGGCGACTCGGGCGCGCCGGTCCTGGTGACGCTGCCGCCCGGCGACACGGCACGCCGCGCCGTTCTGGCGCCGGGCACGGACTCTGTCACCGTCGATGATGCGGCCGAAGGCATGGCGGCCTCGCTGCGCGTGGGGGCCGCCCAGGCGCTGGTGCGCGGGGCTGCCGGCTTGATGGTGTTGCCTGCCGACATGCCCGAGATCACCGGCGCGGACATCGCCGCCATGATCCGCGCCTTTCTGGCCGCGCCCCGTCCGCGGCCGATCCTGCGCGCCCAGTCGCAGGATGGCACGGAATGGGGGCACCCGGTGATCCTGCCCGCGCGGCACTTGCCTGAACTGGAAAGCCTGCAGGGCGATACCGGCGCACGCGACCTGTTGCGCCGCCATGCCGATGAGTTGCGGGGCTTTCCGCTGCCCGCACGTCATGCCCTGACCGATCTGGACACCCCCGAAGACTGGCAAGCCTGGCGCGAATCGCGTGAGGGCAAGCCATGAGCGGCCCTGGCCCGGTGGCTACCCCAGCCGCCCCCGCGTCTTGAGCGCGCGCGCATAGAGCCAGAGCAGAAACAGCACCAGCGCCGCCGCGAAAGCGACCTGCCAGCCGGGGTATCCCATGAAATCGGGCACCGGGGCCGCCTCAAGCAGCAGCACCCCAAGCCAGCCCATCATCGCCAGAAAGGCCAACGCGAACAGCAGCACCGCGCCACGTTCGGCCATCAGCAGCAGGACCGCCCCAAGAAACCCGGCCCAGACCGCCGCGGCCCAGAGCGCGCCGCCCCACGCGGGCTGCGCGTCAAGAAACGCGGTCCAGCCCGGCGGCACATGGGCAAGCCAGGCCTCGATATCCAGCCGGTGCGCCAGATAGTCCACCGCCCAGACCCCCTGCCACAGCAGGGCCGCCACCGCGATGACCGTCAGGTGAAAAGGACGGGATGAACTGTCTGGCATCGGGCAACCTCCTTGCGTGTCAAACTCAGACTGACGCGGCGCCACAGGCCTGTCCAGTGTGCAATGGATGATCGGCCGAATGAAGACGTCTGCCAGCCTTGCCGGCGCGCCTCGGCACTGCAGCGCCATAAGCGGCAAGGAGCACGGCGCGTGCGCATCCATGCGAAGAAAGGGCCGCCCTGCCTCCTGAACTGGCCCACCCAGGATCAAAGCCGGAGCAACGCACGCGCCTCATAGGCTTTCAGTGTCATGCGTGCCGCGACATAGGCGCGCTGCCCCACGGGGTTCGCAAGCTCGGGGAACAGCGCGAGCAACTCGGCGCGCTGCGCGCGATCGAGGCCCGCGAGGCTCATGTCGCCGGGCTGGAAGCTTTCGGTCCAGCAGCCATCGGAACGCAGCAGTTCATGCTGTGCGCACATCACATGGATATAGGTCACAGGCGTATCGGTCAGCCGATGCACCCCCGGCATCCCCACAAGATGCTTGGCAGGCACCAGGACCTCGTGCTGACCGAAAAGCAACTCGACCGTGGGGCTGGTCACCAGTACCCGGTGCTGGGGCGAAACCATCATGTCGCGTTCGGGCCCCCCTTCGCCCAGTGCGCCTTTTTCTATCAGCACGGGGGCGAATTCCGGCTTTTCGACCAGCAATTCGGCGCTGACTTCCTTTTCACCTACCCAGACAAGCGGCTGAAAGCCGTGGTCGCGGGTCAGAACCCGGTCATCGACGAACAACTCCTCGACAGGGATGCGCCCCTCATCGGTGTCGATCAGGGTGCCGGGGGTGAAGCAGGGCACGATCCTTTCGATGCTCTCGAACCGCAGATCACTGCTGCCGTCCTTGAAGCGCACCACGCCATCATTCGACTGGGTGCCATCCTCGTTCACCGACTGGCCGGTAACCTCGATTTCGGCGATGTTGTCTTTCTGGCCAGACAGCACAAGGGTATCGAACCCCTCGTCACCATACACCTCGTCACCAGGGGTGCCGAAGATCGTGTCATCGCCCGCACCGCCGTGGATCGTGTCGGCCCCGGCGCCGCTGTAGATGAGATCGTCGCCCTCGTCGCCGAAGATCAGGTTGCCCGCACCGTCGTCCTCCGGCCCCGGTGCCACTGCGTCATATGCCGGGTTAAGGAAGGTCGCCCCCGAACGCCCCAGATCGACCGTGAACATCACATCTGTGAAATCGGCGTCCCAGTGATCAGCGGGCAGATCCTCGAACCCGAAGGTCCAGGTGCCGTCTTCGTTTTCGGACTGCCCCTGCAAATGCACCGCGCGATCGCTGTTCAGCGAGACGTTCTCGCCATACCCGGCCGAGTGCCAGACATCGCCCGCGATGACGGTCTGCGTGCCATCGGGCGCGATATGGACAAGTTTCGGTGCGGCATCGTCCAGCCCGGCGCGGCCGCCCGTGTCATCCAGGAAGGCCAACTCGCCTTCGCCCAGGGCGGCGTAATCGTTCAGCGCATTGCCATTCGCGATCAGGAAGGTGCCAACCTCGGCCCCCGGCGGCACCGGAAAGCTGGCCTGACTGACGCCGGGCACCAGATCTCCGCCGCCGAATTCCGGCTTGGCATTCGCAAAGGCAATGCCTGCGCCGGTGATTTCGCCAGTCAACGGGTCGATGTAATAGTAACCGAGCGTGTTTTCATAAGCAGCCGTGCTGCCCTCATAAGTGATGGTCACGGTGAAATCTTCGGCACTGCCCCCGCCGCCGATGATCGTGTCATTGCCGGGCCCGCCATGGATCACATCCGCCCCCGGGCCGCCCACGATAAAATCATCCCCCGCGCCACCATAGATCGTATCGTCGCCCGCACCGCCCGAAAGCACGTCATCGCCATCGGTGCCGTGAATGACCTCGCCCCCGGCAGTGCCGGTCGTGGCCATTGCATCGCTGTCGGTGGTGAAGGCCGGGGCATCCTCGACCGTGTCGAAAACGGTGACGTATTCGATGCTGCCCTCGAAGAAGCGGCCCAGATTGTCGGCGGTATTGTCGCCCGAGCGTTCCTGCCCCGCCCCGAAAGTCCAGGGTTCGTTATAATCGTCGCCCATGTTCATGGTGAGATTCGCGGGCACCGGCGCCGCATGTTCCGCCCCGGTCGCCAGGTTCGTGACACTGAAGCGCCCGCCGTCGCCGCCGTGATCCCAACTGTAGGTGACGCGCACGTCGTCGCCGGGAGCGAAGAACGCTTCCGCCGTCTCGAATCTCAGGCTTTCACTGTCGGTCTGGTGGCGCGCGACGACGCGGCCATCCGCCGTGACCGACAAGGTGAAATGCCCGCCATCGTCAAACCCGGCGGAATCGCGCGAGACCAGCGTGTTAAGGCCACTGCCAATATGCTGTGACTGACTGAAGACAAGCTCGAGCGTGCC
Source organism: Alkalilacustris brevis (assembly GCF_003350345.1). Taxonomy (GTDB): domain Bacteria; phylum Pseudomonadota; class Alphaproteobacteria; order Rhodobacterales; family Rhodobacteraceae; genus Alkalilacustris; species Alkalilacustris brevis. The sequence goes on from NZ_QNVJ01000052.1 coordinate 11,708, forward strand.
GGTGTCCAGCTGGAATCCGTCATCCGCGGGCACTTCGACATACTGCCCCTGGCTCAGGATCAGGCGGCCATCCTCGGCATGGGCACCGTTGTGATAGATGCCATCCTGCGCCACACCGTCAGCGGTAATGCCGTCGGAGGCAGTTCCCTCCGGGTCATCGTCTCCGAATAGCCAAAGCGCGATCTGTGCCATCAAATAGTTCTTCCGTCCCCGATCATTGCCGCCCTGTCACGGCTGCCTCGGGGCAAATACCGCCCCGGCCATCGGAAACGATAAGTGTCAACTATGGTTGAACGTGGAACAGAATGTGTCGCTTTTCAGGAAAACCGGAAGCGCAAAGCACGCCCGCGGCGCGCCCCGGAAGGATACGCCGCACGCCTTTTCCGGCTGACAGCCCCTCTCGGGCCGCCGCGTCAGGAGGCCAGCAGCCGGGCCTCGTGCCGCTTGAGCGTCTTGCGGGCCGCGCCGTAGGCTTCACGCCCCGCGTCGTTTTGCAGATCGGGGAACAGTTCGAACAGTTCCAGCCGCTGGGCGTTGCCCATACCCTTGAGCGTGTAATCCCCCGGCTGGAAGGTTTCGCTCCAGGCGCCGTTCGACAGCACCACCTCGTGACGGTCGCACATGAAATGCACATAGGTCACGCCCAGGCTGTCCACCTCGCGCACCCCGGAGTGATTGACCAGATGCTTGGCGGCGACCAGCACTTCGTGCTCGTCGAAATAAAGCGACGTGCGTTCATTGGCCACCAGCACCCGGTGCTGGGGCGAAACCAGCATGTCACGCTCGGGCAGATCGTTGCCCAGCGAACCCTTCTCGATCAGCACCGGCTTGAGGTGCGGGCTGCCGGCAAGGCCCCGCCAGTCAAGCCGCCTTGCCCCGATCCAGCGAATTTCCTGAATGCCGTTGTCACGGGTGATGACCTTGTCACCCTCGCGCAGGGATTCGACCAGCCGCTCACCTTCCGGCGTGGCGATCACCGTGCCGGGGGTGAAACACGGGATGATCTTTTCGATCGAGATGAACTCAAGCCGGTCGGAACCGTCCTTGAAATCGATATAGCCATCCTGCGAGACCGAGCCATCAGGGTTGTGCACCTCCTTGGTGATCTTGATCTTCTCGATATTGCCCAGTTGCCCGGGCAAATAGAGCGCATCAAACCCCTTGCCACCGTCGATGGTGTCGCCCGGCGTGGCATAGAAGGTGTCATCGCCCTTGCCGCCGTAAGCCTTGTCCGCCCCGGCGCCGGTGTAGATCACATCATCGCCGTCCCCGCCGAACAGCTTGTTGGAACTGTCTGGGTCGCCATCAGGCAGATCAGCAGTGGCGTCGAAATCCGGGTTTAGCAAGGTTGCCCCCGAATTGCCCAGGTCGATGGTAAACACCACATCATCGAAATCGCGGTCGCCAAGCCCAAAAATATCCTCGAAGCCGAAAGTCCAGGAGCCATCGTCGTTCTCGGACATCCCTTCGATATGCACTTCGCCATCGGGATTGAGCCCGGCAAGATCACCGGAAGCCACCGAGTGATAGACCTTCCCGTCCAGGGGGGTCTGCGTGCCGTCCTTGGCCAAATGCACTAGGTGCACGCCTTCGTCATCCGGCTTGGCAGGCTCGCCGTTGGCGTTGAGGAACTTGTACTCGCCCTCACCCAGTGCTTCGAAATCGTTCTCGGTCGCGCCTTGCGCAATTATGAAGGCGCCGATCTGGGCGTGGGGCGGCACGAAAAAGGAGAAGGTTTCTCCGGCATTGTCAGGGTCGGTCGAGTTCTCGAACGCGATCTGGGTGTTCATGATCTCGCCGCAGACCGGATCAACGAAATAGAAACCCAGCGTGTTCTGATAAGCCGCCGAGGGCGCATGAAGTGTCACGGTGGCGGTGTAGTCCTCCAGGCTGCCGGCACCGCCGATGATCACATCGTCGCCCTTGCCGCCGGAGATGGTGTCCGACCCGATGCCGCCCATCAGCGTATCGTCACCGGCGCCGCCCTTGATCAGGTCGCCGCCGGGCCCGCCGACAATCACATCGTCGCAGTCGGTACCGATCAGCGTATCGTCGCCATCGGTGCCAAGCAGCACCTGACCGCTCTCACAATCGTCATCCTCGTCATGACCATCGCCATGCTGGTGGCCATAGCCATGCCCCTGGCCGTGCTCCTCGTGACCGCGGCCATGACCCTTGTGGCCGTCCTCGTCATGCCCTTTGACATTGTCAGGCCCGCCCTTTTCCGGACCCTTGTCCTTGTCATCATGACCATCGTCGTGCCGGTGGCCGTAGCCATGCCCTTGCCCATGCTCTTCGTGCCCGCGGCCGTGCCCCTTGTGGCCGTCCTCGTCATGCCCTTTGACATTGACGGGCCCGGACTTTTCGAAGCCCTTGAAGTTGAAATCGGGCGTCTTTCGCGGGCCATGGTCATGACCGTCGTGATCTTTCACATAACCGGGGCCGGTCTTTTCCTGTCCGTGTCTTCCGTTATAAAAATTCTCGCCGCTCACAACCTCGTCCCCCATTCGCCGGGCAAAATCCGACGCGCTGCTTTCTGTTCCCTGCGCTGCAGGCGCCAGCCGAAATACATTCTGGCAACCCAGCCGCACATGCCGAGGCCCCGAGAAGGCCGGGGCCGCTCAACCTTCGCGAGCGGGGGCAAAATTCGGGCAGGTACGTAACGCCCTGCACGCAATCGCGCGCCGGACATCGCTTCGATGCGGAGGCACCGCAGAACCGTCTGTGCTTTTCGCACGGGATTCCGCAAGACTGTCATATCCGTCATGCAGCTTCGGCAGCAATGTCCGGTCCCGGTCGCCCCCACGGCCAAAACCCGCCCATTCGGGCAAGAAGTTTCTACTTTCCAAACAAGACCCGTTAAAGGTTTTTCTGGGGCATCTGGCGTGCCATATGGTCGCTGCCTGCAGGCCGCTTGCATCAGATACCGGGCACCGTTTCACTTCTGGCATCAACGCCCATGCGGCGGAGGCCGCTATCAGAAGCAACTGGAATCAACGCCCTATGACAAGGCATTGCTGAATCCGGCCACGACAGACCGCCCGCAATCCACACGCTTTAGTTGACATTACGAAAACATCGGCACGCGCGAGTTGTGGCATCCAGCCCGCTGGGGCAAGGTTAACGCCAGTTGCCAGCTGCGCATCAATACGCGCATTTCCTCACAAATGAACAAGAATCACACACATTTGTAACCGAATCACCCGCCGCACAGCATGAAGCCGGCCCCGGGCCGCCGCCAGCTCAGGTGAAACCGGGCGGCAGATGCAGGCTCTTGACCTCCTGATACTCCTCAAGTCCGAAGCGCCCCCCCTCGCGGCCATTGCCTGATTGCTTCATGCCACCAAAGGGCGAGCCCCAGGCCTGCCCCTGCCCGTTGACATAAACCATGCCGACCCTCAGCCGGGCCGCCACGCGTTCGGCCCGCGCCGGGTCGCCCGTCTGGATATAGCCGGCCAGCCCGTAGGGCGTGTCATTGGCCAGGTCGATGGCCTCATCCTCGCTGTCGAAAGGCTGGATGCACAGGACGGGGCCGAAGATTTCCTCGCGGCAGATGCGCATGTCGGGGGTGACATCGGCAAATACGGTAGGCCGTGTGAAGTACCCCCGGTTCTGCCCTTCGGGCAGGCCGGGGCCACCGCAGAGGAGCCGCGCGCCCTCATCCACCCCAGAACGGATATACTCCTGCACACGCTCCCACTGGGTGCGGCTTATCAGCGGGCCGATGTGATCGCCCGGCAGGGCAGGGTCGCCCACCCCCTGCGCGCTTGCCTCTTCCCCGGCGATGGCAAGCGCCGTGTCATAGACCGAGCGTTCGACAAGCATCCGGGTGGGCGCATCGCAGGACTGGCCGGAATTGGCAAAGCAGGTGCGCACGCCCCAGCGCACCGCCGTTTCAAGATCGACATCGGCAAAGACCAGATTGGGCGACTTACCGCCAAGCTCCAGCATGACGCGCTTGATCGTCTGGGCGCCGTCGCGGCTGACCGCCCGCCCCGCGCGGGTCGATCCTGTGAACGAGATCATGTCCACCTGCGCATGGCGCGACAGGGCCGCGCCCACCTCTTCGCCCGTGCCATTGACCAGGTTGAAGCTGCCCGGTGGAAAGCCCGCCTCTTCGATGAACTCAGCATAAAGCATGGCCGACAATGGGGTGAGTTCCGAGGGTTTGAGAATGCAACAGCACCCGGTGGCCAGCGCCGGCACGACCTTGAGCACGACCTGGTTGAGCGGCCAGTTCCACGGCGTGATAAGCCCGCACACGCCCACCGGCTCGCGCAGGATGGTATCGCCATTGGGCAATATCTCCCGCTCGGGCTGGGCCTCCAGCGCGGCGATGAACCCGTCCAGATGCCCCACCCCGACTGCGGCCTGTTCCTCGTGACAGAAATCGCGCGGCGCGCCCAGTTCCTGGCAGATCACTTCGGCCATCTCCCCCTCGCGGCGGCGAGTCACCTCGCGCAGGGCGCGCAGCAGATCCAGCCGCTCGGCGCGCGAGGTGCGGCTGTAGCTGTCGAACGCATGGCGCGCGGCCGTCACGGCGCGATCGATATCCGCGGCCCCGCCCAGGGTAATGGCGGCGATGGGCTCCTCTGTCGCTGGGTTCAGCACCGCAAAGTCGTTGGGCCGCGACGGGGCGGCCCATGTGCCGCCGATATGGAAATTGCGTCTGTCAAGCATTGCTTCACTCCTTGGTGCGGGTGCAGGCTTCTGGCGCGCCTTGCGCCCCGGTGGCCATGTTGGCGATGCCCGGTGGCCGGAAAGGCCTGCTGACCTGCCCGCCGCCCACGGCCGCCGCCACGCCGGTGGTGCCAGGGCAGGATGTCGGAAAGCCACGCAACACCCGCACTGCCAGATAGGCGAAGGCTTGCGCCTCCAGCATGTCGCCATCCAGCCCCACAGCCTCGACCGGTGCGACGGGCAGCGCCAGCCGCTCGGCCAGCATCCGCATCAGCGTTGCATTATGCCGCCCACCCCCGGCGACAAGCAAGCGTTCCGCCGGGCGGGGGAAATGCACCGCGCCTTCCGCCACACAGGCCGCGCTGACCGCCGCAAGTGTGGCCAGCGCATCGGCATCGTCCAGATGCGCCACCGCCTCGCTCAGCCAGGTGAAATCGTCGCGATCGAGCGATTTCGGCGGCACCCGGTGCAGGTAGGGCCGCGCCAGCGCCTGTGCCACGACAGCCTCGTCCACCCTGCCCGCAGCCGCCAGCGCGCCGCCCTCGTCACGCGCCAGCCCGCGCCGCGCCGCGATCAGGTCATCCATCGGCGCGTTGGCCGGCCCCGTGTCGAAGGCAAGCAGCGCGCCGGGTGCCTCGGGAGCGGGGGCGGCAGGATCGATCCAGGTCAGGTTGCCCACCCCGCCCAGATTGAGAAAAGCCAGCGGCGCCGTTGCCCCGATGTAGCGCGCGCAGGCAAAGTGGAAAAACGGCGCCAGCGGCGCGCCCTGCCCGCCCAGCCGCATATCGGCGCTGCGGAAATCCCACACCACCGGCAGGCCCAGCACCTCGGCCAGTATCCCGCCATCGCCGGCCTGATGGGTGCCCCGCCCGCCCGGGTCGTGGGCCAGGGTCTGACCGTGAAAGCCCACAAGCTCGGCCCCTTCGAACAGAGAGAGCAGCCGCGCATGGGCCGTTTCCACTACCTCGGCGGCCTCGGCCACGCCCGGCGCGCCGGGCCAGCGGCCAAGGGCCGCGCGCAGGCAGGCGCGCTCGGCTTGCGGATAGGGGCGGTAATCGCTGCGGCCGAAGGACAGGATCGCCTCGCCATCGGTCAGCAGCATGGCCGCGTCCACCCCGTCGAGCGAGGTCCCCGACATCGCCCCCAGCGCCCAGACGGGCGCGGCCTCGGCCCCTTTGCGCGCACGCTCTTCCCGCATGGCCTTCCCCTTGCCCTTTGGCGCAGATATAGACGCACCTGACTATGCAGAATGGACCAGGCGCGAATGACCTACCACCCGAAATCCGACTTCATGCGCGTGATGATCGAACGTGGCTATCTGGCCGATTGCACCGATTACCAGGGCCTCGATGAGGCGCTGGCCGCCGGAATCGTGCCCGCCTATATCGGCTATGACGCCACGGCGGCCTCGCTGCATGTGGGCCATCTGCTGAATATCATGATGCTCAGACATCTGCAGCAAACGGGACACAAGCCCATTGTGCTGATGGGCGGCGGCACCACCAAGGTGGGTGACCCGTCTTTTCGCTCGGAGGAACGCCCGCTGCTGGGGCCCGAGCAGATCGAAGCCAATATCGCCGGGATGAAACAGGTTTTCGCCAAGTATCTGCGCTTTGGTGAAGGGCCGAGCGACGCGATCCTTCTTGACAATGCCGAGTGGCTGGACGGGTTGAACTACCTGGAGTTCCTGCGCGACATCGGGCGGCATTTCAGCGTCAACCGTATGCTGAGCTTCGAGAGCGTCAAGTCGCGGCTCGACCGCGAGCAATCGCTCAGCTTCCTCGAATTCAACTACATGATCCTGCAAGCCTATGACTTTCTGGAGCTATACCGCCGCCATGGCTGCCGGCTGCAGATGGGCGGGTCCGACCAATGGGGCAACATCATCAACGGCATCGACCTGACGCGCCGGGTGGCGGATGCCGAGGTGTTCGGGTTGACCTCGCCGCTTCTGACCACCTCGGACGGGCGCAAGATGGGCAAGTCGGCAGGCGGCGCGATCTGGCTCAATGCCGAGATGCTGTCACCTTACGAATTCTGGCAATTCTGGCGCAACACCACCGACGCCGATGTCGGGCGCTTCCTGCGGCTTTACACCGAACTGCCGCTTGAGGAATGCGAGCACCTGGGCGCGCTGCAAGGGGCCAACATCAACGCCGCCAAGATCCGGCTGGCCAATGAGGTCACGGCCCTGTGCCACGGGGACGCCGCCGCCGCCGCCGCCGAGGCCACCGCGCGCGAGGTGTTCGAGAAAGGCGGCGCCGGCGAGGATCTGCCCACGCTGGTGCTGAACGCCGGCGAGATCGGCCAGGGCATTTCGCTGGCGCAGCTTTTCGTGCGCGCGGGGCTGGCGAAATCGGGCAAGGACGCCAAGCGGCTGATCCAGGAAGGCGGCGCGCGGCTCGACGATGCGCCGGTCAGCGATCCGGGGCAGATGCTCGACGCGGCGGCGCTGGCACAGCCGGTCAAGCTGAGCGCCGGCAAGAAGCGCCACGCGCTGGCCCGGCTGGAGGGCTGAGGCCCAGGCTGCCTGCATCAAGGATGACGCGCTGCGCCCGCAGCCGCCGCTGCGATGCCTTCGGCGAGGATATTTTTGCCAAGAAGACAGGGCCTGCCCGCCTTGAGACCGGCGCAAGCGGGCGACAAGGTGCGCGCACGCCGGAGGTGAGCGCGAAGGATTACTGGCGGCAGAGGCGATCAACCGACAGGCAGTAGCGCGGCGGCGATGCGGCGGCCTTCGGACAGCAGCACGTTATAGGTGCGGCAGGCCGGTGGCGTGGCCATCATCTCGACACCGATCCCGGCCTCTTCCAGTTCTGCACGCAAGGTGGCGGGCAATGGCGCGATCTCGGCGCCCGTGCCGACAAGCAGCACGTCAATCTCGTCGCGCAGGTCCAGCAGCGGCGCCCGGTCCTCCAGCCCGCCCCATGAACGCAGGCTGCCCGGCTGTACCAGAACCGCACCGTCGTGCCGCTCTCCCGCGATGCGGAAGAAGCCCGGCCCGTAGCCATCGATCACCATCGACTGGCCGAAGCTGACTTCGTTGATCTGCATTTCCTCACCTCACGAGACGCGGGGCAGGCAAGGCTTCAGGCCTCGGATTTGCCGAACTGGGTGCCGCCGGACTTGTCGTCCTTTTCCTTGGACCAATCGCGCGTCACACCAAGCATCAGAAGTACCGCCGAAGCCACATAGACCGAGGAATAGGTGCCCACGATCACGCCCCAGATCATCGCGAAGACGAAGCCGCGGATCACGTCGCCGCCCAGCACGAAGAGCGCGAGCAGCGCCAGAAGCGTGGTGATGCTGGTCATCACCGTGCGCGAGAGGGTTTCGTTGATCGAAAGGTTGAGCACCTCCTTGAGCGGGCGCTTCTTGTACTTGATCAGGTTCTCGCGCACCCGGTCGAACACGACCACCGTGTCGTTGAGCGAATAGCCCACGATCGTCAGCAGCGCCGCGATGATCGCAAGGTCAAAGCGGATCTGCAGGATCGAGAAGATGCCGATGGTCAGCACGATGTCATGCACTAGCGCGGCCACCGCCCCCACGGAAAACTGCCACTCGAACCGCAGCCAGATGTAGAAAAGCACCGCCGCAAGTGCCAGCGTCACCGCGATTATGGCGGCGCGGATCAACTCGCCCGAGACCTTGGGCCCCACCGATTCCACAGCGGTGAAGCGCAGGGTGTCATCCAGGTTCTGCAAGGCGCTTTCGACCTGGGCGATCACTTCGGGGGTGACGGCCTCTTCACCGTCCTGGGCCTGAATACGGATCATCGCCACATGCTGATCGGCGCGGAAATTCGGGTCGAACACTTCGGTGATCGCCACGTCACCAAGGCCCAGCGGCTGCACCGCGTCGCGATAGGCGCCGACTTCGACGGGGTTTTGCGCTTCGGTCCGGATCGAAGTGCCGCCGCGGAAATCGATGCCGAAGTTCAGCCCGATGATGGCAAAAACCAGCACCGAAGCGATCATCGCCACAAGCGAGGCGCCGAACGTGACCCGCCGGATGGCGAAAAAATCGATCGTGGTGTCGAGGGGAACGAGTTTCAGGCGCATGGGTTTCCCTCAGATCAGAACGGTTTTCGGGCGGCGGCGTTCATACCACATCACGATCATCAGCCGGGTGACGAAGATCGCCGTGAAGACCGATGTGACAATACCCAGCCCCAGCGTCACGGCAAAGCCGCGCACGGGGCCGGAGCCCATGGCAAACAGGATCACCGCGGTGATGAAGGTGGTGATATTGGCATCCAGAATGGCCGACATCGCCTTCTCAAACCCAAGTTCGATGGCGCGTGCCGGGCCCCTGGCGGTGCGCAGCTCTTCGCGGATACGCTCGAAGATCAGCACGGTGGCATCGACCGCCATGCCGATGGTGAGCACGATCCCGGCGATGCCGGGCAGTGTCAGGGTCGCGCCGATGGCCGAGAGCAGGCCGAAGATCATCCCGATATTGAGCAACAGCGCGATATTGGCGATGATGCCGAACAGACCGTAGCTGAGCAGCATGAAGCCCAGCACGGCCACCAGGGCGACAATGGCTGCCACGCGCCCGGCGTCGATACTGTCCTGCCCCAGTTCGGGGCCGACGGTGCGCTCTTCGAGAAAGACCATGCCCGCAGGCAGTGCGCCCGAGCGCAGGAGCACCGCAAGCTGCGTCGTTTCCTCGACGGTGAAGCGACCGGTGATGATGCCCGAGCCGCCCGATATATGCGCCTGGATGACGGGGGCCGAGATCACCTCGTTATCCAGAACGATGGCGAAGGGGTTGCCGATATTGGCCGCCGTGTAGTCGCCGAAGGCCCGCCCGCCTTGCGGGTTGAAGCGGAAACTCACTGCCGGGCGGTTGTTCTGATCGAACGAAGGCTGGGCATCGACAAGCTGCTCGCCGCTCACGACCTCGTTCTGTTCAAGGATGTAATAGGTGCCCGGCTCATCGGCGGACGGCACGAGAAGGTTGCCGGGGCCGGGGATTTCATCAGGGTTGTCGGTGCGTCCGACGACCGGGTGAAAGGTCAGCCGCGCGGTGGTGCCGATCAGTTCCTTCAACTCAGCCGCCGAGCCGATGCCCGGCACCTGGATCACGATGCGGTCGGTCCCCTGGCGCTGGATGGTGGGCTCGCGCGTGCCGGCCTCGTCGACGCGGCGGCGGATGATCTCGAGCGATTGCTGCATGGTGCGGTCATCGGTGGCGGCGCGTTCCGCCGCCGAGAGCGTGACGACAATCTCGCCCCCTTCCGTGCGCACCTCGAGATCGCTCGATGTGCCGGTGGCAAAAAGGCCCGAAACGGGGCGGGCGAGATCCTGCACCACCTCAAGCGCCCGCGCCATACCTTCGGGTTGCGATATCTGCACCCGCAACTCGCCATCGGGAGAGGGCTGGCGGCGGATGCTGCCGACCGCCGCACGCTCGTCCCGCAAGGCATCGCGCACACTGGGCCAGAGCGCATCGATCCGGTGCGCATAGACATCGCTGACCTGCACTTCGGCCAGCAGATGCGCGCCGCCGCGCAGGTCGAGACCAAGATTCATCAGCGTCGCGGGGAGCCAGTCGGGCCAGAGCGCCCGCTCGGCCGCCATTGCGTCGGTCTCCACGCCCTGTGCCTCGGTCGCGCGCACGGCATCATTGTGCCGTTCGACGCGGTCGTAGAACAGGTTCGGCATGGCGAAGATCAGCCCCAGCGCCACGAGGCTCCAGATGATCACCCGCTTCCAGATCGGGATATACAGCATGACGGCCCTTCTGCCTGAAAGATTCGGCTCAGCTGTCGGCTGGCTCGGTCTTGCTGATGACAGTCGCGACGGTCTGGCGCAACACGCGCACCTTCACATCCTTGGCAATCTCGACCTCTAGCTCACCGTCTTCCTTGACCTTGGTGATCTTGCCGATGATCCCGCCCTGGGTCACGACCTGGTCGCCCCGGCGCAGCGCCTCGACCATCGCCTTGTGTTCCTTGAGCTTCTTCTGCTGCGGCCGGATCAGAAGAAACCACATGATCGCGAAGATCAGGATCAGCGGCAGAAAGCTCACGAATGCGCCGCCAGCGGCGTCCTGGGCATAAGCGGGAGTTACGAACATTTCTTCCTCTTGCAGATGGCGCGGGAAACCCCCGCGGATGCGATTTCGCGCGGGAAACCCCGGCATGACAAGACAGGCCGGGCAGCACCCCCCGCCGATTGGCGCGCACCCTATCCGCGCCCCCCGGGCTTGGCAAGCCAGTGCGCCGAGGCGTCTGCCTCCGCGCGGTCAGATCTCCCCCACGGCATTGTCAAGCACATCAAAATCGCGCACCTTTCTGCCGAACCGGCATCCAGCGCCAGTGCCACCCCTGCAAGGAGCGATCCGCTTGATGACCAAAGCCGCCACCCCGCTGCGCGTGATCACCTCGGGCGCCTTTGCCGCCGCGCTCAAGGCGCTGCTGCCCGGCTACAGCCCACCACCGGGCTACCGGGTCGAACTGGCCTTCGGCTCGTCGCTGGGAGCCGCGCATGATTCGATCCCCACGCGGCTGGCGCAGGGCGAACGCTTCGACCTTTACCTGCTGGCCGAGGCCGCATTTGAGAAGTTCGCAGCCGATGGCTGGATCGAACCGGGCAGCCGCGCCGATCTGGTGGCCTCGGAAATCGGCGCCTGCGTGCGCAACGAAGACCCTGCCCCCGATATCGGCACCCTCGACGGCTTCATCGCCGCCTTGCGCGCCGCGCCGCGCATCGGCCACGCCGCCAGCGCCAGCGGCATCTACCTGTCGACCGAGGTCTTCCCGAAACTGGGGCTGGCCGAAGAAATGGCCGGCAAGGCCTTCACCGTCTATTCCGAGCGCGTCGGCACCATCGTCGCGCGGGGCGATGCCCACCTTGGCTTTCAACAGGTCAGCGAGATCCTCCCTATCGAGGGCGTCAAGCTGATCGGCACCCTGCCGCCCGAGATCCGCCGCCGGTTCCTGTTCTGCGCCGGGCTCGGCGCAGGCAGCCCCCACCGCGAGGCCGCGCTGCACCTGCTGCGGTATCTGGCGTCAGACGCGGCCGCGGCGACAATCCGCAAGACCGGGCTGATCCCGCTGCACCCCGAGGTCTGACAACCGCACCGCCCGCCCCCGGGCGCGGCCACCATCACAGGGCGCACAAACCCCTTCTTCTTGGCAAAAATATCCGCGCCGCAGGCATCCGCCCGTCACAATCGGTGCAAGGCCCCGACCTGCCGGGTGAGCCCGTGCCTCAGGGGCGCGCGCCGGCACGCGCAAGCACGCCCAACGGCAGCGAGGCGGCAAAGATCACCGCAGCCACCGCCACGATGGACGGGCCCGCCGGGGTGTCCCAGACCAGCGAGGCCCTGAGCCCCCCCAGCACCGCCGCTGCGCCGATCGCCACCGCCAGCAGCGCCATGGCCTCGGGCGAGCGCGCCAGCGCCCGCGCCGCCGCTGCCGGCACGATCAGAAGCGCCGCGATCAGCAGTGCCCCCACCACCTTGAGCGCCACCGCCACCACAACCGCCAGCGCCAGCGTCAGCACCAGCCGCTCACGCGCCGGGTGCAGTCCCGCGGCATGGGCCAGATCCTCGCTCAGCGTCGCGGTCAGAAGCGCGCTCCAGCGCCAGACCAGCAACCCCGCCACCAGCACGGCACCCCCGGAAATCACCGCAAGGTCCACCCGGTTCACCGCAAGGATGTCGCCGAACAGATAGGCCGTCAGGTCCACGCGCACGCCCGGCAGGAACGACACCGCCACCAGCCCGAAGGCCAGTGCCGAATGCGCCAGGACCCCCAGCGTCGTATCCATCGCCCAGCCGCGCCCGGCGAGCACCGCAACCGTCATCGCCATGACCAGCGCCACCACCAGCGTGCCGATGAAGATCGAGATCGAGAACCCCAGCGCCAGCGCCACCCCGAGAATCGCGGCGTGCGCCGTGGCATCTCCGAAATAGGCCATCCGCCGCCAGACCACGAAACAGCCCAGCGGCCCGGTGGCCAGCACCACCGCCAGCCCCGCCAGCACCGCGCGCAGGAAGAAATCGTCCAGCATCAGCCGTGCCCCTCTTGCTGGTCGAGCGTTGCCGGCTCGGCCACCCCGCCATGGTCGTGTGCGTGATCGTGATGGTGCTGGTAGAGCGCCAGAGCGCCGCCCGTGCCGGGGCCGAAAAGCGCGCGGTACTCCGGCGCGTTCAGCACCACCTGCGGCGTGCCCTGGCAGCAGATATGCCCATTTAGGCAGATGACCCTGTCCGACGCGCTCATCACCACATGCAGGTCATGGCTGACCGACAGCACCGCGCAGCCCAGTTCGCCGCGCACAGCCTCGATCAACCGGTAAAAGGCGGCGGTGCCGGGCTGGTCGAGCCCCTGGGTGGGTTCGTCAAGCACCAGAAGTTCGGGCTCGGCCAGCAGCGCGCGCGCCAGCAGCACCCGCTGGAACTGCCCGCCCGAAAGCACCGTCATCTGCTTATGCGCCACATCCGGCACACCGACGCGCGCCAGCACGCGGGCCTGCGCCTCGGGGCCGTGGCGTTGCGGCAAAGACAGGAAGCGATGCACCGGCATCGGCAACGCCTGGTCGATATGCAACCGCTGTGGCACATAGCCCACCCGCAGCCCGCGGCGGCGCGTAACCTGCCCCCGGCGCGGCGCAAGGATGCCAAGCAGCGCGCGCAGCAGCACCGATTTTCCCGACCCGTTCGGCCCGACGATGGTCACGATCTCGCCCGGCGCAATGGTGAAATCGACATCGCGCAGCACCAGCGGCCCGCCAAAACCCACCCCGAGCCCGCGCGCAGTGATCAGCGCCTCGGGCGAAGGCTGCAACGGCGGATGCGCGCCACAGCCCTGCCCGCCTTCGCCATCCGCGCAGCCCCCCGCATGCGGATCAGAGCGCGCCGAAACCTGCGCCGCGCTCATTGTGCGGCGCGGCAGGCGGGGCATAGCCCCACTGCCTCGATACTGCTGCGCTCGACGACAAAGCCCGTGGGCGCGGCGACGGCCTCGAGCGCGGCACGCGCACGCGCGGCCGGGGTCTCGGCCACGGCATTGCATTGGCGGCATATCAGGAAGGCCGCGTCGTGATCCTCGCCCGGATGCAGGCACGCGGCGAAGGCATTGAGCCGCTGGACCCGATGCGCGAATCCCTGCTCGACCAGAAAATCTAGCGCCCGGTAGGCCACGGGGGGCTGTTTTCCAAAACCGTCCTCGGCCAGCCGCTCAAGCACCTCATAGGCGCCCAGCGCGCGGTGTTCCTCGAGCAGGATTTCAAGCGCGCGGCGGCGCACCGGGGTCAGCCGCACACCGCGTTCGCGCGCAACTTCGTCGGCACGGGCCAGTGTGTCGCTGCTGCAGCGCGCGTGGTCGTGCTGACGAAACGCGACACCCTGCGGGGTGATTTCAGGCTTCTCCATCCGGTCGGTCCTTGACATGTTATATCATCACATACCATAAGCCGCGCAAAAGCCACAACCCGGAAAGGATATGACCGATGCGCACCCGTGTTATTCTACTTTGCACCACCCTGGCCAGCCCCGCACTGGCCGATGTGCCGGCCGTCGTGACAGGCACGCCGGTTGTGCATTCGCTCGCCGCACAGGTCATGGGCGATCTGGGCCAGCCGACACTGTTGCTTGACCGTGGTAGCGATCCGCATAATTTCCAGCTGCGTCCCAGCCAGGCGCAAGCCCTTGCGGGGGCCGATCTGGTGTTCTGGGTGGGGCCGGAACTGACCCCCTGGCTGAACCGCGCGATCGAGGGCGTCGGCATACGCGGCGAGTCGATCACGCTTCTGAATGCAACGGGCGTCCACCTGCGCGGTTTCGGGGACGACCATGACCAAGGGCATGATGATCACGGGCATGACGACCACGGGCATGACGATCATGGGCACGATCATCACGATGACGGGCACGACCACGGCGAAGAGCATTCGAACGGCCACAACCATGAACATGACCACGATCACGGCGATGATCATGCACAGGACGACGGGCATGACCACAGTCATGACGGCGCCGATCCCCATGCCTGGCTCGACCCGCATAATGCCGAGATCTGGCTGGACGTGATCGCCGGGGCGCTTGCCGCACGCGACCCCGATAATGCCGAGACCTACGCCGCCAATGCCGCCACCGCGCGCGAGGCCATCGATACGCTCGATGCCGAACTGCGCGAAACCCTGACGCCGGCGGGGGATGCCGCGATCATGGTTTTCCACGACGCCTATGGATATTTCTCGGACCATTACGACCTGCGGGTCGCGGGCTCCATCGCGCTTGGCGATGCGGCCGCTCCCGGTGCGGCACGGTTGACGCAGTTGCGCGCGCAGCTTGCCGAGGGTCAGGCTGTCTGCCTGTTTCCCGAGGTCAACCACAGCTCCGCCCATGTCGACATGCTGCTGGAGGGCACCAATACCCGGCGCGGAGGGATGCTGGACCCCGCGGGTGTAATGCTCGAACCGGGGCCGGAGCATTACGCCACACTGATGCGCAACCTGGCCGAGACGATCGCCGACTGCGTGACCGAGGGCTGAGGCCCCACAAAAAGCCGCGCCAACGGATCAAACCGGAGGCGCGGCTTGAGCCCCGGTGAAGAGGGGGCGCCCGCAGCCCCTGGCCCGCGCCGGGATGCACCTTTGGGCAATGAACCGAGGCATCGACAGGCCAGCGGCCGGCCATGACCCCGGCAAAACGCGACAGGGCCGTGAAGAAGCGCCGCGCTGGATGCGCAAGCGCCCTTCGGTGCAGCCGGATGTTATCCCCGGCCCTTGTGCAAACGCCCGCTTTCGCTTTCCCGGGCTTGAAGGAAATTCAAGTCAGTTGGGATCACCTGGCGCCTCGGAAATTGCGACAAGACAGGTGATTATGGTCATCCGGCGTTTCAGTCACAACGAGCGCTCATGCCGCCATCCACGACGATCTCGGTCGCTGTGACGAAACGTGCCTCGTCCGAGCACAGGAAGAGCGCGGCGTTGGCCGTGTCACGTCCATCACCCATCCATCCCAGCGGGATACGCTTGATGCGTGATTGCAACAGCGCGTCCACATCCCCGCCCATGCGCTGACCGGCAAGGCGGGTTTCGACCATCGGCGTATGCAACTGCCCTGGCACCACGGTGTTGACGCGCACCCCCTTGGGCGCGAATTCCACAGCCGTCACCTTGGAAAACTGTATAACCGCCGCCTTGGCCGAGGCGTAGGCGACCTGCGGAGACCCGGTAAAGCGTATCCCCGACGCCGAAGCGGTGTTGACGATCGCGCCACCTCCTGCGGCTTCCATATGCGGCAGCACGGCGCGGCAAGTCAGGTAGACGCTCTTGAGGTTGAAATCCAGCTGGCGGTCCCAGCCTTCCTCGTCAAGGTCGGTCGGGCCGCCCCTGGCCGATCCGCCCACGTTATTGACGAGGATGTCGACCTTGCCGAACCGGTCGATACAGGCCGCGACCATCTTCTGCACGGCAGCACCGTCGGTCACGTCGCACAGATAGGGCTCGATCTCGCCGCCCGCGCCGTGCACGCGCGCCAGCGTTTCTTCCATTGTGTCTGCGCGCAGATCAACGGCAAAGATCTTTGCACCTTCTTCGGCAAACCGCACGCAAGTCGCGCGCCCGTTGCCCCAGCCGGGCCCGACGCAACCCGCACCTGTCACGATCGCGATCTTTCCCTCAAGCCGTCCAGCCATGTCAGTTCTCCTCGAAGCGATAAAATTTTGTCAGATGGCTTACTGTCAGCACCGCGAACGCCGGCGGATCGGCGCGATGGTTCGGCGCGGACCCGGCAGCCAAGTCAGCGGATGGTCAGTCATCTTGCAGTTCCGGTGCTGGATCGTCGCCCATGGGCGGGACCTTGAAGACATTAATGGTCAGCGAAATCAGTGTGTAATAGCCAAGCAGACCGATCAGATCGACAAGCGCCTCCTCGCCCAGGACCTCTTTCGCGCGGGCATAGAGCGCATCATCCACGTTGCGGGTTTCATGCGCCGCCCGGGCGACATCGTGCACGATCGCCTCGGCGGGGTCGGCGAAGTCGGGGCGCTTGTTCAGGCGGATCGCCTCGATGATCTCGGGTGCGAGCCCGGCCTTGAGCGCATGAGCCTTGTGCACCTGCCACTCGTATTCCGCGCCGAAAACCCGGCCTGTCACGAGGATCGCAAGCTCCGACAACCTGTCGTCCAGCAGGGTATCATACCGGCAATAACGCCCGAGATCCTGCGCCTTGGCGGCCAGTTCGGGCCGATGCAGCCAGATCGCCAACGGCCCGCGCACACCGCCGCGCGGACCGCTGGCAATGGCATCGTGGATTTCCTGCTGCCGTGCGTTGTAGGTCGCCGGGTCCGGCGCAGGCAGGCGTTGAGCGGGCCAGTGGGTCATGTCGATCTCCTATCAGTTTGCACCCCGGAAGGGATGCGTCTGCGCAAAACGGTCAAGCCAGTCGGCAAGACCGGGAATTTCGGCGCGCAAATCGGTCATTGCATCTGCTCCTGCAGGAACAGGGTCGTCTGCGGAAAGACACAGTGCAGAGCTGGCATCTCAGGCCTCGCAATCACGAAGGGCAACATGCCGCACCCGCACCGGCATTCGGAACTTCTGCCTTGCGACGATGTCACCGACGGGACTGCCCGGCAGCGCGCGCGCGCCAAATACGTCTGCGAGCCACCGAGCGGGGACCGGCTGAGCATCGCCCCCTTCCTGCGGCCTGAAGGTGGTCCATTTGCAAGTATTGCCCGGAACGTCCCCGGCCAGAGCGCTGGCCAGAGCAGCCATGGAAATACGAGTCCTGATGATACATCCTCCCTCGGGGGCGCCCCTCCGATCACCCCTCGCAAGAGCGGTGCCCGGAGAACCTGCCATGCCAGAGACACTGATATATTACAATATTCAAACCGACAGCCCCCAGCGGCGAGCGATTGCTACTGGGGCCGGTGGGCTTGCACATTGACGTAGCGGCGCGCAGCGGGTAAGTGCGCGTTTCAACCGCCACAACGGCTTCCTGGCGTGGTGGGGATAATCCAATGGAGCGCTTTTCACATGGCAAGACAGAACTATCTCTTTACCTCCGAGTCCGTTTCGGAGGGGCATCCTGACAAGGTCTGCGACCGTATCTCGGATGCGGTGCTCGATGCCTTCCTCGCCGAGGAAGCCGCCGCGCGCGTCGCCTGCGAAACCTTCGCGACCAGCGGGATGGTCGTCATCGGTGGCGAGGTGGGGCTGTCGGACCCCGAGCGGCTGAAGGATTACATGGGCCGCATCAGCCAGATCGCCCGCGACTGCATCAAGGATATCGGCTACGAGCAGGACAAGTTCCATTGGAACACCTGCCACGTGCTGAACTTCCTGCACGAGCAGTCGGCCCATATCTGGCAGGGCGTCTCGAAAGATGGCGCCGGCGACCAGGGGATCATGTTCGGCTATGCGGTGGACGAAACACCCGAGCTGATGCCCGCGCCGATCCTCTATTCGCACAAGGTGCTGCAGCGGCTGGCCGAGGTGCGCAAGTCGGGCGCCGAGCCCACCCTGCGCCCCGATGCGAAAAGCCAGATCACCCTGCGCTATGAAGGCGGCCGCCCCGTCGAGGTGACGCAGATGGTGCTGTCGACCCAGCACGCCGATGCCGGCCAGACAAGCGACGACATCCGCGCCATCGTGGAGCCCTATATCCGCGAGGTTCTGCCTGCGGGCTGGCTGACCGAAAACACCGAATGGCACGTCAACCCCACCGGCACCTTCGTCATCGGCGGCCCCGATGGCGATACTGGCCTGACCGGGCGCAAGATCATCGTCGACACCTACGGCGGATCGGCCCTGCATGGCGGCGGCGCTTTTTCAGGGAAAGACCCGTCCAAGGTGGATCGTTCGGCAGCCTATGCGGCGCGCTACCTGGCCAAGAACGTGGTGGCCGCGGGGCTGGCCCGGCGCTGCACCTTGCAGCTGTCCTATGCCATCGGGGTGGCCAAGCCCTTGTCGATCTATGTCGACACCCACGGCACCGGCGAAGTCGAGGAGGCCGCGATCGAACGTGCCGTGGCCGATGTGATGGACCTCACCCCGCGCGGCATTCGCGAGCATCTCAACCTCAACCGCCCGATCTACGAGCGCACCGCCGCCTACGGCCATTTTGGCCGCACGCCCGACGCCGATGGCGGCTTCTCCTGGGAGCGCACCGATCTGGCCGAGGCGTTGAAAAAGGCCGTCTGAGCGCCGAACCCGCGGCCCTGGACCAAAAACAGGGCGGCGCAGGGGTTTTCATTCCCTGCGCCGCTGCCTAATACCCGAGCCATCCGCAGTTTCAGCAAGGCCCAGCCCGCACGCATGAAGACGATCACCACCACCGACGCGCTTGCCGCCTTCTGCGACCAGGCGCGCGCCGCCCCTTATGTGACCATCGACACCGAATTCCTGCGCGAGCGCAGCTATTACGCAAAACTGTGCCTGATCCAGATGGCGCTGCCGGGGCCGGACGGGCCGGAAGGCGGCGCGGCGGTGCTGGTCGATCCGCTGGCTGACGGGCTTTCGCTTGATCCGTTCTTCCGTCTCTTGCGCGAAGAAAGCACGGTCAAGGTGCTGCACGCGGCGCGGCAAGATATCGAGATATTCCATATCGACGGCAAGACCCTGCCCAGGCCGCTGTTCGACACCCAGCTTGCGGCCATGGTCTGCGGCTTTGGCGAACAGGTCGGCTACGAGACGCTGGTGCGCAAGATTGCGAAGGGCAACCTGGACAAGACCTCGCGCTTTACCGATTGGTCGCAGCGCCCGTTGTCCGAGGCCCAGAAGAAATACGCGCTGGCCGATGTCACCCATCTCAGGGTGATCTACGAAGAGCTTTCGCGCCAGATCGCGGCCTCGGGCCGGCAGGGCTGGCTGGAGGAAGAGCTGGCCGTTCTCGCCGATCCCGAAACCTATGTCGTCAGACCGAGCGAAGCCTGGCGGCGGGTCAAGACGCGCACGAACTCGGGCCGCTTTCTGGCGATCGTGCGCGAACTGGCGCGCTTTCGCGAAGGCTATGCACAAAGCCGCGACATCCCGCGCAACCGCGTCTTCAAGGACGAGGCGCTGCTGGAGTTGGCCTCGACCCGGCCCGAATCGCTCGAGCAGTTGGGCCGCTCGCGGCTCTTGCTGCGCGAGGCGCGGCGCGGCGAGTTGGCCGAGGGCATCCTGCGTGCGATCAAGGCAGGCCAGGAAACCGACGACCTGCCCCAGGCCGATAGCCCGCGCCAGAACCTGCAGGTCAACCCGGCGCTGGCCGATCTGCTGCGGGTTCTGCTCAAGGCCAAGGCCGAAGAGGCGGGCGTGGCGCAGAAGCTGGTGGCCAACAGTGCCGACCTGGATGCCATCGCCGCGGGCGAACGCGACCTGCCCGCGCTGAAGGGCTGGCGGCACGAAGTCTTTGGCGCGGATGCGCTGCGGCTTTGCGAGGGCAGGATTGCGCTTTCGGCGCAAGGAAGCTCGGTGCGGATCATTCCGCTCGAGGATTAAAGCGTGTTGCGTTGAATTAGACTCGTCTTCTTTCGAACAGAGGGCATGCGCCCGCCCGAGGGGCGGGCGGGCGCATGCCCGGGCCGCAAGCGTCCCGGGCGGCGTGAAACCGATCAAGCG
>NZ_QNVJ01000062.1 GCF_003350345.1 Alkalilacustris brevis
GCGCCCCACCCCACCCTTCACTGTGAGAAAAATATCCTCGCCGAAGGCCCCGGGCCGCAGGGGGCGCAGCACTGGCATGTTCCGGGCGCAGGGCTGAAGGGCCGTATCGCCACGTCGCGGACTGTTCTCAAGCCGCGCGCCTGTGGCCGGCGGGGGCCTTCGGCGAGGATATTTTCATCACAGTGAAGAGGCTGTGCTGCGCCGACAAGCGGGCGGGCGCGGCGGTTTCGGATCGTATCAACCGACCTCCCGCGGCTGCCCGGCTTCCATCTCGGCCAGGGCGCGGGCCTGATCGGGCGTCAGGCTTTCGCGCCGCACCACCACCGTGTGGATCGAGAACACCACCGCCCCGCTTTCAGGCAAACGCAGCAGGCCTTGCTTTTCCGAGCGCACGAAATCCGCCGCCTGCGCTGGCGTGCGCGGGTCGGATTCGCGCCTGGGGTGGTGCAGCGCCGGGTCGGCATAGGCCAGCACATTGGCGCGCCAGAGCGGTTGCCCGGGGCGGATGGCATCGAAAAGCCGCTGCACCCGCGCGGAGATTCCCGCATCATATTCGGGCACGGGCTGGTGTATGGCCACCAACGGGCGCAGGAATTTCTCGGCCAGGGTCCAGCTTGCGGGAAAGCACAGGATCGCGCCGGTCAGCACATGGCCCTCGGGGCCGGGCTGGAGCAGGCAGAAATCCTCCTGCACCAGTTGCCCCAGCGTGAAAAGCGGCGCATCGCGGTCCAGGTCCACGCGCGCGCCGTCGGGGCGGATCGCATGGCCCGGCTGCAGGTCGAAATCCGCGCGCGCGGCCAGCGCCTGCAAGACCTGCTCCAACAGTTCCTGCGCGGCGGGCCGGGCCTCGGGGGCCAGCGCGTGCACTGCCTCGGGGCGGGTCGCGATCAGGCGCGCACGCTCGGCCATCTGCGCGCCATAGGCATCGTCGACCAACAACCACTCGCCCGGCTCGAGCGGCTGGATCCCCGGAAGCCGGCGCAGATGTGGCGCGACCCAGGGCGCGAAGGGCAGCGCGGATTGCAGGATCGGGGGCATCGCCAGGTTCAGACGCGCGGACCCTTGCCCAGATGCTTGCGCAGCTTCGAGGGGCCGGGTTTCTTGCGGTCCTTGTAGGGGTTCTTGTCGGCCTGGCTGCGCACGAACAGGCGGATCGGTGTGCCGGGCATGTCGAAATCCTCGCGCAACCCGTTGATCAGATACCGCTTGTAGGCTTCGGGCAGGCCCTCGGGGTGCGAACACATCAGCACGAAACCGGGCGGCCGGGTCTTGACCTGGGTCATGTAGCGCAAGCGGATCCGGCGCCCGCCGGGCGCCGGTGGCGGATGCGCGGCCACCATTCCGGCAAGCCACTGGTTGAGCCGCGCGGTGGTGATGCGGCGGTTCCAGACCTCATGCGCGCGCAGAATCGCGTCGTGCAGCCGATCGATCCCCTTGCCCGTCACCGCCGAAACCGTCACCAGCGGCGCGCCGCGCAACTGCGGCAGGAGCCGCTCGAAACTTTCGCGCAGCTCGCGCAGTCGGGTCTGGCGGTTTTCCTCGAGATCCCATTTGTTGACGGCGACGACCACGGCGCGGCCTTCATCCTCGGCGAAATCGGCAATGCGCAGATCCTGGCTTTCAAACGGGATCTGCGCATCTAGCAGCACGACCACGACCTCGGCGAAGCGCACCGCGCGCAGCCCGTCGGCGACCGAGAGTTTCTCGACCTTGTCCTGCACGCGCGCCTTCTTGCGCATTCCGGCAGTGTCGAAAATGCGCACCGGCGTGCCATTCCAGGCGCTGCGCAGCGAAATCGCGTCGCGGGTGATGCCCGCCTCGGGGCCGGTGAGCAGCCGGTCCTCGCCCAAAATAGAGTTGATCAGGGTGGACTTGCCGGCATTGGGCCGCCCGATCACGGCAATCTGCAAGGGGCGGCTTTCGCTGGGGGCGAAGCGCGCGGCGGCGGCGCTGGCGGCGGCCTCCTCGTCGGTCACGCCCTCGCCCTCCGGGTCGTTGTCGACATCGACATCGACCGCGGGCGCATCGGCGGCGGCGCGCGCCTCGAAGCTGGCGGCCAGCGGGCGGAGCATGTGGTAAAGCTCGTCCATCCCCTCGCCATGCTCGGCCGAGAGGCCCACCGGCTCGCCCAGGCCCAATTCATAGGCTTCCAGCAGCCCGGACTCGGCAGCGCGGCCCTCGGCCTTGTTGGCCCCTAGAATCACATGCGCGGAGCGCTTGCGCAGGATCTCGGCAAAGACCCGGTCGGCGGGCAGCACGCCGGCGCGCGCGTCGATCAGAAAGAGGCAGATATCGGCCATGTCCACCGCGCGCTCGGTCAGCCGCCGCATCCGGCCCTGCAGGCTTTCGTCGCTGGCCTCTTCAAGCCCGGCGGTGTCGATCACGGTGAAACGCAGATCGCCCAGGCGCGCGGCCCCCTCGCGCAGGTCGCGGGTGACGCCGGGCTGGTCATCGACCAGCGCCAGCCGCTTGCCCACCAGCCGGTTGAACAGCGTCGACTTGCCCACATTGGGCCGCCCGACAATCGCTAATGTGAAACTCATTGCAGCAAACCCCGAAGAGTCGGCCCCTGTGTGCAGGGCCGGTGACGATCTGCCCTGCCACATCCTCAGGGCAGTGGCAATCGCTCAGCGGTAGGCGTGCAGCCGGCCATCGGTCGAGACGAGGTAAAGCGTCTGCCCCGCCACGACAGGGTTGGTGGTCGCACCACGCGGAACCTCGACCTGTTCGATCAGTTCGCCCGAAACCGGGTCGAAGCCGCGCAGGAGCCCGTCATTCGAGGCCACCAGCAGCCGCCCGCCCGCCAGCACCGGCCCGTGATGAGCGACAATCTCGGCCCGGCGGCGCTCGCGCTCGTCAAGGTAATAGGGCAGTTCGACCGCCCAGACCCGTTCGCCCGTGGCACCGTCGAGCCGCACAAGCTCGCCCCGGTCATTGAGCATGAAAACGCTGCCGCCCACTGGCCAGACAGGGCCGTTGGACCCTTCGCGCGCGGTCCAGCGCGGGCTGCCCGAATCGGTGTCCAACGCCATCACGCGGCCCGCATGGTTGCCGATGAACACAGTATTTCCCGCGACCACCGGATCGCCGGTGATGTCGCTGACCAGGCCATAAGCCTGCCCCTGCCGGCGCCCGGCGACGCGCTGGCGCCAGACCTCTATGCCACTGTCGCGCAGCGTGGCCACCAGATCGCCCGAGGCAAAGGGCAGCAGCACCAGCCGCGAGGTGAGCGCCGGCGCCGCGCCCCCGGCCACCGCCGAGGCCGAAGGCAGCCCCTCGATGCGCGACTGCAGGCGCCCGTTCTCGACATCGACGGCATAGGCCGCGCCTTCGTTCGACACCACATAGACGCGCTGCCCCGCCACCACGGGCGGGGCGGTTACCGGCGCATCGAAGCGCTGGGTCCAGGCTACATCGCCCGTCGCCGGGTCGAGCGCCGTAAGGCTGCCGAAGGCCGAGGTCACGAAAAGCCGCCCCGCGCCCACGGCCAGCCCCCCGCCGGAGGCATGTTCGGCCCGCGCATGGGACGGCACCAGATCGCGCTGCCACAAGGTTTCGCCATTGGTGCTGGTCGCCGTGACCCTGGCCTGACTGTCAAGCGTGAAGATCCGCCCGCCTGCGACCACCGGATCGGTGGTGATGCGCTGGCGCCGCGACTCGGCCGCGCCGATGGGCGCGCTCCAGACACGGGTCAGGCTGCCCGAGAGCGCCGGGTGCGGAATGCTGTGGCTGACATCTCCGCCGCGATGCGTCCAGTCGCTGTTGGCTGCGGGCGAGGGCAGCGAGATCGGCGCCGCGCGCGCCGCGACCACCTCGGCGGGTTCGCTGACGGTCAGCGCGCGCAGGTCGAGCCGCTCGCCCTCGAGAATCAACTCACGCTCGCAGGCCATCAGCAGCGCAAGCCCGGCGATCAATCCCATGCTGCGGGTCCGTATCACTGCCCTTGCCCCCTTTTCCCTGTCACTTTCCGGCCGTGCCCGGCCGGCGATGGCCCTGTCCGTTGGCCGGTTTCGCTCAGCCGGTGCCGTGAATACCTTCAAGCGCCACAATCAACTGACTGGCGCGCTGACGCAAGCCCGGCGTGACATCGGCCTCTTCCAGAAGGTCGCGCAGAATGTCGAGCGCGGCTTCGGGCGCCCCCTCTTCGATGCGCAGAAGGGCCATCTGCTCCAGCGCGAGCGGCCGCAGCGCCTGCCCCGGCTGCGCCAGCCCCGCAAGCACCGCCTCGCGCTCGTCCAGCGGGATCTCGGCCCCGCCCACGACGACGCGCTTGAGCGCGGCAATCTGGCGGTAGGTGGCAGGCAGGCTGGCGTCGCCTTCAAGCACGGAAAGCGCGGCAATGGCCGCCGCGCGGTCGCCGGCCACCTGGGCCTCGGCGGCTTTCAGAAGATGCAGCACCGCCGCGCGCCCGCCTTCGGCCTCGATCGCGCCCAGCGCGGCCACACGGGCCTCGCGCGCGTCGATTTCCAGCGCCGCGATGACGGCATCGCCGAAGGCTTCGGCCTCGGCGCGGTCCTGCGCCTTGCGCCATTCATTATAGGCCGCGCCGCCGACGACCAGCAGCACCACCAGCGCGGCGATCCAGCCATAGCGCTTGAACAGGCCAAAGAGCCTGTCGCGGCGGACCTCTTCGTTCACCTCGTTGATGAAACTGTCGGGATTGCTCATGGCCCCTCCTCGGGCGCTCCGGGCGCGGTTTGCCCCTCCATACTCTGAAGGCCACCGGATTGCCAAGCCCCGGCGGCGGGGCCGGCGCGCTCAGCCGCCCCGCGCCGCCTTGACCTCGAGCCTGCGGGCGTGGAGCACCGGCTCGGTATAGCCCGAAGGCTGGACGCGGCCCTTGAACACCAGATCGCAGGCCGCCTGGAAGGCCAGCCCCTCGAACCCCGGCGCCATCGGGCGATAGGCCGGGTCGGCGGCGTTCTGGCGATCCACCACCTCGGCCATGCGGCGCATTGCCGCCATCACACGGGGCTGCGAGACAACGCCGTGATGCAGCCAGTTGGCCAGCATCTGGCTTGAGATGCGGCAGGTGGCGCGGTCCTCCATCAGGCCAACATCGTCGATATCGGGCACCTTGGAGCACCCCACCCCCTGATCGACCCAGCGCACCACATAGCCCAGGATGCCTTGCGCGTTGTTCTCGATCTCGCGCTCCAGCGTGGCGTCGTCCCAGTTGCGCCCCTCGGCCAGCGGGATCGTCAGCAGCGCCTCGAGCGTGCCGCGGGGGCCGCCGCGGGCAATCTCGTCCTGCCGCGCGGCAACATCGACCTGATGGTAATGCAGCACGTGCAGCGTGGCCGCCGTCGGGCTGGGCACCCAGGCGCAGCTTGCCCCGGCCTGCGGATGGGCGATCTTCTGCTCCAGCATGTCGGCCATGAGATCGGGCATCGCCCACATCCCCTTGCCGATCTGCGCGCGCCCCTTCAGCCCGCAGGCCAGCCCGATATCGACATTGCGATCCTCATAGGCCTTGATCCAGGCGGAATTCTTCATCTCGCCCTTGGGCACCATCGGCCCGGCTTCCATGCTGGTATGAATCTCGTCGCCGGTGCGATCCAGAAAGCCGGTGTTGATGAAGGCCACCCGGTGGCGCGCGGCGCGGATGCATTCGCGCAGGTTGACGCTGGTGCGGCGCTCTTCGTCCATGATGCCCAGCTTGACGGTGTGGCGCGGCAGGCCCAGCGCATCCTCGACGAAATCGAAGACCTCGCTGGCAAAGGCCACCTCTTCGGGGCCGTGCATCTTGGGCTTGACCACATAGACCGCGCCGGTCTCGGAATTGCGCGGGCCGGTGCCGCGCTCAAGATCGTGGCGCGCGCAGAGCACCGTCACCATCGCGTCGAGCAGGCCTTCGAACACCTCGTCGCCCGCGCCATCCAGCACCGCCGGCGTGGTCATCAGGTGCCCGACATTGCGCACCAGCATCAGCGACCGTCCCTTGAGCCGCAGCACGCCCCCGCCCGGTGCCTGGAACTCCAGATCGGGGTTGAGCCGCCGGGTGATCTGCCGCCCGCCCTTGTCGAAGCGTTCCTCCAGATCGCCGCGCATCAGCCCAAGCCAGTTGGCATAGGCCTGCGCCTTGTCGGCACCATCGACGCAGGCCACCGAATCCTCGCAATCCATGATCGTCGAGATCGCGGCCTCGAGCCGGATATCGGACAGATGCGCCGGGTCATCGCGGCCAATGAAATGCTCCGGGTCGAATTCGAGCACTATGTGCAGCCCGTTGTTGCGCAGCACGATGGCCTCGGGCGCCTCCGGGCTGCCGCGCCAGCCGGCAAATTGCGCCGGGTCGCGCAGCGCCGGCACCAGCGCGTCGCCTTCCACGCGATAGGCCGGCGCATCAGCGTGGCGGCCCGACGCCAGCGGCGCCGCCTGATCCAGGAACGCCCGCCCCCGCGCGATCACCTGCGCGCCCCGCGCCGGGTCATAGCCGCCCGGTTCAGGCGGCGCCCCCAGCACATCGGTGCCGTAAAGCGCGTCATAAAGCGAGCCCCAGCGCGCATTCGCCGCATTGAGCGCATAGCGCGCATTGGTCACCGGCACCACCAGTTGCGGCCCCGCCAGATGCGCGATCTCGGGGTCGGTATCGGCGGTCTCGATGGTGAAATCCGGCCCCTCGGGCACAAGATAGCCAATCTCCTCCAGAAACGCCCGATAGGTTGCCGCGTCATGGGGCTGGCCGCGGCGCTTCAGGTGCCAGTTGTCGATCTGCTCCTGCAGCGCATGGCGCCGCTCGAGCAGCGCGCGATTGCGCGGCGTGAAACCACGCAGCAGGTCGGCCAGCGCCTGCCAGAAGGTTTCGCGGCCCACACCGCTGCCCGGTAAGGCCCCGTCCTCGATGAAACCGGCAAGCGCCGCATCCACCGAAAGCCCCGCTCTGTCAACGCGATCCGGCATCTGTTCTTCCCTTCCTTTGCTGCGCGTCCCTTGCAGCGCGATTGCGCCTGTGCATCTCCGATTTTGTGCAAGTTAGGGGAAAAAGTTTCCGATAGGCAACAGCCGACCTGCAAACGGGCGCGCCTTGCACGCGCCCGCCGGCGCGCTTACCCTCACAGGCAACGCCAATTGCCCGCCTCGCGCGGTTTTTTTCCGGAGGCCGAATGAAAGACGCCGCACCGCAAGCGGTCCATCTGGACGATTACACCCCGCCCCCCTTTCTGGTGGAGAGCGTGTCGCTGATCTTCCGCCTGGACCCGAAAGCCACCAAGGTGCAATCGCGCGTCCGATTCGTGCCCAACCCCGACGCCGTGCCGGGGCAGGCCCTGCGCCTCGATGGCGAGGGGCTGATCCTGCTCAACGCCACCCTGGACGGCACGCCCGTCACCGCCCGGCCCGACGAAACCGGCCTGACCCTCCCCGCCGAGGCCCTGCCCCGCGGCCCCTTCACCTGGGAGGCCGAGGTCGAGATCGCCCCCGAAGGCAACACCGCGCTCGAAGGACTCTACATGTCAAAAGGCATGTATTGCACCCAATGCGAGGCCGAAGGCTTCCGCAAGATCACCTTCTACCCCGACCGCCCGGATGTCATGGCCCCCTTCCGGGTGCGGATCGAGAGCGACCGGCCGGTGCTGCTGTCCAACGGCAACCCGGTGGCGCAAGGCCCCGGCTGGGCCGAATGGGACGACCCGCACCCCAAGCCAGCCTATCTATTCGCGCTGGTCGCGGGCGATCTGGTGGCGCATTCCGACCGCTTCACCACCAGCGAGGGGCGCGAGGTCGCGCTCAACATCTGGGTACGCAAGGGCGACGAAGGGCGCTGCGGCTATGCCATGGACGCGCTCAAACGCTCGATGCGCTGGGACGAGGAGGTCTATGGCCGCGCCTATGACCTCGACGTGTTCAACATCGTCGCGGTGGATGATTTCAACATGGGCGCGATGGAGAACAAGGGCCTCAACATCTTCAACTCCAAATATGTCCTGGCCAGCCCCGAAACCGCCACCGACACGGACTACGACAATATCGAACGCATCATCGCGCATGAGTATTTCCACAACTGGACCGGCAACCGCATCACCTGCCGCGACTGGTTCCAGCTGTGCCTCAAGGAAGGGCTCACCGTCTTTCGCGATCAGCAATTCTCGGCCGACACGCGCTCGGGCGCGGTCAAGCGCATCGAGGATGTGATCGCCCTGCGCGCGCGCCAGTTCCGCGAGGATACCGGGCCGCTCGCCCATCCGGTGCGCCCTGACAGCTATGTCGAGATCAACAATTTCTATACCGCCACCGTCTATGAAAAAGGCGCCGAACTGATCCGGATGCTGCGCCTTCTGGTCGGCGCGCAGGCCTATGACGCGGCGCTGCAGCTCTACTTCCAGCGTCACGATGGCCAGGCCTGCACCATCGAGGACTGGCTGCAGGTTTTCGCCGATGCCACAGGGCGCGACCTGTCGCAGTTCAAGCGCTGGTATGTGCAGGCCGGAACCCCGCGGCTGCATGTCGATGAAACCTGGGAAGAAGACAGCGGCACCTACACGCTGACCCTGCGCCAGCACA
This sequence comes from Alkalilacustris brevis, assembly GCF_003350345.1. GTDB lineage: Bacteria > Pseudomonadota > Alphaproteobacteria > Rhodobacterales > Rhodobacteraceae > Alkalilacustris > Alkalilacustris brevis. The sequence goes on from NZ_QNVJ01000062.1 coordinate 8,503, forward strand.
CACCCCCCACCCCGGGCCAACCGCTCAAGGAGCCGCTGCTGATCCCCGTCGCGCTGGGGCTGCTGGCGCCCGACGGGCGCGAGATCATGCGCAGCGCGGTGCTCGAACTCGCCGCACCCGAACAAGGCTTCGTCTTCGAGGGTCTGCCCGCGCGCCCCGTCCCCTCGCTGCTGCGCGGGTTTTCCGCGCCGGTGATCCTGCAACACGCGCAAAGCGCCGAACGCCAAGCCTTCCTGCTGGCGCATGACACAGACCCGTTCAGCAAATGGGAGGCCGGGCGCGCCCTCGCCCGCAACCTGCTCATGCAGATGAGCCGCGCCGACGCCGCCCCCGGCCCCGCCTGGCTCGACGCGATGGAGGCCGTGCTCGCCGATGACAGCCTCGATCCGGCCTATCGCGCGCGGCTGCTCGCCCTGCCCGACGAAGAGGACATCGCCCGTGCCCTGCACGAGGCCGGCCACACCCCCGATCCCGCCGCCATCCACGCCGCACGCGAAAAGCTGCGCCAAACGCTGGCCGCGCATCTGGAGCCGCGCCTTGCCACCCTTTACGACACGATGGACACGCCCGGCCCCTACAGCCCCGAGGCCCGCGACGCAGGCCGCCGCGCGCTGCGGCTGTCCTGCCTGTCGCTGCTGTCGGCCCTGGACGGAGGCGCGCGCGCCGCGCGGCTTTTCGACCAGGCCGGCAACATGACCGAACAGTTCGCCGCCCTGAACTGCCTGCTGCACATCGGCGCAGGCGACGAGGCCGCCGCGCGCTTCTACCGGCAATGGGCGCATGACCGGCTGGTGATCGACAAATGGTTCGGCGCCCGGGTCCGCAACGCCCCGCCCGCCCGGGCTGCGCAAACCGCCGAAGACCTGTCGAGACACCCCGATTTCACCTGGCAGAATCCCAATCGCTTCCGCGCCGTCTTCGGGGCGCTCACGGCCAACACGGCCGGGTTTCACCACGCCTCGGGCGCCGGCTACCGGCTGCTGGCCGACTGGCTGATCCGGCTCGACCCGGTCAACCCGCAGACCGCCGCGCGCCTCTCCACCGCGTTCGAAACCTGGGCCCGTTTCGACCCTGCGCGCCAGCAGATGATCCGCACGGAACTGAAGCGCATCGCCGAAACCCCCGGCCTCAGCCGCGACATGACGGAAATGACCAGCCGCATCCTCGGCTGACCCCCCACCCCTTCACTGTGATGAAAATATCCTCGCCGAAGGCAATGGCCCGCCTTCGCGGGCCCCGAGAAACAGCAGGCCGCCCGGCCAGGGCGGCCTTCCGCTCTTGCGCGCCGCATGGCGCGCCCGCACCGCATCACCCCTGGCAGTAACTCTGCGAACGGGTGAAACCGGCAATCTCGGCGCGTTTGGCGGCGTCGCGCAGTGGCGGCCAGTCGGCGGCCACACCGCCCCAGTTGCCGGGGCCGCCCGCGACCACGCGGTCACGCTCGACCGCGGCGGCGGCGATGCGCACTGCGCAGGACAGGTTCTTCGGCCCCTCATAGAGCTCGCCCGCCTCATTGATGCGGCAGCCGTGGTTTCGCGCCGTGGTGGGCCAGATCTGCAACAGCCCCCGATAGCGCCCGCCGGCACCCGCCGCGCGCGGGTTCCAGGTGCTTTCATATTTCGCCAGCCCCGAGAACAGCCCCACCCAGAAGGCTTGCCGTGCCTCTTCCGTGGCGTTCTCGTAGCCCGGGCAGAAGACATCGATATCGGCCAGCGGGGTTTCGATCAGCGGGCGGCCATGGCCGGCGATCGCGCTCATGGTCGAAACTGTCCATTCCTGCGCCTCGGGGCGGTGATCCCACTGGGTCACAGGAACGGTATCGGTGACGCCGCGGCTGGCTTCCGGGCTGGCGCAGGCGGTAACCACCGTCAGGGCGAGCCCGAATGCCGCGGCAAGTGTGAAAGGCTTGCGTTTCATCTGATGGGACATCCAGCAAACCGCGCCAGTCGCGCGGCAACAGGTCGGATGCCAGCCTTTGCCCGCTCGCGCAACCCCGGCGCCCGACGATCGGCGAAGATCCGCGCGCCCATCCCGCCAGACCATCCCGCCAGCACGCGCTTGCAGTGCCGGCAGGCATGGCCTAAACCCGGCGGCAAGAAAAACCGGAGCCCCTGCCCATGCTCGACCTCGCCTTCTCGCCCCCCGCCCCCAAGGTCATCGCCGGCGCGCGCGACGACTGGGAACTCGTGATCGGGATGGAGGTGCACGCGCAGGTCGCCAGCCGCGCCAAGCTTTTCTCGGGCGCCTCGACCGAGTTCGGGGCCGAGCCGAACTCGAATGTCAGCTTCATCGACGCGGCCATGCCGGGGATGCTGCCGGTGCTGAACGAATTCTGCATCGAGCAGGCGGTGCGCACCGGGCTGGGCCTGAAGGCCGCGATCAACCTGCGCTCGGCCTTCGACCGCAAGAACTATTTCTACCCCGACCTGCCGCAGGGCTACCAGATCAGCCAGCTGTATCACCCGCTGGTGGGCGAGGGCGAGGTGCTGGTCGAGATGGGCCCCGGTGTTGCCCGCCGCGTGCGCATCGAGCGTATCCATGTCGAGCAGGATGCGGGCAAATCCATCCACGACATGGACCCCAACATGTCCTTCGTCGACCTCAACCGCACCGGCGTGGCGCTGATGGAAATCGTCTCGCGCCCCGACATCCGCGGCCCCGAAGAGGCCGCCGCCTATGTCGTCAAGCTGCGCCAGATCCTGCGCTACCTGGGCACCTGCGACGGCAACATGCAAAACGGCAACCTGCGCGCCGATGTGAACGTGTCGGTCTGCCGCCCCGGCCAGTATGAGAAATATCAGGAAAGCCAGGATTTCAGCCATCTCGGCACCCGCTGCGAGATCAAGAACATGAACTCCATGCGCTTCATCCAGCAGGCCATCGAATACGAGGCCCGCCGCCAGATCGCGATTCTGGAAGACGGTGGCGCGGTGGTGCAGGAAACCCGCCTCTATGATCCCGACAAGGGCGAGACGCGTTCCATGCGCTCCAAGGAAGAGGCGCATGATTACCGCTATTTCCCCTGCCCCGACCTGCTGCCGCTGGAGATCGAGCAGGACTGGGTGGACAGCATCCGCGACAGCCTGCCCGAACTGCCCGACGAGCGGAAGGCGCGCTATATCCGCGAGTTCGGCGTCACCGACTACGACGCAAGCGTGCTCACCGCCGAGGTCGAGAATGCCGCCTTCTTCGAGGAGGTGGCAAAGGGCCGCGACGGCAAGCAGGCCGCCAACTGGGTCATCAACGAGTTGTTCGGCCGACTAAACAAGGAGGGGCTGGCCATCGCCGACAGCCCGGTGTCGGCCGCGCAGCTGGGTGGGGTGCTCGACCTGATCGCGCGCGGCGAGATTTCCGGCAAGATCGCCAAGGACTTGTTCGAGATCCTCTGGACCGGGGGCGGCGACCCCGCGCAGATCGTCGAGGCGCGCGGCATGAAACAGGTCACCGACACCGGCGCCATCGAGGCCGCCGTGGACGAGATCATCGCCGCCAACCCCGCGCAGGTGGAAAAGGCGCAAAGCAACCCCAAGCTGGCGGGCTGGTTCGTGGGTCAGGTGATGAAAGCCACCGGCGGCAAGGCCAACCCCAAGGCCGTGAACGAGATCGTGAACGCCAAGCTGGGGCTTTGACCGGCGCGGCACAGAGTTGCGCGGCGCGATTCAAGATCGCCTGAAACGACCTCTGCATGACGGACCGGTGGAGCGGAGGGCTGCGCCTGCCTGGGCAGGCGCATGTTCGAGGCGGCGAAACCGGCGAGGGTTTCTGGAAATTTCACGCCCTGTCAAAAAGTTATGGGTTTAAATGCGCCTGCCGGGATGGAGGGGGACCGTCGCCCCGGTGGGGCGGCGTAAGCCCCCGGAATGGCA
>NZ_QNVJ01000101.1 GCF_003350345.1 Alkalilacustris brevis
TTTGAGCGAGCCGCGCAGAACCCACGTCGCGAAGCGCCCACCCAGGGTCGGGCGCAGCCCTCACCGCTGGCAGGGCGATGTTGAGACGAAGAACAATTTCCCGGTCCCTCATAACCTGGATGCATTTTTCAGCAGCCTGTTGGATCCAGCCGAACGTCAAGGAACAGTTTCCCGCCGCCCTCAAGCGAGAACGGTTTCTCAGCAGCCCCGGCCGCGCCCCTTATCCCGTCTGGCCCGTTTTCACCGGGGCGCCTTTGCCGCGCGTTTGCGCATGCGCTTGCATGGCGGCGCCGCGCGGCGTAGCACATCGCCCATGCTTTCGATCGTCGATTCCGGGCCGCCGCCGCCCTGCCCCGCCCCTTTCAACATCGCCGCCTATGTGCTGGCCGCCGGGGAACGCAGCCCGGACCGGAGCGCGTTGCAGGTGCTGCGTGCCGGCGGGGCCGAGCGCTACAGCTACGGCGCGCTGGCGCAAGCGGTGCGCGGCACCGGCACCGGCCTGCTGGAAATGGGGCTGAAGCCGGGCGACCGGGTGCTGATGCGTCTGGCCAACAGCGTCGATTTCCCGGTGCTGTTTCTGGGCGCGATCGCCGCGGGGCTGGTGCCGGTGCCCAGCTCGGCCATGCTGACCGCGCCCGAGGCCAGCCGCATCTGCAACGAGATCGCACCCGCGCTGATCGCCGCGGGGCCGCGTGTGGCCCTGCCCGAGAACCCGCCCTGCCCGGTGATCGGGCCGGAGACGCTGCGCGCCATGCGCGACCTGCCGCCTTGCGCCTGGCATATGGGCGCACCCGAACGCCTAGGCTATATCGTCTATACCTCGGGCACATCGGGCAAGCCGCGCGCGGTCTGCCACGCGCATCGTGCGGTCTGGGCGCGGCGGATGATGTGGCAGGGCTGGTATGACCTGCGCGAGGACGACCGGCTTTTGCACGCGGGCGCCTTCAACTGGACCTATACGCTGGGCACCGGGCTTCTGGACCCCTGGGCGATCGGCGCCACCGCGCTGATCCCCGCCGCCGATGTCACCCCGTCGATGCTGCCCCTGCTGCTCAAGCGCTTTGACGCGACAATCTTTGCCGCCGCGCCGGGGGTCTACCGCCAGATGCTCAAGGATGTCACGGCGCCGCTGACCCTGCCGCGCCTGCGACACGGGCTTTCCGCCGGCGAGAAACTGCCCGAGGCCACCCGCACCGCCTGGACGCGCGCCACCGGCACCGAAGTCCACGAGGCCTTCGGCATGTCGGAATGCTCGACCTTCCTGTCGGGCGCACCCGCGCGCCCGGCGCCGCAGGGGGCCTCGGGCTATGCGCAGCCCGGGCGGCATATCGCCGTGCTCGATCCGCAGGGCCAGCCGGTGCCGCGCGGCACGCCCGGCGTGCTGGCGGTGCATCGCGACGATCCGGGGCTGTTCCTGGGCTATCTGGGCGCCGAGACTGAGACCCGCGCGCGCTTTGCCGGCGACTGGTTCCTGACCGGCGACATGGCGGTGATGCAGGACGACGGCGCGGTGCAATATCTGGGCCGCGACGATGACATGATGAATGCCGGCGGCGTGCGGGTCTCGCCGCTGGAGATCGAATCCGTGCTCAACCGCCATCCCGCCATCGCCGAATCTGCCGCCTGCGAGGTCGAGGTCAAACCCGATGTCACTGTAATCGCCGCCTTTTACGTGCCCACAACGCCGGGCGCTGAACCCGACGAGCAGGACCTCGCCACCTTCGCCGCGCAGAGCCTCGCGCGCTACAAGCAGCCGCGACTTTACCGCCGGGTGGATACCCTGCCGCGCGGCCCCAACAACAAGCTGGCGCGCCGCAAGCTGCGCGACGGCTTCGCCGTGGAGACCGGGCAATGACGCTGCGCCTCGAGATATTCGCCGATGTGATCTGCCCCTGGTGCCTGATCGGCAAGGCACAACTTGAACAGGCGCTGGCCGAGGCGGGGCAGCCGGTGTTCGACATCCAGTGGCAGCCCTTCCTGCTCAACCCCGACATGCCCGCCGAAGGCATGGACCGCCGCGCCTATCTCGAAAACAAGTTCGGCGGTCGCGCCGAAGCGGCAAAAGTCTACACCGAAATCGCCCGCGCCGCCGAAGCCGCCGGTATCGAGATGGATCTCGCGGCGATCCGGCGCACCCCCAGCACGCTGGACGCGCACCGGCTGATTCACTGGGCCGGGCTCGAGGGGCGCCAGGCGGCAGTGGTCGATGCGCTGTTTCGCAGCTATTTCCAGCGCGGCGAGGATATCGGCACGCACGAGGTGCTGCGCCGGGTCGCCGGTGACGCGGGCATGAACAGCGAGATGGTCGCCCGCCTGCTGGAAACCGACGCCGACCTCGCCGAAACGCGCGGGCGCGCCGCCCATGCCCGGGCGCGCGGCATCTCCGGCGTGCCGACCTTCATACTGGCCGAGACCCATGTGCTGACCGGGGCGCAGCCTGCCGGGTTCTGGCGGCAGGTCATCGCCGAGATCGCCGGCAGCGCCCCCCAAGGCGGAAGCATCCATTGACGCCCCCGGTCAAGCCGCTCCCCTTTCCCGAATTCGTGGCCATGCTGGCGATGCTGTTCGCCACCGTGGCCTTTTCGATCGATGCCATGCTGCCATCGCTTTCCGCGATCGCGGCCGATCTTTCCCCGCAGGCGGTCAACCGCGCGCAGCTCGTGGTGACAATCTTCATGCTTGGCATGGGGGTGGGCACGCTGGTTGCCGGGCCGCTTTCCGACAGTTTCGGGCGCAAGCGCGTTGTCGTCATAGGCATGGGTATCTATTGCCTTGCCGCGCTGATCGCGGCGCAGGCACAAAGCCTCGAGCTGCTGCTGGCGGCACGCCTCGTTCAGGGGCTGGGCGCGGCGGGGCCGCGGGTTGTCACGCTGGCCATGGTGCGCGACCTCTATGTCGGGCGGCGCATGGCGCAGGTGATGTCTTTCGTGATGACGGTCTTCATCCTCGTGCCGGTGATCGCACCCACGCTGGGGGCCTGGATCGCGGGTTTCTGGGGCTGGCGGGCGGTGTTTCTGTCCTTCGTGGTGTTCGGGGTGGTGGCAGGCAGCTGGCTGATGCTGCGCCAGCCCGAAACCCTGCCCCCCGAAACCCGGCGCCCGCTGCATCTCGGCCCGGTTCTGGCGGCGCTGCGCGAGGTTTTCTCCTCCCGCATGGTGGTGATCTGCATTGGCGCACTTTCGCTTGGCTTCGGGCAGATGTTCATCTTTCTTTCGACCTCGCCGCAGATCTTTACCGATATCTTCGACAAGGGGCACAGCTTTCACTACTGGTTCGCGCTCGTGGCGCTGGCAGCGGGCACCTCGGGGCTGGTCAATGCCAGCCTGGTGATGCGGCTGGGGATGCGGCTTCTGGCCAGCACCGCCTTTGCCACGCAGGCGGTGCTCTCGGCGCTGGCGCTGCTGGCCTTTGCCCTGGCGCCGCTGTCGCCGCAGGCAGAGTTTGCGCTGTTCTTTGCCTACATGGCCGGCGCGTTCTTCATGATCGGGCTGACCTTCGGCAATTTGAACGCGCTCGCGCTCGAGCCGATGGGCCATATCGCGGGCATGGCCTCGGCCGTGGTGGGCGCGGTTTCGACGATCCTGGCGGTGCTCCTCGCGGCGCCGGCAGCACTGCTTTACAACGGCACGGTATTTCCGCTGATCACCAGCGTGATGCTCTGTTCGGGCCTGGCCTTCGTGCTGCTGCGCCGCCTGCGCCCCGGCGGCCCCGATGCCCCGGACCGCCCGGACTGAAGCCGCCACGCGCCCAATGCACGGCCGGCAGAGAGCCGCGCCCTGACCAAATGCAAAACCAGGAAAACCCCTCAGGCCATTCCGAATCTGCCATGTCGCCTCAGGCCCCGACCGTGCGGCAGGCCGCCATGAACTCGCCTATCAGGCGCGCATCCTTGACCCCCGGCGCGCGCTCCACCCCCGACGAGACATCGAGCTGCCGCGCCCCGGTCAGCCGCACCGCCTCGGCCACGTTCTGCGACCTCAGCCCCCCCGCCAGCATCCAGGGCACCGGCCAGCGCCGCCCGGCGATCAGCCGCCAGTCGAAGGCCAGCGCATTGCCGCCCGGTCGCTCGGCGCCGGGGGGCGGCTTGGCATCGACGAGAATCTGATCGGCCACCCGGGCATGGGCATCGAGCGCGGGCAGATCGTCCCGCGTCGCAATGCCCACCGCCTTCATCACCGGCAGTTTGAACCGCGCGCGCAGCCGGGCCACCCGTTCGGGGCTTTCGCGCCCGTGCAACTGCAGCATGTCGATGGGCACCGCCGCCAGCAGCGCGGCCAGCTCGTCATCCGTGGCATCGACGGTCAGCGCGACCTTGACCACCCCCGCCGGCGCCGCCAGCGCCGCCGCCCGCGCGGTGGCGTGATCGACATGGCGCGGCGAGCGCGCGAAAAACACGAATCCCACATAGGCCGCGCCCGCCGAAACCGCGGCCGCCACATCCTCGGGCCGGCGCAAGCCGCAGATCTTCACGCGCATCGTCTCGCTCATATCCCCTGCCCGGCACCTTCCGCGCGCGCCCGCACCCGAAAGAAAACCTGCTCTCTTCTTGGCAAAAATATCCCCGCCGGAGGCATCCCCGGCCCGCTACGGGGCCGCCGTCGGCCTATCTGGTCGCGGGCGGTCCTTCCAAGCGGCGCGCATCGTCCTCCTCGAGGATGGCGAGCACGTCATCGCCCTCGCTCTTGCGGCCACGGCCGGCCTTGCCCAGCCTGGCCTCCAGCGCCTCGGCCTCGCGCCGCGCGCGCCGCGCCTCGGCCCGGTGGCGGTATTCGCGCAGCCATTCCCAGACGAAACCGATCGTCAGTCCCAGCAGCACCCCGCCCAGGATCACCAGAAAGAGCGGCAGCTCGATCGCATACTCCAACCCGAGGAACCCGGCCATGTCGGTGGGCAGCAGCCGCAATGTGACCGGCGCGCGATTGGCCAGCGCCAGCGTCAGAAGAACCAGCGCCAGAAGCGCCAGGATGGCATATTTCACATAGCGCATGGGCGCCTTGCTTTCCTTCAGTTTGCCTTGCCGTTCAACCGGTCGCGCAACAGCTTGCCGGTCTTGAAGAAGGGCACGCATTTTTCCTCGACATGCACGGTCTCGCCGGTGCGCGGGTTGCGTCCGATGCGGGCCTCGCGCTTCTTGACCGAAAAGGCGCCGAAGCCGCGCAGCTCGACCCGGTCGCCGCGGGCCATGGCCTCGATGATCTCTTCGAAAACGGTGTTGACGATACGCTCCACGTCACGCTGGTAGAGATGCTCGTTCTCTTCCGCGATCTTCTGGATCAGTTCCGACCGGATCATGTTGTCGTTCCCCCCGATGGGCCACGATGGGGCGGCGGGGCAGGTTTCCCGCCGCGATGTCGGGCCAGACTATAGGATGAAATACGCCGGGCACAAACAAAAAGGCCCGGGTTTTCAATATCTGCGCGCACATGCGGCATCATGCTCCTGACACCCGCTCCGGCCCGACCGATGCTCTATCAAGGACCTCTGCAGAACACGGCCCGGGAAGAGCCCCGAGGGCAGCGCCTGCCTGGGTGGGCGCTCATGCCTGACGGAGCCACCGGCGCGGCGCTCAAGAAACTGTCTACGTCACAATATGTTGAGGCCTTTGAAGCGCTTGCCGGGATGGAGGGGGACCGTCGCCCCGGTGGGGCGGCGTAAGCCCCCGGAATGGCAGGCGC
>NZ_QNVJ01000090.1 GCF_003350345.1 Alkalilacustris brevis
TCCAACGGAACCATCATGGCATACGAGATGCCGCTGGGTGGGGGCATCCACCGCATCAGTTCATCAAGAAGATGGCTGCGGAACACCTCAGCCCAGGACCGATTCAGAAGCCGGCGCCGCTTTTCACCCAATTCCGACCAGCGATCAAACAGATCCCCGGTCCGCCGGTCACGCAATGTAATCATGCCTGGCGCGATGTAGTGCCATTCGATCCGATGCTCGGAACACTACCGCAGGATGGCGTTCGAGGTCAGTTCCGGGCCGTAGCACGTCGGGAAGAAGGGCCGCCGATAGGTTATGGCCGCGCGCGCAGCCCTCAGATAGCGCAGCGGATAGCCTTATCCTTCCGTTCACCAGCGCGCCGACATGTTCGAGCGTCCAGCCTTCACCGGCGTTGATCTTCCGCTCGCAGTGGTGACAGCGCCCGCCTTCACGCTCGAACACTCTCAGGCGCACGCGAGGGGGACCCTGGGTGTCGGGTGTCTTTCCTATCCATTCGGGAACAGAGCGGGTCATATAGACTCCCATTTTGCTGCACAAAACGCTGCACGTTTTGAGGTACAAGAAATTTTATTATGAAGGAAAAACAGCGCAGTAGTGGCGCACGTATGTTTAGTTGACGCTTCCCCGGTGCGCCATTCTCAAAACAAGTTGCTGGCTATTCATCCCCCTCGGGGATGCCTGGGAAGTCTTTTGCCTGGCTTCCCGTGTTCCGTTCCGGTTCTGCCGGGCGGTAGAGGCGCAACGCGCGACAGGCGCCGGCGGTCACGACACGTGCTTCACTTCCGGTCATGCGCAATGCGGCTATCGGGGGGGCGCCGGCGCCTTCGCGGGGCCGCCCTTTTCGAGCATCCTCGGGCGGCTACGCCCGGCGATGCGTTTCAGCAGGGGAATTGCAGTGATATAAGAAAGGAAGAACAGAGCGCCAAAGAATGCGACCGCGGCCAGGGCCAGGCGTGGCTCGTTCCAGAGCAGGACGCCGGCTATTGGCGGTGCGATCACCAACGGCGCCAGTATCAGCGTGCTCAACGGGTTGGAGACCTTTCGACGGCCGCGCCCCAGGAAGTAGATTTCAAGCGAGCGCATGACCATGTGATGGGCGTGGAGGCGGTCCGGCGCCATGGTCTGCGCCTTGCGCTGCAATCTGCGGAACATCGCCAGGAAAATATCCGCAGTCGGCCAGAACAGGGTCAGGAGAATCGCCCAGGGGGTGACCTCTGGCGCTCTGATGAGGAGGGCAACTCCGAACCAGCTGAGCACGAAGCCGAGTGTATATGCCCCGGCATCGCCAAGAAAGATCGCGCCCGCAGGAAAGTTCAGCAGAAAGAAGCCGAAGACGGCGGCGGCCATCAGGGTGGCCAGGCTCACCATGAACGGGGCACCCGCCCGATGGGCGATCACCGCCATTGCAGCTGCTGCAACCATCGCCGCCAGCGATGCAAGGCCGTTGACGCCATCAATGAGATTGAAGGCATGTGCGATGCTGACGGTGATGAAAAGCGTGACCGGAACACCGACCACCCAATGGTCCAGAAGCAAGTCAAGTCCGGGCACGTCGGCGCGCGGCAACCAGAACCCCAGCAGCGCCATCGTGGCCAGTCCGGCCGCGATGGCGGCCAGCAACCGTTTCGCAGGCGAGACCTCGAAGCCCAGATCCTCAGCCAGGCCAGCCGCGAACAGGATGCTCGCCGCCAGGATGAACTTGGCATGGACCGACGCAACCTCTGGAGGGGCGAATGCGACACTCATGGCGAAGGCGCCGAATATCGCCACACCCCCGACACGCGGTGTTGGCCGGGAATGGATTGCCTGCACCGCTTGCCATGCCCGCCGCTCGCCCGTCAGCCTGGGCACGAAAGGTGCGAGCACGATGAGCACAACGCAGAGGAGTGCTGTACCGGACGCCAGGGCGAAGTGATGCCATTCAAGAAAATCGGTCACAGGACACGGCTCAAATTGGTGTTGCGGATGCCTTTGCCCGCTTTTGCGGGCTGCAGGGGCGGTTGATACCAATCAACTATAGCGTGCACCAATACCACTTTCGTAGCAAATCAGATGCGGGCGTGGTTGAAAAGCCTAATCTGCCTCACACGCATATGTTGTGGACGGTGCCTTCTGACTGTCACCGGAACAATCTGGCGGCGATTCATCGGTTGCCGTATCTTCAGGCGTCGCTCATGCCCGTGCTGCGGCATGACGGCTCTCGCTCTGGCTCCGGTCCGGCAGAGACGATCATGCACGGGCAATTCCAGCGCACCGGTCAGGCGTTCATTGTGGCGATTGTGCCTTGGCCCATGATTTCACATTTGCCGGGACGCGTTCTTTCGTGGTCTTGGGCGAGGGTCATGCCAGGATCGTCCGTTGCCGGCACTTGCTTTTCGCCGTTCCTGAGGACCGGCGGCAGAAGTTGCTGAACCACGGCACTCCGAACGAACCTGCCCGCGGCGGCACAAGGAAATGCAGCGATGTCGCCAGCGGCCCAGCCCAGGTGTCAGCCACGCCTGGCCACGGAGCGCGGTGCATTCGCCTGCCGTTGCGCGCGCCGTGGGCGGGCCAGTATCGGCCAGTAGAGAAGCGCGAAACCGGCAAAGGCCGTGATCCACAACGCCCCGGCCAGATGCAAGGTTGCCGGCAGCGGGAAAAGGCCGTGCAGGAACCGAGCGGCGACACTGCCGATCAGCGCCAGGTAAAGCAGCGCGACACCCCGTCCCGCTGCAAGCGGTAGCCCTGCGTGGCCAAGGCTTGCGCGGCTCATCACCGCCAGCGTCATCAGCCCCACCGCGCCGGCCATCCAGACATGCTGTGCGGCGCTTGCGGTGCCAGGGGCGCCAAGGCTCTGCGCGCCGATGGCCAGAAACCCCAGCGGCACGAACGCATAACCCGCGTGCAGCACCCAGACCAGCGGCTCGGCCCCGCAGCGCAGTCCCTGCCAGCGCGCCAGCCGCGCCAGATTGGCCACCCCGGCAAGCAGGCAGGCAAGCCCGGCAAGCACTGTGCCGGGCAGGGCCGCCCACAGGGCCAATGCAAGCAATGTGACCGCCATGACCGCGTTGTCCACTCCACCCGCCGCAGCGGGCAGGGGGCCGGGCCCGCGTGCGGCCAGCCAGTTGCGGGTGAAGCTGGGCACGATCCGCCCGCCGATCAGCGTGATCAGCGCGATCAGGCCCGCCAGCCCCAGCCGCGCGCCCCACCCCTGGGCGCCAAGGCCCTGCGCGGCCTCCCAGTGAAACAGGCCGTTGCCAAGCGCGATCAGCGCCAGAAGCGCCAGCACCTTGAGGTTGCGCCAGTTGCGCCCGGCCACGATCTCGCGCAGCATTGCCGCGCCCAGCGCCAGCGGAAAGGCAAGGTCGATCAGCGCCACGCCGACCGGACCGATACCCGCAGGCGCAGTCACGGCCACGCGCCCGGCCAGCCACAATGCGACCAGCACGGCCAGCGGCCAGCCGACAATGGGAAAGCGCCCCGTCCAGTTGGGCACCGCCGTCATCAGGAACCCGGCAACCACCGCCATGGGATACCCGAAAAGCATCCCATGAACGTGCCAGTCGAGATGGCTGAAGGCAGGCGCGGGCACCTGCCCGCCTGCCAGTGCCCAGACCCAGAGCGCCATTGCCAGCGCGGCCCATATCGCCCCGAACAGGAAGAACGGGCGGTAGCCATAGCTCAGCAGGGTGGGGCCGTTCCAGGCGCGGATTGTCTGGCTGGTGCTTGGCATGACGGGCCTTTCGTCAACGTCTCGGGAAATGGGGAAACCTCAGGCGGCGGGCCGCCGGCAGGCCTGGATGGCCCAGTCGGCGATCAGCCCAGGGTCAGCGGGCAATGGCTGTGCCATCCCGCCTGTGAAGGTGTCGAAGGCGCTTCGGTTCAGCGGGTTCACCCCCACCAGAACCGGGATTCCGCGCGACATTGCCTCGCCGATCAGCGGGGCAAAGCCGCGCCCCCCGGCCTCCTGCTTGCCGAACTTGTTGACGACAAGAAGTTGCGCCTGCGGCAGGTGACGCTCGGTTTCGGCAACGGCGGTGGTCAGCGCCGACAGGTCAAGCCTGCAGCCACGCGCGGCGCGCCCGAGGTCCTGACTGATCCGCAGCACCGGGCCATCGGGTAAGACATGCAGGTCCATGTCGCATTTGTCGCGGTCGGCGCGTTCGGGATTGCTTTGCACCGTTCCCGCAAGGGCAAGCCGCGCCGCCTGTATCTGCTTTACCGCTGCCGCCAGGAGCGCATCGGTCATCCCGCGGCCGTCTTGTTGAAGAAATGCAAGCTCCATGATCCTGTCTCCATCCTGTTCGTTGCGGGGTGCCGGAGCCGGCGGCTATAGCGGCATGATCTCGACCAGGTCGCCTTGGCGCATCCCCTCGGCTTCAGCCGGGATCAGTGCAAGGCAATCGGCCTGCGCAAGCTGAGCGATGCGGTGCGAACCGGGTGCATCGAGGCATTCGACCTGCGTGACGCCCGCGCTGTCATGGCCAAGCACACGGGCCGGGCGAAATTCGCACCGGCCGGGGCGGTGCCGGACCGGGGCTGCCAGGGCCGCCACCGATTTGCGCAGGCCGGGTGCGGCAAGCCCGGCCATTGCCTCGGTCAGGCGCATACCGATGACGTGCCAGGTCACGAAAGCCGCCACCGGGTTGCCCGGCAGCCCGACCCAGAGCGCCCGGCCAAGCCGGCCCAGCGTCATCGGCTTGCCGGGCTTCATGGCGATCTTCATTGCGTGGATGCTGCCGCCGGCCTCGTGGATGACCCGCGCCATGTGGTCCTCATCCCCGACCGAGACACCGCCGGTGGTCACGATCATGTCGGCCTGTTCCGAGACGCTGGTCAGCAAACCGGCCAGCTGTGCCGGATCGTCGGGGCAGGCGCCGAGGTCGATCTGCTCGATCCACGGGCAGGCCAGCGCGGCCCCCAGCAGAAAGCGGTTGGCATCCCAGATATGGCCCGGCGCAAGCGGCTGTCCCGGTGGCACCAGTTCGGAGCCGGTGCATAGCAGCGCCACTCGCAGGCGCGGGCGCACCGCCACCTGCCCCTGCCCGGCTGCCGCAATCGCGGCTGCCTCGCGCGGGCCGATGATACGCCCCCTTCGCAGAAGGCAGGCCCCTTGCGGCATGTCTTCGCCTGCGCGGCGGATGTTCTGGCCGGTGCGCGGCAAGGTTTGCAGCACGATCATCGCGCCCTCGCGGCGCAGATCCTCCTGCGCGATGACGGTATCTGCCCCTTGGGGCAGGGCGGCCCCGGTCAGGATGCGCATTGCCGCACCCGTGGCCAGACGGGGCGGGGTATCGCCCGCGCGCACCCTGCCGCGCACCGGCAGACACCACGGGCCGGGGCCGCGCAGATCGTCCAGGCGCAGCGCGTAGCCATCCATCGCCGCATTGTCGAAGACCGGAAGCGCGGTTGCGCTGTGGACATCGCGCGCAAGCACCCGGCCCGTCGCCACGGCCAGCGGCAGCATGGCTTCGCCTGTCGGCTCGGGCACGAGGGCAAGACCGCGCACCAGCGCCTCGTCCAAAGGCAGCATGTCGCTGCCCGCGCTGTCACAACCACAGCAGAGCGGGTCGGCGCGGTCAACAAGCGGCGGCGGCGAAGTCATTTCAGAGCCTCGTGTTCAGTGTCGTTGGCGGGCTGTGCATCCGGTCGCAGGGGTGTGCCGTCACCGCCGGCCCTGTCGAAGCTGCCTGCGCGCGCGGCCCTGCGGCTCAGCCGCGCCTGCATTTCCCGCGCGATCTCGGCCTTTTCCCTTGCGGTCAGGCGCAGCCGTGCCAGCGGCAGCAGGATTGCATTCGCGACACGCAACTGCCGCAGCATCAGCTGGGCAAGCTCGTGCAGATCGGCGCGATCGCCCCGCGCGGGCGGCGCCCCCCGCGACATCCGCGCCAGCCCCGGCCCCAGGCGCCGGGCGATTGCTGCCGCGGCGGCGCGCTCATGCTCCATCTGCCGGATGATGGGGGGCAGGTTGTCCTCGCCGGTGGCGCGGGCACAAAGACGCGGCAGCAGGCTTTCCCGTTCATCGGCCAGAATCCGGGGCAGATCGCGTCGCAGGGCCGTGCGGATGCGTTGCGCGGGTCCGGGCTGCGGGGGGGCGGCCACCGCAAGCGTTTCCATCTCGTGACATATCGCCCGCAACCCGAGCAGCGCCTGATGCAGCGTCTCTATCGGACACTGCACGGCGCCGGAGGGATAGCGGTGCGTCGCGGACATGGCGCGTTCTCCCGGCGGATCAGGCCGCCATCTCGAAGGTAATGCCTTCGATCTCGGCGGCGGCGACAAGCTCTTCGGTGAAGGCACGGGCGGCACGGGTCCATTGCGCCTTGGCATGGGCTTCCCGCAGGCCCGGCAGCACGTTTTCAAATGGCAGCACATCGCCCCGTGCGCGGGCATCGAGCCGGATCAGATGCAGCCCGAACCGGGTTGGAACGGGCGCGGGCGTGATCTGCCCTTCCTCCAGGTTTTCCAGCGCGGCCTCGAATTCGGGCACGGTATCGCCCGAGACGATCTGCCCCAGGAACCCGCCGCTGTCGCGCGAGGGGCAGGCGCTGTGTTCGCGCGCCAGGCCCGCGAAACGGCGCGGGTCGGCCTTCAGTTCGGCCAGGACGGCCTCGGCCTTCGCGCGCAGCGCGTCGTGATCCGGTCCGGCCTCGCCACCGGGGGCAGAGGTAAAGAGGATATGCGCCGCCTCATAGAGTGTCGGGGCGCGAAAGCGGTCGGGGTTGGCGGCATGGACTGCGCGCAACTCGGCTTCGCTGGCGGGTTCGATGCGCAGGACCGCTTCCAGAAGCTGCCGGATCAGCGCTTCGTCGTCAGTTTCGACCTGCCCCGGCGCCAGTTCGGTGGGGACGGGTTCGATGCCGCGCCTGTGCGCTTCCTGCAGCATCAGCTCCCGAATCACCAGCGCGCGCGCTGCGGCTTTCCAGGCCAGCCCGGGTTTTGCCCTGGGTGCGGGGTGGTTTTGCGCCTCGGCGGCGATGCGTTCGGGGGCAATTGTGGCGCCATTGACGACCACAGGGGGCAACAGCGGTTTCATGGTGCACCTTTGCAGTTGGGGGCCACAGCGCCTGGGGGCGCTGTGGCGGGTTGCGTGAGTGGTTATTCGGCGGGTGTCTTCATCGGTTTCACACTGCCGCGTGCAGGCCGCGCGCCTTTTCGCGTCCGCACGATCTGGTAGCCCGGCCGCCAGAGGAAGCGCACCGGAACCGACAGCATGTGAACCAGCCGGGTGAAGGGGAACAGCGCCACGATCACCAACCCAAGGAAGATGTGCAACTTGTAGAGCCAGTGCACGTCGACCACCTCCTGCCAGGCGTTGATCTGCAGGCCCATGACCGATTGTGACCAGGACATGAACTGAAGCATCTTGGCGCCATCCATATGGCCCAGTGTCAGCCAGATGGTGCCCATGCCGATAACGATCTGCACCCACAAGATGGCCAGGATGCCTATATCGGCATAGGTGGAGTTGTTGCGGATGCGCGGGTCAAAGAGCCGGCGATGCAGAAGCATGGTGCAGCCGACAAAAGCCGCCAGCCCCGCCAGCCCGCCGATAACCACCGCCATCCACTGCTTGAGGGCATAGGAAATGCCCAGCGTATCGAGCACCCAGACCGGGGTGAACAGGCCGATGAGGTGACCGAAGAAAAGCACGATGATGCCCACATGAAACAGCACCGAACCCCACATGAGCTGCTTGCGCCGCAAAAGCTGGCTGGACGAGGACTTCCATGTGAAGGGGTCGCGCTCATACCGTGCGATGGACCCAATCAGCGCAATGGCCAGCACCGCATAGGGCATGATGCCGAAGATGAGATAGTCGAGGCTGAAATTGCCGAACATTGGTCTGTCCTCCTAGGCCTGCCCGGCGCGAACCGGGGATGGGGGGATGTCGATGCGTGCGAGGATGTCGCGGCTGATCGGGCATCCGGCGTTGGGATCGGGGCCGAAGGTGACTTGCGCCTCTTCCCAGACGGCATCGAGCGCGGCCAGGTCTTCGGGGTCGTCATCGGCCTCGGAGAGCAGGGCTTGTGCCTCTTCGCTGTCGCCGGTGGCCTGCGCCACGGCGACCAGTGCCGCCAGAACCGGCGCATAGCTGGAATCGCGCCGTTTCAGCCGTTCGGCCAGCGCCACCAGGATGTGCCCCGCATCGGCAAGGATGGTGCGCGCCTCGTCCAGCGGCCGGATTGAGAGATACTCCAGCAGAACCGGCAGATGATCGGGCAGTTCCGTCCCGACCAGGTCGAACCCGCCGGCGCGGTAGGTTTCCAGCAGGTCCACCATCGCGCCGCCACGGTCGCGGCTTTCGCCGTGGATATGCTCGAAGAGGTTCAGCGACAGCGTGCGCGCGCGATCGAACAGCAGAACATAGCGTTCCTGCAGATCATAAAGATCGCGCGCGGCAAGTTCATCGAGCAGCGTATCCACCGCCGCCGCGTGCGCCGGGGGCAGAACCCCCTCGGCCAGCAGCACCGCGCGGATCTCAGGCACGGCGGCCTGAAGCTCGGGCGAGGGGTAGCTCAGAAGAGCGGAAAATGCCTTGAAGGTTTTCATGACTGGATGAACTCCTGCGGGCTGCGGAACTTCTTGCCGCCGAACAGCGATTTGCCGCTGGTCCCGGTCGAGCAGCCATTGCCATCGGTAAAGCCGCAGCCTCCTTTCAGGTCGTAGGCGTCTTCGACAAGCTCGCGGTGGGTGGTGGGGATGACGAAACGATCCTCGTAATTGGCAATCGCCATCAGCTGATACATCTCGTCGATCTGCCCCGGCGTCATGCCGACACGTTTCGCCACGCCCAGGTTGACCACCCCGTCCACGGTTTTCGACCGCATGTAGGAGCGCATCGCCAGCATCCGCTCAAGCGCGCTGACAATCGGCGCCTCGTCGCCCGCTGTCAGCATGTTGGCCAGATACCGCACCGGGATGCGCAGGCTTTGCACGTCGGGCATGTCATCCTGTGCGCTGATCTTGCCGGCCTCGGCCGCGTTCTGGATCGGAGAAAGTGGCGGCACATACCACACCATCGGCAGGGTGCGGTATTCGGGGTGCAGCGGGAAGGCGATCTTCCATTCCATCGCCATCTTCCAGATGGGCGAATTCTGCGCGCCGGTGATCCAGTCTTCCGGCACGCCCTCGGCGCGGGCGGCGGCGATCACCTCCGGGTCGTTGGGATCGAGGAAAACGCCAAGCTGCGCATCATAGAGATCCTGCTCGTTCTCCACGCTGGCGGCCTCGGCGATCTTGTCGGCGTCATAGAGCATCACGCCCAGATACCGGATGCGCCCCACGCAGGTTTCCGAGCACACGGTGGGCTGGCCGGATTCCAGACGCGGATAGCACAGCGTGCATTTCTCGGATTTGCCGGTGGACCAGTTGTAATAGATCTTCTTGTAGGGGCAGCCCGAGACGCACATGCGCCAGCCGCGGCATTTTTCCTGATCGATCAGGACAACACCGTCATCCTCGCGCTTGTAGATCGCGCCCGAGGGGCACGACGCCACGCAAGACGGATTGAGGCAATGCTCGCACAGCCGCGGCAGATACATCATGAAGGTGTTTTCGTATTCACCGTAGATGTCTTTCTGGATGCCCTCGAAATTGTAGTCCTGGCTGCGTTTGGCGAACTCGCCGCCGAGGATTTCCTCCCAGTTTGGGCCCCATTCGATCTTTTCCATCCGCTCGCCCGACACCAGCGACCGGGGCCGCGCCGTGGGGAAGGCGCTGCCTTCGGGAGCCGATTTCAGGTGGTCGTAGTCGAAATCGAAGGGCTCGTAGAAATCGTCGATCTCGGGCAGGTCGGGATTGGCGAAGATATTCGCCAGGATCCGCCACTTGCCGCCCTGCTTGGGGTGCAGCGATCCGTTGCTGGCCCGTTTCCAGCCGCCGTTCCAGCGTTTCTGGTTTTCCCAATCCTTGGGATAGCCGATGCCGGGCTTTGTTTCGACATTGTTGAACCATGCGTATTCAACGCCCTCGCGCGAGGTCCAGACGTTCTTGCAGGTCACTGAGCAGGTGTGACATCCGATGCATTTGTCGAGGTTCAGCACCATTCCGATCTGGGCACGAACTTTCATTCCGCTGCCTCCGGTGTTTGGGTTGCGGTTGCGGGACCATCGAGCCAGTCGACCTTGTCCATCTTGCGCACGATCACGAACTCATCGCGGTTGGCGCCCACGGTGCCGTAGTAGTTGAACCCGTAGGATTGCTGGGCATAGCCGCCGATCATGTGGGTAGGCTTGGTGACCGTCCGCGTGACCGAGTTATGAATGCCGCCGCGCTGGCCGGTGATCTGGCTGCCGGGCGTGTTCACGATCTTTTCCTGTGCGTGATACATGAACAGCGTGCCGTCCTTCATCCGCTGGCTGACCACGGCGCGCGCCGCGATCACCCCGTTGGAATTGAACACCTCGACCCAGTCGTTATCGACAATGCCCGCCGTTGCCGCATCCACCTCCGAGAGCCAGACAACCGGCCCGCCGCGGTTAAGCGTCAGCATCAGCAGGTTGTCGGAATAGGTCGAATGTATGCCCCATTTCTGGTGCGGCGTGATGAAGTTCAGCACCACATGCTTTTCAGAGGGTTTCAGCGATTTGGTCGCATCATGCGTGATGGTCTTGAGGTCTACCGGTGGCCGCCATGTGACGAAGAACTCGCCAAAGGCCAGCATCCACAGGTGATCCTGATAGAGCTGCTGGCGGCCCGACAGCGTGCGCCAGGGGATCAGCTCGTGCACATTGGTCCAGCCGGCGTTGTAGCAGACCTCTTCGCTCTCGATCCCCGACCAGGTGGGCGACGAGATGATCTTGCGCGGCTGCGCGGCGATGTCGCGAAAGCGGATCTTCTCGTCTTGCTTGACCTCGGCCAGATGGGCGTGGTTCTGGCCCGTGGCCTTTTCCAGCGCGCCCCAGGCCTTGACCGCCACCTCGCCGTTGGTTTCCGGGGCCAGCATCAGCACCACCTCGCAGGCGTCGATGGCGCTTTCGATCTTCGCCATGCCCTTGGTCGGCCCGTCCGTGTGGGTGCCGTTGAGTGCCTTGAGGTGGTGGACCTCGGTCTTGGTGTCCCAGGCGATGCCCTTGCCGCCATTGCCTGCCTTTTCCATCAGCGGGCCAAGCGAGGTGAAGCGCGCATAAAGGTTGGGATAATCCCGTTCGACCGCAATATAGGCCGGCGCGGTCTTGCCTGGGATCAGGTCGCATTCGCCGCGCTTCCAGTCCTTGACCATGGGCTGTGCGATCTCGCCGGGGCTGTCATGCTGCAAGGGCAGTTGCACCACATCGGTTTCCACGCCCAGGATCTCGGGCGCGACTTCGGAAAACTTCTTCGCGATCGCCTTGAAGATTTCCCAGTCGGTCTTCGACTCGTAAGCCGGATCGACCGCCGCCTGCAGCGGGTGGATGAAGGGGTGCATGTCGCTGGTGTTCAGGTCATCCTTTTCATACCAGCTGGCCGTGGGCAGCACGATATCGGCATAGACCGCGGTGGTGGACATGCGAAAATCGATGGTCACCAGTAGGTCGAGTTTGCCCTCGGGCGCCTCGTCATGCCACTTGGCCTCGATCGGTTTTTGCCGGCCTTCCTCGCCCAGATCCTTGCCCTGGACCCCGTGATCGGTGCCCAGCAGGTGCTTGAGGAAATACTCGTGCCCCTTGCCCGAACTGCCCAGCAGGTTCGAGCGCCACACGAACAGGTTGCGCGGCCAGTTTTCCGGCGCGTCCGGGTCTTCGCACGACATTTCCAGATCGCCCGATTTCAACTGCTCGGCGACATAGGCGGGGATGTCCTTGCCCGCCGCCTTGGCTGCCTTGGCCACCTCCAGCGGGTTGGTCTTGAGTTGCGGCGCCGAGGGCAGCCAGCCCATGCGTTCGGACCGGATGTTGTAGTCGATCAGGCTGAGGCTTTCCCAATCGCCCTCAGGCGCGGTGGGCGACAGGATCTCCTTGGCGGTGACCGTCTCGTAACGCCACTGGTTGGTGTGCGCATACCAGGCGCTGGTCGAGTTCATGTGCCGTGGCGGGCGCGCCCAATCGAGCGCGAAGGCCAGCGGCAGCCAGCCCGTCTGCGGGCGCAGCTTTTCCTGCCCCACGTAATGCGCCCAGCCGCCGCCCGACTGGCCCACGCATCCGCACATCACCAGCATGTTGATGACCGCGCGGTAGTTCATGTCCATGTGGTACCAGTGGTTCATCGCCGCGCCGATGATGACCATGGACTTGCCGTTGGTCTTTTCGGCATTGCTGGCGAATTCGCGCGCCACATGGATGATCTTGTCGCGGCTGACCCCGGTGATGCGCTCGGCCCAGGCGGGGGTGAATGGCACATCGGCGTCATAGTCACTGGCGACATGATCGCCGCCGAGACCCCGGTCAAGGCTGTAATTGGCGCAAAACAGGTCGAACACGGTGGTCACCAGCGCCTCCGACCCGTCGGCCAGGGTAATCTTCCTGACCGGCACGTTGCGCGTCAGCACATCGCCGCGCGCGTCGTTTTCCCACCCGTTCGAGGCCGCGCCACCGAAATATGGGAAATCGACACCCACCACATCGTCGCGGTCCTCTTCCAGGATAAGCGACAGCTTGGGCTTGACCTTGGCCTTGCCGGCCTTTTCCTCGAGGTTCCACTTGCCCTTCTCGCCCCAGCGGAACCCGATCGCGCCATTGGGCGCGACCAGTTGGCCGGTGCCTTCATCGATGCAGATGGTCTTCCAGTCGGGGTTGTTTTCCTGCCCCAGATTATCGGCCAGGTCCGAGGCGCGCAGCTGGCGGCCCGGCACGAGGCTGTCGCCCTTTTTCTCCAGCCGCACCAGCATCGGCATGTCGGAATACTTGCGGCAGTAATCCTCGAAATAGGGCACCTGCCGGTCAAGGTGGAACTCGCGCAGGATCACATGGCCGAACGCCATGCCAAGCGCCGCATCGGTGCCCTGCTTGGCGTTGAGCCATACATCACCGAACTTCGCGGCCTCTGAATAGTCGGGGCAGATCACTGCCGATTTGGTGCCGCGATAACGCGCCTCGGTATAGAAATGCGCGTCCGGCGTGCGCGTCTGCGGCACGTTCGAGCCCCAAAGCAGCAGGTAGCCCGCGTTGTACCAGTCCGCACTTTCGGGCACGTCGGTCTGCTCGCCCCAGGTCATCGGCGAGGCCGGCGGCAGGTCGCAATACCAGTCATAGAAGGACATGCAGGTGCCGCCCAGCAGCGACAGATAGCGGCTGCCTGCGGCGTAGCTGACCATCGACATCGCCGGAATCGGCGAAAAGCCGAACACCCTGTCGGGGCCGTAGGTGCGCGCGGTCCAGGCATTGGCGGCCGCGGTCATTTCGGTCACTTCATCCCAGCTTGCCCGAACAAACCCCCCGGTGCCGCGCTTGGCGGTGTAGCTCTTGCGTGCGGCAGGGTCTTGCTGAATTGCCTCCCAGGCCTTGACCGGGCTGAGCGTCTTGCGCTTTGCACGCCACAGCCGCATCAGCGCGCCGCGCACTAGCGGGGTCTTCACGCGGTTGGCGCTGTAGAGATACCAACTGTAGCTTGCGCCGCGCGCGCAGCCGCGCGGCTCGTGGTTGGGCAGGTCGGGGCGTGTGCGGGGGTAGTCGGTCTGCTGCGTTTCCCATGTGACGATGCCGGACTTGACATAGATCTTCCAGCTGCATGACCCGGTGCAGTTCACCCCGTGGGTGGAACGTACGATCTTGTCGTGCTGCCAGCGCTTGCGATAGGCGTCTTCCCAATCGCGCGGCTCTGTCGTGGTCTGGCCGTGACCGTCGGCGAAGGTATCCTTGCGGACCGATCTGAAGAAGTTGAGGCGGTCGAGAAGATGGCTCATGGCTGTCTCCGTTCTTGGGTTGGGTGGCCGGGCGCTTCCTGCGAGGAAGAAGCACCCGGCAGCCGGTCAGGGGTTCTGGATGTAGGCGCCACGGCGCAGGTAGAACCACCAGTTCAGGATCATGCAGAGCGCGTAGAACACCGCGAAACCGTACATCGCGTTTTCCGGGGTTCCGCCGCGCACCTGCTCGCCGATCACGATCGGGGCCACGAAGGCACCATATGCGGCGACGGCCGAGGTCCAGCCCAGCACCGGGCCAGCCTGATCACGGTCGTAGATCACGCCGATGGTGCGGAAGGTCGAGCCATTGCCGATGCCGGTGGCCGCAAAGATGATGATGAACAGCACGAGGAAGATGAAGAAGTACTGCTCGGGCGTTTGCGACTGATAGGCCAGCATCGTGATGTAGCCGACAGCAGCCGAAGCAACCACCATTACACCCGCGACCCACTGCGTCACGATCGAGCCGCCAAGCTTGTCGGACAGCCAGCCACCCGGCGGGCGGATCAGGGCGCCGATGAACGGGCCGATCCAGGCATAGGTCAGCGCGCTGGGGGCATTCGGGTTCGCGACCCGCTCCATGACGCCATCAACCTCGACGCTGATATAGCCGAAGATCACCGTGATCGACAGCGGCAGCGCCATCGAGAAACCGATGAAGGAGCCGAAGGTCAGGATATAGAGGATGGTCATCGACCAGGTGTGCTTGTCCTTGAAGATGGTGAACTGCTTGCCCATGCTTGCGCCGATCTTGCCCGGGATCACCCGCAGCAAGACCAAGGTGGCGATGCAGATCAGGAGCACGGCCAGGAACACATTGAGCACCCCCAGCCCCGTCGGTGCGGGCAGGAAGAAATACAGCCCGATGATCGAGGTCAGGAAACCCACACCGTAAAGTCCGAGAACCTTGCCGAACGACCCAAGCGTGCTGCCCATATCGGGCGAGAGCGGCTTGAGGTTGTTCATGCCGAACCAGGCCAGCGTCACCAGCGGGATCAGGATTGCCGCCCAGACGAAGCCGGCGTTCTGGATATAGGTCGGTGTCCCGGCCTCGATCCGGCCGATCAGCGTGCCGCTATCCTTGATCAATGCGATCGGGTCACCGGCGATGGCCCCGAAAATCCCGATTGTCATAACGGTCGGGATCAGGATCTGCATTGTGGTGACGCCGAAATTGCCAAGCCCGGCATTCAGCCCCAGCGCCAGACCCTGCTGCTTTTTCGGGAAGAAGGTGCTGATATTGCTCATCGAGGCCGCGAAATTACCGCCGCCAATACCTGAAAGCAGCGCCGCAAGCTGGAACTTCCACAAGGGTGTGTTGGGGTCTTGCAAGAACAGGCCGGTCAGCAAGGCTGGCGGAATCAGCAGCGCGCTGGTCAGAAAGATCGTGTTTCTTCCACCTGCGATCCGGATCATGAAAGAGGCCGGGATACGAAGCGTCGCGCCGGTCAGGCCAGCGATAGCCGTCAGCGTGAAGAGCTCGGCTTGCGTGAACGGGAAGCCCGCGTTGAGCATCTGCACAGTGATCATGCCCCACATCAGCCAGACGGCAAAGCCGCACAGCAGATTCGGGATCGAGATCCAGAGGTTTCGATTCGCCACCCCCTTTCCCGTCTGTTGCCAGAACGTCGCGTCTTCGACGTCCCATTTTTCCATGTCTTTGGCCATTTTCTTCTCCAACTTTGTTTTCGGCCTATGAAGCTGATCAAGGTCAGCCCGAACCCTGGCCGCAGCTGCGGCGGCCCGGCGATTGCCGGACCTGCCACGTATCTGGTCACTTCGCCGGTTTGACCCGGCCGTTGCCGAGGCGGGCGAGCGCCCGGCGCAACTCGTCGATGGATTTGAACTGTGCTTTCAGTTGCAGCCCGCCGCCGCGCTCGCTCAGTTCGATCTTGTCGGAGCCGGCGAATATCTGCGCGATCTCGGCCTCGGCGATCTTCTTCTCGGCGGCCTCCCGGGCAATTTCGCGGTCAACCGAGGAGATCACATACTCATCCCCGAAGCCGCCCTCGGGCTCTTTCAGCCACATCAGGCAGATCGCCCAGCTGATGAACGCCCCCGCCGCGATGATGAAGAAGAACTGCTGCGGCGTGACGAACATGAAGATGAAGAGGTAGAACACCGCGCCGACGTTGCCGTAGGCCCCCGCCATACCCGAGATCTGCCCCGTCACGCGCCGCTTGATCGAGGGGATGATCCCGAAGGTCGCGCCCTCGGCCCCCTGCACGAAGAAGCTGCACATGATGGTGAAGGCGATGGCGACGATCAGCGGCCAGTTGCTGTTCAGCAGCCCCATCAGCACGAAGCCGATGCCGATGCCGAACATGTAGGCCAGCATCACGAAGCGGCGGTTGCCGTAACGGTCCGACACCAGCCCGCCCATCGGCCGCGCGAAAAGGTTGACGAAGGCGAAGGAGGCCGCAATCAGCCCGGCGGCTGCGGCGGTCAGGCCCCAGGTCTCCTCGAAGAACATGGGCAGCATCGACACCACCGCCAGTTCGGCGCCGAAGTTCGCGAAATAGGTGGCGTTCAGCGCCGCGACCGACTTGAACGGGTATTTGTCATCCTCGGGCACGCCTTGCCTGAGGATCGGGATGTTGACCCGCAGCGCCTGCACGATCTGATAGGCCACGACCACAACGATGGCGAAGTAGCACATCGCCGCCGTCATGCCGTCGATATAGCCCATCAGCTTGATGCGATAGACAAGGATCGACAGGATCCCCACCATCGGCACGATGAAGATGCACAAGAGCACCAGATCGCCCCAGCTCGACACTTCCAGTGCCGACGCCTTGCGCGGCTTCTTATGGGTGTCGGCGGTCGGGCCATCGGTGATGGCGAACCAGTAGAACACGCCGTAAGCCGCCATCACCACGCCCGAGGTGGCAATCGCCCAGCGCCAGCCGTCATCGCCGCCATAGATCGTGAGCGCGATCGTCGGCAGCGTCATCGCCGCAGCGGCTGAGCCGAAGTTGCCCCAGCCGGCATAGAACCCTTCGGCAAAGCCGATGTCGCGCGGGCGAAACCATAGCGCCGTCATGTGAATGCCCACGACAAAGCTGGCCCCGATCGAGGACATCACCAGCCGCGACATGAACAGCACTTCGCGCGTATCACCAAAGGCGAAGACGAAGGTGGGCAGCGCCATCAGCACCAGCAGCACCGAGAACACCCGGCGCGGGCCGAAACGGTCAAGCGCCATGCCCACGATGATGCGCGCGGGGATGGTCAGCGCCACGTTGGCGATGGCGAAAAGCCGGATGTCGTCGCGCGTCAGCCAGTCGGCCGAACGCAGCATCGATGATGCCAGCGGCGCCATGTTGAACCAGACATAGAACGAGATGAAAAACGCGATCCAGGTCAGGTGGAGCGCCTTTATCTCGGCATTCTTGAAGCGGAAGATGTCGCTGACTTGCATGTCAGTCCTCGCAATTGGCTACCGGCAGTCCGGTGGCGGTTGCATCAGTCCTCGGCATGGGTCGGGATGATCAGCAGCGGGCAGGTTGCCCGGCGGGCCAGGAAGGCGCTGACCGAACCGAAGGTCATGTGGTCGAACTCTTCGACCAGCGCGTCGATCTTGCGTGTGATGAAGTTGAACGGCCCCGGATCGGGCTTGTGGCTGTGGCGCGCCATGACCAGCAGGTCGGGCTTGCGTTCCTCGACAGCGCGCAGGATCATCTTGCGCGCGTCGCCTTCGGCGATCAGCACATGCGTCTCGAGGCCCTCGGCGGCAAGTTCGGCCGCTGCGGCCTCGGTGCCGGCCTTCTGCTCGGCATATTGCACTGCGAAAAGCTCGTCGGCTTCAGCGGTCGCGCTGCCCACGTCCTCGACAACCGAGATCAGGGTAACGACGGGCTTGAGCGGTGTCAGAAGATCCCTGACGGCGGCCAGTGCGATCCGTGCATTGCGCGAGTTGTCATAGGCCAGCAATACATGCATGTGCGGTTTCCTTGCGGTTTCCGGCGCTCAGAAAGCGCCCGGTTTCCCCCACAGCGTCATAGGCGCACTGCGAAAAACTTGATCAGGATCAAACCCTGCCTGAAGGCCCGCCCAATTCGGTATGGAATTGCGGAATAGGGAAAA
Organism: Alkalilacustris brevis; assembly: GCF_003350345.1. Lineage (GTDB taxonomy): Bacteria > Pseudomonadota > Alphaproteobacteria > Rhodobacterales > Rhodobacteraceae > Alkalilacustris > Alkalilacustris brevis. The sequence goes on from NZ_QNVJ01000090.1 coordinate 17,891, forward strand.
CGCACCAAAAGCATGTGCAGCCCGCACGATGAAATGTTAGAAGGCGGGGGCGAAAACTGCCCGCCGCCCGATTGATTCTTATCAAGCCGAGAGTGCGAGAAGACCATGCGCCCTGAAGATCTGCCGGAGATTCGCCACCTGCATCTCTTTCGCGACATGAGCGAGGCGAACTTCTCGGCACTTATGGCCAGCTCTTACGCGCAGCTTTTTCCGCCTTCGCTCGATCTGATCCGGCAGGGCGACCCGGCCGATTTCCTGCATATCGTGCTGGAAGGCACGGTCGAGCTTTACGCCGCGTGGAACGGGCGCGAATGCACGATGGCCGTGGTGCGCCCGGTTTCGACCTTCATTCTGGCGGCCTGCATCCGCGATGCGCCTTACCTGATGTCCGCGCGCACGCTTGAACGCACCCGGATTATCCTTGTCCCGGCGGCGGATCTGCGCGGCATGTTCCGCAAGGACGCGGAATTCTCGGTGGCTGTGGTCGATGAGCTGGCCGCCTGCTACCGCGAGATGGTGCGCAGTTCCAAATCGCTCAAGCTGCGCAACTCGCGCGAGCGCGTCGCTTCATACCTGCTGCGGCAATCGCAGCTGGCGGGGAATGTCGCGGGCTATACCCTGCCTGTGGAGAAGCGCCTGCTGGCCTCGTTTCTGGGAATGACGCCCGAGAACCTGTCGCGCACCCTGCGCACGCTTGAAGCCGACGGGGTGAAGGTCGACGGCTCGCGGGTCATCATCACCGACCGCGAAAAACTTACCCGGCTGGCGTGCCCCGACCGGCTGATCGACGGGATCGAGCCCTTGGCCGAGCATTCCGGCAGTTCCATACCAAGCGCGGGGTGAGCGCCCCGGCACCCGCCCGTGGCTGATGGGCAGGTGCCGGGCGTCACAGGCCCGCAACAGCCCTGTTTTCGGCCATGGTTTCGCGCAGGCCGGCGATGACCCCGTCCAGATGCAGCCGCATGGCAAGTTCGGCGGCCTCCGGGTCGCTGGCTTCGACCGCCGCCAGGATCGCCCGGTGTTCGGCCAGGGATTGGGGCGCACGCCCCGCCACGACGATAGATTGATACTGGAACCGCACCGCCTGCGAGCGCAGCCTTTCCAGAAGCTGCGCAGCCGTTTCATGCCGGGCAGCCTGCTGGAGGGCTTGGTGAAACGCGCCGTTGGCCTGTGAATAGGCAATGAAATTCCCGGCGGATACAGCCGTTTCCATCGCCAGCACATGCTGGCGCAAGGTGTCCTTTTCGGCCTCGGTCGCGTGCCGGGCCGCATGACGTGCCACCAGAAGTTCCAGCGCGCCGCGCGCTTCAAGTATCTCGATGGCCTCGCGGTCGCTGACACGCCGCACGCGGGCACCGCGATTGGGTGTGATCACCACGAGCCCCTCCTGCTCGAGCCGGGCCAGGGCCAACCGTATGACGCGCCGGTCCACGCCGATCTGCCGGGCCAGATCGGTTTCGACCAGGCGTTCATTCGGCTCGAAAAGCCCGTCCCTGATCCCGTCACGGATGAAACGCACGGCATCTGCTTCGCCGCGCGCGCGTCTGATTGGCCGTTTCACCTGTTGCCAGCCCCATCTGTTGCCTACCAGCCCCCTGTGCCCGTGCAGGACAAGAGGCGCCCAGAATATTTATTACGTATAGGTATTTATTGTTCTATGTCAAAGTAATGAAGATTATTGCACACAATATTGTTTGCAATATTTCCGCAATCTGGTCTAGCCTCGTGTCCATCCGCGCATTGCGCTCGCTCCGTCGCCAGCCGCGTCTGGCCCGGCGGGGCACCTGACCTGACCTCTGCCCAAACGGAGCCTTGCATGAACTGTTCGGAAAAGATCGTCCGCTATCTCTCGGCCGCCGGGATCGAGCGCGTCTATGGCTACCCCGGCGACCCGAGCGTGCCGTTTCTCGAAGCCTGCCGGCGCGAGAACATGGAGTTCGTCCTGGCCACGCGCGAGGGCACCGCGGGGTTCATGGCCGAGGCCTACGGTCAGATCACCGGCAGGCCGGGCGTGTGCCTGTCAACACTGGGGCCGGGGTCATCGAGCATGGTGAACGCGGTCGCCACGGCGCATCTGGACCGGGTGCCGATGATCGCCATCTCGGGCCAGATCGATACCGCGCGGCTGCCGTATTTCACGCATCAGGTGCTCGACCATACTCAGCTTTTCGCCCCGATCACCAAGTGGACGGCCTCCATCGCGCCCAAATCGCTCGACACGATCATGCGAAAGGCGCTCAGAACCGCGGTGGCCGAGCGGCCCGGCCCCGTGCATCTGAGCACCCCGGCCGATCTGGTGGGCGCCGACGCGGGCGAGGGCGAGGTACAGTTGCCGCCGCTGGCCGCCGCGCAGGAAATGGTTGCTGCCTTCGCGGTCGAGGGGGCGCCAGACCTGAACGCGGCCATGCGCGCCGCGCGCCGACCGATCATTCTGGTGGGGATGGCTGCGCTTCGTGCGCCGGGGGCGGGGGCCGCGATCACCCGTCTGGCCGAGCGGCTTGGCTGCCCGGTGGTGTCTTCGCCGATGGCCAAGGGTGTGTTCGATGAAACCCACCCGCTTTTCGCCGGCACGCTCGACATGGCCTGCAACGGGCTGATGTGGGATTTCATGAACTCCGCCGACCGGATCATCAACATTGGCTTCGACGGAGTCGAACTCATCAAGCCGTGGAGCCCGCAGGCGCCTGTCCTGCACATCGATGCCACGCCCAACACCGATCAGATATATCTGGCCGATATCGAACTGGTCGGGCCGATCGCGCAGGTGATCGAAGGGCTGGTCGATACGCTGCCCGGTAGCGCAACCTGGTCCGAAGCCGAGATCGCCGCACATCGCAAGGCGCTGCGGGCGGCCTATCAGGACGGGCGCGTCGCGGGGCGGCTCAACCCCTCGGATCTGGTGGACGTGGTGGGCGCCGCGCTGCCCGATGCCTGCATCACAAGCGATGTGGGCTCGCACAAGCTGCTGGTCGGGCAGGGCTGGGTCGCGCGCAGCGCCAGGAGCGTGCTGATGACCAACGGCCTTTCCTCGATGGGCTATTCGCTACCCGCCGCCATTGCGGCAAAGCAGATCCTGCCCGAGCGTGACGTGGTCTGTTTCACCGGCGATGGCGGTTTCGCGATGGTGCAGGGCGAGTTGCGCCTTGCCGCGACGCTCAAGGCCGGGGTGGTCGTGGTGGTGTTCTGCGACAACTCGCTCAACCGGATCGAACTCAAGCAGCAGGCGCGGCAACTGCCCAGCTTCGGCACCCGGATCGAGGCCACCGACGTGCCCCGCGCGGCCGAGTCGATGGGCTGCGAGGGCGTGCGCGTGGACACCATCGCAGAGCTTGAGAAGGTGCTGGCGAACCGGCGCGGCGATGCGACCGTGCCGCTGGTCATTGCCGCCCATATCGATCCGGCGCAATACGCGGCGCAGTTCTGAAAGGCCCGGCAAGACCCGCCCCGCCCCGGACAGGGTCAGGGCTATCGCATTTGGAATCTGAGTACGTCGAAAGGAGATCAAAGGCTTCTGCATGACACAGGCCCTTGCCCAACGGCCCGCCCGGCGGCAACGCCGGGCAGCGCCTGCCTGCCCCCCGGCAGGCGCTGCCCTCGGCCCTCTTCTCGGGCCGTGTTCTGCAGAGGCCGCTCAAAAGCGATTCCCCTGCGGGCAGGGTTGCCACAATTGACAGATATCAATTCCGCTGCCTTTCTTGGGCGAGGGCAGGATACCCGGAGGGCGCAAGATGACAGGCTGGGCGGAATTTGCCGTGGCCCTGCTGCTGTTTCTGGCCGCGCATGTGCTGCCGGCCCGACCGCGGATCAAGGCGCTGGTCGTGGCGCGGATCGGGGCCGCGGGCTTTGGTGTCGTATACAGCTTGCTGTCGCTGGGGCTTCTGGCCTGGCTGATCGTGGCGGCGGGGCGGGCGCCCTATGTGCTGCTCTGGTCCTATGCGCCGTGGCAGGCCTGGGTGCCGGTGCTGGCAATGGGGCCGGCCTGCCTGCTGCTGGCCTTCGGGATCGGAACGCCCAACCCGTTTTCCTTCGGCGGCCGCGCCGACGGGTTTGATCCTGCGCGCCCGGGCATCGCCGGGGTCACGCGCCATCCGGTGCTGTTGGCGCTGGCGCTTTGGGCCGGGGCGCATATGCTGCCCAACGGCAATCTGGCGCATGTGATCCTGTTCGGGCTTTTTGCAGGTTTCGCGTTGTTCGGCATGGTGATGATCGACCGCCGCAAGCAGCGCGAGTGGGGGCAGGCCCGTTGGCACGAACTGGCACGCGCGACATCGCTCTGGCCCGGTGCCGCCCTGTTCACAGGGCGCTGGCGGCCTTCCGGCCTGCATCTCTTGGCCGTGCGGCTGGTGACGGCACTGGTTTTGTATTTGGCGCTGTTCCATCTGCACCGGCCGGTGATCGGCGTTGCGCCGCATCCGCCCGGTTTCTAGCGTTACCTGGCGCCCGTCGGCGCCTGCAGCCCGCCAAGAAGTTCCTCGGCAAAGGCTTCGGCCTCGGGCGACAGCGCCATCTTCTGCCCCCAGTCGCGCGTGGTCTCGCTGCCGATCTTGGCGGTGGCGTCGATACCGATCTTGCCTGCCAGCCCCTCCAGCGGCGAGGCGAAATCGAGGTAATCCATAGGCGTGTGGTCGAGGATCATCACATCGCGCGCCGGGTCCATGCGCGTGGCCAGCGCCCAGGCGATGTCCTCCCAGTTGCGCACATCGATGTCGGCATCGGTGACGATCAGCATCTTGGTATAGCTGAACTGCGCCAGCATCCCCCAGAGCGCCATCATCACCCGCCGGGCCTGCCCCGGATAGCGTTTGTCGATGCTGGCGACGGCGATGCGGTAGGAGCAGGCCGCCGGGGGCAGCCAGAGGTCGCGGATCTCCGGTATCTGCTGGCGGATCACTGGCAGCACCAGGTCGTTGAACACCGCGCCTATCACCGAGGGTTCGTCCGGTGGCCGCCCGGTATGGGTAGAAAGGTAAAGCGGCGTAGTGCGATGCGTGATCGCGGTGACACGCATCACCGGAAACGGCTCGGCGGGATTGTAATAGCCGGTGTGGTCGCCAAACGGCCCCTCGGGCGCGGTTTCGCCGGGGTGAATCCAGCCTTCCAGCACGATCTCGGCGCGCGCGGGCACCAGCATCGGGATGCTCCGCGCCGGGGTCAGGTCGGCCCGGCTGCCGCGCAGCACGCCTGAGAATGTCAGTTCCGACACGGTTTCGGGCAGCGGAAGCGCCGCCGACAGCAAAAGTGCGGGGTCGGCACCCAGCGCCACGGCAACCGGCATGGGTTCGCTGCCCCAACTGCGCTGATGGGCGGCCCCGCCGCGATGGGGCAGCCAGCGCAGGATCACCCTGTCGCGCGCGATCACCTGTGCGCGATACACCCCTGCGTTATACTGCACGGCGGAATCGGGCGCGCTGCCGCGGGCGCGGGTCAGCACCACGGGCCAGGTGATCAGCGGCCCGGCATCGCCCGGCCAGCAGGTCTGCACCGGGAACACGCCCAGGTCTGGGGCCTCGCTGACCTCCTGCTGCACCGGGGCGCGGCGCAGCAGGCGCGGCCGGGTGGCCAGCGCGGCGCGCAGCATCGGCCAGCGCGACAGGGCGTCGCGCATCCCCTCGACGGGCGCGGGCGCGCGGAGGGCGGCGAGGAACTCACCAAGTTCCGCGATCCCTTCGGGTGCAATGCCCAGCCCCGCCGCCACACGATGGCGGGTGCCGAACAGGTTTGCGATGACCGGAATATCGGCCCGCGCCCCGTCGGGCAGCACTGGCGCATCGAAGCGCAGCGCCGGGCCGCCCTGCCGCAGCACCCGGCTTTGCACGGCGGTCATCCGCTCGTCGGTGGAAACGGGCGTGCCGATCCGCAGCAGGTCTCCGCCAGCCTCAAGATGGGCGAGAAAGGCGCGCAGATCGGGAAAGGCGGGCTGGGTGCGAATGGCGGCCTCCTGTGCTGTCGCCTGGCCGTGATATCAGCCGGACCGCGCACAAGACTTGACATATATCAACCACATGGCGCGCCCGACCGGGTATCAGGGGGTAATCCGGCCATGGATGGAGGGGGTATGTCCGACTCTGCCGCAATGATTCCGATCCTGCCGCGCCCGCTTGCGGCGGGCTTGGGGATGCTGCCTCTGGCGCCGCTGGGCTATCCGCTCTCGACGCTCATGCGTCGGGTCATCGCCCGGAATCCGGGACTGATCGAGCGGCTGGGCCCCTATCGCGCGTGCCGTTTTGCCATCGATCCGACCGATCTGCCCTGCACGCTTTTGCTGCATCCCGATCCGGTGCGCGCGCATGTCAGTGTGCATTCCCGCCCACCCGAGGCCGAGGTGCGCATCGCCGGGCCGCTGGCGGCGCTGATCGGTCTGGTGCATGGCGCCTATGATGGCGATGCGCTGTTCTTCTCGCGCGATCTGGTGATCGAGGGGGATACATCGGCCGCGCTGGCGCTGCGCAACGCGATCGACGATGCCGAACTCGACCTCGCAGCCGAGCTTGCGCTGCTGGCCGGGCCGCTCGGCCGGATGCTCGACCCGCTGATCGACATGGTCGCGCGGGCCAGCGGCGTGAGCCTGCGCAGGGTAGAGCAGAATGGCTGAAATGATGGAACTTGTCTGCCCCGCCGGAACGCCCGCCGCCCTGCGCGCAGCGGTCGAGGCGGGTGCGCACGCGGTCTATTGCGGCTTTGCCGACGAAACCAACGCGCGCAATTTTCCGGGGCTGAATTTCTCGCGCGTCGAACTGGCCGAGAGCATCGCCCATGCCCACCGCCACGGAGCGAAGGTGCTGGTCGCAATCAACACCTTTCCGCGCGCCGGCGCCGAAGAGACATGGCACCGCGCCGTGGCCGATGCCGAGGCCGCCGGTGCCGATGCGGTGATTCTGGCCGATCTGGGGCTGCTGGCCCACACGGCCGAACACCATCCAGGCCTGCGCCGCCACCTGTCAGTGCAGGCGGCGGCCGCCAACCCCGATGCCATCAATTTTTATGCCGAAACCTTCGGGGTCAGGCGTTTCGTGCTGCCGCGTGTCCTGACAGTGGCCGAGATTGCCGCGATCAACCGCGAGATCGACGCCGAGACCGAGGTTTTCGTCTTTGGCGGGCTGTGCGTGATGGCCGAGGGGCGGTGTTCGCTTTCGTCCTACGTCACGGGCAGGTCGCCCAATGTCGATGGGGTCTGCTCGCCGCCCGATCATGTCAGTTATGAGGAAACGGATGGCGCGCTTGCGGCCCGCCTTGGCGGCTTCACCATCCACCGCAGCCCGAAAGGCGCGCCCGCGCCCTATCCGACGCTGTGCAAGGGCTGCTTCACCAGCGAGGGCGTGACCGGCCATGTTTTCGAAGACCCGGCCAGCCTGGATGCGTCCGAGTTGCTGTCAGCGCTGGCCGATGCGGGGGTGCGCGCGCTCAAGATCGAGGGGCGGCAGCGCTCGCGCGCCTATGTGGGGCAGGTGGTGCGCAGTTTCCGCGCGGCGGTGGAGGCCGTGGCCGCCGGCCGCCCGGTGCCGCCGGGCACCCTTGCCGCGCTGACCGAGGGGCAGGCCGCAACCAGCGGCGCCTATGCCAAGACCTGGAGGTGACATGCAACCCGACAGCCGGATGGATCTGACGATCGGCCCGAACCAGTACTTCTGGGATGCGGCCGTGTGGCAGGATTTCTACGCCCGGGTCGCCGATGAGGCCCCCGTTGAAAGGGTGGTGCTGGGCGAAATGGTCTGTTCCAAGCGGCTGCCTTTCTATCAGGCCCATATCCTGCCCGCCGCCGAGCGCCTGATGGCTGCGGGCAAGACGGTGGCGCTGACTACGCTTGCGCTGATCACGTTGCGGCGCGAGCGCAAGCTTGCTGCCGAACTGGCGGCGGCCGGGCTGGAGGTGGAGGTCAACGACCTGTCCGCGCTGGCCCATCTGCCCGAGGGAGCAGCCTTCAGCGTGGGGCCCATGGTCAATGTCTATAACGAGGGGACATTGCGCTGGCTGGTCGGGCGCGGCGCGCGGCGCGTCTGCCTGCCGCCCGAGCTGCCGCCGGCATCGCTTCCGGTTTTGGCCGGGGCCTGTGATGTGCCGCTCGAGGTCTGGGGCTGGGGGCGGCTGCCGCTGGCGATCTCGGCGCGGTGCTATCACGCAAGGCTGCATGATCGCGCCAAGGACAACTGCCAGTTCGTCTGCGACCGCGACCCCGACGGCAGGCCCGTCGATACGCTCGATGGGCAGCCATTTCTGGCAGTGAACGGGGTGCAGACGCTTTCGGCCGCTTGCGCCAATGCCGCGCATCAGGTGAACCGGCTGCGCGCAGCCGGAGTTTCGGCGTTGCGCCTGTCGCCCCATTCCGGGGATTTCGTGGCGCTGGCGCGCCTGTTCCGCGACCTTCTCGATGGCCGCATGGACGCGGCAGAGTTCAGTGCCCGCACCATGCCACGGGCGCCGGGTGGCCGGTTTGCCGACGGGTTCCTTACCGGGGCTGCGGGCGTGGCCTGGTCCGGAGCGCAGGTGCCGGATGCAGACCACCCCTCGCGCCGCGGTCAGGAGGCGGTGGCGACCGCCGCTGCCGCCTTGGCTGGAAAGTCATAGCGCCCGCCGAAGGTCCGGCTGAGCCGTTCCGCGGCGGGCCGTAGAAACTCAAGCTGGCGCGCGATGATCTCGTCATCGAAACGCGCGCGGGGGCCAGAGATCGACAGCACTCCGGCGATGTCGCCGCCGTGATTGAAAACCGGTGCTGCCAGGGCGGCGCAATCCGGGTCGGTTTCACCGTGCGAAACGGCATAGCCCTGTTCCCTGATGGCCCGCAGTCTTTCGTCAGGTGGTTGCCCGGCGGTTTCGAAGGCGCGGAAGACATGCCCGGCCGCGCCGCTGTCAAGCGGCAGCAGCAGACCGCTATGCACCCGGTCCAGTGTCGAATGGTTGGAATCGACCCGGAAGATGCACAGCCGGTGGTCGCGCCCGTGCCGGATATAGAATGAGGGGCTTTCGCTGCCCTTGCGGACCATCTCTTCCAGCACGGGAATGATACGCTCTTCCATCCGGTTGGCCCGCTGATAGACCGTGCCAAGCCGAAGCAGTGTCGGGCCAAGGTGGTAGCGTCCGTCCTCGAATTGCACGATGTAGCCGAATGTCTTGAGCGACCCGATCAGCCGCAGCGTGGTGCTCTTGTGCAACCCGGCGCGACGGGCGATCTCCGACAGGCTGAGCGGCTCGGTCACATTGTCGAAGGTCGCCATGATCGTCAGGGCGCGGTCGACGGCGGCAACGCCTTTTTCGTCACTCAATCCAGGTCTCCCAAACAGTTACCGCCATGCGGGCGGTTGCAGCTTACCTGCATACACCTGCCTTTGGTTGAAAACAAATCGCTTGCACAGGGTCACTGCGCCTTTA